>NZ_CAJJWO010000042.1 GCF_905196875.1 uncultured Parabacteroides sp. | reverse complement strand
CCCGCCCGGAGTGGGGTAATCGCCGGAGAAGTACCAGTCGCCCGGATGATCAGGACAAGAGGCGTGCAAGCCTTCCAGCGTCTGATAGACGATCTCCACCTTGGCGCGTGTGCCTGCCGGGGTAAGCAACTCTACCATCCTGGCGGAGATTTCTTCGTCGGTAAACGGTGCATATATCTCCTTCACATAATTGACGATCGGACCGTCCTTCTGTGCCTGTTGCTTTTTTGCCTTCTGATAGGCTTCTGTCAGAACAGACTCCATACCACGGTCTTTCAACAAGGCCACCGCCGCCCTGAATGCGATAAACTCATTCATACGCGACATGTCGATGCCGTAATAGTCCGGATAACGGACCTGCGGCGATGAAGAGACGATCACGATCTTCTTCGGGTGCAAGCGGTCTAAGATGCCGATAATACTCTGTTTCAGTGTTGTTCCCCTTACGATGCTATCATCTATAACAACCAGATTATCGACAAAAGGTTCGATGCTTCCGTAGGTTATATCATACACATGGGCTGCCAGATCGTTGCGGCTGTTTCCTTCGGCGATAAAGGTACGTAATTTTATATCTTTAATCGCTACTTTTTCGGCACGAACACGCATGGAAAGTATCTGGTCGAGCTCTTCTTCCTGCAAAAGATGGCTACGGTCGGCGATCCATTCCTTTTTCAGTTTGTTCAGGTGGTTGTTCAGTCCTTCCTGCATACCGAAATAGGCAACCTCGGCCGTGTTGGGGATAAAGGAAAAGACGGTATGCCTGATATCATGGTCGACCGCTTTCAGGATCGGTTGCACCAGGTTTTCACCCAGTTTTTTACGTTCGCGGTAAATATCCACGTCGCTACCGCGGGAAAAGTAGATGCGTTCGAACGAGCAGGCCTTATTCTCCTTCGGTTCCACGATCTGCGAAGTTCTGAATTGTCCTTCCTTACTGATAAAGACCGCTTCTCCGGGGTTCAGTTCTTTAATATCTTCGGCATGCACGTTCAAGGCCGTCTGGATAACCGGACGCTCGGAAGCCAGTACCATGATTTCATCGTCTACATAATAGAAAGCCGGACGTATTCCCCAGGGATCGCGCACACTGAACGACTCGCCGCTACCTGTCAGCCCGCAGATAACGAAACCACCATCCCAGGTCGGTACGCAACGTTTCAGTACATTCGAGAGATCGACATGTGCTTCAATAGCGTTCGTGATTTCCATTCCCTTCAATCCCTCGTTTTCATATTTCTGATACAGGCGCTCTATCTCACGATCCAGACGGTGTCCCATCTGTTCGAGCATGATATAGGTATCGGAATATTTACGCGGATGTTGTCCGATAGCCGTTATCTCTTCAAAAATGTCGTTTACGTTAGTGAGATTAAAATTTCCGCATAGAGCGAGGTTCTTTGCTCTCCAGTTGTTGCGGCGTAAAAAAGGATGGACGTATGAAATACCGGACTTACCGGTGGTACTGTAACGGAGGTGACCCATATAAAGTTCTCCGGCGAAAGGGAGATTTGCTTTAGCGAAAAGCGGATCGTTTAACTTGCCGGGAGGCAAATCTTTGTAATGATTGTGAACGGCGGCGAATATCTCGGTAATTGCTCCTGTCCCTAAGGCTCTTTCCCGAAACATATATTCTTCGCCGGGGCTTGCTTCTAACTTCACGCAGGCTAAACCGGCTCCCTCTTGTCCGCGGTTGTGCTGCTTTTCCATCAGTAAGTAGAGTTTATTCAGGCCATACATCCAGGTTCCGTACTTTTGGTGGTAATACTCTAAAGGCTTTAGTAACCGGACCATGGCGACTCCACACTCATGTTTAAGTTGTTCCATCTGGTTCTATCTTGTTTATTTTACCCGCAAAGATACGCACTTTATTAAACACAATGTTCATATTAATGCAAAATAATTGACACATTAATAGAAATAATCATTTAATCTGGCATTTAGTTAAAATATAATATATTTCTGTATTGTTTCGACAAAGTAACAATTTCAAAGAAAGAAGTGACCGGGAATATAAAATCTGTAAGCAGATTAAAAGTATATGATATAATTAATAACACTTAATCAGAACAAATCTTCCCACTCCCTATCCGTCAGCGACTTCAACGGATCGTTCTCCGAGATAAAAGTATCCGCCAGTTCGCTCTTTGACTCCTGTAGATTTCGTATCTTCTCCTCGATCGTATCGGCGGTGATAAAGCGGTAGACAAATACCTGTTTATCCTGCCCGATGCGATGAGCGCGACTTTCCGCCTGCATCTCTGCTGCCGGGTTCCACCAGGGATCGAGGATGAAAACATAATCGGCATCCGTCAGGTTCAAGCCGACACCACCGGCTTTCAGCGAGATGAAAAAGGCAGACACGTCGCTGCGGGTAGAAAAACGAGTTATTTCAGTTTCCCTGTCGGTCGTGCTTCCGGTCAGCATGGCATACAGCCATCCGCGTTCCGTAAAGGCATCTGCCAACAGATTCAGGTGAGTTACAAAAGAGGAAAAGATAAGCACCTTATGTCCTTCGCTGACCAATGTTTCAAAAGCATCCAGTACCTGCTCCATCTTTCCCGAACCACCTCCATAGTCCGGCATAACCATCTGCGGATGATTGGCCAGCTGACGCAAACGCGTTATACCATTCAGGGCGACAAACGTATTTTTATTCCGTTCCTCTAAGATCGTATTCCGCAGCGCATTCTTTTCCTTCCGATAGACCTCCCCTTGTTCCGGCGTCATTTCACAATAAACCACCTCTTCCGTCAACGGCGGGAGTTCGGGTGCTACCTGTTGTTTGGTGCGCCGCAAGAAAAAAGGACGGATGATCTCCTGCAATCTTTTAGCGGCCTTTTCGTTTCCCTCTTTCGTGATCGGCTGAATAAAATGCCTCCTGAAACCGTCAGCTGAACCCAACAAACCTGGGTTGATAAAGTTGAATTGCGCCCATAAGTCTTTCAATGAGTTTTCGATCGGAGTCCCGGTCAATACCAAACGATGTTCGCAATGTAGGCGGACAACCGAATGATAGGTCATAGAAGCCGGATTCTTTATATTCTGGCTCTCATCCAGTATCACATAAGTAAAACGATAGTCCTCCAGCAATTCGATGTCCCGCCGTAGAAGACCGTAAGTAACCAGTACAATATTATATCGGTTGAAGCTTCTCCACGGCTCCCTCCGCTTCTGATCGCCTGTATACGTATAAACGCTCAGTGTACTGAACTTGCGGATCTCCCGTTTCCAGTTCGGCAGCAAAGAAGTCGGTACCACGATCAGAGAAGCCGGAAGTGCCGCCTCATCTTTCCGGTTTTTCACTTCCCCATACGGCTTTTCATCAGGCAGATCCATTCCGAAAAACGAAAACTGACCACCGGAGTCTACCGTTATATTTTCCGGCGAAATAACAGGCAAAACGATCTCTTTGGGAGCCTCCGGATCATATATATGTTGCAGCAAAGTGATTGTCTGCAACGTTTTACCCAGTCCCATATCGTCCGCCAGGCAACCACCGAAGCCATTCGCCGCCAAATGGACCAGCCAGGAAAAACCGTCCTGCTGATACGGGCGTAAGGTGGCTTTTATTTTAGGCGGAAGAGCTACCGTCTCTTTCCGCACATATTCTTTTACTAACGTATCTCCCTGCTCCAAGGCCGAAACAATCCCCAGGTGCATTTTCCGAACCCTGATCTCTTCTGTCCGGTCGTCGCCGAAAGCAAACAGGTCGCCATACTTCTCAAACCAGTCCTCAGGCAATAGAGCCACTTGTCCGTCCGGCAGCATAAACTCCCGCTTCCCTTCCTGTATATGTTTCCTGAAACGGATAAAAGGGAACTGATAATCACCGATACGAACCATAATACGGATATCGAACCAATCGGGGGAAGAGGTAATCTCCTGTGTCAACGAAATCTCTCCCAGAAAATAACTCAACGATGTCTCCGTCTTTATAAAAGAAAAACAAGACTCCAACTCCGCTTTATGCTGTTGCAGCCAATCGATAAAAGTATATCCGCCGGTATCGGAAACCCGGACAAACTGCGTATCTGTAATTTGCTTAAAACTCCATTGTTCGAGCAGGCTGATATAAGTTTGTTCCAACAGCAGGTCGCGTGTAAAATAATAAACGACAGGTTTGCCATCAGTCTTTTCCAAACGGGGATAAGTGTACTGACTTTTCTTTCCCGGCGAGAAATAGCGATCTCCGTACCGGAAACGTAATTGCAAAGCCGGTTCATCATTGATAGACCGTTCGACCGATAACTCAGGAATACATGTGCGCGTTTCCCGGATCATATCGAAACCGGAGGCTACCGCCGGATAATCACTCATTAAAGGAAGTGCCACAACCTCCAGATATTTCTCCGCATCAGCCAGCGGAACTTCCACATATTTCCGACTCAGAAAAGGGGTAACTTTCGATGCTTCAATCCGTTTGAAGGCCAGCAGCCGGTCGTCGAGCAGGAAAATAGCCGGTTTGGAAGACAACAGCATAAACCGCCTCTTCTTCAGTAAAGGGATTTCCTCCTCATTCATCCGACAGATAGCTGCATATCGAAAAGAATGATCCGTTATCTCGAAACGGAAAGATATCTCGGCTTCATTCCCGGAAAAACGTATCCGGTCATGTCCGTAGAGTTGCTTAACTCCAGGTTCTTTGAAATAAACAGGCAAACAGTTTGCCCGCATCAGCCTGACCATTTCCCTTATCTTTTTATCGATAAACGGACGTAGCTGTCTTTTCAACAACTCAGGCGTCACCGAACTCAGGAAAGCTGCAACAGTACGCTGCCTGGAATACACCAGCATCAGGTTCTTCTCCGAATAACTCTGCGCAATCGCGATCGCCCGCTTCTCCGTATCAGACAACCCCGTATCGTTACCGGCATGGGTAGCCTGTTCCTCCACGCTGATCACATCCGGCGATACAGTCCTGGCAAAATAAGGAATAAGCAAAGGTCCCAAAACGGGATGGTTACTTAATGCGATGATTAATATATGAGGTTCGGACATCAACGGTTCATTTTTATTAAAGTTACAAAGTTACAAGAAAAACAAATACCCCTTTATATGGATTGTATCAAAGATATTTGATTATCTTTATCCTCCACAATAAATAAAAACCGAATTATGTCATACTGCGAATACATAAACACCATTACAGGTTGGGCTTTTGATCTTAACAAAGCATATCACGATGAAAAATATGGTTTTCCTATTGAAGATGATAATGAGTTATTCGGAAGGCTTCTTCTGGAAATCAATCAGGCAGGATTGAGCTGGTCGACCATATTAAAGAAAGAAACAGCCTTCCGCACAGCCTACGACAACTTTAATATCGAAACGATCGCAAACTACACGGAAGCAGACGAAGCCCGCCTTTTAGCTGATGCAGGTATCATCCGTAACAGACTAAAAGTAAAAGCCGCCATCCACAATGCCCAGGTCATTATGGAACTGAAAAAGGAACACGGCTCATTCAAAAACTGGCTGGATCATCACCACCCTAAAACCAAAGACGAATGGACCAAGCTATTCAAGAAAACATTCAAATTCACCGGTGGTGAGATCGTCAACGAATTTCTGCTAAGCACCGGATACCTCGAAGGAGCTCATACTCCCGATTGTCCCACCTATCAGAAAGTTCTGGACAAAGGTCCGGCATGGAGAAAATAGAGAACCAGCAGTTATCCGGGTGATGGATTGGATGGTCGATTCAGCATGCAGACTGTCCGGTAGCGAATAAACTATATGTTCCAATTGTACCGTCCAGTTCTGCCTAAACAGCTCTATCCAGTGCAACAATAAACTATCCGAACAGGAAGATTGCGAAGATGTTACCATCTCATAGTTAGAATAATTTTGCCGTCCGGTACGACAGCCGGACAGCAAAAACAGAAATAGAGGAAGAAGAAAAATCAAAGAAAAAACCGACTTTTTCATACCTTTCATTTATATAATATCTGATACCGGGATGATCAGATGGTTCATCTTGACCATATAGATGAAATTCCAGCCGTTCATATTCCTTTTGGTGTTGCAAATAAAGAATTATAAAGTCACTCTGTTTCAGATTTTCTTTGTAGTCTAATTGTTCCTGATAGCTTTTCAAATGGATAATATTAAAAACACTGCGTCTTTCTTTTATTATATTTTCTATATCCATTGTGTAATATAATGCATATTCAGCGAGATATATGGACTAAAACTAAAATATACGGAAAAATCAATATATTTGCGTTTAAAATCAAAGATATATGTATTAAGAATAACCATAAAAATTCGACAACAATGAAATTTAGTAATGTAAGATTATTAGTTAAGGATTTTGCTAAATGCTTTAAATTCTACTCTGAACAACTTGGATTGAAACCGGCTTGGGGTGATGAGAACAGTGGATATGCCAGTTTTAAGGTAGCAGACGGAATAGAAGGATTTGCTCTTTTTGTATCCGACTGGATGGCACCGTCTGTAGGTAATGCAAATAAAGAATTGCCTGTAGGATTTCGGGAGAAATCACTTGTTTCATTCAGTGTGGATAATGTTGATGACACTTATGTCGCTTTGAAAGAAAAGGGTGTGATATTTGTTAATGAACCTACCAATATGCCCGATTGGGGGATGCGCACGGTACATTTACGCGATCCTGAAGATAATTTAATAGAACTTTTTTCACCATTGGCCCCGGAACAATGTAGTGAAGAGTTAATAGAAGAGAGTAAGAAATACGAGTAAATAAAGGGTTTATCTTAGAAACCCTTTATTTTGAGGATAATCCTTTCAACTTACAAAAATAAGGCTGCCCCAACCAAACATTCCCATCTCCTACAGCTACAAACCGCTGTTTCGCACGCGTCAAAGCCACATTCAACAAATTAGGTTTGGACGAAGCCCAGGCAGCAGCACCTTTTGTTTTTTCATCAAGCCCCAGACATAAGATTACACCTGCAGCCTGTTTACCCTGAAAAGTATGCACTGTTCCGATATGACCGTCCAGCCATTTCTTTAGTTCATCATCTCCAATTGGTTTAAACGGGGCGAGTGCTTGTTTTATCGGTTGGCACAATTCTTTTTTCAAGATAGATGGTATCTCTGAAAATGGAGAAATAACAAACAAATTCGGTAAATCCTGCAATTGGCGAATCTCGTCCATAATCATCTGCTTGATGACAGTTCCCTGATCCGGCACATAATGACGACCACTTACCTGCCCCTCACCTATTTTACGGAAAACTTTTACCGGATCAGCAAAGCTAACCATCTTTTTAGCACGCTTCACTAAAAATGTAAACCGAACAGCAAAATAGTAGACATCTTTTGAAATTCAATAATATTTATCATTAAATTTGCATATATTGTTAAACCTAAATTACATTTTATGAAAAAAAAGAACAATTCATCATCTGTCAGATACTCACAAACTGGCATTGTCATACTAATTACAGTTCTTGGAACATTGGCTATTGTCGCAAGTATGACACCTCTTTATTTAGGAAACATGGAAGGTTGGACACCTGACCGACCACAATTTTTCGTCCAGTACTGTGGTATGTTTATCAATTCAATCTCTCTTGCTACAGTAGCTACCACTTTGGTTTTCCAACACCGACAAATGAAATTACAAAGTGAACAATTAGATCAATTGAATCAATCAAATAGTCACAATTTTAAAATGGCAGAAGATACATACGATTCACTGATCCTTAATCAAATCAGAGAATTACAATCCGAATCAACCGAAGAAACAAGGAGAAGAGCTTCTTGCTTTAGAGAATATCTAAAAACAGCCCAAGACAAAAAAGATTTAGAAAAAATTTTCTATCATGTGATAACAGATTATTGGGGATCTAGCAAAGAATATCAAAATGTATTAAACACAGACTTCTACAAACAGTTTCATTCATTCACCACATTAGCACGATATTTTGATACACTATCTTATTATGAATTTAATGCAATGACAGCAAATGCTATCCATTTTTATTATATCTGGTGGAGAGAGGCTTTTCTTATTTATAATGAGGAATATCATAAAGTTTATGCACAAACAAAAAATAAACATTTCAGTTTCATCCCAAACTGGATCAGTATGACTGAAAGAATGGATTCACAAATGGAAAAACATGGGCTAAAACTTAAATAACAAAGCCATTAATCTAATAAATTTTAATCTTTTTCGTTGTAATTGTCAGCTATTACCAAAATAGAAATAACTGACAATTACAATAAAATTATCCCATCACTCCATCATTCTCTCCCTGATCTTTCCCCAGGCATGCGTGTCGAACAAACAACTACTTCTCATCGTATCATACATTTCCTTGAAGCGGGACATCGGTATCATAAAACTTAGAATATCCGGTTCAAAATAGGGTCGTACGGAAGGGTCGAAGAAACCGATAAAAGTACGCTTTCCCCCTCTCGCATTCTCAATAACAGCCTGTGTTACCACTGAACAACAACCGGAACCAAACAGAGAGGTTACGGCATCGGGTGAATTATCATCGAAAAATGCCCAGGTAGCCAGGCCGGAAAGCATATCGGGTGTTGCCAGAAACAGAATTCCTTCGAGATTATCAAAGTTCTCAACTTTATCCATTCGGGCAAAATTCAGATAATCCATCTTTGCTCTCGGAACTTGCAAATCGTCAAGAAACCCGATAACACCTTCCGGTGTCTGTTTATATTTTTCCTTTAACGACACAAATCCGGGAATTCGTTCCGGCATTTCCGTAAAACCAGTATAAAACTTACCGCCGCCGCAACCGATAGTGTCTACACTCAAAGTAACAGTTTGTCCCGCTCTGACATCCTTCATACATTTGAATAAACATCCTCCAATTTTATCAACAGAGTTTACCGGTTGCTCTGAATACCAAAAGACAATAGGAAGATCGACCTTATCTCCGAATGCTTCGCGATAGTTATTGAGAAATACCTTTATGTCCATGATCTGATTATTTATTGGTTTTGTCAAATATACGAAAAATTCAATTCCATAGAGTATCTTTGTATTTCCGTAAGAATAAAAATTAAAATTCTTGCGGATAATCACTTTAATAGAATATATAGTATACTGGAAAAGCATTCATTCACCCCATTAAATACAACATCATGAAAATTATATCGGTAAAAGAAAATCCGGTCTACAAAGACATAGCGATCAACTATCTACAAAGTAAATGGCCCTCTGTATATCCTGTTATGTATGAGGATAGTATTAATCATTGTATCGATTCTCCGAGTTCTTTTCCACAATGGTATTTGTTGGAGAAAGATGATCAGATCATCGGCTGTGCAGGTCTGATCACCAACGATTTTATCAGCCGGATGGACTTGTATCCGTGGGTTTGCGCAGTATATATAGAAGAAACTCAACGAGGGAATTTTTACAGTGGCCTTTTATTGGAGAAAGCCAAAGAAGATACGGTTAAAGCCGGTTTTAGCAAATTATATCTCAGCACAGAACATATCGGATTCTATGAAAAGCTGGGATTCAAATATATAGGACAAGGATACCATCCCTGGAAAGATGAATCACGGATATACGAAATAGAAATAAAAGCATAATTCCAACAAATAAAAGATACATTAATTAAATTTTTCGGTAGAACTTCATGCTTTGATTTTGAATAAATACATATATTTGCTTAAAATTAAATTTGAAGTTATGAGAATCATGTATTTTATCATCACTCTTGTTCTCTGTTTCTGCACAACCCTCAAGGCAGAAAACAGAGCCAATGATCTAATGAAGCAGGCGCAAAGTAGCCTGGAACAGAAAGACTACACTAAAGCCCGTTACCTTTTCCTTCAAGCCTACAAAGCCTTTTCCTGTGAAGGGGATTACACACAAGCCATTGATTGTGGGACTAAAGCAACGTATCTTTATTATCGTGAGAACTATTATCAGGAGGCATTCGACCTTTGCCGCCAAATGACTCAATATCTGTTGACGGAAGAAGATAAAGCACAGAAAACATTCTATGACCAACGTTTCCAGTTAACAAAAGAGCGATTACAAATGTATATAAAGCTGAAGAATGCCGCCCAGGCTCAGCTTCAACTTAATACGCTGGATAATCTGGCCAGTCAGGCCGGAAGCAGTAAACTGTCCGATGATCTGTTATACACTCAGACCAATTATTATTATACTTTCGGACAGAACGAGCAGGGAGACGCATCTTTTCGTAAACTGATTAACCAGTATAAAGATAAAAAGGAATACGACAAGGTAAGCGACTGCTATAGAAATCTGATCACGATTGCCCGCACAGCAAACAATGCTCCATTGATGGAACGTACCTACGAAAAATATATCGTCTGGACAGATTCTGTAAAAGCATTAAACGCACAAGATGAATTAGGGGCATTACAACTCAAATACGATGACAGCTTGCAGACTATCCAGGAAAAAGACGATAAACTATCTGGCAAGCAATATATGATAGTCGGTCTTTGTACATTGGTTGTAATCCTTATCGCCGCATTACTTTTCGTTGCATTCCTGCTACTACGTTTCATCGTTCTCAACAAGAAACTGAAAGGTATTATTCAGACAACCAACGAACATAGCGAACAACAAGCACTGTTTATACAAAGTATATCGGAGCAGATGAAGCCTACGCTCGATAAACTCGATATATCGGCCGGCGAATTACGAACAACAGCTCCGCAGCAAGCCGGATCTATCCAAGCACGAGTAGATGCACTAAAACAGTTCAGTATTAATATACAGGAACTGTCTTCATTGGAAAGCTCTTTGCTGGAACCCTACGAAACACAATCATTCAATGTAGGTACCTTCTGCAAGAAAACAATGGATAAAGTAAAAGATAAAATACACCCCGATGTAGAAATCATCGTAGACGCACCGCAACTGGAAGTAAAAACAAATGCGGAACAATTGGAACGTATCTTATTACATTTATTGAACAATGCAGCTCAATATACCACTTCCGGTAAAATATGGCTGGAATTCAAAAGAAAAGGAGCTCATCTGTGCCATATTATCGTAACAGATAACGGAACCGGAATTCCTAACGAACTAAAAGAAAATATCTTCAAACCGTTCAGTGAAGTCAAGGATCTGGCAGAAGGAGACGGATTAGGTCTGCCAATCTGCTCCTTGATAGCCAATAAGTTGAATGGAAACCTTTCCATCGATATGGACTATAAGAAAGGATGCCGGTTTATTCTGGTATTACAGATCTGAGACAGCTTCGATTAACATATCCGATTTTAACTATACAAAAGTCTTCCGATATTCCCGGAAGACTTTTTTGTTTTCAGTTTCTCCTGTCAGCACATGCTCAAATCCAAGTTTCTCACAAACTCTGACAGAACCTATATTCTGATCATACATACGGATAACAAATTCAGTACACGCCAGCCGTCTAAAAGCATAATCGATCAATCCCTGGCAAACTTCTGTTCCATATCCGTTGTTCCAATACATTTGATCAATAATATAACCGAGCTCCATCTTCTTCGTATCCGAAAAGGAATTGAATAAACCTGCTTCACCTATAATCTTATTTTCACCTCTGAGTTTAACTGCAAAAATTCCGTATCCTTGCGGATATCCGGTATCGTTGATTTCCTTATAACGGTTTTCAAGCTCTTGAAAAGTCCAGTCATATTTACCCGACTGGATATATCTCATATTTACCTCCTGAGTATAGACAGATAAAAGAGCCTTCAACTCCTCTACTATGGAAACTTCTTTTATAATAAGTCTTTCAGTTTCAAAATGGATCATACGGTTATATTTATCAAGAAACACATTAATACCTAGCGCCAGAACACGTTGATTTTCTATAAAGTCTTGGCCATATTTAAGCCATCGTTTTCTAAATGACTTAAATTTACTACATGGGAAAATTCTGCATTGGAAACAATATAGAATGCCTCTCTCTTTACAACAGAGATGAAATGTTTTACACCGTCCACATCTATCCGAATACGCAGCTCCTTTGCAGGGATTCTTTATTCGTGTATAGTTAGGACAACCACCACAAAAAACACCGCAAGCCGGAACTCGTCCGTTATAAATAATATCAATCATGCAGATATAAGATAGATTTACAAACAAAGATAAATAAATTCTATACTCCAAAAGATCAATATGATAGTTTTTTAATATTATTCCACCAAACAAACTCTTTTAAATTGTAACCAATAACAGATATAAATATTTCATATTAACACCAAAAACAATAAATATTGTATCAAATAGAAACTTCAACTTCCAATAAAAGAAAAAAACGTCATCAATTAACATCTACTTCTATATCATTATGAAAGAAACGATCTATATTTGCAAAACAATTTGACATCAAAATAGGTATTACACAAACATAAGGTCAACAAACAATGAAAGAACAGATCTATTTGAACAGAAAGCAGGGATTATATGATCCTGCGAATGAACATGACGCGTGCGGAGTAGGAATGTTAGTAAACATTCATGGAGGAAAGTCGCACGACATTGTTGAGTCAGCCCTTAAAGTCTTGGAAAATATGCGTCACCGTGGTGCAGAAGGTGCTGACAATAAAACAGGTGACGGTGCAGGTATCTTGCTTCAGATACCTCATGAATTCATATTATTACAGGGAATACCTGTTCCCGAAAAGGGTAAATATGGAACAGGACTGGTCTTTCTTCCGAAAGACGAAGCACAGCGATCCGCCATCCTCAGTATTATGATCGAAGAGATTGAAAAGGAAGGGCTTACCCTGATGCATCTACGGAAAGTTCCGGTAAACAGCGATATATTGGGAAAGGATGCATTGGCAACCGAACCGGATATCAAACAAATCTTTGTTACCGGATGCGATAACCAGCAAGAATTAGAACTCAAATTATACGTCATTCGTAAACGTATTGAGAATAAAGTGACTATTTCTGATCTGGTCGCTAAGAATGACTTCTATGTGGCTTCATTATCTACTAAAAATATTGTATACAAAGGAATGCTGGAGTCTATGCAACTTCGCCATTACTTTCCCGACCTGACAAATAATTACTTCACGAGCGGACTGGCATTGGTTCACTCCCGCTTCAGTACGAATACGTTCCCGACATGGAGCCTGGCACAGCCGTTTCGTCTGCTGGCACATAACGGGGAGATCAACACGATCCGTGGAAACAGGGGATGGATGGAAGCACGGGAAAGTGTCCTCACCTCTCCTACTATCGGAAATATCGAAAGTATCCGCCCGATCATTCAACCGGGGATGAGCGATAGTGCCTCACTGGACAATGTACTGGAGTTTCTGGTCGCTTCCGGATTGAGTCTGCCTCATGCCATGGCGATGCTGGTACCGGAAAGTACGAATGAGAAGAATCCGATATCGGATGATCTGAAAGCTTTTTACGAGTATCATTCTATCCTGATGGAACCTTGGGACGGACCGGCTGCTCTGTTATTCAGCGACGGACGGTTTGCCGGCGGTATGCTGGATCGTAACGGTTTGCGTCCGGCACGTTATCTGATCACAAAAAACGGCATGATGCTAGTAGCCTCCGAAGTCGGAGTGATGGACTTTGAAGCGAACGAGATCAAGGAGAAAGGACGACTTCAGCCGGGAAAAATCCTGATGGTCGATACAGAAAAAGGAGAAATTTATTACGACGGCGAACTAAAAAAACAGTTAGCCGAAGCAAAACCATACAAGACATGGCTGGCCGGAAACCGCGTGGAGTTGGACGAACTGAAGTCCGGCCGCAAAATACCCCACACGGTAGAGAACTATGATAAGTTACTCCGCACTTTCGGTTACAGCCGTGAAGATGTGGAAAAGATCATCGTCCCGATGTGTACCGGAGGAGCCGAACCCATCGGATCGATGGGTAACGACACGCCGTTGGCGATTTTGTCCGATCGCCCGCAGTTATTGTACAATTACTTCCGCCAACAATTTGCGCAGGTAACCAATCCACCTATCGACCCGATCCGTGAAGAGTTGGTTATGAGTCTGGAAGAATATATCGGTGCGGTAGGAAATAATATATTGGTTCCCAGTGAAAACCATTGCAAGATGGTACGGTTGAATCATCCGATCCTGACCAATACACAACTGGATCTGCTTTGCAATATCCGTTATAAAGGGTTCAACTCTGTGAAACTGCCGATGCTGTTTGAAGTAGCTAAAGGAAGTAAAGGTTTAAAGGCTGCGCTCGATGAACTATGCAAAAAAGCAGAACAATCCGTTACGGATGGTGTCAACTATATTATTCTTAGCGATAAAAACGTAGACGAACGATATGCACCGATCCCTTCGTTGCTTGCTGTAAGCGCCGTACATCATCATTTGATCTCGGTACAAAAACGCGTGCAGACCGCATTGGTTGTAGAGACTGGAGAAATGCGCGAAGTCATGCATGCCGCATTATTGCTGGGATATGGAGCAAGCGCCATCAATCCGTATATGGTTTTCGCCATACTGAAAGAACTGGAAAGCAAACATGAAGTGCAATTAAACTATGAAACGGCACGCAAGAACTATGTGAAATCCATCTGCAAGGGTCTGTTTAAAGTAATGAGCAAGATGGGTATCAGTACGATCCGCAGTTATCGAGGTGCCAAATTATTCGAAGCTGTCGGGTTAGATGAAGAACTGGCACGTACTTATTTCGGCGGAACAACCAGCAACGTAGGCGGTATCCGATTGAATGAAATTGCACGCGATGTAATGACATTACATCATCAGGCATTCGACCAAAGGATCGATGAAATGCTGGAACATAAAGGACTTTACAGTTTCCGCAAGGATGGAGAGAAACATGCCTGGAACCCGGAAACGATCTCAACCCTGCAACTGGCTACACGTCTGGGCAGCTATAAGAAATTCAAGGAATATTCGCAGATGGTAGACGATAAAGAATCGCCGATCTTTCTCCGTGACTTTCTCACGTTTAAAAAGAAAAAAACGATCCCTATCGAACAGGTGGAACCGGTCGGCGAGATCATGAAACGCTTCGTAACCGGGGCTATGAGCTTCGGTTCGATCAGTAAGGAGGCACACGAAACTATAGCAATGGCCATGAACAAGATACATGGCCGGAGCAATACCGGAGAAGGAGGCGAAGATGCTACCCGTTTCACTCCGCGCAAAGACGGTCTTTCCCTCCGGTCGGCCATTAAGCAGGTCGCTTCGGGACGTTTCGGAGTCACCACCGAGTATCTGGTGAATGCGGACGAGATACAGATCAAAGTCGCTCAGGGAGCCAAACCGGGTGAAGGCGGCCAGCTTCCGGGGTATAAAGTAAACGATGTCATTGCAAAAACCCGTCACTCCATACCGGGTATTTCGCTGATATCTCCCCCACCTCATCACGATATTTATTCGATCGAGGATCTGGCGCAACTCATATTCGACTTGAAGAATGTAAATCCGAAGGCGGAAATCAGTGTCAAGCTGGTATCGGAAAGCGGAGTGGGGACAATTGCAGCCGGTGTAGCCAAGGCGAAAGCCGACCGTATCATCATCTCCGGTGCCGAAGGAGGAACGGGAGCTTCACCGATCAGTTCGATCCGTTATGCAGGATTGCCACCCGAACTGGGTCTATCGGAGACACAGCAAACTTTAGTGATGAACAGCCTCCGCGGACAGGTTCGCCTGCAAACCGACGGCCAGTTAAAGACCGGACGCGACATCATCCTGATGGCTTTGCTCGGGGCGGAAGAATTTGGTTTCGCAACTTCTGCTTTGATTGTTCTCGGTTGTGTAATGATGCGCAAATGCCACATGAATACCTGTCCGGTAGGCGTTGCCACACAAGATGAAGAATTGCGGAAGCGGTTTCTCGGCCGGCATGAGTATCTGGTAAACTTTTTTACATTCCTGGCGGAAGAAGTGCGTGAGTATCTGGCGGAAATGGGATACAGCAAGCTCGACGATATTATCGGTCATACGGAACTGATCGTACGTAAACCTTCGGACGACGTGACCAAGCATGATTTGCTCGATTTCTCCCGTCTGCTTCATATACCGAAACAGGCAACTCATACACCAATCCATCACACAACGACGCAGAAACATCATATCGACAGTGTGAAAGATCTCGATATTATACAGCATGCTAAAGGAGCTATCGAGTTCCAGCACGAGATATCGCTGGATTATGCGATCACGAATACCGATCGTTCGGTGGGTGCCATGTTGTCGGGCGAAATAGCCAAGCGTTATGGGAATACCGGACTGCCTGATCATACGTTGAATATCAAATTCAAAGGTTCAGCAGGGCAAAGTTTCGGAGCGTTTCTCTCGCATGGAATTCACTTTCGTCTCGAAGGAGAAGCAAACGATTATCTGGGTAAAGGACTCAGCGGGGGACGCATCAGCGTAATGTCTCCGGTACGCTCCACTTTCGTAGCTGAAGATAATACAATCGCCGGAAACACGCTGTTGTACGGTGCGACTTCTGGAGAAGTATATATCAACGGACGTGTCGGCGAACGTTTTTGCGTACGTAACAGCGGTGCGATTGCCGTAGTGGAAGGCGTTGGCGATCATTGCTGCGAATACATGACCGGAGGCCGCGTTGTCGTGCTCGGCCAGACAGGACGCAACTTTGCTGCCGGAATGAGCGGAGGGGTAGCTTATGTATGGAACAAAGATGGAAATTTCGATTACTATTGCAATATGGAAATGGTCGAACTTTCCCTGATCGAAGACAGCGCAACCCGCAAGGAACTGCATGAATTGATCCGCAAACATTACCATTATACAGGTAGCAATCTGGCCGGAAAAATATTGGATAATTGGGATAAATATGTAAATGAATTTATACAGATCGTTCCGATCGAATATAAAAAGGTATTACAGGATGAGCAGATAAAAAAGTTACAATTGAAGATCGAAAAAATGCAATACGATTATTAAAAAACAACTAAATATAGCTCCGTAGTACTACGGAGAGGCAATAACGACGAAAAAAGTAGCTTCGTAGCACTACGGAGTAGCAAAACAAACCAAAATGTAGCTTCGTAGCACTACGGAGTAGCAAAACAGACTGAAAATATACCTCCGTAGTACTACGGAGTAGTAAAACAGACTTACGACGCATAATCGAAGTACTACGGAGAATATTTTCTATACTTTCAGGCTTATCCTATTACCTGTATAAGATATTTTCTGATAATTTATACTCATTCATATTACATTTTTAACATATCCTATAGGTCTTAAGCTTAATCGATGTAATATGTATAAATTATTCTGTATGATATACCTAATTAAAATATAAATAAAAAAATATAACAATCATGGCAAACCCAAAAGCATTCCTCACCATACCCCGACAAGAAGCAGGCTATCGTCCTGTAGAAGATCGTATCGACGATTTCAGCGAAGTAGAACAAACGCTCAACAGCAGCGACCGCCGCCGGCAAGCCTCCCGTTGCATGGATTGTGGCGTTCCCTTCTGTCATTGGAGCTGTCCTATCGGAAATAAACAACCCGAATGGCAGGACTTTCTTTACAAAGGAAAATGGAAAGAAGCTTATCAGGTACTTGAACAAACCTGTGACTTCCCGGAGTTCACAGGCCGCATCTGCCCTGCCCTGTGTGAAAAAAGTTGCGTGCTGAAACTAAGTTGCGATGAACCTGTCACCATCCGTGAGAATGAAGTGGCTATCGTCGAAACCGCCTTCCGCGAAGGATACATACAGCCCATGCAACCCGTTCGTAATGGCAAACGCGTAGCCGTTATAGGTAGCGGACCGGCCGGATTGACCGTCGCCAACCAACTGAACCGTAAAGGATACGAAGTTACTGTATTCGAAAAAGACGAATTGCCGGGAGGTCTTCTACGCTTCGGTATCCCGAATTTCAAACTGGGGAAAAACATTATCGACCGGCGTATCAGGCTAATGGAAAAAGAAGGTATCGTGTTTCGTGTCAATACAATGGTTGGAAAAGAGATCGGAACCAAAGAGGTAATCAGTCAGTTCGATGCCGTTTGCATTGCCATCGGTGCGGAAATACCACGCGACCTGCCGATCGAAGGACGCAACTTGAAAGGCGTTCACTTTGCCCTTGAACTGCTTGGACAACAGAACCGGTTGCTCGAAGGCATCGCTGTCCCTCCTAAAAACATTATCGACTGCAAAGGTAAGAAAGTACTGGTAATCGGCGGAGGCGACACGGGTAGCGACTGCGTAGGAACGGCCAACCGTCACAAAGCCGCCAGTGTGACTCAGATAGAGATCATGCCGAAGCCTCCTGTCAGTCATAATCCGGAAACTCCATGGCCTATGTATCCACAGGTATTAAAGACCAGCAGCAGTCATGAAGAAGGTTGTACGCGTCGCTGGTGCCTCACCTCCTGTCGTTTTATCGGAGACAAAAACACATTGAAAGGCGTAGAAGTAGAGGAAGTAGAATGGATACCGTCTACCAACGGAGGCCGCCCGGAAATGAAACTGACCGGTAAAAAAGAGACAATAGAAGCAGACCTGGTATTCCTGGCAATGGGTTTCGTACATCCCGAACAGGAAGGCCTTGTAAAAGATCTCTCACTAGCCGTAGACGGACGTAAAAACATAGCCGTCGACAACAAAAACCAGATCGCCGGCAGCAATATCTTTGCTTGCGGCGATGCCGTCAGCGGCGCAAGTCTGGTAGTTCGGGCAATGGCCTCGGGCCGCAAAACAGCGGAAGCGATAGACAAACATCTGCAAAGCAATTAATTTTCAATTATTAATTATTAATTACTAATTATCATGTGTGGCATTACAGCAATTTTCAACATCCGTGAAGGAGTCTCCTCTCTCCGCAGGCAAGCTTTGGAAATGAGTAAACGAATCCGTCATCGTGGTCCGGATTGGAGCGGAATTTATCAAGGCAAAACCGCCATTCTTGCCCACGAGCGACTCTCCATCGTAGATCCGGCCTCTGGCGGACAACCGCTGAAAAGCAAAGACGGGAAACTGATCCTGACCGTAAACGGTGAAATTTACAACCACCGCGAAATTCGTGAAGAATTGAAAGGAGAATATGAATTCATGACCGGATCCGACTGCGAAGTCATCCTCGCCCTCTACCGCAAATACGGTACCGGTTGCGTGGAAAGGTTAAGCGGAATCTTTGCCTTCGCCCTCTACGACGAAGAAAACGATACCTATCTCATTGCCCGCGATCCGATCGGCGTCATACCTTTATATATGGGCTACGACGACCACGGACATCTGCTCGTCTCCTCTGAACTGAAAGGCCTTGAAGGTTTCGCCACCATATACGACCAATTCAAGCCCGGTCATTATTTTTACAGTAAAGATACCGAACTAACCAAATGGTATCAGCGTGATTGGATGGATTACGAGCATGTAAAAGACAACCCGGCCAGCGCAACAGAACTGCACGATGCCCTCGAGGCCGCCGTCCAGCGTCAACTGATGAGCGATGTTCCCTACGGCGTCCTGCTTTCGGGTGGCCTGGATTCATCCATTACCTCCGCCATCGCAAAGAAGTACGCAGCCAAGCGTATCGAGACAGGAGGAAAAGCGGATGCGTGGTGGCCGCAACTTCACTCCTTCGCTATCGGACTGAAAGGTGCCCCTGACCTGATAGCCGCCCAAAAGGTAGCCGATGCGATCGGGACGGTACATCACGAAATCAATTACACCGTGCAGGAAGGCCTCGATGCTATCCGCGACGTGATCTATTATATCGAAACCTACGATGTAACGACCGTGCGTGCATCCACCCCGATGTATCTGATCTCCCGCGTTATCAAAAGCATGGGAATAAAGATGGTATTAAGTGGTGAAGGTGCCGACGAAATCTTCGGAGGTTATCTCTACTTTCACAAAGCGCCCGACGCAAGAACGTTTCACGAAGAGACGTTGCGCAAGATAAGTAAACTTTACCTTTATGATTGTTTGCGTGCCAACAAAAGCCTTTGTGCCTGGGGTGTCGAAGGACGTGTTCCTTTCCTCGACAAAGAGTTCCTCGACATTGCCATGCGTCTGAATCCAGCAGCTAAAATGTGCCCGGGCAAAACCATCGAAAAGAAAATCCTCCGTGAAGCCTTTGCCGATATGCTTCCGGAGGAAATCGTCTGGCGTCAGAAAGAACAGTTTTCCGACGGAGTGGGTTATAGCTGGATCGATACGTTGAAGAAGCTGACTTCCGAACTGGTCACCGACCAACAAATGGCAAATGCCGCCAAACGCTTCCCGATCAATCCGCCACAAAACAAAGAGGAATACTATTACCGTACGATCTTTGAAGAACATTTTCCCAGTGAAAGCGCTGCACGAAGCGTACCCTCCGTCCCGAGCGTAGCCTGTTCCACTCCCGAAGCACTAGCATGGGATACTGCTTTCAGAAACATGAACGAGCCGAGCGGCCGCTCTATCAAAGGGGTACACGAAGCTGCTTATTGATACAAGACAGCATTTTGATAGTTACAAGAAATCTTCTCTCAGAGGATTGAAGGTGTCTATCAAAATGCCGGCTTCCAGACATTCGCAACCGTGCATGGTATCCGGTTTCATATAAACTCCGTCTCCGGCTCTTACAATCTGTGTTTCTCCATTTGTCATGAATTTGAAAACACCGCTTGCCACATAAGTAACCTGCGAATGGGAATGCACATGCGGAGCACCTACCGCTCCTGTTTCAAATTTGACCTTTACCATCATTATGTTATCATTGTATCCCATGATCTGACGTTGTACACCTCCACCGAGATCCTGCCATTTCATCTCATTTTCAAACTGAAAATCAGCACTTTCCTGTTTCATAAACCTTTCTTTTTTAATCTTTATTTAGATGGTAAAGATAACTGATACATTTGATTAATAACAGGTTTTTAACGACTTATCATAAAAATATCCTATATTTGCACCATGTGGATACATTAGTTCTTCAAGAACTATATACTATTAAAAATCATAGCTTTCCCACTAAAAAATGAAGGAAAAGGAAATAACAGGTACTATTGACAGTTTATTTTGGAAAATTGCAATTAAAGACGATGAAATAGCATTTCGTACTCTTTTTTTCCAGTTTTTCTCTCCTTTATGTGTCTTCGCTCATAGATATGTGGACCGTTGGGAGACATGTGAAGACATTGTACAGGAAACCTTTTTCAAAATATGGAAAAACAGAAAAAATATAGAGATCAGCACATCCAGCCGTAACTTTCTTATCACCAGTGTCAAAAATTCCTGTATAGATTTTCTGCGTAAACAGGAAACGGAACAAAACTGGCAACAAAAAGAGATCGAAAGCAATGCTTTACAGTATACCTCCGGTGACATTTATTCGACTATCGAACTGGAGCAGATGTTATCGGCTGCATTAGCTAAACTTCCGGATAACATCAGAACTGTTTTTGAAAAAAACAGATTCGATGGTATGACTTATACAGAAATTGCCGCTGAATATAATATTTCAATCAAGACGGTTGAAGCTTATATGACAAAAGCACTAAAACATCTCCGAATCGAATTAAAAGATTATCTTCCCCTTGTACTTCTTTTACTTTGGTAATACAAAAACACTATTTAACATAGGGTATATTTCATAGTATACGTCTAATTTATAAAAAAATAAAAGTGGACATTCATACAGAACATATAATAGCATATCTTGAAGGACGTCTTTCCAAAGAAGAAAAGGAAGTTTTCGATCAGCAGTTACAGTCATCTCCCGACTTCAAAAAAGAAGTTGATGACATTCGTTTCATCTGGGAAACCACGGCTGAACTCAAATTACATAAACAGATAAACACTCAGCAGAACTGGAAAAAAATCTCAAAACAGATTGCAACAGATAAATATAAAAAGAAAATCTTGAGTTTTATCCGGACAGCAGCAGCTGTATTATTGATTCCGGTTTTGATCGCAACATATACCTTATTCAATACACTGAAAGAATGGAACAATATTCCAGTCGAACAAGTAGAGTTAAGCACTGCTTATGGCTTAATATCTAAAGTTACGCTTCCCGATGGTTCTGAAGTATGGTTAAACTCCGGCTCTTCTATCTCCTATCCTAAACGCTTTACCAATAATAAAAGAAATGTGCAACTGACCGGCGAAGCTTATTTTAAAGTAACATCTGATAAATCAAACCGTTTTGATGTAGTAACCTCCAATGGTTTACAAGTTAGCGCCTATGGGACTGAATTCAACGTAAAAGCCTATGAAGATGAGGATAAAATAGAAGCGACTTTAGCAAAAGGGCATGTGGAAGTATCAGAAATTGGACAACCAGTCTCCAGAACACTGCATCCGGGAGAACAGGTGATATATTGTAAGAATACCAGCAAGATGGAAGTCGATAAAGTCAATCTGGCAGTAGAAACTTCATGGAAAGATGGTAAAATGATATTCAGACGTGCCAACATGAATGAAATCGTACAGCGGCTCGCCCGGCATTTTAATGTAGATATCAAATTGGAAGGAGAAGAACTATATGACTATAAATACTCTGCCACATTCACAACAGAGACACTCAATGATGTTTTACTCCTGTTAGAAAAAACTGCACCTATAAAATGTACCGTAATAGAGCCGAAGCAAACAGCTGATTTTACGTATTCACGACGCACAGTGATAATAAAAACAATAAAGTAAGAATCACATAAAAAGAAAAAAACAAAAAAAGCCAATTTTCCCATAGGGTGTCTGCCCACACGCTACGTCTAATATAAAAATAGAAACAAATGTTATAAACGTTAACTTAAAAGAAGTATTATATGAAAAGAGTCACCTAAAAGAAAAGCAGAAAAATGCTGGTCACATTTTCCTGCTTCAATCAAACGAATTACCAATCCGAAAATCTCACCTGACGAATGGTAATCCCCAACCAAGTTATTTTTCAAACCTAATTAAATTTGATAATGTGAATTTATGAAGAATTTATCAAACCCAGAAGGTTTTAAGTCAAATTTTGACTTATTACCAAAAATTCCAATGCGTATGAAACTTGCAGCATTATGTTTGACTTGCTTTTTAAGCACGGCAAGTGCAAGCTCATTGTACTCACAGTCCACTAGAATTTCTTTGGATATGAGGAATGCTTCTGTAGAGCAAGTCTTACAGGAAATCGAAGAAAGTTCTGACTTTTATTTTATGTACAACAGTCAACTTATTAATGTTGACCGTAAAGTAAACATTAAAGTAAAGGAGAAATCGATCGAAACTATTTTGAATGAAATTTGTAAAGCCGCAAACATTGAATATAGCGTCAATGACAAACAAATCATTCTACGTCCGAAAAATATGGTAGCAGAAGCTACTCAGCAGAAATCAAAAACGATCAAAGGGGTTGTCAACGATCAATTCGGTCCTATCACCGGTGCCAACGTTTCTGTCAACGGTACTACTATTGGCACAATCACCGACATGGACGGTCGGTTTAGTCTGGAGGTTCCGGAAAATGCGACCTTGCAAATCTCATTCATCGGTTATTTACCTCAAACCATAAAAGTGGAAGGACAAACCGATTTCACAATCAACCTCAGAGAAGATACGCAGAAGCTGGACGAAGTCGTCGTTATTGGTTACGGTACGCAGAAAAAAATGAACCTGACCGGATCTGTTGCCACTATCTCCGCTGATAATATTGCCACTATCCCGGTGTCTAATATCTCAAATGCAATGGCTGGACGTATGCCGGGTATCTTCTCCTACAACAAATCCGGTATGCCGGGGGTATCTTCCCCCATCACCATTCGTGGTGTCAATACTCCGAATAATACGAATCCTACTTATGTGATCGATGGTGTCGTTCGTGAAAAAGCGGACTTCGATGCTTTGGATCCGAATACGATCGAAAACATCTCCGTGCTGAAAGATGCTGCCTCTGCTGCCGTTTACGGTTCACGTGCATCCAACGGTGTAATCGTTGTTTCGACCAAACGCGGTAAGAACCAGAAACCACAATTCAGTTACTCAGGATTGTTCGGTACAGATCGTCCTACCCGTACACCGGAAGTGATGAATGCTTATGACAGAACAGTGTATTTAAACAATCAATTTATGTACAATGGTATTCCTGAAACAGACTCTCGTTACTACACAGCCGACGAACAGGAATATTTCAAGACACATAGTACAGACTGGTTCGACCTTGCCTGGAAAAATCCGTTCACCACACAACATAACCTCAGCGTAAATGGTGGTAGCGACCGCATTAATTACTATATGTCTGCAGGTTACTACCAGCAAAGCGGAACATTCGATAATCTGGATTTCAAACGTTATAGCTTCCGTTCCAATGTAGATGCTAAAATTACCGACAACTTTACAATCGGACTGGATGTGGATGGTAATATGAGCGACCAACGCACACCGTATTGGCCTCATGACTCAGATAAGGAATTGATGAACGACATGTATCGTGCCTTATTGAATTTTCCGTCGACAGAACCGGCGTATATCAATGGCCAGCCAAACGCGACTATTTATAACTGGAACATCCTGGAAGCAATCAAAAATGGCCATGTTTCAAAGAAGCATAGTACATTGAATACAAAACTAAGTGCTAAATGGGATATTCCCTGGGTAGAAGGTTTGACGGCCAATGCGATGTTCAACTACCGCCGGTATTATGAAAAAGAAAAACAGGCAGGAAAGAAATATACATTATATATTCATGAAACGACAGGCGGACATAATCATATCATCCGTGATGACGCCCCGGTAGTCGGTACCCGTACAAGAACAGAAAATGGGAACTTCGTCCGGAAAGATTTCAACGAGACCAGCGCTTATACACTGAATTTGCAATTAAACTATAACCGTACATTCGGCAAACATGATATCGGTGCCATGTTCCTGTATGAACAATATGAAGAATGGGGTGATAAATTCTGGGCACAACGCAAAGAGTTACTTTCTCCTTCCCTGGAACAACTGTTTGCAGGTAGTGCCGATAGCCAGTGGAAAGACGCTGACGGTAATGAATCGGAAATCGGACGTATCGGTTACGTTGGCCGTATCAATTATGGATTCGACAACCGCTATTTACTGGAAGCAAACTTCCGTTATGACTCTTCAGTAAAATGGATTCCGGGCAAACGTTGGGGATTCTTCCCGTCAGTATCTGCAGGTTGGCGCATCACGGAAGAAAACTTCTTCAAATCAAATGAGAAACTGAACTTCATCAACAACCTGAAGCTCCGTGCATCTTATGGTACACTGGGTAATGATGGTGGCGATGATGTGGCTTACTATCAATATCTCAGTAAATTCACAACACAAACAAGCAAAATCCCGACCAATGTCGTATTCGGCACCGGAGCAACAGGTATCCTTCCGGGCGTTTACCCCAGCCTGGGTATTACCTGGGAAACAACAACTACTGCCGACATCGGTTTCGACTTGGGTCTGTGGAATGGTTTATTAAGCCTTGAATTTGACTATTTCCATAAAAAGACTTCAGATATCCTGATGGATCGTGTACGCACCATCCCGGGAACATTCGGAGCTACGCTTCCCAAAGAGAACTATGCGGAAATGGTAAACCAGGGTTGTGAGTTCTTAGTGCGCCATGATAACAAAATAGGAAACTTCACTTATTATCTGTCAGGAAACTTCTCTTTCGCACGTAACCATTATACGAAGATTGATGAGTCGGCTAATGCTTACGAATGGGAATTAAAAACCGGTCGGCCTATCAAATACATCACAGGTTATCTTGCAGACGGCATTGCCCGCACAGATGCAGACCTGGTCGGCCTGCCGCAATATAACGGCGGATTCGACTGGTCGAAAGGCGACATTATCCTGAAAGACATCAACGGAGCAGGTGGTGTCGGTGGTCCTGACGGTATTGTTGACGGAAACGATAAAACCGTTCTTTCCCTGTACAGCAAGGATCCTGAAATCATTTACGGTATGAGTCTGGGAGGCGAATGGAAAGGCATTGACTTCACCGCCTTCTTCCAGGGAGTCGGCCATCGTGCGATCATGTTCCCGAACCGTGGCGACACATGGACAGAACAGACTGTTTTGAATATCTGGACAGATGCTTATTCTCCCGATAACATCAATGGAAAATATCCCCGTGTTGGTGGTACTGGTTCAAAAGGTGCTAATGGACAGGAATCGTCATTCTGGTTGATGAACGGTAACTATTTCCGTTGCAAGAACATCGAAATCGGTTATACGTTGCCTAAGCAATGGATGGGTGCGATCGGTGTAGATCGTTGCCGTGTGTATGTATCAGGTACCAACTTGTTTGTATTTGATCACATCGGCATCTATGATCCTGAAAACAGTGGTGACCGTGGTGCCTACCAATACCCGCTCACTAAGAGCTTCAACTTTGGAATTAATGTAAGTTTCTAACAATTTGAGTAATTCGATATGAAAAAGATATTTATTACATGCGCAACTATTCTGGCATTACTTTCTTCCTGTTCCAGCATATTGGATAAAGAAGATCTGAGCTCCATCTCAGAAGAACAGGTTTGGGGAGACGAAACCCTGACTACCGCTTTTTTGAACGCATTATATATTTCTATCCCCAGCTGGGATCCAGCCCTTGCCGATGCCAGCGATGAAGCAACAGGAGGCGGAGGCTGGACAAACGGAACAACTACTCCTGATAATATGAGCAAAGCCGGGGATGATAAACCCAGCTGGGATTCAGCACCAACCTGGTATTGGCCCTACAAAGATATCCGTAATTGCAACATTTTTATACAGAATGCACAAAATACGGACCTTTGTACAATCGACCGGAAGTTGGCGGATCGTCTGAGTGCTGAAGCTCGCTTCATCCGTGCGTATGTCTATTTCGAGATGGTAAAACGTTACGGAGGTGTTCCTCTGATCACAACCCCGCAGGCATTGGCAGACGACCTCTACGTAAAACGCGCTTCCACCAAAGATTGTTTTGATTTCATTATCAGCGAACTGAAAGCTTGTACCGAAAGTCTGCCCGATTCTTACTCTGGTGAAAATCTGGGACGTGCAACAAAAGGAGCAGCTAAAGGGCTTCTCGGTCGTGTTCTTTTATTCCGTGCCAGTCCGCAATTCAACCCGAACAAGAATAGCGAACATTGGCAGACGGCTTATGATTACAACAAAGAAACGCTTAATTATCTGATTGGTCAGGGACACGTACTTTATAGTGATTATGGAAAATTGTTCCTGGAAGAAATGAATCAGGAAGTGATCTTCTCTATCCGCTACGAAAACCCGACACGCACGCATACCAGAGACGCAAGGGTTCGTCCGATCACATTCTCTATGAATAATTCCGGAGGTGATCATCCTACTCAGGAAGTGATCGACCGTTTCCCTACTATAGATGGAAAAACGTATACCTATGCCGACTGGGAAAAAGACGGAAGCAATGACATCTTTACCTTATGGAAGAATCGCGACAAGCGTTTCTATGCAACAGTAGTATATCAGGGTATTACTTATTTCAATACCGTTATGGAACTGAATGAAAATGCACAAAACGATTATGCTTACGGTAAAAACGTAGGTTCCAAAACTGGTTATTACTCAAAGAAAGGTATCGATGAAAGTATTTCCATTTCCGATTGTCAGAAATCCGGAACCGACTATATCGATATCCGCCTGGCAGAAGTGATGCTGAACTATGCAGAGGCCGCCGTTGAAGTGGGTAAACTAAGTGAAGCATTCGATGTTCTGAAACAAATTCGTGAACGTGCAGGTATCAATGAGACAAGCTCCGACCCTGAACTGAAAGGCATGCTTTACGGATTAAACCCGAACATGAATCAGGATGAAATGCGTGAAGCAGTACGTGAAGAACGTTTCATCGAGTTGTTGTTCGAACAGAAACGTATGTGGGATATGCGTCGCTGGATGATCTACGACAAGCTTATGACAGGCCAGGACAAACGTCATGCACTGGTGATGAATAAACAAGCCGACGGTAGCTACAAAACATATTTGTTCGATCGTGACAATACGCCGATGATTGCCAATACAAATATGTATTTCCTGCCGATGAAACGTAGCGAATTAAGCAATAACCCCAACCTGGAACAAACAAAAGGATGGGAAAACGGTACATTCGACCCACAAGCAGGATTATAAATAGCCTTTCCAATAGCTAAATAAATAAGACGGGAGTTAAGAGTTATCTTTTAACTCCCGTCTTTTTTACAAATAGACGCCATTTTGAACGATTCACTTACTTTTCGTTCACAATGACGCCTATTTCATCTATTCCTTTTGACAAATAGTCACTCTTATTTGAAATAACAAGTGCCATTTTAACGATATTTCAACAAGTTTCCACTTACACCAACTTACAATATAGTTCTATTATCTGTTATATAGTTATAAATCATAACAAACAAAGGGATTATTTAAACAATTTATCACCACACATGATTTTATAGAACATTTAGATGCGTTTATCATATATAAAATATCAAAACGTCGTATATTTGCATAGTAATAAAACAAAAGGAAACAATTATAGGAGTAAAAGAAACTAAATGACAAATCCAATTAGATTCACAAAGATGCACGGAGCCGGAAACGACTACATATACGTAAACTCGATGGCTTATCCGCTGGAAAATCCGGAAGAGCTGGCCATTCAATTGAGCGCGCCGCATACAGGTATCGGATCGGATGGATTAGTTTTAATCGGTTCATCGGAAAAAGCCGATTTCAGCATGCGGATATTCAATGCCGACGGTTCCGAAGCCATGATGTGCGGAAATGCTTCCCGCTGTATAGGTAAATATGTTTATGAGGCAGGGCTGACCGATAAGGAGACAGTCACACTGGAAACATTATCAGGTATCAAGATTCTCCAACTAGCGGTCTCCAATGGCACCGTAACCGAAGTAACGGTCGACATGGGAACACCGGAAATAATCGAGTCATCCGTTGAGTTGGAAGCCAGCGGACAAATTTACACTGGTACCATCATATCGATGGGAAACCCTCACTTGGTTATTTTTGTTAATAATATAAACGATATCGACTTACCGGCTATCGGACCTAAGCTGGAATCTCATCCCCTTTTCCCCGACCGGACGAATGTAGAGTTTGTACAGGTTTTGAAAGACGATGAAGTCCGGATGCGTGTATGGGAACGGGGATCAGGGATCACCCAGGCCTGTGGAACAGGAGCTTGTGCAACAGCTGTTGCAGGAGTCGTATGCGGTAAGACCCAACGTAAAACGAAAGTGATCATGGACGGCGGCCCGCTCACCATCCGCTGGGATAAAGACAGTGGAAAAGTCTATATGACCGGAGGAGCAGTCACCGTATTTGAAGGGACAATAGAGGTATAACAAAAGGGTAGACAAAACAGCCCTAGCAAGACAACAACATAAAACAAAAGAACGAATATGGCACTGATTAACGAACATTTCCTGAAACTGCAAAACAGTTACCTGTTTTCCGACATTGCGAAAAAGGTAAACAGTTTCAAGGTAACACACCCGAAAGACAAAATAATCCGTATGGGAATCGGTGATGTAACACAACCGCTGGCTCCCGCCGTGATCGAAGCGATGCATAAAGCCGTCGACGATCTGGCAACCACGGAAAACTTCCACGGCTACGGCCCCGAACAAGGATACAGCTTCCTGATCGACGCCATCATCAAGAACGATTATGCCAGCCGCGGCGTATTTCTGGAACCGGGAGAAGTGTTTGTCAGCGATGGTGCCAAGAGCGATTGTGGTAATATAGGCGATATTCTTCGCCACGATAACAGTATCGGGGTACTCGATCCGGTCTACCCCGTATATATAGACTCCAACGTCATGAGTGGACGTACCGGAGTACTGGAAAACGGCAAATGGAGCGACGTCGTTTACATTCCCTGCACGGAAGCAAACAACTTCAATCCCGAACTGCCGGCCCGCAGGGTAGACATCCTCTATCTCTGTTACCCGAATAACCCGACAGGCACGACCCTGACAAAAGACGAGTTGAAGAAATGGGTAAACTATGCGTTGGCTAACGACGTCCTGATCATGTACGACTCGGCCTACGAGGCTTATATACAGAATCCGGACATCCCCCACTCGATCTATGAGATCAAAGGGGCGAAAAAGGTAGCCATCGAATTCCGCAGTTTCTCGAAGACAGCGGGTTTCACCGGAGTACGTTGCGGATATACGGTTGTCCCTAAAGAGCTCAACGGCTTCACGCTGGGAGGCGAACGGGTTCAGTTGAACAAACTCTGGAACCGCCGCCAAACAACCAAATTCAACGGGACCAGCTACATTACCCAGCGGGGTGCCGAAGCGGTCTACTCTCCGGAAGGAAAAGAGCAAGTAAAGAAAACGATCAATTACTATATGACTAATGCACGTATTATGAGAGAGGCACTCCAGGGATGCGGCTTGCAGGTGTGGGGCGGCGAGAATGCTCCCTACCTCTGGGTAAAGGCACCTAAAGGTCTCACCTCCTGGAAATTCTTTGATAAACTGTTGTACGAAGTCAACATCGTTGGAACACCGGGCGTAGGATTCGGCCCGAGTGGCGAAGGTTATCTGAGACTCACTGCCTTTGGCGACAGGGACGACACTTTGGAAGCTATGGCCAGGCTGAAGAAGTGGCTCTAAACAGAGTCAACGTTTCTCTGATCGATAAAGACGCAGCGGAAAAGCGCATCCCGCTTCGTTGCCAATAAGGCTTCTATTAGGTTAAACAAAAAGAGAAACATTATGAAAACAAAGACTTTCAGGCAGCCGACATTGGCTGCTACGGCTCTACTTATGTCTTTTACGACCTTTGCACAAGAGGAAAAACAAGTTTGAAATCGCGCCGGCTGCCGACCTCGTCAGCAGTTACGTATGGCGCGGAGTGTTTTTAGTTTTCGGAATCAGTATAAAGTAATAAGAGGTATTAGTAACATACTGGTTTAGGTTATCAAATAAAAAGGACCGTATAGAGAAGCCGGCCGCAATTATTGATTTTATAGAATGTTATACCACAATACCAAACCCCGACTATGGCGGGCAACTCTATACACCTTTTTGTATCAAGTATTAATCGGGCAGAGCAATCGCCCTAATTCTTTAAGGTTATGAAAAAGATTGAAGCTATTATTCGTAAGACCAAGTTCGAAGAGGTGAAGGAAGCACTTCTCGAAGCAGACATCGAATGGTTCTCTTACTACGATGTAAGAGGTGTAGGCAAGGCCCGCCAGGGACGTATCTACCGTGGCGTCGTCTACGACACCAGTTCTATCGAACGCATCCTCATCTCTATCGTGGTACGCGACAAGAACGTAGAAAAAACAATACAGGCCGTCATCAGCGCCGCACAAACGGGTGAGATCGGCGACGGACGCATCTTCGTCATCCCGGTGGAAGACTCCATCCGTATCCGTACCGGCGAACGGGGCGACATCGCCCTCTACAATGCCGAAAAGGAAAAGTAAATAATGTGCCAATAGGAGAATGTGGCGCTTCGCTAAATATGCCAATTCAAGTAATTGGCAAATTAACAAATTACTCAATCAGCCTATAAGCTATTCGTCTATTGCTTCATTGGCATATTGGCAAATTAGCAAATTGGCAAATTATTACAATTATGGACACTACATATACAATTACAGACTTAGCATTATCGCTCGATACCGTATGGATGCTGCTTGCAGCCATGTTAGTATTCTTCATGCAGCCGGGATTCGCTCTGGTGGAGGCCGGCTTCACCCGTACCAAGAACACCGCCAACATATTGATGAAGAACCTGCTCGACTTCTCGCTCGGCTCGCTGCTGTTCTGGGGCGTCGGCTTCGGAGTCATGTTCGGTGCAGGCGGGTTTATCGGGATGCCGCACCTCTTCAACCTTAGTTTTTATCAGTCGGAATTACCTGTCGAAGGCTTCCTGATCTTCCAGACCGTGTTCTGCGCAACGGCCGCCACCATCGTATCGGGAGCCATGGCAGAGCGCACCAAGTTCTCGATGTACCTCGCCTATACGGTGCTGATCAGTGTCTTGATCTACCCTGTCAGCGGTCACTGGACCTGGGGCGGCGGCTGGCTGATGAACGGCGAACCAGGTAGTTTTATGATGAATACCTTCGGAACGACTTTCCACGACTTCGCCGGATCGACCGTCGTGCATTCTGTCGGCGGATGGGTCGCCCTGGTCGGTGCCGCCATCATCGGACCGCGTATCGGCAAGTACGGCAAAGACCGGAAATCGCGTGCCATACCCGGTCATAACCTGACCATCGCCTGCCTCGGGGTCTTCATCCTCTGGTTCGGCTGGTTCGGTTTCAACCCCGGATCGCAACTGGCAGCCGCCGGCGAAGGCAACCGCCAGGCCATCTCCCATGTATTCCTGACCACCAACCTGGCAGCCTGTGCCGGCGGATTCTTCTCGCTGATCGTTGCCTGGATGAAATATAAGAAACCGTCGTTATCGCTCACCCTGAACGGGGTACTGGCCGGACTGGTCGGCATCACGGCCGGTTGCGATCTGGTATCGCCCGTCGGAGCCGCCCTGATCGGTGCCATCTGCGGTACGGTAATGATATTTGCTGTCGACTTTATCGACCATGTCCTTAAAATAGACGACCCGGTCGGCGCCTCATCGGTACACGGTGTCTGCGGATTCCTCGGAACCGTCCTGACCGGATTGTTCGCCACCGGAGAAGGGCTCTTCTACATCGGTAGCGCCAACTTCCTGTTGGCACAGCTTTTCGGAGCCATCGTAGTAGGTTGCTGGGCGGCTGGAATGGGATTCGTGGTCTTCAAAGGACTCGATATCGTACATGGCCTCCGTGTCCCTGCCCGTGTAGAGGAAGAAGGGCTCGACATCTACGAGCATGGTGAGACGGCATACAACAGCTAGAAAGATAGTACCGCATCCGGGTGCGGCTATTTACCGCATCAAGATGCAGCTATAAACCGCATCAGGATACGGCATACAACTGCATCGGGATGCGGTAATATAACATCAGGGAAGGGAGGATACCGCTCTCCTCCCGTATAAACAAAGACAATCAACATTTTAAACTATATACACTATGTCACTGATTATTCCTAAAGATTACAAACAGACGCTTACGCCGGAGACAACCGAGCAAGCGATCCAGCTACTAAAGTCCAGTTTCCAGGAGAAACTATCGAAGTCATTGAACCTGCGTCGGGTAACGGCCCCGCTCTTCGTCCTTTCGGGCACCGGAATTAACGACGACCTGAACGGGGTAGAACGCCCCGTCACCTTCCCTATCCATTGTATGGGCGACCGCCGGGCCGAAGTGGTTCACTCGCTCGCCAAATGGAAACGGATGAAGCTGGCCGCTTACCGTATCCCCGCCGGATATGGCCTTTATACAGATATGAATGCCATCCGCGGCGACGAAGACCTCGACAATCTTCACTCCCTCTACGTCGATCAATGGGACTGGGAAAAGACTATCCGCCCGGAAGACCGTAACCTGGATTACCTGAAACGCACCGTACGTTCGATCTATGTGATACTGAAAGAAATCGAGGAGATGGTTTACAACCAATATCCCCACATCACGCCTTCCCTGCCGGACAGCATTACATTCATCCATTCGGAGGAATTACAAAAGATGTACCCGGGCACTCCTCCCCGTGAACGCGAGAACAAAGCCGCCGAGAAATTCGGGGCCATTTTCGTAATCGGTATCGGCGGCGAACTGCTCAATGGCGAGAAACATGACGGACGCGCACCGGATTATGACGACTGGAGCACGGTCAACTCCGACGGCTTCAACGGTCTGAACGGTGATATCATCCTCTGGAACGACGTACTGGGTTGTGCCTTCGAACTTTCGTCGATGGGTATCCGTGTCGACAAAGAAGCCCTGCAACGCCAGTTGAAGGAACGCGGATGTCCCGAACGTGCCGGACTGGAGTTTCACAAAATGTTGCTGGAAGGCCAACTACCCCAGTCGATCGGCGGCGGTATCGGACAGAGCCGTCTCTGCATGTTCTTCCTCCGCAAAGCGCATATCGGAGAGGTACAGGCTTCGATCTGGCCGACCGACCAGGCTGACATATGTAAGCAGAACAATATCATCTTGTTATGATAAACAAAAAGTAACTGTTTCCCCTCTCGAGAGGGGAAAGTTACCCTCAGATATAAATAAAAACAAACACTTACTATAAAATCAGGTATTATGTCAAAGTTAAGATTCAGAGTAGTAGAGTCGGCCTTCAAGAAAAGAGCCGCAGAAGTAGCCGAGCCGGCCGAACGTCCGTCGGAATATTTCGCAAAGAACGTGTTCAACCGCGAGAAGATGTTCAGATATCTTCCTGAGAAAGCCTATACAAAACTAGTCGATTGTATCGACAACGGTGCCCTGCTCGACCGCGAAACCGCCGATGCAGTAGCCGCCGGCATGAAGAAATGGGCTATCGAAATGGGTGCAACCCACTACACCCACTGGTTCCATCCGTTGACAGAAGGTACGGCCGAAAAGCACGACGCCTTTGTGGAACACGACGGCAAAGGCGGAATGGTGGAAGAGTTTTCAGGAAAACTATTGATCCAGCAGGAACCGGATGCATCCAGCTTCCCGAACGGCGGTATCCGCAATACTTTCGAGGCGCGCGGTTACTCTGCCTGGGACCCTTCGTCGCCTGCTTTCATCGTTGGCGACACCCTCTGCATCCCGACGATCTTCATCGCTTATACTGGTGAGTCGCTCGACTATAAGGCTCCGTTGCTGAAGGCGTTGGAAGCCGTCAACAAAGCGGCGGTCGATGTATGCCATTACTTCAATCCGGACGTGAAGAAAGTCTATTCTTACTTGGGCTGGGAACAGGAATACTTCCTGGTGGACGAAGGCCTCTATGCCGCCCGTCCCGACCTGCTGCTTAGCGGGCGTACCCTGATGGGACACGAGAGCAGCAAGAACCAACAGCTGGAGGACCATTACTTCGGGGCCATCCCCACCCGCGTCATGGAATTCATGAAAGAATTAGAGATAGAAGCCCTCAAACTGGGTATTCCATTGAAAACCCGCCACAACGAAGTTGCTCCAAACCAGTTTGAGCTGGCTCCTATCTTCGAAGAATGCAACCTGGCCAACGACCATAACCTGCTGGTGATGGCGTTGATGCGCAAACTCTCCCGCAAGCATGGCTTCCGCATCCTGTTGCACGAAAAACCATTCAAAGGCGTCAACGGATCGGGAAAGCACAACAACTGGTCGCTGGGCACCGACACCGGTATCGGCCTGATGGGCCCGGGCAAGACACCGGAAGACAACCTGCGCTTTATCACCTTCGTAGTCAATGTGCTGATGGCCGTTTACCGTCATAACGGATTGCTGAAAGCGAGTATCTCTTCGGCTACCAACGCTCACCGTCTGGGAGCCAACGAGGCACCTCCCGCTATCATATCCAGCTTCCTCGGCACCCAGCTTTCACAGGTACTCGACCACCTCGAAAAGAGCGAACCCGAAGACCTTATGCTGGCCGGCAAACAGGGTATGAAGCTCGACATCGCCCGTATCCCCGAGCTGCTGATCGATAACACCGATCGCAACCGCACCTCTCCTTTTGCCTTCACCGGCAACCGTTTCGAGTTCCGTGCCGTTGGTTCCGAGGCCAATTGTGCTTCCGCTATGCTGGCCTTAAATGCCGCCGTAGCCGAGCAGTTGAAGCTATTCAAAGCTGAAGTAGATGCGAAGATCGCCGGCGGTAAAGAAACGTTCGCCGCCATCCTGGAAGTGCTCCGTAAGGACATCAAGACCTGCAAAGCCATCCACTTCGACGGCAATGGCTATAGCGACGAGTGGAAAGCCGAAGCTCTGCGCCGTGGCCTCGATTGCGAAACAAGCGTACCGCTGATCTTCGACAACTATCTGAAGGAAAGCAGTATCCAAATGTTCGAATCGACCGGCGTCATGAGCCGCAAGGAGCTGGAAGCCCGCAACGAGGTGAAATGGGAGACCTACACCAAGAAGATCCAGATCGAAGCCCGCGTACTGGGCGACCTGGCGATGAACCATATCATCCCGATGGCTACCCGCTACCAGACTTCCCTGATCGACAACGTCTACAAGATGAAAGACCTGTTCCCGGCCGACAAAGCTTCCGTCCTCTCCTCCCGTAACCTGGAGATCATCGAAGACATCGCCTGTCGCACCAACTTCATCAAAGAGAAAGTCGACGAAATGATCGAGGCCCGCAAAGTCGCCAACAAGATCGAAAGCGAACGCGAGAAGGCAATCGCCTACCATGATACCATTGTCCCGATGTTGGAAGAGATCCGCTACCACATCGACAAACTGGAACTGGTGGTAGACGACCAGATGTGGACATTGCCGAAGTACCGCGAATTATTGTTTATCCGTTAAAACCACACATTCTTTATTTGAGCCGGGACCTCCCCATTGAGTCCCGGCTCTTCATTTCAGACAGTAGTTTTTTGTTGATTGTTTTGTGTTTACAAGGGAAGCATGCTGTGAAGTATAGCTTCCCTTCTTTCATATTCCCCGAGAAATACATACCTTTGACCCATCATTATATAAGAAAGGAGTTTACGTTATGACGGCAATGGAATTACAACAATGGAAACAAAACTTCATTCGCAACTATCTGGACGAGATAGATAGTCTGGAAATGATGGAGAAACTGGAAAAGTGCACAAAGCGAATACTGAATAAAAAAGCAACCGTTTTGTCCCCTATTGCGTTTAGTATCGAGGAAGCCAACAAAGAGATTGACCTGGCAGAACAAGAACTAAGTGAAGGCAAAGGTATCAAGGAACCCGAAATGCATCAATTCTTTGAAGAATGGAAAAGGAAGTTGAAGTAATTTGGGCACCACGTGCACAAAAACAAGCAGATTTAGCCATCACCTATTGTCTGAAACAATTCGGAAAGAAAACGGCATATCAGTTTGCCAGCAAATTGGATAAAGATAATATACGTATTAAGAATAATCCGTTCATCGGATTTCCCGAACCTCTTTTGGCGAACAGGACAAAGCAATATCGCTCTTTAATTGAAGGATATTACAAACTCGTCTACACCATAGAAAACGATCATTTAATACAAATTGTTTTACTATGGGATTGCCGACAAGACCCCGATAAACTCAAACAATCTATCCAATAAATATAAACTCATATGAACTACGGATTCGTAAAAGTAGCAGCAGCCGTCCCCCACGTACAGGTGGCAGACTGTTTTTATAATATTCAGCAGATAGAAGGCCTGATGCGCAAGGCCTCGGACAAAGGTGTACAAATCATCGCCTTCCCCGAAATGTCGGTTACGGCTTATACCTGCCTGGATTTGTTCTCTCAACAAACGTTGCTGAAGAATGCGGAACAAGCCTTGTTGACGCTGGTCGGCAACACCGCCGATCTGAACCTGCTTACCATCGTCGGTGCCCCGTTGGTTACGGAAAACAGGCTGATCAACGCCGCTATCACTTTTCAGAGCGGGAAGATACTCGGAGTCGTTCCGAAAACATATATCCCCAACTACAAAGAATTTCAGGAGAAACGCTGGTTCACTTCCGCCACGGAGTTACAGGATGACACGATCCGGATCGGGAATAACAATTATCCTTTGAATAGCCACTTGTTGTTCACCTCCGGACAGGTTGCCGTCGGCATCGAGATATGCGAAGACCTGTGGGTTCCCGTCCCCCCCAGCTCCCTGCTGGCAATGGAAGGAGCGAATATCCTTGTCAATATATCCGCCAGCAACGAACTGATCGGAAAACATCATTACCTGCGTTCGCTCATCTGCCAGCAATCCGCCCGTTGTATGGCCGGATATGTATATGCCTCCGCCGGGTTCGGCGAGTCGAGCACCGACCTGATTTTTGCCGGTAACGGTATCATTGCCGAGAACGGCAACTTGCTGGAAGAGTCTCCCCGTTTCACCATGCAGGAGCAACTCACCATCAGCGAAATAGACATCGAGAACCTGCAGAACGACCGTCAGGTAAATACAAGTTTCATGCACGGAACATCCGTACTTCCGACCAATGCAACCACCCGGATCCCCTTCTCCCTGTCCGAAGGTTGCGAAGGGCAGGCATTGACCCGTCCGATCGACCCTCATCCGTTCGTTCCATCCGGTGATGCCCTGAAAGAGCGTTGCGAAGAAATATTCCAGATACAGGTAGCCGGACTTGCAAAACGATTGGTTCATACCCATTCTAAAACGGCAATAGTCGGTATCTCCGGCGGTCTCGACTCTACCCTGGCCCTGCTCGTTACCGTCATGACCTTCGATGCACTCAGCCTCCCCCGCAACCAGATACTCGGTATCACCATGCCGGGCTTCGGAACTACCGACCGCACTTATACCAACGCCTGCGACCTGATCCGCGCGCTGGGTGTCACCCTGAAAGAGATCTCTATAAAGGAAGCCTGCCTCCAGCATTTTAAAGATATCGATCACGCCCCATCCGTCCACGACGTAACTTACGAGAACAGCCAGGCACGCGAACGTACCCAAATCCTGATGGACGTAGCCAACCAGGCGAACGGCCTGGTAATCGGTACCGGCGATCTTTCGGAACTGGCCCTGGGTTGGGCCACTTACAACGGCGACCACATGTCGATGTACGGCGTAAACGGAAGTATCCCTAAAACCCTCGTTAAATACCTGGTAGAATGGGTTGCCAATAACCGGGTAGACGAAGCCTCACGTGCCACCCTGCTGGATATCGTGGATACCCCCATCAGCCCGGAACTGATCCCGGCAGATGAAAACGGAAATATCAAACAAAAGACGGAAGACCTCGTGGGCCCCTATGAACTACACGATTTCTTCCTATACCATTATCTCCGTTACGGTAGCTCTCCATCTAAAATATATTATCTGGCACAGAAAGCCTTTGGAGATTGTTATGACAAGGAAGTAATAAAGAAGTGGCTTCACACCTTCTTCCGCCGTTTCTTCCAGCAACAATTCAAACGTAGTTGCCTGCCCGACGGGCCGAAAGTCGGTTCCGTCAGCCTCTCCCCACGAGGCGACTGGCGTATGCCGAGCGATGCGATGGCGACGCTTTGGCTGAAGGAGATAGAAGGGTTGTAATATAAAACCATATAAAACAGGTGTTATATTGGTTCATATCTTTCTATTGCATGACATCTCCCTCAATCAAATTTACCATTATAGAAAAAAGGAAAAGCGACTACCGGGAATCCGATAGCCGCCTTTTCTTTTTTATTGCTTACTTATTAATTATAGACCGAACTCCGGTTTACGATGAATCCATTGTCCGCGAGTGAAGTCGGGGAAGTCAACCAATGCACCGCCACGGGCGATAGACATTTCAGACAAACCGGAGATAGCACTCCATGCGGCGGCATCATAGCAATCCATTGGAGCCGGACGTTTGTTCTTGATGCGGTCGATCAGGTCGTACATCATGATAAAGTCCATACCACCGTGGCCGGCTTCTTTTGCCTGAGCATCCAATTGAGCCCACAACTTGTGGTCGTATTTCTTAAACCATTCTTCAGAGTCATCCCAACGGTGAGGTTTAGACTGGTTCTCAACATAAACATGATCGCCATCGTTCATCCACAAGCCTTCTGTTCCTTGAATACGAAATCCCAAAGAGTAAGGACGAGGAGAGTTTGTATCATGGGTTACGATGATTGTCTGTCCGTTTGCACATTTAATCATAGAAGTTACAATATCACCCAGATTAAAGCGAACTTTAGCCAACGGATGGTTTTCACCACCATTGTCTACGATAAACTTATGCAATCCACGAGACTGAGTTGCCATAGCGGAAAGAGAAAGGAAACGGTTACCACGGTTGATATCCATACAGTTTGCAACCGGTCCGATACCATGAGTCGGGTAAACATCCCCATTACGAGTTACAGAGTGCTGTGTACGCCACTGAGCTTCTGCAAAAGCAGTCGGCCCCATACGCAGTTCGCCCCCCTTCTGGTAAGTGTAGTTTTTACCGTCATTGAACTTCACGTCACGCAAGTCATGTTCGTAACCGCAACCGCCATGCAACAATTCACCGAACAGGCCTTCACGAACCATGTTCAATGCCGCCATACAATCACGACGATAGCACACATTTTCCATGATGTTCAGATGGCTTCCTGTAGCTTCCGATACATTCACCAGATCCCAGCATTCTTCCAACGTATTGGCGGCAGAAACTTCCACGCCTACGTAAGGAACACCGGCTTTCATAGCCGCAACCGACATCGGTACGTGCCATTCCCACGGGCTGGCGATGATAACGCAATCGAATTCTTCGTTATTCAACATCTTTTCGAATTCGCGTTCGCCACCTTTATACACTTTCGGAGCGTCGACGTTAAACTTAGCGATGTGTTTCAGCGTACGATCGATAGGCCCCTGCTGGATGTCGCAAATGGCAACGATCTTATTACCGGGAATAGCCAACACATTGTTGATGTGTTCATGACAACGCGAACCGGTTCCGATAAAACCGAAACGTAGTTTGCCATCATCTTTTCCGGCTGTTTTTTTCTTCTGAGGTTCGGGAGAACCTGTCACTGTTGTAGCAGAGGCATTGCCTGCCATAGCTAGTCCGGCCGCGCCAACTCCGGCAACGGTCATTTTCTTTAGAAAGGAACGACGAGTGTTTTCCATGTTCTTTATTAGTATTTCTTTGTTAAGTGGGCAAATTTATAACAATTTATCAACTTCTCAAATATGTTTAGACAAAAAGAATCAATCAAATTTATCGATCAATAATTTGTAATCTTTCCGGTTTCTCTTTTCAGCTTCTCGAAGGTCATCATCATCTGACGCAAACGCTTCGGTTCCTTCTCAGCCAGGTTATGATCCTGCCCGACATCCTCCTTTATATTGTATAACTGATAACAATTACCAAGGCCCGAGAAACCAACCCCGTCAGGATCATCATAATAGGCGGGATAAGGCGGAATCATCACCCAATCTCCCTGATGAAGTGCATAATTAAAATAACCTTCCGTCACCAACTCCTTACGTCCCTCTTTGCTTAGCCCTAAAAAGACAGGCAAAGTATTCTGGCTATCCGTTTTATCCGAATACGTCTGCCCTGTCAAAGCAGCCAAAGAAGCCAATAGATCCATCTGGCAAATCAATGCATCGGATACACCGGGCTTAACGACGGCCGGCCAACGCAACAGGAACGGGATACAAGTACCTCCGGCATAGAGGCTGGTCTTTCCTCCACGATAAGGACCGGCCATCTTATGATCGCCCACCATTTCAACCGCCTGATCCTGATAACCGTCGTCCAGAACAGGGCCGTTGTCACTGGTAACAATAACCAATGTATTTTCCGTCAAGCCCTGTTTATCCAATTCTTTCAGAAACTCGGTCACACACCAGTCTGCCTCCAGAATAACATCGCCACGAGGGCCCATACCCGACTTACCGACAAACTTCTGATTCGGCACACGGGGCACATGCGGCTGATGCAACCCATAATAGAGGAAGAAAGGTTTGTCTTTATGATCCTTTACGAATCCTTTCGCCTTTTCAAGGAAAAGCTCGGCCATCTCTTCATCCTTCCATTGCGCAGCTCTACCGCCCTTCTGGAAACCGATACGAGGCACACCGTTCACAATCGCCCCCGCATGTCCTACGCTCGGATGCATACGAAGCAGTTCAGGATTCTCTTTTCCGGTAGGTTCTCCGGGGAAGTTGTGTTTATAACTTACATACAACGGATCGTTCGGTTCCAGTCCGACTCCTTTCCCATTTTCAATAAAGATGCAGGGAACCCGATCGTTAGTTGCCGCCTGAATAAAAGAATAATCGTAACCGACCTCTTTCGCACCGGGATAAACCGTTTCGTTCCAGTCTACCGCCCCGTCACCCAGTCCCAGATGCCACTTACCGACCGAACCGGTTATGTAGCCGGCCTGTTTCATCACCTTCGGCAAAGTGACCTGCTGGGTGTTAATAATCAACGCGGCATTACCAGGCAGGATTTTTGCATCCCGGTTCGTCCAGGGATATAAACCTGTCAGAAGAGAATAACGGCTGGGGGTAGAAGTGGCCGCCGTGCAATATCCTTGCGTGAAACGCAATCCCTCATTAGCAATGCGATCCATCCCCGGAGTCTGAATGGAAGTAGCCCCATAGCAACTCAGATCGCCATACCCTAGATCGTCAGCTACAATAATTACGATGTTGGGCTGCCGGGTAGTCTGGGCAAAGGCATTTAATCCGGACAAGGCTCCTATTCCGGTCGCTACACATAGTAGATTTTTCATATTCATGTTTTTCATATCTAAAAATACAGGCGTTAATTGTAACAATCAACGCCTGCAAATATAATGAATCACTCGGATTTCAAAGCATATAGCTTACGGTTTCTTTTTAGCCACCTTCTGATTTCCGGTTTCCGCGCGTTTCTTATTCCGCCAATAGCTACCGTCGCGTTTGCTACCGAACATATTCCGGCGCTTGGACTCCTGTTTGATGGCTTCTTTTTTGTCGGCTACGGCCGCTTTCACTTCCGCCGTTTCGAATTCGTTTCCACCGGCAACAGGTATTTGCTTACCGATCAGCTTCTGTATATCCTTCAAATAAGGAACTTCCTCCGCATCACAAAAAGAATAAGCGACTCCGCTACGTCCTGCACGGCCTGTACGTCCGATACGGTGTACATAGGTTTCCGGTACGTTCGGCAATTCGTAGTTTATCACGTGCGAAAGATGATCCACGTCGATACCACGGGCGGCAATATCCGTTGCGATCAGTACGCGGGTGGTATGATCCTTAAAGTTGGTCAATGCGCGCTGGCGGGCCGTCTGGCTCTTGTTCCCATGAATCGCTTCCGCTCCGATATTCGCTTTAGCCAGGACACGGGCCACCTTGTCGGCCCCATGTTTTGTACGGGTAAATACCAGAACCGATTCCAAAGCAGAATCTTTCAACAAATGAGTAAGCAAACTTACTTTCTCGGCCTTTTCTACAAAATAAACCGCCTGGTCGATCTTCTCCACCGTCGATGAAGCCGGCGTGACCTCTACCTTTTGAGGTTCTACCAGGATCGTTCCGGCAAGACGTTCTATTTCGGGCGGCATGGTAGCCGAGAAAAACAACGACTGGCGTTTCTTCGGCAATAAGGGAAGGATACGCTTGATATCATGGATAAATCCCATATCCAACATACGGTCGGCCTCGTCCAACACAAAATAATCTAACGTCTTCAGGCTGATAAAGCCTTGGTTAATCAAATCCAGCAAACGCCCCGGTGTCGCGATCAATATGTCCACTCCCCGTTGCAACGCATCCGTCTGGGGCTTCTGTCCCACTCCACCGAATATAACCGTATGTTTCAGCTTAGTATATTTTCCATATGCAGAAAAACTTTCCCCGATCTGGATCGCCAACTCGCGGGTAGGCGTTAGTATCAATGCTTTGATACCACGTGCAAATCCATTCTGACGTTCATTATACAGATTTTGTAAAATAGGGATTGAAAAAGCTGCCGTCTTACCTGTTCCGGTCTGTGCACAACCTAATAAATCGTATCCATCTAAAACATTGGGAATCGCTTCTGCTTGTATAGGGGTTGGAATTGTGTATCCTTCTTCTCTGAGAGCCTTACGTATTGGCTCGATCAGTTGTAATTGTTCAAATGTCATCTAATAAAATGCTGAGCCGTCACGGCTCGTTAAATAAATAATGGGACAAAGATAGTCAAATATATCGATACCGCCTTACATTGCCTGTACATAATAATATTTCCTTCAGGAGGAAACACGCGTTCCCTGCGAAGGAAATTAGAAATTATACTATCTTTGTAAATTGATTTTTGGATGATGAAAGAGTTATTGTTGCTATTAAAGAAGTTTTTTGGGTATACTTCTTTTCGCCCGCTACAGGCGGAGATCATACAACGTATTTTGAGGAAAGAGGATTCGCTGGTGCTGATGCCTACCGGTGGAGGGAAATCGATTTGCTTCCAACTACCGGCTATTTATCTACCGGGCACGGCGGTTGTAATCTCCCCTTTGATCGCCCTGATGAAAGACCAAGTAGGCGGATTGGTGGCCAACGGGATTCCGGCCACCGCACTCAATAGTATGATGCCTGACGAAGAACGGCAACAAGTGAAACAACTCTGCATCCAGGGAAAAATCAAGCTGCTTTATATCTCCCCCGAAGGACTGGTCGGTGAACTCCACTGGTTGCTTCCCCGCATGGATATATCGTTGATAGCCATCGACGAAGCGCATTGTATCTCCCATTGGGGACACGATTTCCGGCCGGAGTACACACAACTGGCCGTGTTGAAAGAGCACTTTCCCAAAATACCGATCGTCGCCCTGACCGCAACCGCCGACAAGGTGACACGAACCGATATCGTCAACCAGCTGAATCTGCGCAATCCGGAAGTATTCGTCTCTTCTTTCGACCGCCCCAACCTCTCACTGACCATCCGCCGGGGATTGAATAAAAAGGAAAAAACAGCCGCTATCGTCCATTTTATCCATGCACACCGCAACCAAAGCGGTATCGTTTATTGCATGAGCCGGAACAGTACCGAACAGATGGCAGAAGAGTTATCTTCTTATGGAATCAAAGCCGTAGCCTATCATGCCGGACTTGCACCCGTGGTGCGCGAAAAGGCACAGGACGACTTCATCAACGACCGGGTAAACGTGGTCTGTGCAACGGTTGCTTTCGGTATGGGGATCGACAAAAGCAACGTGCGCTGGGTCGTGCATTATAATATGCCCGGAAGCATAGAGAACTATTACCAAGAGATAGGGCGCGCCGGACGGGATGGAATGAAAAGCGACACGTTGTTGTTTTATTCGGTTGGTGATCTGCTCGTACTCCGTCGTTTTGCCGAGGAAAGTGGCCAAAGGGATGTCAACTTACAAAAACTGAACCGGATGAGACGGTATTGCGAAGCCGATATTTGCCGCCGCCGCATCCTGCTGAGTTATTTCGGTGAAGAGACGGATCATGATTGCGGAAATTGCGATGTTTGTAAGAATCCCCCTCAACGCTTCGACGGTAGTATATTGGTGCAGAAAGCGCTTAGCGCCATCTTCCGGACAGGTCAGTTTGTCGGCATGAATACCCTGATCAATATTCTCCGCGGATCGGAGAAAGCAGACATCACCGAAAAGGGGTACGATAAACTAAAGACTTACGGAGCAGGGAAAGATCTGACGTATAAGGAGTGGAAAGAGTATCTGTACCAGATGCTCCAGTTGGGATATATCGAAATAGATTACGTAAATGCAGGTATATTAAAGGTAACACCGTCGGGAAGAAAAATATTGTTCGGCGAACAAAAGGCCTCACTGGCCGTCTACAAAGAAACGGAAGAAAAGGTATTCTTACGTAAGAAAGACAGCAAATTCAAATACCGCCCGATCAAACCGATACAGGCGGCTTCCGTCGAAGAGACATTGCTCGATTCGCTTCAGCAACTCCGCAAGCAGATAGCCGAACGGGAACAAACACCGGCATATATCATCTTCTCCGACGATTCTCTGGAAGATATGGTACAAAAGAAGCCCGTTACGCTGGACGAGTTCAGCGAAATACATGGTGTAGGGCAAATCAAATTGGACAAGTACGGCAAAGTATTTGTTGCACTGATACGGTTTGTGTTGAGGTTACCCAAAATAGAAAGTTGAGGCTTGAAGCTAGAAAATAATGAGTCAATGTGCCAATTTAGAATGTGAACTAAAATAAGAGGCCTCATAGGGGTGGGGGT
>NZ_CAJJWO010000041.1 GCF_905196875.1 uncultured Parabacteroides sp. | reverse complement strand
TAGAGCATAACCTTGCCAAGGTTAGGGTCGCGGGTTCGAATCCCGTCTTTCGCTCGCTTCCAAAAGGCCTCGGTATTGCTTGCAATATCGGGGCTTTTTATTTATACAATTCTCCTCTATTGTCCGTTTAAAGAATAATACATATCTTTGTTATAACTAAAGACAAAGGATATGAACTTCTTCAGCAGTTACTTACCCGGAATTATTGCTTTATGCAAGAAGCATAAAGTAAAGAAAATGTTTGCTTTTGGTTCTGTTCTGACCAATCGCTTTACAGAGAAGAGTGACATCGACTTATTAGTTGACTTTGAGGGTGTCACACCGGAAGATTATGCAGACAATTACTTTGATTTAAAAGATGCATTATCCAATATATTCCGCAGGGATGTAGACTTATTGGAAGATAAAGCTATACGAAACCCTATTTTACGAAAAAACATTGACTCGTCAAAGCAATTAATCTATGGATGAATACATTGAAAAACATCTGTATGATGTGCTTCTTTCTATCAATGAAGTGGAAAGTTATTTTCCTGAAGGGCCTAAACTATTCGAGGAATTCAGGAAAGAGATCATTCTCCAAAGAGCCGTTGAGAGAAACGTTGAAATAATGGGAGAAGCAATCAATCGAATTCTCAAAATAGATCCGACTTTTATATTACCTAATGCCAGAGCGATCGTAAATACCAGGAACAAAGTAATACACGGTTACGACAGTGTCACTACCGAATTTCTTTGGGGGCTCATCATAAAACATATCCCGGCTTTAAAGAAAGATGTTTTAGACCTACTTAACTACCCCAAATAAAGAAATAGGGCTGCAACACACCTGTCGCAGCCCCTTCATAGACACACCAATATTTATAACTATTGTATAAATATCTTCTTTACCTCTCTTTTATGTCTGGTACCGTTTTATACGGTAAACGCAAATATAATAATAAATTTATCATTACAATCTTTTTTTACAGGGAAGCGCTTAAAATTAGGGAACTATAAGAGTTTCATTCTTTAGCTGGAATAAAAAAGCCCGACCTCACCGGCCGGGCTTCCCACTGTATCTTAATTTCAGATCATTTTCCTTGCAGGCTGGCGTCCATAGCGGCGGCAGCTTTACGGCCATCACCCATCGCCAGAATAACGGTGGCACCACCTCTTACGATGTCGCCTCCGGCATATACATCCGGCAACGCCGAACGCATCGTATCCTGATCGACTACGATCGTGCCCCATTTGCTTACTTCCAGGCCGCTGAAGGCACGCGGGATAAGCGGGTTGGGAGAAACACCGACACTGACGATTACTTCGTCTACATCGATCGTATCGATGGCACCCTCTATGGCTACGGGACGGCGGCGGCCGGAAGCATCCGGTTCGCCCAGCTCCATCTTCTGCAGGCGCATCTGTTTCACGCGGCCTCTTTCATCACCGATATATTCGATCGGATTATGCAGAGTCAGGAATTCCACGCCCTCTTCCTTGGCATGTTTCACCTCCTCGATACGGGCAGGCATTTCTTCTTCGCTACGACGATACACGATCATGGCACGTTCAGCTCCCAGACGGCGGGCAGTACGCACAGAGTCCATCGCCGTATTACCTCCACCAATCACGGCTACCTTCTTGCCTTGCAATACAGGGGTATCGCTTTCGGGGTTGGCAGCGTCCATCAGATTGACGCGTGTCAGGTATTCGTTGGACGACATGACGCCGATCAAGTTCTCACCCGGTATGTTCATGAAGTTGGGAAGACCGGCACCACTAGCGGCAAAGAAACCTTTGAAGCCTTCTTCTTGCAGATCCTCGTAACTGATCGTCTTACCGACAATGCAATTGGATATGAACTTCACGCCCATCTTACGAAGGCCTTCGATCTCCACATCCACGATCTTATTAGGCAGACGGAATTCGGGAATACCGTATTTCAATACTCCGCCAATCTCGTGCAATGCTTCGAACACGGTGACATCATATCCTCGCTTCGCCATATCTCCGGCAAAAGAAAGGCCGGCAGGACCGGAACCGATCACAGCGATCTTGATACCGTTCTTTTCTGCGATCTCAGGGACGGATATCTGGCCGCTCTCCCGTTCGTAGTCGGCAGCGAAACGTTCGAGGTAACCGATGGCTACCGGAGCCTTTTTCATCTTCAGATGAATACATTTGCTTTCGCACTGTTTCTCCTGCGGACAAACACGACCACAAACGGCAGGCAGTGCACTGGTTTCCTTCAGCACTTTTGCCGCTTCCAGGAACTCGCCGCGTTCGATATTTTTGATAAATGTCGGGATATTGATACTTACCGGACAACCTTCCATACAGGTCGGATTCGGGCAGTCGAGGCAACGTTGTGCCTCCTGCATCGCCTGTTCCTTTGTCAGACCCAGGTTCACCTCTTCCAGGCGGGTATGGCTCCGGTATTCCGGATCGAGTTCATTCATTTCCACACGGGGAATATCCGTGCGTTCTTTATTTTTTTTGCTCTTGCGCAGTTCTTCCCTCCAGGGTTCGGAACGGCGTGCTGCAATTAGTTCTGCTGTTGTCATTTGTTTAAGTGGTTATTTCTTTTCAATATCTTTATAAGCACCCAGACGCATAAGCATCTCGTCGAAATCAACCTGATGAGCATCGAACTCCGGTCCGTCCACACAGACGAACTTGGTCTTTCCACCCACCGTGATACGGCAAGCGCCGCACATGCCGGTTCCGTCTACCATGATTGTGTTCAGGGAAGCGACGGTAGGTATCTCGTATTTCTTTGTAAGTGCCGAAACAAATTTCATCATGATAGCCGGGCCGATGGTGACGCAGAGGTCTACCTTCTCACGGTTGATCACGCTTTCAACACCGTTCGTCACCAATCCTTTCGTACCGTAGGAGCCGTCGTCGGTCATCACGATCACTTCGTCGGAATTGGCTTTCATCTGGTCTTCCAGGATCACCAGGTCTTTGGTACGGGCTGCCAGTACCACAATCACACGGTTTCCGGCCTTATGGAATGCTTCAACGATAGGTAACAGCGGTGCTACACCTACGCCTCCCCCGGCACAAACAACCGTACCTACTTTTTCGATGTGGGTAGCTTGTCCCAGCGGGCCTACCAGGTCGGTAATATAATCGCCTGCGTTCAAATCGCAGATCTTCTTGGACGAACCGCCTACGGCCTGGATCACCAGGGTGATGGTTCCTTTCTGAGTGTCTGCCCCTGCAATGGTTAAAGGGATGCGTTCGCCTTTCTCTCCCACTTTCACGATCACAAAGTGACCGGCCTTACGTGAGCGGGCGATCAGAGGAGCCTCGACTTCCAGCTTCACTACGTTGGCAGAGAAATGTTCTTTACTTACAATTTTATTCATTCTAATCGCTACTGTTGATAGTTTGTCTTGTTGATTTGCTTGCAAAAATACATCAAATATGTGAATAGATAAGTATTTTGCCAAAGAAAAAGCCCTTATTCGAACAATCCTTCGTCGCGCAGCAACATCAGGATAGCAGAATGCGGCACGATCAGGAACTTCTCATCGTTAAAGTTGATCTCGTAAGCGGCATTTTGCAGGAACACAGCCAGATCGCCTTCATGCGCCTGCAAAGGCAGGTAATGAACCTCTCCTTCCTTCTTCTTTTCCCATACTTCGTGCTCTTCACTCTGGGATGGAAGCGGGAAGCCTGGGCCTACTTTGATGATATAGCCGCTTTGTATCTTTTCCTGCTGCACCGTAGGAGGCAGGTAAAGGCCCGACTTGGTCTGGCTCTGCGGGTTCTTGGGTTTGATAAGCACCTTGTCGCCTATCATGATGAATTTGTCTACGTCTTTCTGGTCTATCGATAATTGCATAATCGTACGTTTTATAAGTTGTCGTGCAAAGATATAAAAAAAGAGACGTCGCAAAGCAACGTCTCCCTTTCGTTCAGAGTATATCAATTATGTTTAAATGGAGCGTCCCTTAAACACATTGGATTGTTCTGTCGGATACAAGGAACCGGTAAATGAGATCCGGTTGCTGTTGAAGTTCGGACTTACGGTTGCCGTACATTTGTTGCTTCCTTTCACCATGCGGAAAGTTACGTTGGCCGATACGGCTACACCCTGTACCATCATACTAAAGGTGACGTTACCTTTTTTATCGGTCTTCATTTCGACATTGGAGGCATTACCTTCGACAGTGATACCACCTATACCATTAGGGCCTGCATAAGCTCCGTTGAATGCCAACTGGATTGTTGCCCGGTTTCCATCCATCGATACAAAGTTAGTGCTGGGAGTTACATAGACAAAACGTCCGCGTTTAAACTCTACACGATCGGCTTCGAGCACGAAGTCTTTTGCATTAAGCGCCTGTACAGCTTGTTCGAACATAGCCATGTTCTCGGCTTCTTCCGCTGCTTTCTTAGCTTCTTTCTCGGCCTTCTTCGCAGCCTTTTCAGCTGCTTTATCCTGTTGTGCCATCATAGTTCCTGTACCGAGGCCAAACAGCAGGACAGCTAGCAATAATAATACTCTTTTCATACTTCTATTCTTTATAATTAATACGTAGCGAACCACTTTTCATATAATAGACAAATAAATCGCCAGGAAGTTCAATTTAACGTTTCACTTTTTATGTTTTTAACATGGTACCATAAGAAACCCCAGGCAGTTACGGCTGCAATGAAGTCTGAAAAAGGAGAAGCATACCACACGCCGTCCAATCCCCAGAACTCCGGGAAGACGAGAAGCGCAGGAATGAGGAACAGGCACTGCCGGCTCAGGCTCAGGAACATCGCTTTCCAGGCTATGCCGATACTCTGAAAGAACTGGCTGATGGATATCTGCGAGCCGACAACGACAAAGACCAGCAAACTGATCCGCAGACCGTTGGCCGTAACTTCTATCAACTCAGGATCGCTGGTAAACGCCCGGGCTATCAACCGGGGAAACAAGACGCTTCCCAGACAGCCCAATCCCATGATGATCGTTGCGGTGATGATGACCAGGCGCAAAACCTCCTGCACACGCTTATGTTGTCCGGCCCCGTAATTAAAACCGACAATAGGCTGCATACCCTGCGCGATACCGATAATGAGCATAACCAGCAACATACCGACACTGGTGATAATACCGTTGGCACCCAAAGCCAGGTCGCCCCCGTGCGTTTTCAAGGCATAGTTCTGGATAACGACCACCAGGCTACCTGCCAGCTGCATCGCAAAGGGCGAGATCCCGATGGTGACGATGTTCCATACCACATGCCTTTCCAGCCGGAAAGTTCCTTTATGAAAGCGCACGATGCTGTCTTTCTGAATGAAATGGTTCATAACGAACATTGCACTCAACAGCATGGAGATAATCGTTGCAATAGCAGCTCCTTGTATCCCCATATCCAGCCAGAAGATGAAGATAGGGTCGAGAATGACATTCACCACCGCCCCGATCAACATGGTGAACATGGCTTTCTTCGGATAACCGGAGGCACGCATGATCGCATTGAAACCGAAACTTAGTGAGGTCAGGATGGTACCGGGTACAACTATATTCAGGTAGTCGCGGGCATAAGGAATGGTCTGTTCGCTTCCCCCGAAGGCCACCAGCAGATCGTCCATCCAGATCATACAGGGGATAACTGTCACGAGGGTGATAATGAATGTCAGCGTAAAAGCATTCCCCAACACCTTTTCCGCCATCTCGTTCGCCCTTCTTCCCAGGTGGATGGAGACACGGGTAGCGGAACCTGCTCCTATCAGCATACCGAAAGCTTGCAGAAACAGCAAGATGGGAAATGTCAGCGTCAACCCGGCCATTGCCAGCGCACCGACTCCCTGACCGATAAACACACGGTCGACAATATTATACAACGCATTCACCATCGTTCCGACTACCGCCGGGATAGCATACTGCAATAATAGGCGGCTCACTTTCTCATGCTCTAATCGCCAGGTTATTTCATTTGCCATATTTCATCTATACTTAATGTTGTTATTCTCCCATTATTCTTTTATTCTTCGTAGCACAACCAAGACGCTTTAATAGCACAATAGTGTCAGTATCAGTAGCACTACTATGCTAACCCCAGTAACACTACTGTATTAATACAGGCGGCATTATAGTGCTATTCCCTCCTCTCTTACCGCTTCAACCAAGGCTGCCACTCCAAACAGTTTTCTCACTTCCCCATTTGGTAAAGTAAGCAAAAGTTCATTGGAAGAGAGACAGTTCACATTCATCAGTCCTTCCTTTATCGGGGCAGGTCGATAACCGTTCCTTATAAGCGCATTCCCCACCCAGTAAGAGACCAGGAAGTCTCCTTCCACTCCAACAGGGCTGACCGGCGCTTTGGTGTTCAATTTCCCGGTAGAGGGATCGAAAACGATACCTTCCTTTCCGAAGAAAGATTCGAAGGCGCCGCTCAGGATCAGGTCTTCGGGCGTACCGCAAGCCATCGGGCGGCCTTTTTCCTGGAGCCAGAGACAGTCGCCCATCTGGATGGCCAGGTCGAGGTCGTGGGTAGAGAGCAGGATCGCTTTATTTTGTTCCATTGCCAGGCGATGCAGCAGGACCATCGTTTCGATACGGCTGGTTACGTCGAGGAAGGCCGTCGGTTCGTCCAACAGGATGATGGGGCATTGCTGCGCAAGGGCTTTGGCGATCATGGCTTTCTGCCGTTCGCCGTCGCTCAGTTCAGATACGTAGTTGTGTGCTTTGTGGGCAATGCCGGCTGCCGCAAGGGATTGCTCGATGATTTCCTTATCGGTGGCCTTCAGTTGTCCGAAAAAGCCGGTGTAAGGGTGGCGTCCCAGCGAAACAAGTTCGTAGACGGTGATGCCGCCCGCGTTCGTTTTTTCCGTCAGTACAACACCTACGGTGAGGGAAAAGTTGCTTTGGGAATAAGACGCCAGGGGCTTTCCCATCAGGGAGATATCGCCGCCCAACGGGGGCTGGAAACCGCAGAGGGTACGCAACAAGGTAGACTTGCCGGCTCCGTTCAGGCCTAACAGACAGGTTACTTCTCCGGGAAAAAGACGTAGGTTAAGATCGTCGTGGATGACCTTGTGTTTGCCTCCTTTCAGCCGGTAACCGATGCTCAGGCGGTTGGTTTCTATTACAGGTGTCTGTCTGCTCATCAGTCGAAATATTGGATATTCTTACGGTTCACGATCACATAGATGATAACCGGGGCTCCGAGCATCGGGGTCACAGCATTCAGAGGGAGGATGTTGTTGGTTCCGGGCATCACCATCAATATATTACAAAGCAGGGCGATGCAGGAGCCGGCAAGCATCGTGACGGGCACCAGCATCTTATGGTTGGATGATCCGAGCATCAGGCGGGCAATATGCGGCACAGCCAGTCCGATAAAAGAGATCGGGCCGCAGAAAGCAGTCGTCGTAGCGGTCAGCAGACCGGTACAGAAGAGGATCCCTATGCGGGTCCGCTTGATCTTGATTCCCAGGTTAGCAGCATACATTTCTCCCAGCAACAGGGCATTCAGCGGCTTTATCAATAGGATAGCCAGAAGCAGACCGGCAAAGGTGAAAAGGAGGAAGTAAGGCAGCTGCATCAGGGAAACGCCTGAGAAGTTACCTAATCCCCACATCACGAAGGCATGTACCTTGTCGGTGGATGCGTAATAGTTGAGTACCGATATCAGGGAGGATGCCAGGTAACCGATCATGATTCCGATGATAAGCAGCATAACGTTGCTTTTCACCTTGGCCGAAAACCAGATAATGAGTCCTAATATGCAAGCAGCTCCGGCGAAAGCGGCCAGGATAACGGCCAGGTACCCGCTGATGGGGAGTTCGGTGACCATGCTTAATGTTCCGCCAAAATAGAGCATGATGGCAGCCACACCCAGGTTAGCTCCGTCGCTGATCCCGAGGATAGAGGGGCCGGCCAACGGGTTACGGAACAGTGTCTGCAACAACAGTCCGCTGGTTGCGAGCGAGGCTCCGGCCAACAACGCCGTTACAGCCTGCGGAAAACGGCTTTGCAGTATGATATTCTGCCAGGCCAGACGACCGACGTCTTTTCCCAAAAGGATATCGATCACGCTCTCCAACGGAATGGACACGGCACCGTACACCAGGCCGCCCAGGAATAATAGAACCATCAGGGCGGTTAACAGTAAGGGAGACCAGGTTATTCGTTTTTGCATATATTCTAATATTCATTACGCTCCTTCTCCTTGATAAAGCCATTGCGATAAGCATACAACAGCTTCTCCAGATCATGTATCTGCCGTTGCAGGTCAGCGCCTTTATCCGTATCTTTTACCATTTGGCGGTGGGAACTCAGTTCTACTACAATCGTGGTGGAACGGATGTCACGGCCCTCTTTGATCGCCTGGTCGGTCGACAGGAACGGTTCGTGCTGTACCAGCTGGAAACCGCGGGAGTGATAGACCAGCGTATAGCCGGCAATCCCAGTCTCAGGATGATAGGCTTTCGAGAACCCGCCATCGATCACCAACAATTTACCGTTGGCTTTGATCGGATTCTCCCCCTGAATGGAACGGACAGGCACATGCCCATTGATGATATGGCGGTGTACGCCTGTCACACCGAATTCATCCAACAGCATATCACATATCTTTTCTTCTTCACGAAGGGTATAATAAGCTCCTTTCTCCTCCTTCTGCACACTCTTATCGTCGATAAAACAACGTTCGAAAGTCGCCATCTTACTTTTGTCGAACAAGGGAGAGTCTTTTCCTCCCCAGAGATACCAGATGTAATCCAGAGCGAAGTCCTTTTCAGGCGAGTCTTCCGAGTCGAAATAGGCCGTACGGATCAACTGATCTACTTTATCGAGCAAGCTCTTCCCTTTATATTCCTGTCCTTCGATACATATACTTTTCAATGTCCCGTCCGCATTCATCGGAACAGACGCATGAAACAGCAGGTTGGAATTGCACACCTGGTACATGCTGCCGTGCCTGAACAGGCAACGCATATGTTTCTTCAATTTCTCGCTACATTCAAACGAATGCTGGATACGACGAATCAAATCTTCCTCCTCGATAGACAAGGCATAGGGATCTTTCGGATTAATGGTAGGCCAGTTCTTGTCTTTCAGTTCGAACTCTTTCCCGTCTACAGTGATGGTTCCGCGCTTCAAGTCGATGTGGTGAAGCAGCAAGCGGTCGTCCATCTCGAACTCGGGACGGCGGCGGATGATCTCCCCTTCCAGCTTGAACTGGATAATCGTTATCGCCTTGTGCATCTGCGAGATCAGGCGGATCGTCTTTTCATCGAACGCAGAGTCGGACGCGTTAGTCTTCGGCATAAACAGATCGCAGGGATCATCGCCATACACATCCATCGCGAAGGTGGCCAAAGGAAGCAGATTGATGCCATAGCCATCCTCGAGTGTCGCCAGGTTACCGAAACGCAGGCACATACGGATCACATTGGCAATACTTCCCAGGTTACCGGAGGCCGCTCCCATCCACAAAACATCGTGATTACCCCACTGTATATCGAAATGGTGATAGTCGCAAAGCGTATCCATGATGATATGAGCGCCCGGGCCACGGTCGTAGATATCACCGATCACGTGTAATATATCGATCGTCAGCCGCTGTATCAGGTTACACATGGCGATAATGAAATCGTTGGCACGCCCGGTGGAAATGATCGTCCGGATGATCTGGTCGACATAAGCCGACTTATTCGGTTCGACCGACGATTCGTGCAACAACTCCTGGATAATATAGGAGAATTCTTTCGGCAAGGCCTTACGGACTTTCGAACGCGTATATTTCGACGATACATTCCGGCAGACGCGCACCAGCTGGTTGAGTGTAATCAGATACCAGTCGTCCAGATCCGGTTCTTTGGTCCTGACCAGCTCCAGTTTCTGTTCGGGATAGTAGATCAACGTGCATAACTCCTTCTTTTCAAAGTCACGCAGGGTGTTGCTGAATATTTCATTCACTTTACGCTTGATCGCTCCGGAAGCATTCTTCAGGACATGGTTAAAGGCCTGGTATTCTCCGTGGATATCGGACAGGAAATGCTCCGTTCCCTTCGGGAGATTCAGGATAGCCTCCAGATTGATGATTTCGGTACTCGCATCAGCGATAGTCGGGAAACTACGTGCCAGCAATTGCAGATAGCGCAGGTCACCAAACACATATTCGGGTGTTATATCTTTCGTCATAAAATGTATACTGTCTTTTTCCGTGCAAATATAAGCAAATACAGGGAGACAATCCTTCTCAAAAGTATTATTTACGGGAGGTCACCCGATCATATACGAACAACAGGAACGCAGTTCCCACCCCGATAGCCAGTATGACCATTCCCAGACGGGACGGATCATAAACATCCCAAAGAAGGTTAGTCAATGCCTGGGGCGTCAGATCCACCTGCCGGGCAACTTCTTCGAAGTAGGCATTGTTGGAAAGTCCGTCGGGTATTTGCAGTCCTTTTTCCTCGGCAAATTTCTGAACAAGCATCACCTTATCCGACATCTGCTGATAGACGACACCGGAGATAAAACCGGCCAGTACGTTCCCCAGAAAAACGGGGATGAAAGAGTATCCCATATAAAGTGCTTTCTTATCCGCGGGAGCGATACGCCCGATATATTCCGTGATCTTCGGTGAACCGGCCATCTCTCCCATCGAGAAGATAAGGATAGCCACCATCGTAAACAATACATTCTGCGATGCGATAGTCAACGACATACCGATCGAACAGACCAGAAACCCCGACATCATGGAGCGCAGCGGTTGCATCTTCATCACGATACTCGACACAAGCACCTGGAAGGTGATGATATAAAGTGCATCTATATTCGTCACAAACTCAGCATCCATCACACCCACCCCTGCACTGTAATGTTTACTGATAAACGGGATATAGGCATGAAAGAAGTTATACAATACACTGGTATCCACCCATTGAGAAATAAATACCGGAAGGGTGAAGAAAAGCTGATTATACATCGTCCAGAAACCGGCGACGATCAACAGAAAGAGGATGAATTTAACATCCTTAAGTATACTTCCCATATTTCGGAAAATAACTTCGAACGTCTTCAATAAAGAGTCGGTACTTCTTTTCCCGTCTTCACGCCCCGGCTCCTTATAAAAAAACAACAGGATGAAATTCAAGGCAATGACTCCGGCGGACACATAAAAGATCAGATGTGAAGAGCCTTTGAACAATAGGGTGACCATCGGTCCGAAAAAGGCTCCGATATTCACCATCATATAAAAGATCCCGAAGCCGATCGAGGCTGTCTCATTCGTCGTTGTCTTCGATATCGTAGCCGAAATAACCGGTTTGAAAAGGGCCGCTCCTACGGCAAGGTAAAGATACATGATAAATACTCCGGTAAAGGTCGTGAACATCGGAAGGAGGATAAATGCCGATGTATAGATCAGGAATGCCAGATAGAGTACTTTCTTATATCCGTAGCGGTCGGCAATAGCTCCCGTCAATACAGGCAGGAAATATAAGATACCGGTTCCTACTCCCATCAGAAGCCCCTTCTGGCTTTGTGAGAATTCCAGTCCCCCGGCATCCGACGACCCGGTTAAATAGTTGGCAAACAGCATAAAGAAACCGTACCACGCCCAGCGTTCAAATAATTCGATCAGATTAGCCACCCAGAATGTGCGTGGAAAGTTAGTAAAGACACCCATAGTAATTGTTTTTCAGAATATAAGTGTCGTAAAGATAATAAAATTACTTTTCTAAAACGAAAGCCCCGGCAGGAAATCCTGTCGAGGCCTTGTTTTGTCTGTTGTTGCTCTTCACAGAGATCGAACAGAAGAACTTTATTTCATTACTTTAGTATTAATATCGACTGCTTATTCACCCTCTCGGGATACTTGGATATTCATTTGTAGAGAAAACCGCACAGTCAATTTAGAATTATTTGATTATAAATAATTGCTTATTATTTTACGATTGCTTTAACAGCAGCTTCGCCTTCTACAGCTACGATCACTACACCTGCAGGAACAGAGATTTCAGCTTTATCAGAAGAGATGACTGCGTTAGCTACAGTCTGGCCAAGTACGTTACTGATAGTAACTTTCTTGCCCTGAGCACCAGCGATGATCACTTTACCTTCAACTGTTGTTACTTTTACAGTAGATGTTGTGATATCTTCGTTAGCTACTGGATTACCCTTGAAGTTTTCTTCCATGTTGAATACTTCACCGTTAGTATAGCTGTTTGTTACAACAACTGTACCGTTTACCCAACGCAGGTAACCTTCGTTATGAGCAGATTTGTTGAATGCATCCAAGTCTGCAGCATTGTAATTCTTAGACTGAGTCTGGATCTTGAATGAACCAGCGTTGTTATCTACATAACGGAATGCAAACTTAGCTACATTGAAAGCAGGATCAGTCATACCTAATTTTACTACTTCACCACCCTTACGAGTAATATACAGTGTATCGTTTGTATGAATACCTTCTACGAATGACAACTTAGCCAGGTTTTCGTCTGCTTCAACCATGTTGATATACGGATTGTTGTGCAGGTGATCCTGTTTGTAAGCATAAGCAGTGTCGATCAGGTTGATCAGGAAGCGGCCTTTTACTACAGCCGGATTTTCTTTTGCGTCAGCGCAAGGACCACCATGTTCTTCTCTCCAAGCATCTGTGTTGTGTTCAGGATTGTAAGGACAGTAAACAGAGTTTTCTTTGTCTACATTTACAGCCAATAGATACTGGTAGCAAGTGTTGTCAACACCGTTTACAGTGCGGTTTACATAAGCTGTATCAACGAACAATGCAGGGTTTGCACCAGTTACACTGTTGTTTACATTCAGGAAGCTCAAAGTTTTTCCGTCTACAACAGATTTAGCATCTGCTTTTTCGAACAATACTTCTGTAGGATATTCTTCACGGTAAATTCTTACTGTGTCACCCCATGCAGCAACAACCTTGCGGTATTCCGGAGCATCAATCGGATCAACAACCATCAGAGAGTTTGCGTCGTCTGAATAAGTTGCAACATTTTCCCATGTACCTTTGTTTGCACTGTTCTTCAGGTATACTTTGTTAGCACCGTCAATAGCAGCTACAGGAACAACATTACCTTTATCGTAAGTATTATTAAGATCCAAAGTTACATAATTATATGTATTACCCGGTTTCTTCTTCAATGCAAAGAACTGAGCTCCACGAGGAGTAACCTTATTATCCTTATCGCAAATGTAATATTCAAGATTAATTTCACCGTTCATCTTTACATATTCACGATTACCTCTGTTCTGGAATACATACGGAAGAACAGCCAACGTACTCTTTGATTCAGTAGTAAGACCTGTTGTTGCATTATAAGTATATAATTTGCTGTTTACCAATACAGAGTCGATCTGTGTATTGTAATCTGCAGCAACTTTCTTGATCAATTCTACATTCCACTGAGTAGCTTCTTCCTGATTTACAGTTGCACCGATCTGGTGAGTACCGTGATTTTCAGCCCAATAAGCAGGAACGTCACCGTCTGCATTACGACGAGACTGACCCAGATAGAAAGTTGAGTTTTTCAATACCTGATCTGCATATACAGCGTAACCATCAGTGTTAGTAACAGAAGCAACAGGAGTGATCGTGATCAGGTCACCATCTTCGATACCATTACTTGAACCACCAACGATAGTAGCTTCATAACCACCTTCAACAATACGCAAAGAAGAAAGACTAACTGCAATAGCTGTATTTTCACGGTTTGTCAAAACCAAGTTACCGCCAACGATGCTCGGAGCCCACATTGTAGAAGGATCTTCAGCTACAAAGTCTACAGCTTTCACGAAATCATCTTCAACTGCAGCACCAGCAACATCATATCTCAAACCTAACACGCCGTTGATTTTATATGTGTTAGCAGCAGTTTCTTCGCCAGTCTTCACATAGTTAACCTTAACGAACTGACCTGTCAATAATGTCTTGAAGTCAAGAGTGTTTGAAGCTCCTAAAGCTGTTCCAGCCCAGTTTGCAGCGTTAGCACCTAAATCTGCCGGATTAAGAGCAGTTAATACATTAGTTCCGTTTGATACGTTAACATACAAACGTTTGTTAGTATTCACCAATACCTGAACAGCATTTGTTCCGTTGTCAGCTTTGTTAATAATGAATTGAGCAGTGGCAGCGTTAGCACCTGCAGCCAATAGTTTTGCATCAGCCTCGCTAACCATTTTAAAACCACCCTTAACTGCATTTGTTCCATTCAAAGATGCATCGAAAACAAGATATTTATTATCCTTATTTTTCAGGTAAACAGAAGTCTGTGCTAATGCAACTTCAAAATCAGGAGAATTGAAGTTCATGGCAGTCAACTTGCTGGCAAACAACTCTGCACCAACAACTGTTTTATCACCATAAGTAACAGCTACACTAAAGCCATCTTTCAACTCTTTATTCAAATCTTGACCCTGAGCAGCAGTAGTAAATGCTGTTTCTACCGGAGAGAACAATGCTGCAGTAGCAATGTTAGTACTGTAATCGGCATCAGAATTTGCAGAAAGAGTGATATCTGTACCGTCATACTCTACATAAGCAACTTTTCCATCAGTAGCTTTTACAGCCAGTGCAAAGAAAGTTCCGTTCACAGCAACCGAACCATTGTTCTTTACTGGAACAACTTCGAAGTTAGAGAAACCACCTACGCTAAGCACATTACCATCCTGGTTTTTAATCTGACCATCCACGGCTACAGACCAATAAAAAGATGTAGCATTGGTATAAGTATCACCCTTAAATCCAGTATCATAAGTTAGAAACTTGTTGGCAACAGCTGCCGTTGTTGCATTCTGAATAAGATACAAACGAGAATCGTTTGCAAATGTAGATAACAACTGTCCTTCAACACCGGCAGTTGCATCCCAACCATCCTGAGCGTCAAGGTCTGTTTCTACAGCTGCCACAGTAGCACGAGTAGAAACTACAGCTGTAGGAGCTGTAACCATTGGAGCCGCTGTACCTGCGAATGCTGAAAAAGCCGATGCAAATAACAAGCTAGCTACAAGTGTAGAAAACTTTTTGTTCATAATCAATAAATTTAATATTAATAATAGTGTTATAAATAACCTGTTCAAAGCCTATTCCTGATAGGCTAGCTAGCAATAATGACTAGCCAAAACGTTCCTTTTTTCTAGTCATCTTTTTATGACTATTCTCATTGATACCCGAAACGGGGCTTTTTGTACTTGTTTCGCTATTGTGTTGATAAGAAAGGATATATATGAAGAAAAAAAATAAGAGAAAAGATTGGTGGTTAAAAAGATTGTCGTAATTTTGTGACTAGAAAAAAGGAACGTTAAAATTAGTCAGTCATTTTAACCACTCTAGGCATTATATATCAACATATACATAGATATTACAGCAATCTACCGGAAAGAGCTAGAATATAGCTTCTTATATATAATGTACACACGCGTACATTAGTATTATTAGTTGCCTGGACGAAAAAAAGCAAGGTTTTCACAGAAACAATTGTTAATGGAGCTAAAATGGGCTATATTTGCCCTTGTTAAGGACTTCCTGAAGGCGCTTCTACTTCATCTTCCACATTATTTTTTTGGCATATATTGTGCTATTGCAATAGCATATATTATGTAACTGCAATGGCATATATTCCGCAAACATTGTTCCCTGAAGCAATGGGCAAAAGTGGCAGGAAAATCATTATAGTTGAAATCTGATTTCATAATGCGTATAAGTTTATTGGTTGCTTGTACAACAAAGATACCTATTTATATGAGCTATTGTGCTAAATAATTCCGGAATTTATCAGTATCTTCGCCTTCAAATAGCGCAAAAACCATGAGAAAACTGATTATCCTTTTCATCTTCCTGAATACTCTTTCTTATGCTTTCCCTATCTACTTCAAACATATCGGGACGAAGGAAGGGCTTTCTCAACTATCGGTCATGTCTATTTACCAGGATGAACTGGGACGTATGTGGTTCGGGACTGAGGAAGGACTGAATGTCTTTGACGGCGTTCATGTGACCGCATACAAACCGACGCTTGCCAATGCGGACGAACATGAATTCCCGGTAGGAAACAGCATCGATTGTATAACCGGAGATAACCAGGGAAATATCTACTTTAATTCCGATAACTCACTGGTACGATACAACCTACACTTCCAACAATTCTCCTGTCTGAAGAAATCGAGAGTCAACGCCATCGGTTTCGGAGACGGGCAACTTTGGGTGGGTGTTGCCGACTCTATCTTCACCTGGGATAAGGAGGCCGAAGCACTTCAGTTCCGTTTCAAGCTCGAGTATTCCTACCAACATGCCACTTATATCATGGTCGATTCACGGAGGCGGTGCTGGGTCGGGACAAATGCCGGCTTATATATGCAGGAGGGCGATGCGTCTCCCGCCTGCATCATTCCGAATGAGGATATCTACGCCTTGTTTGAGGATTCCCACGCCAACCTGTGGATATCGGCACGCATGAACGGGCTTTACAAAAGAGAGCCGTCGGGTAACTTCAAACGATACCGCTACGATCCACAGAAACAGAACAACCTGTCGAGCAACCAGGTCAGAGGTATTGTTGAAGATAACTTCGGGAACCTGTGGATCGGGACATTCACGGGACTGAACAAATACAATCCGTATGACGACACCTTTCAGGTCTATACTCGCGACCTTCTTCCGGGCAGCCTGGCTCATTCGTCCGTATTCCCGGTTTATAAAGATCACCAGGGCAGTATATGGCTGGGGACATACTATGGAGGAGCGCATTATTTCAACCCGGAAATGGATCTGTTTACCGTCTATACAGCCGACAGCTCGAGGGGCGATTGCCTCAGCTTCCCTTTTGTCGGACACATGACGGAAGACAAAGACGGGAATGTCTGGATATGTACCGAAGGCGGTGGCCTCAACCTGTTCGACAGGAAAAAAAAGACCTTCACCTACTTCATGGCCGATCCGGGAAAAAACTCCATAGCCCATAATAACCTGAAAGATATTGCTTACAGTGCACAGCGCAACAAACTCTATATCGGTACGCATACTGGCGGTCTGTCCATCTTCGATCTCTCCCGGAAACGATTCAGCAATCCTTACTTTGAAGTTCCGGCCTATGCCGTATTGGCCGGCGACAGGATCAATCAGATGTGTATCTGGAAAGACAAATACCTGGTCTTCCTCACCCAATGGGGTAGCGCCAAGATGGATCTCGACACGGAACACATCAGCCCGGTGTTCAGTAGCGGAAAGCAATATGGTAACCATTGTTTCCTGATCGATTCGCACGACTATATATGGATCACGACCGGACGGGTGCTCAACAGGATCAACCTGAATGACGAACAAGACCGGACTGTTTTCTATTGTGGTGAGAACGGACTCGGCAATCAGCCTATCTCTGTTATTTATGAAGATAAGGAAGGGGCTATTTTCTTCGGCACACAGGGAGCCGGTTTATACAAATACGATGAGAAGAACAAGGCCTTCAAAGGTTATACAACAGACAACAGTCTGATCTTAAGCGACTATTGCTATAATATCAAAGAGTCGACACAAGGTTATCTGATCGTATCCGGCGACAAAGGGCTCTCTTTCTTCGATCCCGTGCAGGAACAATTCAAGGTCGTGGAACAAGGGACTGCCCTTCCGGTATCAGGCATCAATAAAGGTTGCGGACTGTTGGTCTGCCAAAACGGTGAGATATTTGTCGGGGGCATAGACGGGGTGACAACGTTCTTCGAACAGGATCTGTTTCGTCCGGCCAAAGACTACCGATTGTACTTCTCCGATTTATATATCAACAACGAAGCAGTGCAGCCCAACGACCGGACGCATATATTATCGGACGCGCTGCCTTATATCCATGAAATAGATCTGAGACACAACCAGAATAACCTGATCGTCACCTTCAATTCAAACAACTACATCAATACACTGAAAGAAACAGCCTACGAATATATGCTGGAAGGTTTCGACGATAAATGGATCAGCAACAACAACAACGACAACAGCATCCAATACACCAACCTCAGCCCGGGAAAATATACATTGATCGTACGCGAGAAGCAATACGATCCCAAGGTTGAACCGCAAACGATCCGCATGGGAATCGTTATCCATTCGCCGTTCTACGCGACTCCACTCTTCTACCTCTTGTATATATTGGTAGGTGGCGGGCTAATCTACGGTTTTTTCCGCTTCAAACAGTCGCAGTTGCTACTCCGGACATCGCTCGAGTTCGAACGGAAGGAGAAAGACAGGATCGAAGAATTGAACCAAGCGAAACTGCAATTCTTCTCCAACATCTCGCACGAGTTCCGGACGCCGCTCACACTGATCATATCCCAGATCGAACTATTGTTGCAAAGTAGTTCACTAGCGCCTTCCACTTATAACAAGCTGTTGAAAATATACAGAAATACGCATAACATGCGGACATTGATCAGCGAACTGCTTGACTTCCGCAAACTGGAACAGGGGCATGTGAAGCTGAAAGTATACGAACAGAACATCATCCCGTTCCTGAAAGAGATCTATCTCTCTTTTTACGAATATGCCTCCGGCCGTTCAGTGACATATAACTTCACCACCCAGGAGGAAAGTATCCTGTGCTGGTTCGATCCGAAGCAAATGCAAAAGGTCTTTTACAACTTGCTGTCGAATGCGTTCAAATATTCCAAGCCGGGGGCTGCGATCGAAATGGTGGTGGAGGAAAACGAACAGGCCATCATCATCAAAATTATCGACAACGGAATCGGTATCGGCAAAGAGGATATCGACAAGATATTCGACCGCTTTTATCAGGCCGGCAGCAACACATCCGGTCTGACACAGCCCAGTACGGGGATCGGCTTATCGCTGACCAAAAGTATCGTGGAACTACATCATGGTAAGATACAGGTGGAAAGCACGCCGGGCTACGGAAGTATATTCATCGTTCATTTACCCAAAGGACAGGCTCATTTCAAAGAAGATGAATGTAAATTTGTCGAACCCGAAAATGAAGGGATGCGGAACGAAATACTTCCGGAGACCATCATTAAGGAACTTCCCGAAGAAACATCCGAATTATCAATTGTAGAAACAGGTACAACCTATACCGTTTTATTGGTGGACGATAATGAAGAATTGCTCCAGATACTGAACTCCCTTTTCTCTCCGGTCTACAACGTCCTATTGGCCCGCAACGGCAAAGAGGGGTTGGAGAAGGCCCGGAGCGAAAGGCCGGATATTATCGTGAGCGATATCATGATGCCGGAAATGTCGGGAACGGAGATGTGCCTGAAGATCAAAAACGATTTCGATATCTGCCATATACCGGTGATCCTGCTTACGGCTCTCGGTTCTGCGGAACAAAGTATCGAAGGTCTGCAACGTGGTGCGGACGATTATATCAGTAAACCGTTCAATGCCCGTGTACTGCTTGCCCGTTGCAACAACCTGGTACGCAACCGCATTATCCTGCAAAAGAAATTCAACGAACAAAGAGACTTCGACACACAGTCGCTAGCTAGCAACCCGATCGACCAGAAGTTTATGGATGCAGTCAATAAGATCATTGAAGAAAACATGGATAATATGGAGTTCGATATGAATACGCTAGCTAAAGAACTAGGACTGAGTCGCAGCTCGCTATATGCTAAGTTCAAGGCCCTCACCGGTATGACTCCAAATGACTTCGTTCTGAATTGCAAACTGAAACGGGCGGCCACCTTACTGATCACCCGGCAGGACCTGCAAATCGCAGAGATCTCCGACCTGTTAGGCTTCGGCTCTCCCCGTTATTTCACCCGTTGCTTCAAAGCTCAGTTCGATACGACACCGGCGGAATACAAGAAGCGGCAAGCATCCGACAACGAACAGGCATCGAAAAAAAATGGACAGGCATCGCTTTAACGACGAATGCCTGTCCAATCCATATTAAATAATAATCTGTTTATTTAGCTTCTATATCTTGTTTACGTTTTAATGCTTCCATGAAATAATAGTCGGCATAATTCAGCGGGACGTCTATTTCTGAGTTGTGTGGTATACTGCCTACCGAGTGCATCAATAGGAAATTACCATTTGTGCCTAAGGCCGCACGATAAGCCGGAGAGGCCAGCGAAGTCATTATACCGTCGGCGTAGGCTTTATAATCTGCTGCGTTTTCCACATCCAGCGTGCTGATCTCGTATAATGCAGAGGCGATACAGGAAGCGGAAGATACATCGCGGGGTTCGTTCGGTATATTCGGGGCGTCCATATCCCAGTAAGGAATAAGGTCGGCCGGCATGGCTTTATGGTTCTTCATGAAGTTGAATGTCTTCAATGCCTGATCCAGATATTTGCGATCGCCTGTCTCCCGGTAGCAAACAACGTACCCATAGATAGCCCAGGCCTGTCCGCGGCTCCACGCTGATTCGTGCGCATATCCCTGTGCGGTATGGCGGTGACGTACGGAACCGTCTTTGAGACTGTAATCGATTACATGATAGCAACTGCCATCCGGACGGAAATGCTCCTGCAAAGTACGGTCGGCATGTGCAACAGCTATTTTATAGAAAGAAGAGTCGCCGGATAAACGGGTCGCTTCGAACATCAGTTCCAGATTCATCATATTGTCGATAATCACCGGACATTCCCAACCTCGTTCCGACTGCCATCCGCGATCCACATTCCACGACTGGATCACCTGGGGAGCTTCACGAAAACGGGTGGACAACGATTTGGCAGCCTGTACCATCACGTCTTTATAAGACGGATCGGCTGTCAGGCGCAGGCCGTTACCGAAACTACAATTGATAATAAAGCCGATATCATGATGCCAGGTCAGGTTCTTAGCTTCTTCAATGGCTAATGTATATTTCCGGGCTAGCGGAAGCAGAGCCGTATCTCCGCTCAGTTCATACAGATACCAGACGGAACCGGGGAAAAAGCCGCTACGCCAGTCACCATAACCACAATAATAGACAGAACTGTCGGCTTTCAGTGTCACCGGATTAAGGCATTCACCACTTGCTTCGATTACTGCTATTTCATTACCGATCTGGGCACGGGCAAAATCGACATTCTCGTCGACAAAGCTTTTTTCTACTGTTTTAGGAGCTCCCCCACAAGAGATCAGAAATGCGGAGAAGGCCAGGGCGATCCAATTTTTCATTCTTTCTTTATTTATTGTTTTGTTTTATTGTATACACATATGTTCCGGAGAGGGCTTTCTTCTTTGCCGTCAGAGAAAGGCGATATATCTCTTTTCCCCACACATTGGATAAACGCGGATCATCCAGCGTAATAGTCTCAAGCGAAGGAGTAAAACTGTTTTTGTCGTATTGCAGGTTTACCTTTTCGCCATTTACTTCGATAGCGACTACACCGGGAGTGGCAATATCCACTTTACCCCAGGTCAGGAAGTTGACGCAGTTGAAGTCTTTCAACTCATTCAAAGTGAATGTATCTTTGATCTTCAATTCTCCTTTGCCCAGCGTATAGGAACGAAGCCACTTATTAACTCCGGCTTCTTCGGGATAAGCTGTAGCAATGTTCGCTGAGAACGTACTGCTCTTCGGACTGAAAGAAACATCCGTTGCTTTATATTTTGCTCCGAATGATTGGGGAACACCGTTTATCATCGGTAAGTTATGATAGTTGCTTTGCATGGTCCAGATCGTATATCGCTCGCTACTGAACGTCTGGCGGGTATAAGTTCCTACACCGGCATCGATAAAGACCGGCGTCGTATGCAGGTAGAGCGAGAAAGTTCCGGCATCGTTATGGTTATGACTTTCATTATTATAGCCCCCCTTAGCAGCGAAGAAAAAACCGGATTTGTTTGTCATATAGCAGAACTCTGTTTCCGGGTACCAGGTATAAGCGGGCGATTCGTAGACAGGTTTTACCTGCTCCATGTCTTTGGCATAAAGAATGCTTTGCAATGTGCGGAATATGTCTCGCCCGGAAGAAGGGGCTTTCTGCTTCGACAGGCTGCTGAGATAAGCGGCATACTGCATCATCACATCGCTGCCCACTGCTTTTCCATAGCGGAAGATGATCGGTGCATCTCCTCCCCCTTTGGCGGAAGCATCGGCAAAGTTCACCACCCAGCCGTTCCCAACGTATGAACGGGCAATGTATTCACCCATGTTCCTGATCATCGGTTGGTCGAACAGACTGATCTTACCGCCAGTTCCGTCATATAATAATTGTAGATAGTCATACATCTTTCCGGCAGCATGTCCCCAATAGGAAGGACCTTCTTCGCAAGCCCCGTCGGAATGGGTATAGTTGATGAATTTATCGACAGAAACCATCGTACGGTAAACGGCTTTTGCCAGCGTTTCTTTATCATTTTCCAATAACAGGAAACATTGCAGGGCATTCGAGTTACACCACGGATTCCAGTTGTTTACCAAAGTTCCCGGTTTATAGTCGAAAGCCATCCACCAGAAGCGATCTTCTTTCATATAAGTATCGAGAATACGTTCCTGCAACTCATGGCGCAAGCGTTCGGAGATAACCGGGTTTACCTTGTCGAATTCGGAATGGAAGAAGTAGTAAGTCCATGAAAGCAACGACCCCATGTCGCCAGCAGTGAGATCGATCACGTGTTCTTTATAATCCGGTAAGGAACGGGTAGAACGTTGGGCACTCAGATGAGCGGACAATACCCAGGAAGTCATTTCACAGGATTGGTAGACGCCATTGATAAGCTGGTCGATAAAACGACCTTTACCTTCAGCCAGTTCTGCCATCAACAAATCGGCCAGGGCAGTATTATTACTACCGAAAGGATCTTCCATGATCCGACGGTTGCCGCTACGTTCATATTCTATATAATCGGTTGCCTTTACGACTTTCCATTCGTAATCAAGCTGCTTCTCTCCCCGTTTGATATAAGCATCTTTGTAGTCACCCAGAAATTTGTCCCAACCGGCGCGGTCGGTATAAAATGGATATGGTACCCACTTTTGATCGGGTATCAATACTGATTTCAATTTTTCCACATTAGCAGCCTGTTGCAACAAGTCTCGTTCGACGTACGCGTAAACAGGAGCAGCCAGCATAAGCAGCAGGCATAATAAGGTCACATTCTTGTATACATTCATAAGTCACATTTGTTTTCATGGTGATACACAAAAGTAGAAAGAAAGTCTATAAATGACAGGATTATTTATCCAATTCATGTGCCCCTATTGTCCAGAAATGAAGTTTTAACGGGTTTTTCCCATAGGCGTAGTTCGTATAGAACTAATGTCAAAACAGTGCAAATATAAACGTTAATTATATTAATGGATGTATAATTTTATCCATTAATTATGCACTAATTGTCCAGTATTCATACGTTAAAAATCATATCAAACTGGTTATTAGTCAATTCTGTTTATGTCGTAAATCATAGATTTAAAGACTTTAAACATATTATTCATTCAGAATCCCGTTCTGGAAGAAATATTAATCAGCCATCTTTGTTACTTAAATCAGCTTCTTTATCCCTAAAAACGGACTTTTCTTCATGTTATTCTTTCGTTTGTCTTGCCGTTAAGTTACTCATTTAGATAATATAATCCCTCCACAACAGAGAATCATCAAAGACTATTTAAAATTCAAGCTTTCCCTGTCGGCAAATCATAAACACCATAGTTCTATACGAACTATGCTTCTACTAAGTATTTATGTAGACATACGGAATATGGAAAACACAAAATGACAATTACAAATGAGAAAACTATTATCTAATTATTAACTAAATCTGGTGTTATTATGACTAAAGATTTTACTCACTTTCACGTATCGAAGGCGCTGTTTTTGGGAACAACCATGTTCCTTACATCCATAAGCGAGATGTCGGCGAATCCTTCTGTTGAATTATTGAGGCCCACAGGACCTAGTGCAGCAGTAACATCGCCACAACAGGCGAAGCAAACCATCAAGGGAGTGGTACAGGATGCATTCGGCCCGATTGCCGGAGCAAATGTTATCGAAAAGGGAACTACCAATGGTACAATTACCGACATGGATGGTAATTTCACTCTAGATGTAGCACCCAACTCTATTTTGGTTATTACATTTATCGGATATAAAGAACAACAGGTTCCGGTAAATAACCAGAAAACCTTTAACATTAAACTCACCGAAGACTCACAGGCATTGGATGAAGTGGTTGTGGTTGGTTACGGTACGCAGAAGAAAGTGAACATGTCCGGTTCGGTGACCTCGGTAAATGTGAGTGAAATGGCCGAGAGTCGTCCGTTGACCAACATTTCTACTGCATTAGCCGGTACTGCCCCCGGTGTACAGATCACATCCAGCAACAACCTTCCGTCCAATAACGGCGATGCGGATATTAAGGTACGCGGTCAGGGTACATTGAACAACTCTTCGCCACTGGTTATCATCGACGGGGTGGAAGGAACACTGAACAGCGTAAGTCCGCAGGATGTGGAAACAGTCAGCGTATTGAAAGATGCCGCATCTTCGGCCATCTACGGTTCACGTGCAGCCAACGGTGTCATTCTGATCACGACTAAACAAGGTAAATCCGGCAAAATGAAACTGGATTATACCGGTTACGTATCATTCCAGACACTGGACCAGCCATATGAAGTCGTTTCCGATTACGCCAATTACATGGAATACCTGAATGAAGGAATGGCAAACAGCAACAAGCCCAAACCATTCTCCGAGAACGTGATCAATCTCTGGCGTGAAAAGTCCAAAGACCCGAACGGGCTGAACGAATATGGCATGCCGAATTATCTGGCATATCCGAACAACAGCATTTTCGATGTGTATGAAACCGGTGTTTCCCACCAGCACAATATCTCCGCATCCGGAGGTTCGGAAAAGATCACCTATTACACATCTTTCAACTATCTGAACAACCCGGGCATCCTGGAAAACTGCGGTTTCGAGCGTTTCAGCCTGCGTGCCAATGTCGACTCACAGGTAAAAGACTGGTTGAAGATCGGGGTAAACCTGAGCGGATACACCTCTAACACAACGCCGGTCAGCGACAATATCGACGATATTTATACCTATGGCTTAACAGGCGGTAACCCGGGTATCGCCTATCTGGACGATCAGAACCGACTGGGTATCAATGCCAATGCGGAAGATGATCCTCAGAATGCAACGAACAACCCGTATAACCGTCTGAGAAATGTTTCCGGTAATATCCAGGTCAACACGTTAAAGACCCGTCTGTATGCTGTCCTGACTCCTCTAAAAGGATTGACTATACAAGGATCATACACGTATGACTACTATGATAAGTTCAAAGAGAGCAAACCGAATTTCGTTCCGATGTACAACTTCCAAACCAACACCCTGTATACCGACGGTGTAGGCCAGACCAGTATCTCAAATTATAACGAAAAGACATTCAGGAATTTTATGGACGCGACAGTTCGTTACGAACGTAACTTCTTCGACGACCGCCTGAGCACAAACCTGATGGTCGGCGGTAGCCAGGAACAGTACAAACGGCAGTTCTTCAGCGGCACCCGTAAAGACCTGATCGACCCGTCATTGAATGTAATCGAAGGAGCTATCGGTGAATCATCCACGACTGGTAATGTCACCGAGTGGGCCATGCGTTCATTCTTCGGCCGCCTCAACCTGGGTTGGGATGACAAATATCTATTGGAAGTCAACCTGCGTGCAGACGGTTCTTCACGCTTCCTGGCAGACAATCGCTGGGGTTACTTCCCCTCTTTCTCTGCTGCATGGCGTATTTCGGAAGAAGGTTTCATGGAGAATACCAAGAACTGGCTGGACAACCTGAAGATACGTGCATCTTACGGTTCATTGGGTAATAATACATTAGGAGACAATCGCGATAATGACGGTAATTATACTTCACAATCCCTGTACGCGCAAACAAACTATGTATTGGGACGCGCCGTTGCCATGGGACTTTCACAGACAGCGATCGCAAATGCCGCACTGACATGGGAAACGACTTATATTACCAATGTCGGTCTTGATTATAATGTATTAGGTAACCGTCTGTCAGGATCTGTCGAATTCTTTAACAAAAGAACAGAAGGTATCCTGATCGATCTTCCGGCACCGAAAGTGCACGGTAATGCCACTATCCCCAAGCAGAATTCCGCACAGATCACCAACAGGGGGCTTGAGTTCTCCACCAACTGGAGCGATAAGATCGGAAAAGATTTCTCTTACAACGTAGGTTTCAACTTCACTTACATCAAGAACAATGTAGATAAATTCAAAGGTAAAGATTATACGATCAAAGATGCAAGAATCCTGCAGGAAGGTCTTCCTATCTGGTCATTATATGTACGCGAAGTCGACCGTATCATCCAGACAGACGAAGATCTGGCAATCGTACAAGCCATGTTGGATAACCCGGCTGTAAAAGGTAAAGTGGTATTCCCCTACGGAACTCCCCAGAAAGGTGATATCCTCTACAAAGACCTCAACGGCGACGGACTGGTAAATGACGACGACCGTACCGTTATCGGTAACGGACAAAACCCGACATTCACCTATGGTGTGAATCTGGGCTTCAACTGGAAAGGCATCGACTTCTCCACATTAATACAAGGACAAGCAGGTATCAAAGACGTATATCTGAGTGCCTTGTATAAAACGACCGTCCGTCAAGGATATCAGTTGAATGCAGATGTTATCGACGGGCGTTGGTATGAAGGTCGCACAGACGCCAGTTATCCCCGTTTACTGGATTACAGCGATGCAAGAAACGAGCAATACTCCGACTTCTGGGTAACCGACAAGTCTTATCTGAAGATACGTAACATCACATTGGGATATACGTTGCCGACAGCCTGGTCGAAAGTAGCTTATATGGATAGAGTCCGGTTCTACGGCAGTTTGGAAAACTTCTTTACATTCACGAAATGGAAAGGATACGACCCGGAAGTAAATGGTATCAAATATCCTACCATGCGCCAGGTAGTCGTTGGAGTCAATGTTACATTCTAATCATGATTGTTGAACTTATAAACGGAATTACAAAATGAAAAAATATATTATGCCTTTTTTAGCAGCACTTCTGGCATTAACAAGCTGCTACGACCTGGACAGGGCACCTTACGACCAATTAAGCTCTTCTACCTTCTGGCAGACAGAAGCCCAATGTAAGTCTGGTCTGATGGGAGTATATGCATCCCTGAAAAATACCGACCTCTACGGCAAAATGTTTATGATCGACGTAAACTCTGACGTAGCCGTAGGTTACGACCAGTACGAAGCCCTCCAGCTGGGAACCTGTACCCCACGAACCAGTTTCCTCAACGGGAAATGGCAGAACGGATACAACGGTATCCAGCGTGCCAACCTTGCCATCCGCTGTATCGGTGAAGCACCTATCGACGAAACGGCAAAGAACCAGATGCTCGGAGAAGCCCATTTCCTCCGTGCCCTGATATACTTTCATCTGATGGATTACTTCGGAGGTCTTCCTCTCTATGACGAAACGACCAATCTGGAACAGGATTTCAACGACCTGATGAATCCGAGAAGTTCTGCCGAAGACACACGTGCGTTCATCATTGCAGACCTGGAAAAAGCGCAGAACTCAGGACTTCCGGATACATGGGATGCAGCCAATTATGGTCGTGTAACGACTTCTGCCGTAGAAGGGTTGTTGGGTAAGGTATATCTGTACAGTAAAAATTACGACAAAGCGATCGAACATCTGGAAAAATCGACCAGCGGTCATGAACTGTACGAAAACTTCGCCGACTTGTTCAACCTGACAGGACACACTAGTTCGGAAATGATCTTCTCGATCATCAATCTGGGTGGTACAGGTAATGATTACGGTATGCCGCTGTGCTTCTACGCCGGCACACGTAACTCATTCGGCAGTTGCTGGAATAACACCCTTCCTTCTGTCGACCTGGTCGACATGTATGAATACAAAGACGGACGCCCTTTCAACTGGGATGAATTGTTCCCGGGATATACAACCGACAATCAGGTACGTGAACGTGTATTCAGATGTACAGTGAACGATGCCGGCGACGAAATCCTCGACCAACCGGCAGAATCCGCAAAGATCCTGGAAATGTACGAACAACGTGACCCGCGTATGTCGGCTACAGTGATCGCTCCTTACAGTACTTATCTGGGATGGAACCGCAACGAAGAGCGCCTGATGACATTCATCTTTGCAAAAAATACCAAAGGAGATGTGGTAGCAGTGAACGAGAACAATGGTTTCATGCGTAATAATAAGGGAGGTTGGGAAACCTATTTCTGGAGAAAATTCGTACCGGAAGGAGACTGGAACGGTGCTATCACGAACCGCGAACATACACCTGTAAACTTCCCGATCATCCGTCTGGCTGATGTTTACCTGATGCTGGCAGAATGTTACAATGAAACCGGCAACCAGACGAAAGCAGTAGAATACATCAACAAAGTACGTGCCCGTGCGGGTATCGCATTATTGAACAGTGGTCCTTCTTACCTTGCGGCAAACTCGAAAGACGAAGTCTTCCAACGTATCTTCCGTGAAAGAGCCTATGAACTGGCTGGTGAAGGTGTTCGCGACAGTGACCTGCGCCGTTGGAAATTGTCACACACATTACTGAATCGCGAAGAATACGGTATCACCGGCAAGCGCCTGTTGACACGTGTATTCCGTGAAAACCGCGATTACCTGTGGCCTATCCCGGCAGAAGAAATAGAAATGAATGATCAGCTTGAACAGAATCCTAACTGGTAATTATCTATTTTCTGAATTATTTTGATCACCTAGGTTAGGTTTTAGCAGAGGGTATGCTTTTGGAAGCATACCCTCTTTTGGTTAGACAAATACACGAACTAATCTATCCAACCACTATTCTGAGTCAGATTATTGTTCATCTGAATTTCTGATCTAGGAATAGCCCAGTTGTACAGGTAATCACCACCCCATGAATAGGATGCCTGCATAGAACCCCAGATCTGCTTCAAGCCTGCTCCACTCTTAAACTTGGTTTCGTGCCAGGTCTTCCAGCGCATTTCGTCAAAGAAGTTAACACCTTCGCCGGCAAATTCCCAACGACGTTCGTTACGGATGCGGTCGCGCATATTATCCTGACCGGAAACCTGCGTATACTGATTACTGTTTAGCAGGGCGACACCGGCACGGGCACGAACTTTATTCACCCACTCGATCGCTTCACTCGTTTTACCCTGTTCATTCAGACATTCAGCCAACGATAATACGACATCGGCATAACGGATAAAAGGAATATCGATCGGAGAATACTCGCGGTTTGGAATTTCCGAGGCACCTTCAGCCACAAATTTACGGAACAGATAGTAATAACGGTTGTTGGTATCTGTTTTCAAGTCGAACGGATCGGCAGTATCGAAACCTCTGTACGGCCAACGAAGCGTATATGTGTAGGATGTCGCACCATTAGCTCCAAAATACTGTGCATACGGAGTAATGACAGTTGCCATCAGACGAGGGTCACGGTTTTCATAAGCGGCCTTAATACGGGCTTCGTTTCCTGTTGGCAGATATTTAGACAGATCGGCACCGTCTTCAGTCATCTTTGTCTTTTCGGCATCCGTCATCTCATCACGCAGGAAATAAACAGATCTTTTTGCCAGATCCATCGCATTATACCCCGGTATAAAATCATCCCAGTCGAACGGCTTTCCATCTGCACATTCGTATGTCTCAACAAAGTCTGTGCTTACCAGATAGGTATTCCAGCAGGAGCCGAAAGAACTACGCGTACCATAACGGAAAGTAAAGTTGTTACCGTATCCGCTTTCACCGATACATTGCAGGGAGAATATCATCTCCTCACATTGTTCATTGGCTTCTTTGAACAGCTGCTTATATTCACCTTGGAATAATCCGTATCCCAGATCACCCACTTTACGCAGGTCGGCTTCCGCTTTCGCCCATTCGTTCATCCACATATATACCTTGCCACGAAGAGCATAAGCGGCACCTTTAGTTACACGGCCATAAGCAGCATCACCGGTAGCATACTTATCCGGCAGATCTGCCGAATTGATCGCATCCGTCAAATCGGTAATGACCTGAGCCCATACTTCGGCTTCCGTATTACGTCCTTTCACCAGCTCATCCAGTTCGGCCGGCTCCAGATACAAAGGAACACCTTTATACATCATGTTCAACCGGTAATAGAAGAAGGCACGCATGAACTTGGACTCTGCTGTCAAACGAGCAAGCTTCGACTCCGACAATGGAGCCTTCGGTAAATTGGTTATCGCATCATTACAGCGACTGATCCCTTCATAATTGATTTTCCAGTAACCGGAGAACTGTCCGTCGCCGGTTGTCGCATTACCTCTTAATAAGGAGTAATTTCCATCACGATAATCGGCCGAAACGCCATAACTGTCGAATTTATGCAGGTCGCCCGCTACGTTCTCGGAACGGAGCACATTATAAATGCCTGTAACTCCCATATCGGCCAGGTTCTCTGTCGTCCACATGTTTCCGGACGCAATCGAGTCATACGGGGTCAGATCCATCAAGTCGCTGTTACACCCTGTCAGCAGAGCGATAGAAGCGCCTAATAAACAAATATTCTTTATTAATTTCATAACTCTCTACGCTTTAAAATGAAATGTTAGCACCAAATGCAAATTGTCTCAATGAAGTATATTCCGGATATGCTCCCAGTTCAGGATCCTGACCCGGATACTTCGTTATATTGAATACGTTTTCAATAGAAACATATACACGAAGGTTATCCGTAAAAATCTTCTTGGAGATATGAGCCGGCAAGGTATAACCGAAAGTAAGGTTTTTTAATTTTAGGTAATTACCGTTGAACAGATACAAAGAAGATGTTTCAACATTCTGATAACCACTCTCACCGTTCACCAGACGACCATATTGAGCATACTGGTTTGTACGGGGATCAGACGGGTTTTCCGGGTTATAGAAATAGTGGTCGTTGGCAATATCAGTCCCCAGAGCCACACCTACACGGGTTGTCGGCGAATTATAACCGGTTGAAGCCCCCCAATATAACTTAAAGCCGGCAGCACCTGCCCAGTTCATCGAAATATCGAATCCTCTCCAGGCTGCCGACATCTGCAAACCGAAGTTGTATTTCGGGTCGGAGGATACACCCTGAAACTCTTTATCGTCCGAACCGCCGTAGATACCGTCGCCGTTGGCATCGGCATAAATATAGTCACCATACCAGATCTTATCTTTGGAAATCGTTTTATTCGGCATGAAAGTATGACCGGCATCGATCATGGCTTTCATCCACTCCATATCGCTTTCCGTACGGATCATACCATCTGTCGGGCCACCATTCACTCCGTCGGCTGCATATCCTTTTCCGGAACCTTTATAAGGATTACGAACATAGTATTCCTTCATGATGCGATCTTCAATAACCGGATTTACAGCGGAAGTACTGGAAGCCACATCCCCGATATTACTCTTCCATTCACCGTTTTCATCATAGCCGGCCACAAGTTCTCCTTTATATTTCTTTATCTTATTAGGCGTGTAAGAAAAGTTTCCACTAATAGAATAGCTGACTTCTTCGATCTGGTCTTTCCATCCCAGCGACAGTTCGACACCTTTGGTACTCATTTCCGCAATGTTCTTACGGGGAGCTCCCTTATTACCTGCTGTCAGATAGATAGAAGGTGTAAACAAGATACCTGTCGTATTCTTAACAAACGCATCCATCGTAAAAGACAGACGGTTATTCAACGCATTCAGATCGATACCGACATTGGTCATTTTAGACGTTTCCCACGACAACATTGAGTTTGCAATGGAAGTAGAAGCCAGACCGGATATCAGTTTTCCCCCGAACGGATATTTACTTCCGCCATAAGTAGACTGATATTCATATTCTCCCACATCGTCACCACCGTTGTTACCTACGGATCCGTAAGATACACGGAGCTTCAGGTTATCCAACCAGTTTTTGGTATTCAGCATAAAGCTTTCTTCCGAAATACGCCAAGCGGCAGAGAAAGAGGGGAAAGTACCCCAACGGTAGTCGCGGTGATAACGGGCATTCCCATCGTGACGCAGGTTTGCTTCGAACAGATATCTGGATTTATATGCATAATTAATACGGCCGAAGAATGAACGGCTGGCACGATCGAATGCTCCACCACCCACACTTACCATTTCTGTCGCCGATCCGGGTGTATGAATGCTTGAGTCGATCAGCCCTTTCTTGTTCGCACTACGGGTATCACGTTTGTAATAATACTCTTCGTAACCCACCAATGCACCCAGGTCATGATCCTTGTTAAGCGTTATATTATAGCGCAAAATATTCTGCAGGGTATAACTATAATCCGCACGGTTATAGAAATAAGTAGTCATTTCAGAGGGTTCCGTAGCCGGTGACATGATCGTTCCATCACTAAACTTCACCTTTTCATACGGATTCGTCCAGGTTTGATTATCTTCCCAATACCGTTTGTAGTTCAGGTTAAAATCCCATGACAATCCTTTTATCGGAGAAATACGCGAGTACAAAGTTGTATTGAAGTTTGTTTTCTGCTTTTTACCATCCTGTGCATTAAGGAAGGCCAGGATACTGTTGGCAGTTGCACTTTCTTCCGATGCTTCCGGATAACCATACTGCCCGTTCCACTCCGGATAGAGTCCGGGAGTTGTCTGGCGTAGGAAATTATTGGCATTATCGAAGTTTCCCGCATCCTTATCCTCCTGAGACGCAAATGTACGGGTTCCCACAGTCAGCCATTTAGTAACATCCGCTTCTATATTGGCACGCAAGGAATATTTCCTGATACCGGTCTGGTCGACCAGCCCCGGATTATCCAGATAACCGGCAGACATCAAGATACGCAATTTCTCGGTTCCTCCGTTCACAGATACATTATGATCATTAATCAAACCGTGTCCGAACAAGGCCTCCTGCCAGTCGGTATTCGGATAAGCGATATAATTAGGAACCCCATGTTCATTCAGTCCGTTCGGATCTTTTGATTTTTCACGCCACAGATCGATCGTGCTCTGAGCAAAATGATTCGGCTGTCCGATATTCTCGAACGACTCATTCAGCCATTCCATATAGTCGGCATAATTGGTTACCTGATCGATCAGGTTGGTTGGCTGCGCATAAGAAATACGCCCAGAATAGGATACAGATAGCTTTCCTGCTTTTCCTTTTTTAGTTGTGATCAAAACAACTCCGTTCGCAGCACGTGATCCATAAATAGAAGAAGAAGCAGCATCCTTCAACACAGAGATCGACTCGATATCTTGCGGATTAACAAGGTCCATAGCACCTTCCACACCATCGATCAACACTAATGGATCCTGATTGTTAAGTGTTCCGACACCACGGATACGGATCTTTGAACCGTCGCTACCCAGCTGTCCGGAGCTTTGCATCACCTGCACGCCAGCACTCAAACCGGCCAAAGCATTCGACACATTTGTAATAGGACGCGATAAAGCCTGATCGGCAAAATCGACAGAAGACACGGAACCGGTCAGGTTCACTTTCTTTTGTGTACCGTAACCAACGACAACTACTTCATCCAAAGCTTGTGAGTCTTCTTTAATCTGAATAGTAAAAGAGGTTTGGTTTCCCACCGGGATCTGCTGCTCAATGTAGCCGATAAAAGATACTACCAAAATAGCATTCGGAGAGACATCTAAGGTAAACTTACCGTCCATGTCGGTAATAGTCCCGTTCGTTGTTCCCTTTTCTACAATGTTGGCACCGGCAATCGGGCCCATGGCGTCTTCAACTGTTCCGGTTACTGTCTTTCTCGCTTGTTGTGGCGAAGCGATCAGGACATCGGTTACCGGAACTTCTATCCCCGGATTTGCAGGATCGGCCGAGGCCACTCCTACCGATGTTAGGAGCATAGTGGCTCCCATAAACATCTTTGATAAATAAAAACGATTAAAATCCTTTGTCATAATAACACCAGATTTAGTTAATGAATAAATTGTGTTTGCGCACACCAATACCGGTCAAATATTGGAGTACATACTCTTTGTTTGATTCGCCACATGCAAAAAGAGAAATAGTTCTGAGTGAACTTAATCCGGTTTGTTTCTGTATATCGATCGAAAGGCTCTCTAATTCCCAAAGACAGCCTTATCTCTAAATATTCATAATGTCCGCATTGTTTTAACCGTTGAAAGTTCAGGATAATACAACTCAAAAAAAAGAGAAGAAAAGAAAGTTTTTCTTAGAAAATTCAATCGGTTCTTATATCTTAAGGGGTTGAAAGCAAAAGGTCGGAAAGGTGATTTGCAAGTAAAAACAGGTAATATTTTCTACCCTGTATCCAAATGCCGGTAGAAAAAACAACAAAGAAGCATTAGCAGCGAATTATTAACCTTAAAAAAGCTTATACAACAGATTACTAAGAAGAAAGATACGATTCTTTGTTATGTTAAAACTCTATTTGTGGACAATTGGTGCACATCAATCAGACTAATTTGTGTGTCCGCAAACCCAATAAGAGCTTATTTTTGCGTCTGTTATGTTCGACTCTGCCGAAAGAACATAGTTCACTCAGAACTATATACACTCAATAAAAAAAGAGTAAGGCATCAATCTACCGACACCTTACTCCTCAAGCATTTACAATCATTAATGTGTTCTCTACAAATCTATCAATCCATCCATTTTTGTGATCCGGATATCATATAAGTAGAAAACAAACTCCTATTTACAAGTCCAGACCACCCGGTCGGATGTACTGTTTTTCTTCTGTACGGCACGTGCCTCGACCGTGTTTTCACCGTCTGCCAGACTTACACCTTTCCACACAAAAGTGGCATAATTATCCGGTGTTTGCTTACCTACGCTTTTTCCGTTCACAAACAATTCCACTTCCGGAAGATTGGAGAATACCATAATATCAGTTACCTTGGTTGTCCGATCACGATGGCGGCGATTAGCGATATAAACGAATTTATCGTCTTTGTTCCAGTTCGCTTTATAATAATAGAAAGCATCCTTTTTCACTTTACGGTCGAAAGTTACCAGACCTTTGTCGTTGATACCCGGACGATCGCCTTCCGTACGGTGAGCGGCACCGAAGTCGAACAGGTTCCAGATAAAGGAGCCCCATACGAACGGACGTTCGGCAATAGCTTCCCAGTTTCCCATGTGATAGAACGTCTGGAAGTTCTCCGGATGCCACCAGCCTGAAGCAACGCCCGGCTTCACAGAGTCCTGCTGATGATAGATGCTGGCCCCTGCCCCGTATTCACTGATACCGATCTTATATTCCGGATGTGCTTTATGATTGGCATCCAACCATTTTCCCATATCGGAAGGAGAGCCACCATACCAACCGAAATACTGGTTCCAGGCAATCACATCGGTAATCTTACTGATGTCACTATCGTAAGACAGGAAGCTGGCAGCCGTAGTCGGACGTGTCGGATCTTCCTGGTGAGCCAAGTCGTTCAGTTCCTTAATATATTCGATCGGGTTGTCACCGATAGTCTTCAGTTCGTTGAATAATCCCCAGAAACAGATGGAGGGATGGTTATAATGCTGACGGATCAGCTCCTTCAACTGTTCTTTACCGTTTGCGCGAAAAGCAGGCAGGTCGTTATAACCTCTGTCGAGATAACCGCCCGGACCGATAAAAGGTATTTCCGCCCAGGTTACGATACCATATTTATCCATCAGATTATAGAAATAAGTAGCCTGCGGATAATGTGCCAACCGGATAGCGTTGGTCCCCATTTCTGCAATGATTGCAGCATCCTCTTCATGATGTTCCTTATACAAAGCATTTCCTCTTTCGGCACGATCCTGATGACGACATACGCCATGTAGTTTCAAGTGTTCTCCATTCAGGAAGAAACCTTTTTCCGCATCTACATGATAGAAACGCAGACCAAGCGGCTGTACCACCTTGTCGATCTGCTTTCCGCCAGCCATCAAAGTTACTTCCGTACGATACATAAACGGATCTTTCCGACCGTTCCACAGATGGGGATTCTTTATGGTAAAGTCGAAACCTGTCGTATGTATCTGGTTGGCTCCTACTGTTACATTCATATCCTGTTGCTGCACTATTTTATCGCCATCCAGTATCTTTACATTTACTTTTACCGGAGTGTCGACCGACGAACTGTTCGACAGCAGGACTTTAGCCCGCACTTCTGCCTGTTCTTTCGTTACATTATTTTGTATAAGATAGACACCGGGAGAAGCATAATCGGTCAGCGAGATATTTACGGGATCAGTGATAATCAGGTTAACATCACGATAGATACCTCCATAGAAGTTGAAATCGCCTACCAGCGGCATAATATCCAGTTGCAAGGCGTTATTTACTTTGACCAGGATCTCATTGTCGGCACCATATTTCACATGGTCGGTGATCTCGAACACAAACGCTCCGTAACCTCCGCGATGTTCCCCCAAGCAAACCGAATTAACGAAAACTGTAGCGATAGTGTTCACCCCTTCAAAACGCAGAAAGAGACGTTTGCCCTCCCACTCCGGCTTAATAAAAAGCTTTTTATCGTAATTACCCATTCCGCGGTAATAATCCTGTGTACCGATCAGGGCGTCACCGCTATTCCACGTATGGGGCAGGTCGACCCGCTGGCCACTGCCACGCTGCACCTGATGCGAGAAGCGGAAATTCCAGTCGTTATTCAACAATATTTCTTTACGCGAAGCAAAGACTGATGTACTAAATAGCAATAGTACCAGACAAAAGACAGTGTTTCTCATATTTTTTATTTCTAATTCGTATCACAAAGATAAGTTCAAAACTAGAATTACATTGACACAAATAGTCTAAGATGACGTATATTATTGTCCATCCCCGCTGATTTCGTTTTTTTCACTAAGGGACTGCACCTCCTATACACGTATCGGCAGTTTGTTTCACTATGAAGAAACACTTGTTTCTCCTAGGTGAAACAGTTGTTTCACTACTATGAAACACTTTCAGGGTGCATACTTTTACCACTCATTACAGGCATACGGTCGAAAAGGGAACAGCTATAGTAGAAATTAACTGCTGGGGAAAGCAAAAAAGGTCCGGCAGGAAAACCTGTCGGACCTTTGAGTTTATATCTTCGGAGGGGATTACATGGCTTGTTCTCCAGCGCCGCCCTGATTGTTTTCGCCACCGCCTTTCGAGTCATCATTGCTGATACCGCGACGAACTTTCTTGATCTGTCCTTTCATCGTACCGAAGCGGTAAGAGATGCTGAAACGGAATTCACGGGCACTGCGCCAGTTGGTCGAAACATCGCGGAAGTCGGCACCTGTAGTTGTCGTTTCCATCTTCATAGTCTTCCAGAACGGGTTGTTTGCCCCTACAGAGACAGACAGTTTCTTTTTCAGGAAGTCTTTGCTGACATTCAGACCGGCAAAATAGAACGGAGACATTTCACTTTGTAACTGGATCCACGGACTGAAGTAACCGCCATGCAGGTTGATGCGGAAATCTTTCGGCAAGGTGAACTGTGTTCCGGCAAAGATACGTCCGCTGACACCGTCTTTTTTCAGATCCAAAGTAGGAGCTTTCAGATCCGTATAATCGACACCTCCGTTCATATAGATACGGAACCAGGTATTCGGCGACCAGTTGCCATACAGGAACATACCTACCTGTTGCTTTTTTCCGATATTATTATAGGTATTCCACATTGCACCATTGTACTGCGAACGGGGATCATCGGGCTTAAAGTCTGCCACGAATGAATGCCTTTCGATCGGATTATTAACGAAAGTATAGCTTAAGCTGGCATTGATACTGAACTTCTGGGTGAACTTACTGAAGTTCAGGTTCACATTATTACTCTTTTCCGAATCCAGCTTAGGATTACCCTGAGATATATTCTGAGGATTAGCATCATTGATATACGGGTTCAGATACCAGATACCCGGTCGCTGGATACGCATATTATATCCTAAACGGATCTGGGTAGACATATCTAATTGATAAGTCAATGTAGCGTTAGGAACTACATCGAAATAGTTTGAATTGAAATTCAGATCCGGATTCAGGGTATACCTGGCATCCAGGCTTGTACCTTCACCACGCACACCGGCTTTAATGCCGAACTTGTCCAAACGGATCAGATAGCCCAGATAAGCGGAATAAATATGTTGCGTATGACGGAACTGGCTGTTGTCTCTCCTCTGGTCTACCCAAACACCCGTCGAGTCGTTATAGACCTGTTCCAACGTGTTACTCTTATTCTGACGGTTGATATATTTCACACCGGCTTCAAGGGTTTGCTTCTCGAAAAGAGGAGTCGTATAGTCTACCTGTCCGGTATGTTCTATGGTAGAGGCATCGTTGATGTTCCACTTCGGATAATCATCTGCCAGATAATAGGTGACAACATCGGATAGTTCCGTACGGCTTTCATTGTCATTCGGCGACTGACTGAAACGATAAGAGACGGTCAGCAATTCGTCTTTCTTACTGGTGGAGTGCTGATAATCGACATTGAGATCGGTCGAACCGAATGTTCCTTCTGACACACTGTTACGGTGGAAACGATAGATCGGTGTGTTCTTTGGTTCCAAAGACCAGCCATTCGGATCGAGCACAGCGTCCAGCTCTGATAAGCTTTTGTTTTTACCACGGAACAGGTTGGCACCTACACTGATCAGATTCAATGTATCTATTTCATAACTGGCTTCCAGATAACCGTATTGGAACGGGCCTTTATTCTTGGCGCGACCATCTTCCGTCAGCCTGGTCGGTCTATCTCCTGCCAACCGGTCTTTATCGGTGAAACGTTCACTGTGCGAGTCATTCCAGGGAGAGTTACGGTTGTTATAACCATAGTTGGCAGTAAGTCCCAGGTTTCCGACCTTCAGCGAAACATATCCGCCACCGCCGAAGCTACCTAAAGTACTGGCATTGGCACGAACCGTACCGGTATATCCCTGCATCGCATTTTTGCTTGTGATAATATTGATGATACCGCCCACGCCCTCTGCGTCATACTTCGAACCCGGGTCTGTAATCACCTCGATATTCTTGATCGAACTGGCCGGCATACTTTTCAGTACATCGGAAGCATTCTCGCCACTCAACAGGTTGGAGGGCTTACCGTTCATATATATTTTATAGTTGGAAGAACCTTTCAGCTGTATCTTGTCCTCACCGTCGACCGTTATCATTGGAACCTTGCGGAACATCTCCAGTGCATTATTAGTCTTCGCTTCGGGGTCGTCATCCAGACTATAGGTTATTTTATCGACCTCCACAGTCACCAATGGCTTCTGGGCAACAACAGTCACTTCATTCAGTTGCTGGGTATCGTCATTCATAAACAATTTGCCTAAATCCAGGCTCTTCTTGCCTTCGGACAAAGTAAAACGTTTCACGGCAGGAACTTTTCCTAACGACTGCATAGACATAACATATTTGCCTGGCTGCTTCAGTGTAGTAGTAAACTTTCCGTCATCATCACAAGCCAACAGTTTGATCGCATTCTGCGGAGCGCTTGCCAAAGCGATGCTCAATGTGGCATAAGGAACTGTTTCATTAGACAGGGAATCGACCACCTGTCCCTTGATCGTGTAATCAGCGGCATTCTGGTTCTGCGCACACAAAGGCGCAGCCATCATCAACACCAACAATAAGTAGAGCAGTTTTTCTTTCATCAAATTTAAAGAATTTAGAAGTTATCGATTGATATTTTATACAAATCGTTATTATTTATTGTAAATCCGTTGCAAATGTATAAGAATCTACGAACCTTTCGTATTTAGCAGGATTAAAGAAATGTAAAAGATGTATTTTGCTGTTTGATTAGATGAATTTCTTTTAAATTTGTAAGACTTACTATTAATAAATATAGATATGAGACAGATTTCATTGATTTTAACCGCTTTATTATTTATCACCGTAATGAATGCACAGGAACTAAAAGTTATCAAGCTCAATGCTCCCGACAAAGCACGCGGAACAGCAGTAATGAAAGCATTTTCCGACCGTCACTCCGATCGGGAATATGCAGCAAAAGAGATCGGTATGCAAGATCTTTCGGACTTATTATGGGCCGCCAACGGCATTAACCGTACAGACGGCAAACGCACGGCTCCCTCTGCTCTGAACAAACAGGACATCGATGTGTATGTCATTATGAAAGACGGCGCTTATCTGTATGATGCCCAAGCGCATGCTTTGAACCCCATAGCCAAAGGCGATCATCGAGCAGCAGTCGGGGGAGGCCAGGACTTCGTGAAGGATGCACCGGTTTGCCTGGTTCTGGTTTCCGATCTGTCTCGCTTCGGAAACGTTTCCGACCAGACCAAACTGATGGCAGCTATGGACGCAGGCATTGTATCACAGAATATAAACCTGTGCTGTGCGGGTATAGGTCTTTCCACAGTTCCCCGGGCATCTATGGATCAAAACGCATTGAAGAAGATACTCAAGCTTTCCGACAGCCAGGTGTTAATGATGAATAATCCGGTAGGATATCCGAAATAAGACTATTTGCAGAATCAATGCGCGTTCGCTATCTTTGCCGAAAAAGCGAAGATAAGCTGCACCTTGGCATAAAAAATGAACTTGTTCATTTTATTCTGCTCTCGGTTTGCATTATCTTTGCCGAAAATTTGACAAAATGCCTATAATTTTCATTGCCATCTTCTGCGCTTATTTTGCCGGAAATATCTATATATTTATCAGAGGAGCGCAAGCACTTGTTGCTCAACCTTTCGGAGTAAAGGTACTCCTGACAGTCTTATTCTGGAGCTGTGCGCTTTCATTTGTCGTCAGCATGCTGGCAAGGAATATTAAATATCCGGATGTATTGGCTCATACGATCCATGAGATCGGGACGGGATGGCTTGTCTTCACATTGTATATGGTACTCTCGTTGATCGCGTTTGATCTATTCAAACTTTTCAACGGGAGTTTTAAATATGGGTTCTATATATCTTTCCTACTGACACTCTGCCTGTTAAGTTACGGATATTATCATTATCAACATCCCAACACAGAAGTTATCAACATAGTTATCAACAAGTCTGCCAACAGTAATCAACAGGCGATGAAGGTGGTCGCTATCAGTGATGTTCACCTGGGATACGGTACAAACAAGACACAGTTGAAGAAATATGTGAATATGATCAATGCCCAGCAGCCGGATCTGATTCTTATCGGAGGGGATTTGATCGATAACAGCGTAACACCTCTTTATGCGGAGAATATGCAGGAAGAGTTATCGCAGTTGAAAGCGCCGCAGGGTATCTATATGGTGCCCGGCAATCACGAATACATCAGCGGAATAAAGAAAAGTGTGGATTTCATACAATCCACTCCCATACAGCTTTTGCGTGATACAGTTATCACACTGCCTAACGGACTGCAACTGGCCGGCCGCGACGACCGCCATAATCCTTCCCGGCTGTCTCTTCAGGCGCTGGCACAGAACATTGATCCGGCCAAACCTGTTATTCTTTTAGATCACCAACCGTATGACCTGCAGGAGACAGAAAAGGCCGATATCGACCTTCAGTTCAGCGGACATACACACCGCGGACAGATCTGGCCGATGAGTCTGGTGACAGACCATTTGTTCGAACAAAGCTACGGATACAAACAGTGGGGTAACAGCCATGTTTATGTATCTTCAGGATTATCCTTATGGGGTCCTCCTTTCCGTATCGGGACAAACAGTGAAATGGTGGTATTCAATATCACGTTCAAGTAAGAGAAACAAGGTATGAAAGTCTTTATTCAATCGATTGTAGCACAATTGTTGCTGAATCCCTATATCTTCTGGCGGGGATACCAGGCAATACCGGCTAAGAAAAGCTGGCGTATTCCGTATACGTTGTTCTTCGTTCTTGAACTGGCTATCTACTTCTTCGGTTTTATTTTCCGGAAAGATTTACCGGACAATATAATGACAACCATACAATATATCTGTAATACCTGGTATATTGCCTCTATCTATATCACCTTGTCCCTTCTTACACTGGAAATCATCCGGCTATCCAACCGCTTTTTCCATTGGTTTCCCATGTGGCTTACAACACATTGGAAGCAAACGAAGCTGACATTATTCTTTGTCATCATTGCGGGAGTCACCGGATTGATGATAAATGCTTACCTGACTGTAGTCCATCCGATAGTCAAAGAGGTGTATGTCACATTACCCAAAGGTTCAAGCCAGCGGGACAGTCTGACTATCGTAATGATGAGCGACCTGCATATCGGTGAAGTAATAGGAAAAAAGCTGGTTCAGCGGTATGTGGTAATGAGCAATGCACAACATCCGGATATGGTGGTTATGGTCGGCGATATAATGGATTACGAATCCCGTTTCGCGGAAAACGAACACATAGAAGACGACCTGCAGCAGTTAAAGGCCCCCCTAGGTGTTTATGTGGTTAACGGTAACCACGAATACCGTGCCAACCGTTTTGCTAAATACCGCTGGCTGAAAAAGACCGGAGCGACATTATTGGTTGACTCCGTGGTACAACCCGACTCTTCTTTCTATCTGATCGGCAGGGACGATTATATCAATAAGAAACGGAATGCCTTACACACGCTGATGACCGACATCGACACAACCAAACCCATTATCGTCATGGATCATCAGCCATGGTCGTTTGCCGAAATGGCAATGAACGGCGTAGATCTCGGACTCCACGGACATACACACAACGGACAGCTATGGCCTTATCCGCTGCTGATGAAACTGATCTACGAATGTCCTTATGGATATCATAAGAAAGGTCCGACCCAGTTTTATGTATCATCCGGCATTGGAGTAGCCGGACCGCCTTACCGGGTCGGAACAGTATCGGAGTTGGTTGTTTTACATATCAGGTTCAAATAAACGCACAAAAAAGGGAGCAAACATTGGTTCACTCCCTCTATATTCGGTTACATTAATCGGATTTTATACTACAGCCTGATCAAAACGGTAAGCCAAATTACCATCAGATAATGATTTCGTTTTATCAGCTGTAGGCTGACTTTCTTCTTCCTTTTTCTCCGGAGTACTCAATGTCTTATTATATAATTCCTGATTACCGAGGACTTCGAGGGCTTTTTCCAAAACCTCGTCATTCTTCAGGCTTTCCAGCAATTCGCCTTTCTGGAAATAGTAACGCTTAATGATTTCCGAGGCCATCAGTTTCTTGATCTGGTCTTTATAAAGGTCGAAGTCTCTGTCGAGGTTCGGAGTCAGACGGACTTCCAGTTCGTTAAAGATCGTCGAGTCACTCTTCATATAACCTTCAAACTTGGCTATTTCTTTCAGATTCTTCAGCACCTTTTCGCTCTGACGGTCGTAAGTAAAGTTCTTCTCTTTAGCATAGTTCTTGAAGGCTTCGAAATCTTCATCCGAGACGGTAAATTCTTCTACCGGAGGAATTGTCTTATGCTTTTGCGCCCAGTTGGTGACAAAGTCAACCAGCACAAAATCAGTCGCCAGATAATACATCATCGTCGGCACTTCTTCCTCTTCTATTTCAAATTCAGGACGAACACCGCCGCCATCACGTACAGGGCGACCTTTAGAGGTATAAAATACAGATGTCAGGCTATCGGGAATAGCATCCACACTCCCATCAGCTTTCCGGTGGCTGTAGTCCATTTGCTGTATACAGCGACCGCTGGGGATATAATATTTACTCATCGTGATCTTCACGCTCCCGTTATAAGGCAATTCACGGGTAGACTGCACCAGCCCTTTACCGAAAGAACGCTGTCCGACCAATACGGCACGATCCATATCCTGCAACGATCCCGAAACGATTTCAGCTGCAGAAGCTGAATTACCATTGATCAGGACTGCCATCGGCATAACCGTATCCAATGGTTCATTGGCCGTACGATAGGTACGATCCCACTGACTGATCTTTCCTTTGGTTGAAACGACTTCTTTTCCTTTCGGGACGAACATGCTGACAATTTGTGTAGCGCTTTCCAACAAACCACCGCCGTTATTGCGCAAATCGAGGATCAGCGATTTGATCTGATGATTTTTCTTCAGGTCTTCGAAAGCATTCTTTACCTCCTGGGCACTTTTATCAGTAAAACCTTTCAGGTAGATATAACCTACACCATCGCCACGGACACCGTAGTAAGTAACCTGATCTACAAGAATTTGCTTACGGATCAGTTCCACTTCACGCGGTTTCTTTTCATTCGGACGCTGTATCTTCAGTATCATCTTCGTATTAGGAACACCTTTCAGCAAATTACTAACCTCATCGGATGTCTTCTCACTTACATCCACTGTATCTATCGCCAGAATGCGATCTCCAGCCTGAAGTCCGGCCAAGGCAGCGGGCATTCCTTCAAACGGTTCGATAATATATACGCCACCTTCTTCGCGTCCTCGAATATAAGAACCGATACCGCCATATTCGCCGGTAGTCATTATTTTCAGCTTATCCATCTCCTGTTCCGGATAATACTCGGTATAAGGGTCGAGGCTACCCAGCATACTGTTGATACCACGGCGAACAGTCTTTTCCACATCGACAGAGTCTACGTAGAACATTTCAACTTCTTTTACCAGCGCATTAAAAATATCGAGGTTCTTACTCACCTCAAAGCGGTTATCTTTCTGAGCCTGTCCCGGCATAATACTCCCGAAGAGGAGTAACAAACAAAACAAACCTATCAATCTTTCTCGTCGTATCTGCTTATACATAGAATATTTAGTTAATTAACGATGTAAATGTATGCATAAAACACATTTCAGGATAATATCGTATCTACTTTTAACTTTATTTGTTCCCATTTATCATCCGGAATCTGGGCTCCGATCACGTCTATAATATATCCTGCCAGAAGCGAACCGATACGGGCCGATTGCTCCAAAGTGGCACCGACAGATTGACCATAAAGGAAGCCGGCTGCAAAATGATCGCCTGCACCGGTTGTATCGATAGGCTTACCTCCTTCTGCGGGAACAGATATAAACTGGCCGTTGCTGCCGACCAATGCACCTTCCTTGCCCAATGTAACCAAAGAAACTTCCACCATACCGGAAAGTGTTTTAACGGCTTCGTGAGCATTCAGTCCGGTAAAAGCTTCGGCTTCACTTTCGTTTGAGAAAAGAATATCGACATAGTTGGGAATTATATCATCCAATAATCCTTTGAAAGCATTGACAATATTAAAATTAGATAAATCGAGAGCTACTTTCAAGCCTAACTTTTTGGCTTTCTGCATCGTTGAACGAACCAGTTTCTCATTCACTAAAAGATAACCTTCTATATAAATGCAATTGTACTTGCTCAAGATCTCTTCTTTTATCTCATCCGGTGTGATTGTAGGAGCCGGTCCCAGGAATGTACCCATAGAGCGTTCCCCATCTTTCGAGATCAACACCGTACAGCTACCGGAAATACCGGATGTTTTAATAAAGTAAGGAGCAACATTAGCATCTTTAAGCGCTTGTTCATAAAATTCACCAACCGAATCGGTTCCTATCTTACCTATAAAACCGGCATTTGCCCCAAGGCATGCCATAGCACGCATGGTGTTACAGACTGAACCACCCGGAGCCTGGCTTCTTTCCAAACGTTCCTGTGTTTTACGGATTGCAACCATCTGTTCCTGGTTGATCATATCCATTGCTCCCTTCTTTATTCCTACTTCAGTCAGTACATCATCACTATCCAACCGCAATAAAACATCAACTAAAGCATTTCCTAAGCCTATTGTATTCATTTTTTCAATTTTTTTCTGCAAAGATATTGCATATTTCAAAAAGAACCTCTACTTTTGCAGTGCAATTTCAGAAAGGGATGCAACAAGTCCTTGAATGGTTGAAAATTCTTCCTTAGCTCAGTTGGTTAGAGCATCTGACTGTTAATCAGAGGGTCCTTGGTTCAAGTCCAAGAGGAAGAGCTAAAGACATCGGGAAAGACTGAAAAACATATTCTTCCTTAGCTCAGTTGGTTAGAGCATCTGACTGTTAATCAGAGGGTCCTTGGTTCAAGTCCAAGAGGAAGAGCTAAAGACATCGGGAAAGACTGAAAAACATATTCTTCCTTAGCTCAGTTGGTTAGAGCATCTGACTGTTAATCAGAGGGTCCTTG
>NZ_CAJJWO010000040.1 GCF_905196875.1 uncultured Parabacteroides sp. | reverse complement strand
CGGTGTGACCAGCGAAAGTCGGCAGGTTTATCGAGCGGACGGATCGTTTCCATATCCTCCGACGTGAGGACAAAATCAAACACATCCAGATTTTGTTTCATACGCTCGATATGGGTACTTTTGGGAATAGCGATGATGTTCCGTTGTATCAAATAACGCAGGGCAACCTGTTGTACCGTCTTATTATATTTTTCTGCCAATCCTACTAATACCGGATTGGTCTGCAGATCAGGATCGCCCTGCGCCAGTGGCCCCCACGCCATGATATGCGTGCCGTAAGGTTTCATTTCAACCTCTGCATCCCACTGCTGGCTGAAGACATTGGTTTTTAACTGGTTTACGGCAGGTTTGATGTCGGCATACTCTGCCATATCCACAAAACGGTCAGGATAGAAGTTAGAAAGCCCGATGGCACGTATCTTTCCTTCCCGCACAGCCTTTTCCATAGCCCGCCATGTTCCCGGATAGTCGTTGAGCGGCTGATGGATAAGCAGCAAGTCGATATAGTCGGTGCGTAGTTTGCGGAGTGATTCGTTGATGCTACGAGCCGCTTTCTCTTCTCCAGCATTGGTAATCCAGACTTTGGTCGTAAGAAAAAGCTCGTTGCGAGGTACACTGCATTTGGCAATCGCATTGCCCACGCCATCTTCATTATAATAAGCCTGCGCAGTATCTATCAGACGATAGCCCGCAGCGATAGCGTTAAGTACGCAACGTTCACATTCTTTTGATGATACTTGAAAGACACCATATCCTAATGTCGGCATTTCAATGCCATTGTTCAATTTTATAGTTTCCATACTCAGTTATTATTTTGATTCCAATTCTTTCCGAAATTAGTCTGTTCCGTTTCTACACAACCACGATGTCCATGCACTTTACAAGTATCCAAAGCCGATTGCAACTGTTGAAATTCCATATCAGAAAGTTCCACATCCCAAGCTCCGAGATTTTCAAGAATACGTTCCTGATTTTTTGAACCGGGAATAGGAATAACATTCGGATATTTATGAAGCATCCACGAAAGGGATATTTGTGCCATAGTTGCATTTTTCTTTTTGGCATACAACGAAAGCAAATCCAAAATTGGCTGATTTGCCTCGATATTCTCTTTCGATAATTGAGGAACAAATTTTCTCACATCGTCAAATCCGAATTGAGTCTGTATCGTTACATGGCCGGACAAAAAACCACTTGCTATGGGAGAAAACGGCACTACACCAATATTCTTTTCCATACATAGTGGAATAATTTCTTCCTCGCAGTCGCGTTCCATTATCGAATACAGGTTTTGCACAGTAGATAATGGAGTAATAGCATGTGCCGAACGAATTTGTTGGGTTGAAACTTGGGATAATCCCCAGCCTCGTATCAAACCTTCTTTAATAAGTCTCCCCATAGAGATAGCCATCTCTTCAAGTGGAACTAATGTATTAGTACGGTGCAGATAATAAATATCTATATAATCCGTACGTAATCTTTTCATCGATTCTTGTAAGTGGTGATAAATCTCTGAATAGATGTCTGCATGACGCAAAGCTTCGTTCTCTCCAAGATGGAGTTTTGTCGCAAGAACCACTTCGTTGCGAAAAGGCTCGACAGCTTTACCTACCAAGACTTCGTTGTGTCCAGCATAAAATTGTTCCTTTCCATAAACTTCTGCCGTATCGAAATGCGTACATCCAAAATCATATGCATGACGAATGGCTTTGATTGAATACTCTTCGGAGGGTACTTGTCCATAACCATGACTGAATCCCATACAACCCATACCAATAGGCGACACTTTTATATCTCCTAAATTTCTTGTTTCCATCATATTTCTAATACTTTACAAATTGAATGCTATCAATGAATTTTATGTAATCCGATACTTTTTGCAGTCGCTAAATCCATATCATCGTAAATAGGACTTTTGCCCGTATCCAATGCGGCGATAGTTGTCATTTCCTCGTCGGAAAGGGTAAAATCAAGAATATTGAAATTCTCAATCATTCGTTCCTTGTGTATAGACTTAGGGATAACCACGATATTTCGCTGATTCAACCAGCGAAGAATAACCGCACCGACACCTTTGCCATGCCGTTCGGCTATCGTTTTCAATACTGGATGGTGGAAAATGTCATTTCGTCCCTCGGCAAAAGGAGCCCACGCCTCATGCTGTATGCCCTCGCATTGCAGGAAATGATTGGCTGCTTTTTGCTGAAAGAAAGGATGAGTTTCCAACTGGTTTACGGCAGGTTTAACTTCATTGTGCAGAAAGAGATCTTGCAAACGTTCATTGGAGAAACTAGTCACTCCGATGGCACGGATGCGTCCCTCTTTGTAAAGCCGTTCCATAGCCCGCCAAGCGGCATAATAGTTGCCATATGGCTTATGCATCAAATATAGGTCGAGATAATCCAATCCAAGTTTTTCCATCGAGAGATCGAATGCCCGCAAGGTATCATCGTACTCATAATCTTGTACCCACAACTTCGTGGTTACGAAAAGTTCTTCACGTTTAATTCCACTGTTTCGGATGGCATCACCCACCTCTTTTTCATTGAAATAAGAGGAGGCCGTGTCAATCATGCGGTAACCAATTTCAAGTGCATTTGCTACCGCCCTTTCTGTTTCATCTACTGGAATTTGATACACACCGAATCCGATGGATGGCATTATCACTCCATTGTTGAGTCTTACTTGCTTCATATTATCATTGTTTGATTTCTGTGGCAAAATTACGGCATACGAATGGCTTGGGCATTATAAAAAACTGCGGATAATTTTCATTTTTCGTGGTATTAGCCTATTTTTGCGAAAACAATATAATCCAATCTATATGAAAATTATCGAATCTGCCCCCTTGTTTTTTTTCGATACGCTCACCGAATATGACTTTACAAGCCATGCAGGTAATGTGGTTCATATTCTTTGTATTGACGGAAATATTAGTTTTACTATTCATCGCACACATTATAATATATCGTCCGGCGATTATGTTATTCTCACGAATGGGGTATCCATATCTTCTGTTTCACAATCAGAGGAGTGTCAAGTTATTGTCATGAGTATTGCCGAGTCTTTCATTTCCACGAATATTATACGGAGTAATTACGGTATTATCGGTCATCTATCATTATTGCAAAATCCGGTGATGAAACTCACGGCAGAAGATTTCGACAAATGTAAGAAAGATATGGTACGCCTACGCGAAAGACTCAGTGACCTGAAACATCTGTTTAGGGAAGAGATGATAGGAGCTTTATTGAAAGCTCATATACTCGATTTGTACGACATTCATGCCCGGGCCAATAAATGGAGAGTTTCATCGAGACCAGCAGCGTTGATGCGGGATTTTATAGGTTTGTTGCTCGACGGAGATTATGCTTCGAATCGGAATCTTGAATACTATGCCAGTCGTCTTTGCATCACTCCGCACTATCTTTCGGAAATAAGTAAAAGCATCAGCGGACAGCCTGCGACTTACTGGATCGACCATTTCTTGGTGAAGGATATTATGCAACTTCTAATTCAGAAAGATTTATCATTGAACGAAATCGCTTACCGCCTTAATTTCTCTTCAGTATCCTATTTGAGCCGATATATAAGTAAACATCTTTGCATGACACCTTCAGATTTCAGAAAATCAATATCTCAATAACAGATACGACAAGACCTGGAAATTAGATATTTTTACAAAATAGGATATCTCTGATTTTAGGGGACTTGTCCCCTTCTTAGTATATCCAGAAAATAAACTGCCCCAAATCGCACAACAATCCTTTTTGGTTTTATCTTTGTGCAGTCTATCAAAAACACATTCTTATGAAACGCCTGTTTGTTCTGGATTTACCTAATAGTTGGGCTTTGATTTATCCTATCAAGTAATATTTCACTTGATTAGAACTACAGAGTTTTTCTAATCCCTACACCAAATGTCACGAGTGCTTTCAATAAAACCATAATTGATTTTTTTCTCTGCCAATATAGTATTTAACCTTTTCCAAAATGTTGTATATTGGTCGAGTTCTTTTATTAAAGAACTGAAATAAACGAAATCGGTATCTTTATCTGTAATCATGTCTTTAAAGTTTATGAAGCAAAATTAGATGGAAAAGAAATATGGGGGACTATTCAAAAGTGCAAAAGTTATTTTCTTCCAGGACGGTTTTTTTGATGTTCGGAAATATGTATTGAAACTGGTCTTTAAGAATTATAAGGAATATCCGGATCGTACTGATCTTCTATTAATAAAATATAAAGAGCAGGGCTTCTTCTGTTTGTGAAAGACGCCTTGTCTTTTTTTGTCGTATATTACGGCTACTAAATTGTATACGTTATGAAACACAAATCTCTTATTTTACTTTGCTGGTTTTTGATTGTTTGCGGATTATTTCCACTCTCTGCACGAGAGAAACTTATATTGGCTCTCCCTGATCCCGGGGAAAAGGCTTTGCTTAATTCCGGCTGGATGGCACGGAGAGCCAGTGAGATAAAGACAGACGGAAACCTTTTAAGCTCTACACCTTTGGAAACAACAGGCTGGATGCCTGCCCGTATCCCTGGGACGGTGCTGACCACTTTACTGGAAAACGGCCTGTACCCTGCACCGGAGTTCGGAATGAACAATAACCTGATCCCCGATATTTATGAAGCCGGCAATGATTTTTATACTTTCTGGTTCGTTTGCCAGTTTGAAACGCCGACAGTACCGGACGGTCGGATTGTCTGGCTGAACTTCCGGGGAATAAACTATAAAGCAGAACTGTTCCTGAACGGCAAACGGCTTAATAATACCACCCATGAAGGAATGTTCCTGCGGAAATCGTTTAATATAACGGAACATCTTCAGAAGAAAGGAACAAATGTTTTGGCTGTCCTCGTATATCCTCCCACATACCCCGGCGATCCGAATGGCGGACAAGGCGGTGACGGACAGATCGCCCGTAATAACACCATGCAATATACGCCCGGCTGGGACTGGGTTCAACCTATCAGAGATCGTAATACCGGTATCTGGGATGAGGTATCGGTTACTACTACCGGTGCTGTTACCGTCCAGTCGCCATATATCGTAACGAAAGTGCCGGGTGTCCGCTCTCCGGAAAAGAGAACGCAGGAGGATGCTTTGGTAAAGACTTCTGTTGAGGTGGAGAATGTCACCGATACACCACGCAAAGGTCTGTTAGTCTGCGAAACAAACGGTATTCGTTTAACGCAGCGTCTCACCTTGTCTCCATACGAAAAAAGGGAAGTTCATTTCGACCCGATGAAAATAAAAAATCCACGTTTGTGGTGGCCCAACGGAGTAGGGGAACAGCCTCTATACGATATGCATATTTACTTTGAAGCAGACAACCGGGTCAGTGACAGCCAACGACTTAAATACGGTATCCGTGAGATCACAACAGATAAATGTCCGGACAACGGAGGTCGTCGCTTCTATGTGAACGGTCAGAAGATTTATGTAACCGGTGGCAATTATATCTCTTCCGACTGGTTACTGCGTCTTTCCCCTGAACGTTACCGCGATGAAGTCCGCTTTCATGCCGAAATGAATCTGCGTATGATCCGCGTATGGGGAGGTGCCTTGCTCGAACGTCCGGAGTTTTATAATGCCTGTGATGAATACGGAATACTGGTCTTCCAGGATCTATGGGGCAGCGGCGATTGTAACGGTGCCTGGGAAGACCCGATGAAAATGGACTCCCGCGAACGTCGTTGGGAATATCCCGACAATCACGATCTCTTTATCGCCTCGGTAAAAGACCAGGTCAAAATGATACGTAACCATCCGAGCCTTTGTCTTTGGTGTGGAGCTAACGAATGGCCGTTGGCAAAAAACATCGACAAGCAACTGAAAGAAAAAGTCTTCCCCGAGCTTGATCCCGAACGCCTGTTCGTCAGCTATTCGACCGACTCCCTCTTTACCCGCAACCTGTTGGGCGATAACGGCGACGGTCCTTATGGAATTCAGGAGCCGGAATGGTTCTTTACATTCCGCTCACATCCGTTCAATCCGGAGGCAGGCTCTGTCGGTTCGCCGGAGGTGGAAAGTATGCGGGAAATAATGACGGAAAGGGATCTGGCGGGATTCCCGCGAAAAGGTTTTACCCGTAATGCCACCTGGCGTTATCATCGGGATTTGGGATATCAGGATCATTTGGAACGTTATGGCGAAGTGAAGGATATTGAAACCTATTGTAAATACGCTCAGGTCGTGAATTACGATCAATACCGTAGCTTTATGGAGGGGTGGGGTTCGCATCTTTGGGACTGGTATACCGGGATACTGATCTGGAAAACCCAGAACCCGTGGACTTCCCTGCGCGGACAGATGTACGACTGGTTCCTCGATGTAAACGCTTCCCTGTACGGTACACGTAAAGGATGCGAACCCCTACATCCGTTCTACAATCCCGTCACCCGGCAGGTAGAACTGTTGAATACATCCTTGTCCGATTATCCGGATCTGATCGTAAATGCCCGTATCTACGACACCAGCGGTAAGATCCGTTGGGAAAAGGAGATAAAGTCGGATGCAAAAGCCAATACGGTAGTGCCCTTGTTTGATGTTCCCGTCCCGGAAGAGATACAAGGAGTCTACTTTCTCCGTCTGTCTATGCAACCCGCTGATCTTGAACGGTCTTCCGACGTGTCCGTGGCATTACCGGATACGCCGAATATCTATTGGCTGACCACGCTTCCCAAAGATTATTCCGGTTTATCCCGTTTGCTCGAAGCAAAGCCGGAGGTGAAAGTATCATTGCAACAGGAAGGAACAACCTGGTCGGGTATGGTATCGCTTCATTCGGAAACGAATATTTCTTTCTTCAACCGCATCAAAGTATTGGATAAGGAAACCGGCAAGCGTATCCTTCCCGTACATTATTCGGATAATTATATCACGCTTATGCCGGGTGACTACTGCACTTTAACGATCAGTTTTACCTCTTCTTTACCCGCAGACCGGATACAGATAGTTGCTGATAGTTGGACGGCAGACCGGATCGTAGCTACAGCCGATTAATATCTGTCCGGCAGTTTCATTCTGCCGGACAGTGCAGATCCTCTTTTTTTGTTTACTTTTGTTGGAATTAATCTAAAAAGGAAAAGATATGAAAAGGTTTTTAATGATGATGTTTGCAGCTATTACGCTTTTAACATGTAATAGTTGCAGTGAAACGAAAGAATCGTATGTAAAGGACTTCACCAAGTTTATCGAAAAGGTGCAGAAAGAAAGTGAAAAATATACTTCTGCCGATTGGGAGAAGGTAGACAAGACATTCCAGGAATTTGCCGTTACCAAATATGATAAATACAGCCCGGAACTTACAACCGATGAAATGTTTGAACTTACCAAGCTGAAGGCTGAATATATCACGATCCAGACAAAGCATGGCGTCAACATCGGTATTAACAAAGCTATCCGGGAAGGGAAAAAGACGATTGACGGATTAGTCAAGTGATACGGCGGAGGATTTTTTTTAAATTCTCAATTAAAGCCATATCTTTGCATAAGTATGTAACCAATTAAACTGAAAAAGTTATGAGCGACAAAGACGATTTGATTTACGACGAAGACGAATCTGTAAAATTTATTCAGAACTATCTTCCCCAGGAGTTAAAAGGAAAATTCAGTAACGACGATATCAATTATATTGTAGACCTGATCTACGATTTCTACGAATCACGCGGTTATCTGAACGACGATGCAGACGATAATACCGATATCGAGATCGACGAAGATGAATTGATCGAATATGTTATTAAGAACGCTAAAAAGGATGGCGTAGGCAAATTCGACCCCGAAGCAATAAGCTTTATTGTGCAGGGAGAACTTGAATATTGCGATTCTATCAACATGTTCGATTGATAAACTGTTATATTCATATAAGGTTTATAAAAGAGTAAAAAAATCATGAAGAGTTTTAAGTTATTATCTGTACTGCTATGTATGGCAGTAGTATTTACGAGTTGTGGAACATGGACGAATACAGGTAAAGGTACAGCCATCGGTGTAGGTGGTGGTGCTGCTGCCGGAGCCGGGATCGGTGCATTGGCTGGTAATACAGCTTTAGGTGCCGTTATCGGAGCTGCCGTAGGTGGTACAGCCGGAGCCCTGATCGGCAAAAAGATGGATAAGCAGAAGAAAGAACTCGAAGCTACTTTACCGCCTGAAACCACTGTTGAAACGATCAACAATGGCGAAGCTCTGAAAGTAACTTTCGACTCCGGTATTCTATTTGCCACCAACTCGAGCACGTTGAGCGACGCTTCACGCAGCGCATTACGTAAACTGGCTGTCAGCCTGAATGAGAACCCGGATACCGATATCAAAATTATCGGCTATACCGATAATACCGGAAAGGTAGACTATAACCAGACATTGTCTGAAAAACGTGCCAAAAGCGTTTATGACTATATGATGGTAGACCAGGGCGTAAGCGGCCGCCGCATGGAGTATGAAGGCAAAGGCGTTCACGATCCTGTTGCCAGCAACGATACGCCTGAAGGACGTGCGCTGAACCGTCGTGTGGAAATTCTGATCCTTGCCAACGAAAAGATGGTGCAAGATGCACAACAGGGCACATTGAAATAAAAATTATTTCGTAAGAATAATCCAAAGGCCTGAAATAGCGTAAGTTATTTCAGGCTTTTTTGCGTTTTAACTATCGTTTACGAGCGTTTTGAAGTCTTACAACAAGTTAATTAACACAGCCAAAATAACATCAAAGAGAACCTTTTTTAATTTCTTGTTGTTTCATGGATAACTTATATATAAGCACAAATAATAGTATAAACTGTTTTAAACGTTAAAATGAGATGAAAAAGATTATTCCTTTTTTCTTGTTGATCCTTTTACTGGCATCCTGTCAGAAAGATCCGGATATGTCAAAGCTGGATAATGATTTTGTGGTGTACACAGATCATGATAGTAAGGCGGACTTTAAGTCATTCACTACATTCTATGTTCCCGATAGTGTGCTGTTAATCGGCAGTAGCGAAAAACCTCAGTACTGGACAGCAACCGAAGCCGACGACATCATCACGACATTGATCGGTAATATGGAAAGCCGTGGTTACACCCGTACTATGGATAAAGAAAGCGCCGACCTGGGTTTACAGGTATCTTTTGTAGAAAATGTAAATTATTTTACAAACTGGTACAATGATTATAACAACAACTACTGGTGGTGGGGTTACCCAGGTTACTGGACACCGAATTACTGGAGACCAGGATGGGGACCGAGCTGGGGTTATGACTGGCACGATTGGTATTATCCGTATGCAACTGTCTACAGCTATAGCGTAGGTTCACTGCTTGCCGAAATGGTAGACCTGAAATCGCCGGCTCCAAAAGCTGATACTAAACTGCCGGTTATCTGGACTGCCTATATGTCCGGCTTATTGTCTGGTTCCGACAAGGTAGATACTCAGTTATGCATCCGTGCTCTCGATCAGGCATTTGTTCAATCATCATACCTCAGGAAATAATTAAACGCGAATCAGTAAAATTTGAGTCTTATGAAAAAGATAAATAAATCAATAAAATTAGTCGCTTTACTTATCGCCTGTTTAGCGATGCCCTCACTGGCTGGCGCCCAGGTTGTAAACAATATGTATTTCAATATCGACTGGGATATTAACACTCCGTTCGGCAATAGCTTTGCCGACAAGACAAGCGGTTGGGGTGCTCACGGTGAAGCCGGTTATTATGTCGTTCCTAACTTTGCGGTAGGTGCATTTATTTCTTATCACACGAATAATAAATATATCGACCGTCAGACACTCGATGTAAGTGGAACTTCTGCTATCACATCCGATCAGCAACATTCCTTGTTCCAGTTGCCTTTTGGTGCAGCGTTCCGTTATAGCTTCACCCGCGAAGGTCAGTTCGAACCTTATATTTCAGCTAAATTAGGTACCGAATACAGCGAAATGTCGACTTATATGAATGTAATGAAAGTATACGACCGCCAGTGGGGTTTCTATGTAGCTCCCGAAGTCGGTATGAATATCTTCTTTACTCCTGAAAAGAAGTTCGGTTTGCACGTAGCTGCTTATTATAACTATGCAACAAACAAAAGCAAAGTCCTGACTTATTCCATGGACGGAATAAATAACTGGGGCGTACGCTTCGGTGTTGCATTCTAAAATAGAAGTTTGTTCTTTTAAGTGTTTTATGTAGTTTATTAGAAAATGGGGAGCTGCAGTGGCAGCTTCTCATTTTTTGTTTTTATACTCATACCTGTTATTCGATCAGGAAGTCGTCATTTTCCTCTTTCGGTTTAAAAAGGTCTTTGATGAATAAATAACCAATACTACCGAATATTGCCAGGAATACGAAACCTATCAGGATCAGTGGTTTCTTGGGGGATGCCGGCTTCAGAGGAACAGTGGCAGGTTGTATAACGGTATAAACCGGTGTCTGTTCCTGAACCCGCAATTTATCCTGTTCCAATTTCTGTGCCAATGTGTTGTAGACATTGAATGTCAGTGTCATTTCATTCTTCAATCGTTCCTGTTCTGTCCGGTAACTGGCAGAAATAATATTCTTGTTGGCATCTTCAAAGGTAGCGTACGCACGTTGAGCTTTATAATAAGACTCACGGGCTTCTCCGAATACTTTTTCTGTGAATTCCAGGTCCTGCTTGGCCTTTTGGGTACGGTAATTAGTAATATATTCCTGAAGTTTATCTACGACAACCTGGGTGATACTGGCAGAGATCAACGGGTCTTGCATCTGTACCGCAACGGTAATAACCGATGTTTTTTTGTCGACGGAAGCAGAGATACGCTCCTGCAACCCTTTTATTACATCCGCCTGTTCCTTCGTCAACCGGAAAGAACTCAACTCACCGCTATTTACCGGTTCCTCTTTTGAGAACAATTCTTTTACCCCACCTATTAATTTGAAAGGTGCCTGTATTACATAACTCCACCAGGCTCTTTTCTGGTGGTCATCCATATAATCGTATAAAGAGGCTGAATAATTCCCTTTTTCTGTCGTTACCTGTATCGGAAACAACTCCAGTAGAAAAGGAACACTGCTGACTACATCCGGATACAGCTCCGGAGAGATAGCATCCGAGCCGGAAGATGTATTCAGGTTTATACCGGCCATGGCAGCTAGTCCTCCCAGGTTCCCCATCTTTTTGCTTGGATCGGAGGTTTCCGGTGCCAGTTTTACGCTGGTACTATATTCTTTAGGTATGCTGAAAGCAACGATAAGTCCCGCAACTACGGCTATTCCACAACATTTAAAGATGAATTTACGCTTGCCCCACAACTGTTTGGCTAATTCGATCAGATCGATTTCCTGTGTATTGTTGTCCGTATCCGGAGAACTCATTTGAATCATATCCATATATTTTGTCGTATTATTTCATATTGTTAATAATAGAGGTAACCATTGCTGCCATTGAAGTCGTTGAACTGGCTATACTCAATATCTCTGCCAAACCAGTCTTACGATCACGTTGTGTCTTGGTCGGTACCACGATTTCACATCCCGGTTCGACTTTTGGATAATGTTTGAAGAAAATGAGTCTTTTCTTTGTGGTAGCGACTTTTCCGTTCATATAAATAACGATCGGGTATTTACGGGCAATATCGTTATATCCTCCGGCTTGCGATAGGCAATCACCCACCGACATTCCTTTCGTATACGTCACACTGTTCGGATAAGTGACGGCTCCGTTTATCTTTACTGTGCTTTGTAGCTGCGGGATGTAAAGAATGTCTCCGTCACGTAATACTACATCGTGAGAACTTCCGGGATTGGCTAAAGCTTTTTCCAGATCGATACCGACTGAATAATCTTTGATATTATCCAGTGATAAAGCCACTGAATCGCGACTTTGTTTGTTTGTACTCAGATCCATCAACGTTTCAAGACGGCGCATTTCGTCTTCTGTCAGTTTGCGTTTTAAACTGGCTCCTTTGACATAAGCATCCGGGGTTACTCCACCGGCTTTTTGAATGATATTACTCAGGCGTGAATTCTTTTCAGCAAGCACATAATCACCGGAGAAAGTGATTTCACCATTGATTCGTACAACTTGTTGTTCCAGATAACCAGGTGAGAAACGAACATACACTTCATCAAAAGGTTCCAATGTGAAGATCGTTCCGGTTGTAGTCCCATCGGCAGGAATCAGTCCCAGGTTATCGTTTAATGTGAAGTTAAATACTTCGGCCCTATGGCTACTGTTCTGTTCTGCTTTCGGGTTTTTAATACGGCGGGCAACTTCAACATTTACTGTAGCCGCAGATTCCTGCAGGCCTCCGGCCATAATGATAGCGTCCTCTATGGTTAGACTATGGCGGTAAGGTAACACCGTGTCTTTGTAGTTGACTGCTCCACTGACTTTTATCGTATAAGGTTCGCGAAGATCGAACAGGGAGGGTATTTCCAATTTGTCTTCCGCTTTCAATTCTATATCCGGAGACGTACCGTTGAGTATGCCGCGTATATCCACCGCAACAACCGTTGTTGTGAAATCGGGATTCAACCGGGTGATTTGTGCACGTCCGGCAAATTCATCTCCTTTCAGGCCGGCAGCTTGCTTAACCAGATCTTTGACTGTACGTACTGTCGTACCTAATTCATATTCTCCCGGACGCCATACGGCTCCTGTAATCGTCAAGCGGTTTTCGTAGAACGGAATTACCGAGTCTACCAACAGCGAATCCGCATCCATCATCGTGAAGGTCGGGTATTTGTCTTCCGTAACGGTGGCAATCTGATAGCGGCTGCCGGCTTTACGTTTTACGCGGACATCTTTGGTATATGCATCCCCGGTAAATCCTCCGGTCATATTCAATAATTGCTGTAACGTTTCCCCTTTCTTCATTTCAAAAATGCGGTTACGTTTCACTTTTCCGCGTACCACAGCCAGTTGGTCGTATGGAGGGATTATGATCATATCGTTTTCTTCCAACCGGATATTGGTGCCGTATTTTCCGTTCAACAGATAATCGTATACATCCAGGTTAGCCACCTCCTTGCTGTTGCGATAGACTTTGATACCACGCAGCGAACCGATCTCGTTTACTCCACCGGCTGCGTACAATGCGTTGAACAAGGTGGCAAAAGAGGGTAGGGTATAAGTTCCCGGGGCGATTACCTCTCCGACGATATTTACTTTTATACTGCGTATCTGGCTCAGGCTGACAGAAACAAATGTATTGGCCCCGTCTGTAGTACCAGACAGGGTAGACATGATACGTCCCAGCTCCTGCCGGATACGATTTTCGGCGGTTTCGATAGTCAGACCGCTCACTGAAACAGGGCCCAGGTTGGGGATCAGGATAGTTCCTTCGGGAGAGACTTTCAGTTTCATATTCAGTTCCGAGTCTCCCCATACATTGATCAACAACTCGTCGCCGGCCGACAGGATATAGTTCCTGGGAGTCGGTATGTTAAGATCCGGCTCAAACGACAGGTTCTTGTTTGAAAATATCTCCCGTCCGAAAACTGTTTCTTTCAGATCATTTTCCGGAAGATTCCTCCGGCGTTGTTCCTCCAGCGTTGTTTCTTCTTTTCCTTCGGGAATAGCAACGATCCGGTCGGAAACCGTTGCATCGGAAGCCCTTTGGGGCATTTGCTCTGTCCCCGACTGCCCCATCCTTTTAGTGATCTCCTGCCGTATCTGCTCTTCCGTCATTCCGGCAGCTTTCGCCTTGTCGATCAAATCCTGGGGAACCTGTGCCGCCATCGGAACCGACAGCAACAGCAATCCCCCCATTAATACATTTCTGATTACGGTATTCATATTGTTGTTTGTTTTTGTTATTTCAATTGAAAAAGATATTTTAAAATAGAAAAAAGTGAACCTATACAACAGACCTCGTAGGGGCGGGTTCCAAACCCGCCCAATATCAACAGGATGTAATCGTCACAACGGGCAGGTTTGGAACCTGCCCCTACGAAGCCGGTTATATTGCTTCACATCTGTCAATAATTGAACCTATTGCTATCTCCATCGGCATATTGGCACATTAGCAAATTGGCTTATTATTGAAAATAATTGAAACATCCTCATATAAATTTCAGATCAAAATTTCCTGAACTCTAACCGGGCATAGTCCGATTGTAAAACCAGATGTTTAGATGTTAATTCTTTTACCCCGAAACGTTGTTCTGTTCCGTTCATGCCGAAAGGCAATAAATCTTCGACTGTACTGATCGGCATGGTTACAAACAGTGAATCTCCGGTATACTCCATATTTCCGGTTTGATTGGAAACACCGACCTGCATTAGGTTGATTGTATGTAATGCCACACTATAATAAGCCCGTTCAGGTGTTTCTTCCTCTCCGGAAGCATATTCTATCTTCATAATCTGCCAACGGCCATCCAGATCACCGTTGATAGGCATTTTACCACACGCACTGATAAATAAAATCAGCAGCGTAAAAAATATTCCTTTTTTCATCGTATCCATCCTGTTTTTCTGATCGTTATCATTCCTCCGGTACTTTTCCCCAGCATAGCACCCCGGTCTATGCCTAATGAGGCAGTGAAGTCCCATCCGTTTAATTGGTGCGGTGTATATTTCAATTCGACCAAAGCGTTTCCATTTTTCTTGATTTCATAAAAAGGGAGTACATAAGTACCCCAATTTCGGGAAACCGATAAAAGAATACGATATTGTAAATCGGCACAAGGGTTACCCATTATCCCAAAATGATGTCCTTGCATCCGGTTGCTTTTAAAACTAATATCACCGTCAGTATTATAAATAGGAGAGATGACGAGCGGATTCCCAATACCCATTCCCCAATGTTGCCATCCACTATAAATATAGTGGTTATAATAATTATCTGTACCACTTACTTGCTCCGGTATCTCAGGTGTATGATCCCAGTAGACAGGCCCTGTCTGATCTTTTGTTGAAATATATTCGTAGACAAAACTGCTAACTATTGGATTTCTGGGAAATGTAATCTCTATTCCCGCCAGACAATCTTTCCAACCATATTCGCCGAACATCTGAGAATGATCCTCGAAATAATGTTCATAATAAGGGCGGATTGTCCAATTTTCGGGAGCATACCAAGTGAGTGAAAAGTTCCAACTACCCAAATGGTTCCCGTAAATATTTGTTTGTTCACCCATTGGAGTTTCGCTACTACCTCCACTGGGAATAAACACCTTGAAAAAATCCTTTATCCCGTTTGGCATATCTGTCTTTTCATCTCCGATAAACGCATTCCCTCCGAACTGTGCAGCCATTTCCAATCCCCCTTCAAGGATCAGCGGAAATTTCTCCCGGTTACCGATCTTTACATATAAGTCTTTGGAATGATAAAGTACATGTTCCGTATATTTATTTCCCGGAGCTACAAAATCCTTTTGCCATCCGTCGTCGGTAAACATGCCGTAAGCAATATGACCTTTGAATGCCAGCCATCCTTTGGTACCCGGTACAAGCGTATATTCAGGAATACCGATACGAATTTGAGGGATCGGACGTGCATTCCCTGAAAATGTCAGCCCACCGCTGCTGAGAATCGGATTATTGAATTCACTGTGCCGTTCCTTGCTTCCGATACTCAGTTGCAGGCAACGGTATTTGAGGTCTGCGTACAATTGTTGTATGATAAAGGAGGACGTGAAATTATAGGCAACAGCCAGATCCGCACCAAAAGCATAGGAGAAACGTTTATCGTCTTCCATCTCCCGGAAGATTCCGGCACGGAGGTATCCGCTGTTTTTTTCGATAGACGAAAGTCCCTGTTTATTGGCTGTCAGCCAGAAAGGCGTATGTTCCCCTCCGCTAAAGCTGATCCCGGTCTCTGTCCGGTAATTCAATCCCTTGGTAAACTGAGCATAAGAGGATACGGGAAGCATAAAGATGCCTCCCATAAGTAGTAAGTTTGTTACAAATTTCATTTATTTCGATTTTAGAAATATCAATACCAAACGGCTCCCGGCCTATCCAGATTCTCCGATACGTGACGTAGCTGTTCGCGACGTTCGGCAATATGGACAAGGATGGCGAGACGTTTCTTTTTCTTTTCAGGGGTAGTTTCCAATAACAGGCGAACCTGTTTTTGTATATCCCGGAGGATACGGTTTTCCGTATATAAAAAGAATAACCGGGTCAGGTACATATCCATTACGTTCGTAGCGTGCGGGTAAAGAGATTCGAACTGTTCTTTTTCATTGTAAACCAATAGATCATATTCCGTATGCAGTTCATCGGCTATCTCTTTTAATGCCGGTGGGAGGTCCGATTCCAAATACCCTTCGGCCAGATGTGCCAGTATCATCCGGTTCTCTTTATTTTCCAAAAGTAAGTTGTCCGTTTCCAGGATGCTATTCAATAATTCGGCAAAAAGACAAAGCGAACCTTTGAACATATAATAAGTATCCGCAAACAACAGGCTGGCTGTCAGCAACAACTCTTCCGACAGGTGAGGCTTCGATTGGTATCTATGGATCAGGGAAACAAAAGCATCTTTGCCGAGTCTGCGGAATAAGGAATCTGGGTCTTCACCTTCCGGCAGCGGGATCGTTTGCACCTCCATCGAAGCCGGATCGAGCGATAAGGATATTTTGCGGGCAGCTTCCCGTCCCGGTATGTCTCCGTCGAGCAATAGACAGATTCGCTTCGTATACTTTTGCAGCAAAATAAGCTGTCCGGCGGTCAACGCCGTTCCGCACAGGGCTACCGTATTGGTAAAGCCGGCTGCATGCATGGCAATTGCATCTTTGTAACCTTCTACGAGGAAAATAAAACCTTGCTCTTCAATCCCTCTCTTTGCCCGGTAAAGAGCATAGAGGTTTTCACTCTTTTTGTATCCGTCAGCTGTCGAACTATTAATATATTTCGGTTCATCCCGCTTTCCATCCGCTAACCGGCGGGCAGCGAAGGCTACTAGCTCTCCGGCTTCATCCCGGATCGGAAAAATGATACGGTTACGCATGATATACCATTCCCTCGGAACGTTTACAGGCGATTGTCCGACCTCAAAATCCAGATATGAAGGCGTTAATTCCGAATTACCGCATGCATAGGGAAGGAGGGAGGAAAGAAACTGTAAGTTTTTTTCAGTTGACAGTTGACGAGTGACAGTTGACAGATGCTTCGCATCGCTATTTATATTTCTTTTTTTTCTACCTGTCAACTTCTCTCTGTCGAATGCCAACTTTCCAACCGCTTCCATAAACCCGCAATGTTCCATCTTCTCTATGAACCCGATCGCATCCCCATGTTCCCCACAGGCAAAGCAATGAAAAGTTTGCTTCTCAGGATTCACCATGAGTGAGGGATGGTGGTCGTTGTGAAACGGACAAAGTCCGATATAGTTAGCCCCTTTCCGTTCCAGCTTTACGGATTTTCCGATCACCTCTTCTATATGGAGTGACGATTTCAATTCTTCTATCTCTTTCTTTGTCATGATCGTCTGCGTATATAGTTTGTGATCCGGGTATAACTCTCATTATAGCGGTAACGGGCAATCCCTGTCGAACCGTTACGCGTCTTTCTTATATATAGTTTTCCTACCAGATGCAAGCTCTCGCCGGTGAGTTCGTCTGTCGTGATCCCGTAATGTTCGGGGATATAAACGAAGTAGACACAATCGGCTACCTGTTCGATCACACCCGAATCCCGTAGGTCATGCAAATCAGGGATGTGTGCCTTGTCGGCCCGGTTCACACTGTTACGGTTCATCTGCGAAAGAACAAGTATCGGGATATCGGCATCCAGTGCCAGTTGTTTCAAGCCCTGTATATTACGACCTATCATCTGGTCTACGGTATCTTTTCCGTGATTCTCCATTTTCATCAGGTGAAGATAATCTACCACTGCCAGGTCACATTGTTTCTTACGTTTCTGGAGCATCACCTGGGCACGTATGTTTTCCACACTGTTTGCCGAGGTATGGTCGAAATATAACGGAAGATTCTGGAACTCATCTGCCATTTTTTCCATTTTAGCCAGGTCGTCCGGATTGGCGCCGTCGATACGCAAATGGTTGGCATCCACACCACCGTAACCGGCAAACAAACGGTTCATTGTCTGCAAAGCCGTCATTTCGAGACTGAAGAAGCAGACATGCTTTCCCGCCATTGCGGCATTCACCGCAATCTGCATGGCGACAGCCGTTTTTCCGTCACCGGGACGTCCGGCCCCGACTGTCAGTTCGCCTTTGTAAAGTCCTCCGGTCACATAGTCGAACTCTTCGATACCTGTCCGGATACGCATGGTATCCACGCCGTTTTCCAGTCGTTCGCGATGCATTTTCAGTACATCGTTCGCTGTTTTACCGATCCGGGAGATCTGTTTACCTGCAATCCCGTCCTCCCTCAGTTCCAGTAACGACGATTCCGCTTCTTCGATCAGAGCCATATAGGACGAATCGAAACTGTGAGCCTTTGCCTGCAAGGTCGTGAACAAGGTTGCCAGCAAACGAAGCATATATTGCCGCTTCACCTCTTCGACATATTGTTTCAGGTTACCCGTATGACGTATCTGCGTCATGACCGTATTGATCGCTGCGATCCCGTTCACCTCTTGCCACCGCTTTTCGTTCAATCGGTGCATTTCTATATCGGTTGTGACCAGGTCTGCCTTTTCTCTCCGGTCGTTCAATGTGCGGATGGCCGTATAGATGAAAGATAACAAAGGGTCGCTGAACATCTCCGGCTTCAATACCGGAGCAACCTGCCAGATGGCAGATTCGGAAGACAGAAGTGCACAAATCACGGCTTCTTCTACCTGGCGTACAGATTCTAATGTTTCCATAAGCGCTGTTAATCAGGTTGATTAGTAGGATTCTGCATACTTCGTCCGCCCATGTTTTTTTCAGCTTCGGCCATTTGAGCAGCTGCATCCGTTGCCGGTGCATTCTTTGGCGTCTCTTTGCTTTCCTGTATCCGGGTGAAAACATCATATCCCTTCACCTGTATACGGCTTCCTCCCGGTATATGAGTGACGGATATCAATTGAAGTTTCACCAGTTTATCGATCAACCGGCTCAATGACCCGGGTCTGATCCCTGTAATTTCGGACAACCGGAGTTGGGTACCGACATATTCCCCTCTCCGGCAACTGACTTTGCGATTGTTTAACATCGCATATCCGTCTGTGTGATAACAAATCCCGAACAGGCATACATGTAGTCGGGCCATCTGGCGTTCGACCAACCGGACACTGTCTAAACGATCCATTATACTTCTGGGAATCTTTATGAAAGTCTTTCCCAGGTAGTCTAAGGCAATCTTCTCATTTTCAATACTTTTTGAACATCTCATGATACTAATTTTTTAGTTGATATTTCATATTAGCGCATGATTACGGATTTTGTCCTTTAATGAGTTGATTGCCAGTTGTTTTAATGTGTCTCATATTAGACTTCGGTGATGGTCTTATTTTTCTCTTTAAATATAGAAAGAATATTCTTTATAAAGATATATAAGGCCTCCGGCATTTTTTTTCAGCTTTTAGAGGAATCAAAGAGCGTATTTCACTTTGCTGATACAAAGGTATATTGCTCCTGCCTCTCCCTGTATTACTGAAATAACCGGTTTTTATTTGTTTAGAATGCTGTTTTACAGCTGGTTATAAAAATGGATGTTTAGCAAATCATTACTTTTTCAACTTCTTTAGTTCCTTGATAAAGTTCTGAATGACAGCCTGGTAAATATGTTCCTGATAGACTGTTTTCAGTTTTGTGCAAATGGTATTTATTGTATTTGTAAAATTGAACGTGGCGTATAATATTCTGGCCAGTTGTTTGTAAGAACATTTTCCCAGTAAACCGAACTGTTTCAATAAGGCGAACAGGCAAAACAACAAATCTTCGTTTTCCACTTCGAAGCGTCCGTCTTGCGGGTTGACCGTGTCATAACCACACCAGTGCAGGATAGAATCTTTATACTTCTCAAAGAAGCTGGTTCTTAAATTGTTCCACGATTTATGACCGGTTATGCATTTACTTCCCAATAGCAGGACTAAATAAATGATCAGTTCTTCGTTTTCTTTCTGGCTTTCTATATATTCGACCAGTTTCTCAAAAGCCAGATCTCTTCCTATGATCCCGGCAATTTTTTTTTATATTGTTTGATTGAGTTGTGCATTATAAATAAAATATTTACGCTGCAAAACAGACATTCTCTGCTATATACTCAATCTCCTTTTCATGCGATGTTTATTTAGGGTTTGAAGACAATAGTTTTCAGTCACAAAAACAATTGTATTTGTAATCAAAAACAACTGTTTTTCAAATCAAATACAATTGTTTTTATAGCCATAAATGAATTATGGTTCACCCAGGAAATCAACCATTATTCCCACCTGTAAAGGTGAAAGTATACGACAACCTTTTGTCCATCCTGAACGGATCAGACATTTATATAGCTCCTTGTTTATCAATACCCACTTCGTAAGTCTTTTGGAGGCGGCATGTGGAGTCAGATCGGGGGCATAAAGAACTGCTAATTCCTGCCATCTGTACGTTTTTTGTTGGAATTCATCTTTCATAATACGATGATTTAGAGTGTGATTATTATGCTATAAATATACAAAATAATCCAATTATAAAGGCTTTATTTTCAAAAGAATTCAATGAAAAGTGCCCTTATATTCCCGCCCGGTTCCATCCGGTTCATTTGCCCCATATCCACCTCATATCTTTGTAACGTATTCAAGAGAATAACACCAGTTAACTTCTTCCGAATCCACAACGAATTATTCATCATTCATTATTAATTATTAATTAAAAAAGCTATGCCGTTAAAGTATCGTATCGTCCTCAAAAAGGACATGAGCAAAGGAGCCGCCCAAGGCGCTCAATTGTATTACGGTCAGATCCGTTCGTTGGAAAAGACCAATTTCAAAAAACTGTGTAAACTGGTATCCGGTTACTGCACCGCCAAACCCGGTGAAGTGGAACTGGTTATCGACGGTCTGATCTATGTATTGTGTATGCTGCTCGAGAGCGGCAATGTTATCCAGATGGGCGAGTTCGGCAATTTCCGTATGGTAGCCGGTAGCAAAGGTTCCGCCACCCTGAAAAATTTCGACCCGATGTTGTTCAAGAAAGCCCGTATCGTCTTCACCCCGGGTGCCATGTTGCGCCAACTGATCTCCGAGACCAGTTACGACCGTCTCGACCCGTTCTCCGATCCTGAGGAGAAAGAAGATGGAGAAGGCGGAAGCGGAGAAGATGACAGACCGGTAATCGAGTAATAATGTGCTAATAGGATAATGTGCCAATATGCCAATTGTGGGAACATTTCAAACATTTGGTATTAGCATTGGCACATTGTCATATTGGCAAATTGGCAAATTATTTATTATGACGAAACAAGAATTTACCACCCAGTATTTTCCCCTGGCTCAAAAGGCCGGGGAAGCTTTCCGGATCAATCCGGTAGTGATCCTGGCACAAGCTGCCATTGAAACGGGTTGGGGACAAAGCGATCTTTGTCTTTTATATCATAACTTTTTCGGAATCACCGCCTACGGTAAAAAGAACGTTTGGTGGGCGGGTACCGCTACGCAACTAAGCACGAACTCCCTCTCTTTCCGTACATATCCCGACCCGTTACACTCTTTCATGGACTATGCCCGTCTGATCCGTCACGCCTACACCGCAGCCGCCGACGTCAGCAACAATCCGTCCGCCTTCGCCCTCAAAATCAGTTACAGCAAATATATCAGCGAAGTCAACGGCGACAACCGCGAAGCGTATCGGCGAATGCTGGTTTCGATTTGCCGGTCGATCGGGAAATTAATTAAAAACTAATTCATTCATATCGCTTATTTTTGGAAATCTCTATGAATCCGTTCTAAGATAAGTCTTTTGGATTCTTCCAGAGGCATTCCGTGTTTAAGAGCTTCGGCCCTTGACATATAAGGATAAGATGTTTTGTATGTTACTTCCGGTTCTTTTACCGAAGAAGTGTTATTTTCTACAATGGGATATTCATTCAATTTTTTCATAAGACAATACTTTTACTTGGTTATTATGCAAAGATAAGATAATCCCATTAATCCGTAATCATTTTTCAATCATTAATTTTCAATCAATCATGAATGTGCTCGAAACAATTCTCAGTTTCCTCACCAGTCTTGCCCGGATCATCTTTCCCCGCAAGCGAAAACCGGCAACCGGTGACTGCCCTTGTCCCGATCCATACCCTCGTCCTTTTCCTGATGGCGATCACCCTGCTGTCTCTCCTGATGCAGCAAACGGAAGTGACCCTGACAGCGATCGGAGCGATACTCTCGCTCTCCGGCAGGGCGACTGGGGAACATCCTCCGGTATCCAACCCATAAACATAGTCGGTTATTGCCTGATGGCCGCGGGCGGTATCGGGTGTTTGTATAAACTGTTTGCCGTGTGAGTTGGAAAGATAATTACCTTCTATTTTTCATCATTCTCGACTAGTATTATCAGAAAGAGGAGTGGGAGGATGCAGAAATGGAAGTTTGAGAGTTTAAAGTCTGTTATTTTCTCTTGCTAAGAGAGGGTGACGGGCTTTTTCGGTTATTTTGAGGTAGTTAATTTTTTCATGAGGATCAAAAAGTTATTTCTCTTATCAAAGAAAGGTTGTACCTCTTCTTCTGTCTAGTCAAAAAGGTCATCGTAATCACCTGATTGATGCATATTAAACAACCGTGAAATCAGATGTACATTTTCTTTGGATAGAAAATCCTTCTTTCAAAACTCAGAACCAATTATGTGTATCTCCAATAACCCAATTGGGAATTATCTTCGGCTTCCTGAATAATTTTCTCCTTACCTGTCCAACAGTTGGCCGTTTCCAGCAACTTTACTCAATATCATTAGCTCTGTAGATTCGCTTTCCAGTTCCAAAAGTAGCTTTTATCTCGTTACGTTCTCCCATTTTTTTCCACTTTCAACAACTTGAATTATTCAGGGAACTCTAAATAATCCTCCTCATACTATGAGCTAAAGACCTTGCTTCTATAATATTATCTTCGATAGAACAATATGTCCAACTACCATATCTTCCAATTGAGTATATATTATTGGCAGCTAATAATTGTTTGTACTTATTTAAAGCTTCTGTGCTTTTTTTATTAATATGTACATAAGCAGGATTCATTAAGACTGTCTCGTAATCAATTAATTTTTGAGAAGAAATTATTCCTGCTTTTTTAAGGTCTGTCAATATCCGTTCTAAATAATATGAATTATCTTTTAATTCAGCCTTTTCTGGAAATCCAATTTCTACATATAAAGACATCCTATCACCTCCAATAATATTATCATAATAACCTATCCGATAAAATATAAAATCCTTATTAGGCATATATATCCAATTGTTAATTATATCATCTCCTTTTGAATCAAATCCTAAATTGAAAACAAGTACCTTATTACAAGTGAAAATATCTTGTGGATATTCTACACTGCACTTATCAAGAAGAATGGGAAAAGGCAAGGTTGAAATCAAATTATCATACCTAATCTCACGTTTAGTTGTAAATGCGATCTTGTTATTTACATCAATGCTCTGAAGTTCTTCCTCGATGAATATTTTATCTGAATCTATGTTTTTTACAAGCGAGCTAATATATTCTATTGCTCCTTCTTTTGGATAAGTAAAATGGCTATTATAAGAAGTATTATTAGTTGCTTTGAAGTTTAATATAATTTCCTCTTTATCGGCTTTCGGAAAGAAACGCCCCATAGCATCCATATCAAGGATGTCTAGATTACAAGCATATAATTTTTCATTATAAGGAATAAGAAACTTCTCTGCAATTGATTTACCAAACTTGGCGTAAATCATTTCTTTAAATGTAGAGTAGTTTTCTCCATCAGATACATTAAACAAATCATATAAGCAATCTATTAGTTCTTCTTTTTTAAGTTGATGAATGTTTTTTTGGAAAGGAAAATCTATATATTTTCCATTATATAATATTTGAGTATGCTTTTCTACTTGTACAAGAGCTTTTGGAGATATGTTTTTACAAACAGTTTTTTCTATTTCAGAATCTCGAAAATGGAAAAAATGACCGGAATAATCCCATACATATCCATTTCTCTTAATTGTTCTGCAGTATCCTCCTAATTCACTCTCTTTTTCAATGACAATAAAATCATTCTTTGTGAAATTAGCATAACTAATTCCAGACACACCTGCTCCTATAATTAAATCCATGAAATCTATCTATATTTAAAAAAACCATTAATAGCCCAATTTATGAAATAATAAGTGCTTCTTATCAAACCTAACTTCTCAACTTTATAATATACCATGAATTGGGGTTTCATTACTTTTTTTTTATTTCCGGTTGTACTAGCTGCAAATACACGATACGAAGCTAGAATGTCTTTATTTCCATAAGCGTAATCTATTTTTTTTAGCATAGAAAGCCAGAAAACAAAATCATCTCTCATGCTTTTTAAAGATTCATTAAAAAATATTTCTCCTGTTTTTTCTTTATCAAACATTGCTGTTAAACATGATATAGAACACGTTTTTAATAAACCATTATAATTAACTTTATTAGGTACAATAAAAGGTTTAAGTATTTCTTTATTATTCTCGTTTACACGACGATAAGAAGCATAAACTAGTCCTGCATTTTTACTTTTAATGAGATGCAACTGTTTTTCGAGAAACTGATTGTCTAATAAATCATCAGCATCTAAGAAGCAGATATATCTACCATTTGCATGTTTCAATGCATTATTTCGTGCAGCAGCAGAACCTGCATTAGGTTGCCATATTAATCTAATTCTCTTATCTTTTTGAGAATAATTTTCTACAATCTGTGGACTGTTATCTTTAGAGCCGTCATCTACTATAATCATTTCCCAATTTGGGTATGTTTGTGAAATAACCGACTCTATTGTCTGAGATACATACTTTTCCCCGTTATACATGGGGGTAATGATGGATATTAGTTGATTATTCATTATATGAGGTGGTATATAATTTAATATACTGTTGTACTGTTTTTGAAATATCGAAATCTTTAGATCTTTTTAAACATTGAATTCTTATGCTTTCATAGTAAATAGGATCATTTAGAGATGTTATTTTTTCAGCTAAATCATTTATATCATAATTTTTAAACAACAGCCCATAACCTTTAACAAGTTCTCTAATTCCATCGATATCTGATACAATTACAGGTTTTCCTGCTGCCATTATTTCTAAAGTTGACAAGCCGAACCCTTCATAGTTAGAGGCAAGAAGTCCAATGTTACACATTTTTGCTAACTCGGGTATATCGGAACGTCTACCTAAAAAGTGGATTCTATCTGCAACTCCATATTCTTTAGCTTTTTCTTTGTAAAAATCCACTGTATCTCCAGAACCGACATATAGTAAATGTGTGTTGAAAGGTGTTAGTGATAATGCCTTTATTGGCGTAAGGTGGTCTTTTTGAGAAAAAAATCTTGCAACCATTAATATCAATTTATCATCATTCGTAAAACCTAAATTTTGTCTTGGATGAGGTGATGCATTATGATATTGATTTAAATTGATTCCATTATATATAGCATAAGTCTTATTTGAAGTTTTCGCCCATTTATCCAAGCAATTTTTAGCTTCAAAGCTAACTGTTGTAATATACCTATATTGTTTATATATGAATGTTTCAATTAATCTTAACCAATATTTAGATCTACGACGATTATAGCTTGAATGTTCCGTAGTTATCATTATTGGAACTTTGAATATTAATAATTTAGCTATAGCTGCGAAATATTGTGTGGGAAAGAGATGAATATGGATAATATCATATTTTTTTAAATATTTTCTTATTATAAAGATATTCAATGGATTATATATACAATTAAACTTTCCTGTATGAATTTTTATACCTTTTTCTTCAAAAATCGGTTTCAATTTTACTTTATTTTTATCGAGAACCAATAACTCCACATCAATATTATTATTTTTCAGTAAAGGAAGCAATTCATATAAAAAAGTTTCAAGCCCTCCTTCTTCAAGAGTATTTGTGATATGTAATATTTTCATAGAGAAATTATTAATGAGAACTTATTAATCAATGATGTTATGAGTGTTTATGTTACTTACTTCTTAATGTGATTTTTAGATATAATAGCATTGAGAAAAAGATCATCTGAATACTGATAGAAAAAAAAGTGAAGATATAATCTGCAAAGAATGTTAGGAATAACCAATAAAAAAATAAAGCATAAATTAGAACAAAAACTCTAATATTTCTTTTGGTAAAATTGAATAATTGCCCCCAGACTATCCCCAATAATGATGAGAAGAAGAATATACCTAAATAGCCAAAATCAATATAAAAAGTTTGCATGACAGTAAAAACATTTGTCGGCAAAGGAACATTAACCCACCATGAATCAACTTGATATTGTTTTATTCCGATATTTACACCTACTGCGTCGAATATTCTAAATAAAGCAGCAAAAGTCATGCTTCCTGGGAATCCGCCAGATACTACAAATTCAGAATTTAGTACCATGTCGAAAGCAGGAAGGGGAGATAATATATATATAAGTAAATAATTAATTAATGTTGTATCTTCGGCATCATTTCTAAATATAACAACGGCACTCATAAGAAATATGCATCCTGAAATTATAGTAATGAATATCTTTTTATTTAATTTATTTTTAAATTGTAAAATGTAGATTGTTGCAAACATTAATTGAGCTATTGTTCCCTTATTGCCTTGGAATAAGATTAGAATCAAATATAATATACATAGAACCTTAAATTTGTTTGAATAATTTATATTCTTTTCTAACAAATAGCATATAATAAAAACAATACCAAAAGTGAATATATACATCAAAAAAGAAATAGAGGTAGGTAACTCATGATTAATAGAAAGCATCCGAATAGTTCCTGCTATACTATCACTCCCTTGTGAAATTTTATAAAGCAGAAATATAAGTAATGTACTAGTTATAAGCATTATATTCAAGAGTGCTTTAATCCGATTTGAGTTAGGGAATTCTTGTTTTAGAATTTTAGGGACTTTTAAATTGAATTTCGAAAATAAAGAAGAAAAAATACAAAAAGGAAGAACCCAAAGTAAAAGTGAATAATAAAATTTATTTGAAAGATTATACAGTTCATGTGGCAGATAATTATAAGCTGTAATAATTATAAGCCATAAAGTCGAAGTTATAAAAGAAGGACTTGTCCAGTTCTTTTCTAACTTAAAACTAATAAATGAAAATAAGCTAAATAATAATATGACTATTTGTGGTAAATACATCTATTTATTTTTCAAAAATAGGATCCTATTGAACCAGTTAAAGTTTAATATATATAATAAAGTTAGAGTTTTCACCTTTACATAAAAAGGTAATTTCATATACATATATATAAAAATAGGAGTTAAAGTTTTACATTTGAGTTGTATAACTTGCTTAAATGATAAATTGGTAGATAATAGATGTTTTAATGTTCTTTCTAAAATTTCATTATTAACGTTTGGGAAACGGTAAATGGCATAAGCATTAGATAAACTTTGATATAATATGGATACTATTATAGTGTCAACAAGTAAACTATGTTCATATTCATTTATGAGTTTTATTTTATTTCTTATTATCTCAACCATTTGATTACACAAAAATTCATTGAATGAATTTCTGTGTGTTCCCATAGCAGAATCTTCATTCATATAATAATGATATGTTTCATCAGATGATAAAAAGCAAGATTTTGTTTTTAATATTACTTTAAAAGTGAATAATTCGTCTTCATTTAAGTGAGTCGGTTCACATAATATGTTATTATTTCTTAGAAAACTTACACTATAGAGCTTGTTCCATGTTGTTATATTTAAGTGATTCTTTTTCAGGTAAACGTAATTAGACAATGAAGATTCTCCTTGTATCAGTTCATCTTTATATTTATTAAAACATCCTATTACTCGTAGACTTGTGAATCCTTTGAGGATAACAGAGCCAGCAACAAAGTCTACATCTAATTGATTCATTTTACCATATAGCTTACTTATACAATCTGTAGTAATCTCGTCATCACTATCCATAAAAAATAGATATTCCCCTTTTGCATGTTCTATTGCTAAATTTCTTGCATCGCCAAGCCCTATATTTACATCTCGTTTAATAATGCGGATTTCTTTATTCCCTTCATAGTTTGCAATAACTTCATTAATGATTTCCATACTCTTATCAGTACTTCCATTATTTATGATCAAAATCTCTGTGTTTTTAAAATCTTGATTTAATGCTGACACAAAGGCACGCTTTATATATTTTTCTGATTTATATACTGGCATTGAAATAGTAACCATGCAATTGTTATTATCCATAGATGTCCTGTTTTAAGATATTAAGCCCTTCAACTATACTAATCCTTGCTCGCCAATTCAGTATTTCAATGTTCTTAGCTATTGGAGCTACGGCATACATTGTATCTAATTTGCGATAATCCATTCCACCCCATTTGGCTTTGATTTTCTTTCCAAAGATAATTTCCATTAGATCTGCTATTTTTTTTATGGAATGTCCTTCTCCTGTTCCTAAATGGAATTCATAGAAGTTATTAATTAAAATTGCTCGTTTATTTAACAATGTAAGAAAAAAATTTGCTATATCATTTACATGAATGAAATCTAAAATTTGTTCTCCCTTGCTGAATTTTATGGGGCATGGAGCATCCATTGAATCAATCATATAATCTAATACTTTTTTATGTTCATTCTTCTTTCCATAGGGGGAATATATTATAACATTAATCCATTTCCATGTGGATTGGGTTTGATAATATTTAATTATAGGGCGAACAGCGGTTTTACTTGCTGAATAAAGATTATTGGGAAAGTATTCACCAGCTCCATAGAGGTATTCGGAAAAAGTGCCAATATTGATAAAATGGGTACAATCGGTGTGAGAAATTGCTTCTAATAATAGTGTTGTTAGTAATATATTGGTTTCTATAATTTTAAAAGCATTCTGGGCATCACATTTGGTGTTGAATAGAGTAGCCATGTGTAAAACAATATCTGCATTATAAGATATGACTTCACTTCTCCATTCTACATTATTTACAGTTATCAAAGACAATGGAATATTGGGAAACAAAGCTGTAGCTTTATTTTTGTCCCTCACCAACAAGGCTATATCTGTAACACCATTTGAATAAAGATAAGGCACTAATGTTTTTCCTACAAAACCGGTAGCTCCTGTTATTAATATTTTCATGCCTAAAAATTATATGAGATTTCGTCTATTTCTTTTCTATCTGCCTCTTTCGGATCATGTGGCTCTGGGATAATATTCATTAACATAGAAGTTCCTTTATCCATACCACAAAAAGCCAACCATAACCCTGGAGCAATCGTCAAACGCTGATAGTTCTCTTTGGGAGACAATATAATTTCTTCAAATGTTCCTTTTGTGACGCTTTCTTCTCTGCCATCATAAATAATGAATTTAATACGTCCTAGTGGAACAATTAAATTAAGAGTCATACGGTTATGACGTTTCCAGCCTTTCACTACCCCTTCTTCCACTTGTGAAAAATAAGCTTCTCCAAATCCCTTGTATCCCTCATCCGTGCTTTTCAAAGCATGATAAATATCCCCTTTAGGTACAATGATGTGTTTAAGAGGATGCAATGTCACTCCTTCCATTTTTATTTTGTCCAATCGAGATTTTGTTTCTTAGCTTCAGACATATAACTATTTATATGCCTTACGGTTAAGTCATACATACTTGTTGTTTTAGTGACATAATATTCTTTATACCAATCTACAATCATTTTTACACATTGATCATAATGTAAAGTTGACTGCCAATTAAGATAGACCAGTGCTTTATCGCAATTTAGTTTTAATAACGTAGCTTCTTTGAAAGGAATATCATCTGTTAATTTCACCGCATTAGTTTTATCATCTTCCCACAAACGGGCTAAATCTTGTGTTAATTCATAAACAGTCTTTGTCTGTTCTGCACGAGGACCAAAATTATAAGCTTCACCGTTTTCTGATATTTCTTCATATAGATATCTGCCTAAAGTGAGATAACCACTTAATGGTTCTAATACATGTTGCCACGGACGGGTGGCCTTGGGGCATCGGATTTCAACAACTTCATTGTTTGCAAACGCTTTTATACAATCTACTACAATCCGGTCTTTCGCCCAATCTCCACCTCCAATTACATTTCCAGCTCTGGCAACTCCTAATTTTATATTTGATTTATTTTTGATAAATGAATGCCAAAAACATTTTATTACAAGCTCTGCTGCTCCTTTGGAACCGGAATATACATCTTTTCCTCCTATGGAATCATTTTCACGATATCCCCATATCCATTCTACATTATTATATGCTTTATCACTTGTAATCAATACGCAGGTACATTTCCAAGAAATATTCCGAATGGCTTCTAAAACGCATGTTGTACCCATTACATTAGTTTCAATAGTATCAAAAGGTTCTTCATAGGAAGTTGAAACAATGGCTTGAGCTGCTAAATGAAATATAAAATCAGGTTTTATTTCCTGTATATAATCATTCATTTGCTTTTTATCTCTGATATCTCCATAACGATGATGGATTTTTTTGTTTAATTGAATGGTTTCAAATATAGATGGAGTTGTTGGTATATTATTAGCATACCCGTAAACATCTGCACCCAAAACTAGTAACCATGTTGAAAGCCAACTACCTTTAAACCCCGTATTACCTGTAATAAGGACTTTTTTTTCTTTGTATATATTATTAAATGCCATAAATTAGTTTATTATAAGTTTGTTATTCCCAGACTTTCCAAGGAGCTTTGTTATTATCCCACAATTTATTAAATTCAATGTTATCACGAAGAGTATCCATTGGTTTCCAAAATCCCGCATGTTTTATTGCGTGCAATTGTTTATCAAGCAATATTCTTTGGATCGGCTCTTTTTCAAACATTTCATGGTCACCTTGTAAATAATTAAAAATCTGTGGCTCACAAACAAAGAAACCAGCGTTAATCCAAGTTCCCGTATCTGTTGGCTTTTCAATAAAAGATTCAACAATTCCATTTTCCTCATTAATGTTCAAGACTCCTAAACGTCCCCCTGGTTGATAGGCCATCATAGAAAGATATTTACCGGATTGCTTATGTGCTTCAATCAATTTTGAAATATCCACATCGGCTACTCCATCACCGTAGGTTAAACAAAATGTCTCATTTCCTATATATTTTTGAACACGTTTAATTCTTCCTCCAGTCATGGTATCTAAACCTGTATCAATCATTGCCACTTTCCATTTTTCCGAATGATTACTTAAAATATCAATATTGTTATTTGATAAATCAACAATCATATCACTATTGTGTCTGAAATAATTAGCAAAATATTCTTTTATTACGTATTGCTTATAACCACAGCAAATTATAAATTCATTGACTCCGTAATAGCTGTATATTTTCATGATATGCCAAAGAATAGGTTTCCCTCCTATTTCTACCATAGGCTTAGGTATTAAATTGGTCGCTTCGCTCAAACGAGTACCATATCCTCCTGCTAAAATTACTGCTTTCATAAAATATTATTTTTCGATTAAATCACTCCATTGATTAATTATTTTGTCTACAGAAAATTTTTGAGAACTTTCAATTGCTTTTTTTGCCATCAATATTCTCAAACAATCATCTTTCATAAGATTCTCTAAACATTTTGCATAGACATTTATGTTATTATTTGGAAGTATAAAACCATTTACATTATTTTCAATAATATCATGTACACTTTCAAAGCTATCGAACACTAATGGTATTACTCCCATTTGCAAAGATTCCGTTAATGTTAAGCCCCAACCTTCCATGTCCGAAGTCATCATAAATATTGAAGCTTTAGAATAGTATTCTATTATTGATTGTTGTGTACCTTCAAAAGACAATTGCGTTAGTCCTAATCTTTCAGCTTCCTTTTTATAAATATTTTCATCTCTCCCACAACCTACAATAGATAAATGCCAATCACTAAATGTGTTTGTTGACTCTATTATGCTCCATATCTTCAATGCTACTAAAAGCCGTTTTCGATTTTCATCAAGCCGGCTGACTATCAAAACTTCTTTCTTTTTCGTTAATATACTACTGGATGGTAGACAAGAATTTAGAGTCAAGCAATTTCCAATAGCTGTGACTTTATGTATATTTTCTTTTCTAATATATTTCTGTCCCGGTAAACGGAAACGCTGTGATAATATTACTATTTTATCAGCATAAGTGCAGGCTGTTCCAATTTTATGTCGCAAATATTTTTGTATATAGAAACTATACAATGGGAATAATGCTAATTTCACACTAGCTTTGGCTCTTTCTATTCCGCTTCCATTTTTTAATAGAAAAAGCATATAATTTTTAATGCTTCTAATTAGGCTATTGCTTAAATAGTCGTGTTGAACATAAATTACATCAATATGTCTTCGCTCCTTATCAATGACGCGTTGCAAAATTTCTACAGCCATGGGAAGTTGCTGAATAATAATAGTATTGATATTATTTTTTAATATAAGATCAGATAATTGCTTGCTGCCTTCTCTTCTTGATAGTTTAGTTCTTGTGTTAAAAAAAGGACGAATGAAACTTTCATCAATGTCTTTATAATAAGCTAAATGAAATCTGTATTTATTCTTTTTGATTAATTCTTGAACAAGGGTAGTTGTTATACTTTCAATTCCACCTCTTTGTGGAGATATATCATTTTCGTTTATAAATAATATATTTTTCATTAGAATTTTATTTTAGTATAATTTTTTTTAGTAATGATAATCCTTTTATTTTGAATAAATAAGACATACATAAGTAAGATGTAAAAGCTGTTAAACTCCCTATTAATACTTGTATTAGTGGATTTATTAGAACTGATGTAACAAAAAGTATTATTCCACTCATGAAGATACATAGCAGTCCTATGGGAAAAATAATGTAACAATGTTCTTTTATTGTCATATTAGTCAGTACTTTCATTAGGAAATGGGACATAATTAAAAAATCACAAACAGCATAAATCACAAGTCCCCAACACATTATTTTAACTCCAAAAGGCATCGTAATAAATAGTAAAGTAATAGAACTCCCTTTTTTATAAAATTCGGCTTTTAAAGAATAATCACTTCTACCTTTTACATTTAGAACTTGAAGCATTAAAATCATTATCGGAGTCAAGAAATAGGCTAAGCATAAGATTTGAAGCAATTCACTACTTGGAAGCCATTTTTCTCCTAAAACAACAAGGATAAAAGGTTTAGCTATACATAATATGGTCGTCATTAAAGGAAAAATACAATATGCTGTTATGCATATAGCTTTTTTATAAGCATCTAATAATTTCTCATCATCGTTTTGTACTTCGCATAAAATAGGGAACAAAGCCCTGTTTACTATGCTTGAAATATTAATAGAAGGAAATTGTGCAATGGTAGAAGTTCTATTATAATATCCTAATGTTGTGGCAGAAAAACGTTTACCTATGACAAGAGAATATAGATTTAAATAGATTGTATTTAACAAATCAGCAATAAGCAATTTCGATCCAAATCCGAACAATCCTTTAAACGATTCCCAAGAGAAACAGATTTTCGGTATCCATTTGGCTATAATCCACAACAACAAAGTATTCAGAAGGTTATTCAACAGAGCCTGAAAAGCAATCGCCCAAACCCCATAACCTACATAAGCCATATATACTCCGACTGCTCCACTAACCATAACGGCAATCAAAGAGGCAACAGCTTGTAACTTGAAATTTAAGGCAATGGTGAGTTTGGCTCTTTGAACAACAGAAAAGGAGTTAATAATCAGATTTGAACCAACAACTTTAGTAACCAAATCCAATTTAGGCTCGTTGTAAAAATTTGCTAGGAATGGGGAACAAAGATATAATAATACATAGACCACCACTCCCACAACGATATTGAAATAGAATACTGTTGAGAAATCAGTTTCCGTCCTGTCTTGTTTCTGTATCAATGCATTGGAAAAACCACTATCAATAAAAGTTTGAGCAATAGCAAGAAATATCCCGAGCATGGCTATCAAACCATAATCGGAAGGGGATACAAGTCGGGCGATGATAATGGTAAGTATGAACTGAATACCTTGGACGGAGAAACGTTCAACAGCACTCCACATCACACTGTTAGCTACTTTACCTTTTAATAATTCTGACATTTATTCAACTTTCCATCTCTAATCCTATCAAACCATAAATTCAATCTAACCCAAATAATTATATCAGCTATAAGCAATATATTATTATCCACAACAGATACCAGCATGATATTAAGACAGCTAAACACTAGAGCCATCGTCAAGATAAAAACCATTGTTCTGCGCGGATTGAATCCCATATCCAAAAATTTGTGATGTAAATGATTTCTATCAGCTTCAAATAACGGCTTATGATTTCGAGCACGTACTAATACGACCCGAATCACATCAAACATGGGTATTATCAATGTAGAAAAGGCAACTATAATTGCACCTTCTGAATAAGGGGCTCTTTCCGGGTTATAGTTGGTGTAGGAGATTGCTAAAAAGGCTAATATATAACCTAATGTCAAACTACCGGTATCTCCCATAAATATCTTCTTACAGCGATCTACTTTTCCGAATACATTATAATAAAAGAAAGGAAGTAGTACGCCGAGGGTGGAAAATGCAAGTATTGCATAGATCCATTGGTCATAATAAATGTATAGACAACCGAGTGTTAACAGCGATATGCTACTTAGCCCTGAAGCCAATCCGTCGATGCCATCGATCAGATTGATCGCGTTAACAATGAATACAGTTAATAAGATGGTGAAGGGGATACCTAGCCAGGGGGTAAGTTCGTCGATACCGAAAAGGCCATACAGGTTATTGATCCATAGACCGGATAGAGGAATTAGAGAGGCGGCTATGATCTGTACGACAAATTTGCTTCGATAACGCAATCCTACCAGGTCGTCTTTTATGCCTGATAAATACAATAACGTGAGGCCACAGGCCATGAAGTAAAATTCAGGAATTATGAAATGGAGTCTTTCTGCAGGGATTTCATAACCGATAAGATATCTTAAACCGGTGGTGAAAGAGAGTGCAAAAAGGATAGTGGGGACAAAAGATATACCTCCGAGGCGAGGTACTATTCCATTATGGACTTTTCGTTCATTAGGTATATCGAATAATTTTTTTCGGAAGGCAACTACCAGAATACGTGGAATAATCAGCGCTGATAGAATTATTGATATAAGTAAGGATATAGCTATAAGTAGGTAAGCCATTACATTAATACTAGTTGTAAAATACGACAATGTTCGTCAGTCACAGATGTGAGCTGACGAATGAATGACTAAATTAAACGATCGTTTTTTTTAGTCATTATTGTGTGCTTTTTAACAAATTGTATAATTGTTTATTAGGACATGAATATCATGTATTAATGATTTTTTAGTTTGTTGTATATACGAATAAAATGTATACCTTTGCAGTGACTAAAAAAAACGATCGTTTTTTTTAGTCATGTATTTTCAAACCATCTATTTGATATCTAGTTGTTTATTGCGATTTATGGGCGGTATAAAAAGATCGTTTATATATATAAAGGCAAAGATGTATTTATAGATGAAATATGACAATAAGTAGGGCTGTTTTTCTAATGATTTAAAGTAAGAGTTCCGTTTAATATAGGATATTAAATCTTTATCCTATATTAAACGGAACTTTCTGAAAGTGGCCAATGTATAGTATCGGTCGTTATAATATCTGGAACTTCAGGCCGAACGACAGGCTCAGATAGTCTTTCGGTTTAAGGTATTTGTTTCCGAATTTACTGAGAATATACAGGTCGCATGTGCTGAGTTCATAAAACAAGGTGACGGATTTGTGCCATCTTCCCGGATTGTTGAATTTGAAGGTGATACGTTCACCCAGGAAAATATGGGTACGTATCCGTGTCGGGAAAAAATAATATCCGTCAGGGTATTTATTGGGGCTGTGTACCCAATAATCCCTGTCGAGTAGGGTGCTGATATACATGCCTGTTGTCAGTGGCTCGAAATCAATGCTTTTGTGTAAAGGAACCCTCCAGGGTATATAATTTTGTTTCAGAGTAAAAGTGGCCATAGCGTGACGTTTTTTTGCACTTTCCGGGCTCAGGTTGCGTGTCGATTTTGGTACAAACCCAAATAGCAGATCTGTCTCCCAATGATGGCGATAATAATCCCAGCCTAATCCGAAAGAGAACATACCTATGGAGCCTGCAAATTGTATTTTGCTATATCGTGGGATCAGATTCTCCCATAAAGATGTATATCTTTCCACATGCCTTTCATATAAGGTGGAGGTAGGGATACTGTCTTGCGCATCGATACTAAATGAGTAGGATATGAATAAGAATAGTAGGAGGTATTTAGAATTTAATGATTTCATATGAATAGCCATCAGGTGTTATAGTGTAGAGAAGATAAGTTCGTTTTCCTATATTGTCGCAGCAATAGTAAATAATCCCGTCGTTGAACAGGTCGCGTGCCACAAAGTTATGATCGTGGGCATGCAGGCAGAAAAGGGGAGAGGGGAACTCTTTGATCTTTTCCTGAAAGATATCCGCGACATTATTGTTGAACTGATCGCTTCCCGGTGGAACATGCATGACGAAGACGGTATGCTTATCTTTTTCTACCGTATTTTCTAATTGATTTTTAATAAAAGAAAAATTGGGTACAGGGGTTGAATAGTCATATTCAAGCGCATTGGTATTCAAACAGATGAAACGGAGACCTCCACCTGTCCGGAAAGAAAAGTTTTCGCTACCATATAAAGCTTCGTAAACCAGGTCGCCTTTACCGATGATATCGTGATTACCGATTAAGGCGACATAAGGAATCTTTAATCGGGACAGGATCTCATGTTGCAGGAGATATTCTTTTTTGATACCGAAGTCGGTCAGGTCTCCGCCATGAATGACAAAGTCGACCGAGTCGAGTTGGTTGACGTGTTTTACGAAATCCTCTGTTTCATCATACCAGCGTTGTGTATCACCGGTAAAAACAAAACGGATAGTGTCTTTTTCTGCACAGGCTTTTTCAATCCTGGCGATATTGGTAGCGTTGATGTCTTTGTCTTCTTTGTCCGGAATTCTCCCGTCATACGGGTGATAGTCTATCAGGTCGCAGGCGGCGAGCAGGACGAATAGTAATAATGCGAATTTGTTTCTCATAATAAAGCCCTATCTTTTTACAGGCAAAGATAGGGCGACTTTTATGTTAGGAAAAGGTCTCTATTGAACTATTGGTGGTCAAAAAGTCTATATGTCAAAGATTTGTTCCAGTTCTGTAAAATCTGAAATTACGATATCTGCCGTCTCGTCTCCCTGATATTCGTTCCAGCCGATACTTTTCAACCAGATCGTTTTACATCCGATGGAAGTAGCAGGGATGATATCCTTATCGTAGGAGTCACCGATTACGACGATCTCTTCCGCCGGGAGTGCTAATTCTTTTACGCCTAATCCGAAAATGGCGGGATCTGGTTTACGGATACCGACAACTGCCGATTCGATGATCGACTGAAAATAGATATTGAGGTGGAAGTCTTTCAATACAGATTCGATATTCCCGTAAAAGTTAGAAACCAGCACCAGCGGATATTTTTTAGATAAGGCGGCGAGTATGGGACGGGCTGAATCGATCGATCTTCGTGCATACGCATAGCACCAGTCTGCCAGGCGTTGTTTCAGTCCCGGGGTGGCATATTCTTCCGGGAGGAAATCACCCGCTTTGAGCCATTCGATTTGCAGGTCGGTTTTCAGGCGCAACATGTCGAGGAAGGTGTGATGCGGTTGCACGATCGGATTTTTACCTAGTGTCCGTTCTCCATGCACATAAGCTTTACGGAAGGTTTCTTTACTTACCGGTACTTCTTCCGCCTGGTAAGCTTTCCAGATCACTTCGGCCCAATGCATACCGTTGCTGTCGATAGTACCGCCGTAATCGAATATGATCCCTTTTATCTTATCTGATTCTAACATATTATCTTATGATTTTGATTTAAGTTCTTTGGTAAATTCTGCACAGAAATGTTCGTGCGTGTATATCATATATATCAACATCGTATTTAATACAGTCATTTCAAATACGAAATACAGCCACGGCATATCAATAAAAATACTGATGAACAAAGCGATGACACGTGTGTTGAACGACAACATATTCGTGTATTTCATCATCGGGAGGCTCTTTTCCCGGAATGCTTTGCGGAACCACTCCGGAGCTTCGTCATGATATTTGCTGCGGATGATATCCATCATCTTCTGAAACTTCGGTGTTAAGGCTTCCTGGCCGACAGTGTAGTTGATATAGAATGTTTCGAATAGTTTGTAGATGAAATCCTTTTTCCAACTCATTGTCTTGTATTTCTCTTTCAGGGCAGGGGAGTGGGATAATTCGCTTCCGGCCTTTCCCTTCAGGAACAGGAGGTGGATGTTCCGGTAATAGTCGGCCATAGCGGCCTGTTTACTGTGGAAGAATCCGGTGATGGCGGCCAATATCCATATCCAGATACCCCATTCGGGTGTGAGGCGAAGACAGATTGCCGCATAGATAGCTATGAACCAGCAGTCGCCGGCAGTACCGTCGAGTATGCGTCCCAGAGGCGTTTTCTTTCCGGTCATACGGGCCAACTGTCCGTCTGCACTGTCGTAGGAGTTTGCCCAGATAAGCAGTAGCATACCGATTATATTGATTGTCAAGTCCTGGAAGTAGAAACAGATACCTGCTGCAATCCCTATGAATATACTTGCGACGGTAATGGCATTGGGCGATACTCCCAGTTTATTGAAGAACAAAGCCCAGCGATAACCTATCGGACGATAGAAATGAATGTCGATAAACTCTTCCGTGTCCAGAGATTTGAGAGTCGATTCTATATCGGGTTTCTTTTTTGTTTCTTCCATTATTTGTTGATTAAATTGTAGATGCGGCGGGCTATCTGGGGAGCGGCTTCGTCCCGGCAAGGGGCAAAGCTGGGCCAGTCGTTGAAGTCGATCAACCGGGTCGAACCGTCTTCGGATACAATGCAGTCGCCACCGTAAACATGTATATTTAATACTTCGGCGGCCTGGCTACAAAGCTGTTGCAGCTTTGAATCGTCAAACGGAATGCCTTTAGCCGTTCCGTTTATTTGCTCTAAACCGAATTTGCTGTGATGCTGGTTAGAGGGATAGAACCAGTAAAAGAAATCAGTACCGGTTACACCGTAAAACTTAACCAGGTCGCCTACCAGGTGTTCGTTGATAACCGCCGTTTTAATGCCGCGGATAGCGTATTCTTTCAGTATCGTTTTGGCCTCCTCCGGGTTTCTGACATACGTAACGTCTTCCCTGTGGATGGCATGGAAGTCGCCGCGTTTGATCCAACTTGTATAGAAGCCTGCCTCTTCGAGTGCGGCAGTCGGATCTTCATCCGTGCGAAGGATCAGGCTGGCTGGATGTGAGATATTGTTCGACATTAACAGGCGTGTCATTTTCTCGCGCGTACAGTTTTCAATGCCATAACCGGAGTTGATAACGATATATCCCTGATCCTCCATTTGCTGAAGCTTATGGATGGATGTCCAGTTTCTGACCATGTTGAAGATCGCAGTCTCTTCAAAATTTCGGACAATCAGGTCTGATTCAATGTATTCGTTTACTTCACACCCCAAATCGCGCAAATATTGAGCGGTCAGGGAAAAGATGGCGGCATCGTTTCCGATATGATTGGGGGAGAATTGATTTTCCCTGCGGATGCCTGCTATTGTTAGTTTACTCATTGTTTACTGTTTTAAAAACTCTTCGGCTTTTTGGATATCTCCGGCATGGTCGACGTCGATTATTTTACTGAAAGGATAGGCTTTTAGCTGTAAGCCTTCAGCAATAAGCTGGCGTTGATAATTACGCATGCGCGACATTCCCTGTTCGATGGCTTTATTCAAAACCTTTAGCCCGGAACGTCTCAGGCAGTAGATACCACCGGATATGTAAGAACATGCGGGTTCTCCCTGTTTGTCTAAAAAGCCGCGGATCATTAAATCCTTGTCTGTATCTACATATAGGGGTTTTTCATCATCTATAAAATCGGTTACGGCCATCAGTCCGTCCAATTGTTTTTCTTTCAGGAATTCATCGATGTATCCACTGAATTCGTCTTCCTTAAAAATCGTATCGACAGTTGTCAGGCAGATATTGTCGCTGTCCAGGTGATGGCTCAGTTCATAGAAACTATGCATCGAACTGGGAGTCGACTTGACCAGCAGCCGGAAAGGAACCGGAAGTTCCATCCTCTGCAGGTGTTCCTGTACCTCTGTCATTTCTTCGTTTACAATAATACTGATAGATGACGCGTCGTTTTTCAGGAAGACATCGATCAGACGGTCTATAAGAGTGATACCATTTAGTTGCACTAAAGGTTTGGGCCATTTAATACCTTCTTGCACCAATCGGGAACCCTCGCCTGCTGCAATGATTGCATAATCCATATTGTTATAGAATCTGTTTGAATTAAAAAGAGTAATATATGAAAAGAATTTCTTCTTTCTGTGAGAAGGCGGGCTTTTCACGGAAAGAAGAAATCTTTATCTCTGTATGTGTTTTATCAATCCAGATAGCTGGGCTCTTTTTCGCCGATCATGTTACGCAATGTCTGTTTAACCATTCTCCATTGCTGGAACAGGTCATGAACAGGCTGGTGTTCGAAGTCGTGCATCGGGCTCTTGCAGAAGAATGACAACCAGGTTTGGATACCGGACATACCGGCACGCATAGCAAGGTCGCTGAATAATACAAGGTCGAGTGCGATAGGAGCAGCAAGGATAGAGTCGCGGCAAAGGAAGTTTACCTTGATTTCCATCGGGTATCCCATCCATCCGAAGATGTCGATGTTGTCCCATGCCTCTTTGTTGTCTTTACGTGGCGGGTAGTAGTTGATACGTACCTTATGATATACATCGCCATAAAGATCCGGATATTTCTCGGGTTCGAAAATGTTATCGATTACCGACAGTTTGCTGACTTCTTTCGTCTTGAAGTTTGCAGGGTCGTCCAATACTTCGCCGTCGCGATTTCCTAAGATATTGGTAGAGAACCAACCACTGACACCCAGCATACGTGTTTTGAACATCGGGGCCAGTACTGTCTTCATCAGTGTCTGTCCGCTCTTGAAGTCTTTGCCGGAGATAGGAACATTCATCTGTTTGGAGAATTCCCACATAGCAGGCGTGTCTACGCACAGGTTAGGAGCACCCATGATGAACGGAGCACCTTCTGCAATGGCTGCATAAGCATAACACATACTGGGAGAAATGGCCTCCGTATTGTTTTCCTTCATGGCTTTTTCCAATGCGGCAAGCGACATATGTTCTTCTGAAAGAGGGATATAGATTTCTGTACTTGCTGCCCATAATACAGCGATACGTTCGCAGTTGTTGGCGGCTTTGAAATCACGAATGTCCTGGCGAATCTGCTCTACCATATCCCAACGAGTAGCAGCTTGTTTAATATGCGTTCCGTTTAAGCGTTTGGCCCAGTTGTGATCGAAGGCTGCCGGCATCGGCTTAATAGCCTCCAGTTCGTCTTTCACCTTGTTCAGGTCTTTTTCCTTTAAAACTTCTGCATACATGGCGGCTTCATAAGCATTGTCTGCGAATATATCCCATCCGCCGAATACAATATCGTTCAGATCCGCCAAGGGTACAATGTCTTTAATTGCCTTCTCTTCTCCATTTTCCAAACGCATTGTCGCCATTTCTGCGATCGATCCGATTGGTTTGGCTGCCCCTTTACGAGCTGCCAGTGTACCTGTAATCATGGTGGTAGAAACTGCACCACCTACACCCACAACGAGAATACCAAGTTTTCCTTTGGCTTCTTTTACTTCGATTTTTTCCATGTCAATTTAAGTTCAAAAATAATTGTGCAAATTTAGGCCTTCTAATTTGAATTAAAAAGGATAAATATGCGATATAATTGGTCAAAAATACTATAATTTCCATTAACTTGTCCGGATAACGATTTAAAAGTGCTATGCTTTACAAGTCCGTTTTATGTGTTACAAAATTATAAAATACATTTTACTTGACAAATAAATTCGTGATCATGATGATTTATCAAATAAAAATACTTTTCTTTGTCCCATGTGAACAACATAGTTTTCAGAAATAGTTCTTTTATCTCCGATGTAATATTCAAAAATGAATTTATTTTGTAGTAATCGACCTTTCCAAGCTTATTTGTTACAGTTTTTTTATTAATTATTTTATATCATTTTTGTATGAATATTTACATTGGTAACCTGAACTACCGGGTTAGAGAATCTGACTTACAGCAGGTTCTGGAAGAGTATGGAGTTGTAGAATCAGTAAAGTTAATCATTGATCGCGACACTAACAGATCGAAAGGTTTTGCATTCGCTGAGTTTACAAATGAAAGCGAAGCAAGAAATGCAATCAAAGAATTAGACGGTGCTGAATACGAAGGTCGTCAGATGGTTGTTAAAGAAGCGACTCCGAGACGTTGAGTTAGCTTTAGCAAATAAAATATTAAAAGGGATGCGGTAGGTAAAACTTCCGTATCCCTTTTTATTTATGCCGATAATTTCTTACGTTTGCTGCAAATTAAGAAAACAAATGAAAATAATAGGTGTTTCTTTCGTGCTTGCCGGTTTGCTGGCTATACAAACCGTTGCAGCACAGATTCCTGAACGTGTATTCAAATCGGATCACAGGATCGATCCGGATAAGAAGGGGCAACTATCCGTGGAGCTCGATAATATAAGTTTTTTCAAAGACAATGAATATACGGGTTCTATTATGAAGGGATATTCTCTGCCGGGACTTTGGGTTCAGCCGAAAGTGACTTTCTATCCGCTAAGTAACATCAAGCTCGAAGTGGGTGCTCATATGTTGCGTTATTGGGGTGCGACTAAATATCCCAGCCTGGCTTATCAGGATATTGCATCCTGGAAAGGTAACCAGTTTCAGCACGGATTCCATGTACTTCCTTTCTTTCGTGCACAGATGGCCTTGTCGGATCATGTAAATATAGTATTGGGAGATATTTACGGAGGGGCGAATCACAATCTGATCGAACCGTTATATAATCCCGAGCTGAACCTGACAGCCGACCCTGAAGCCGGCCTGCAATTATTATACGATTCCCGCCGGTTCGATCTCGATGTGTGGGTGAACTGGGAGAGTTTTATCTTTCATGGGGATACTCATCAGGAAGCGTTTACGGTCGGTTTGTCTGCGCGGTACAAGTTGAACAATCCGGAATCACGTTTTCATTTCTATGTACCCCTGCAAGGTCTTGCCCAACACCGGGGAGGAGAGATAGATACGATTTACACTAATTCGGTTCAGACTTTGATGAACGGTGCGGTTGGTGCCGGTGCCGTATGGAATACAGGAAATCCAATATTTAAGAATGTCAATCTGGAATTTGACGTAACCGGTTATTACCAGCAAGCCGGTGAATTATGGCCTTATGATAGCGGGACCGGCTTTTATGTTCGCGCCTCGGCCGATATTTATGATTTCCGTGTGAAAACATCCTATTGGAATAGCAATAAGTTCATATCGATGTTCGGTAGCCCTTTCTATGGAGCTGTTTCAACATCCACGGAAGGTGTTACGTTTGACGGACAGAATATGTTCTATCTGGGATTTGAATACTCCCGGAGTTTTGGAAAAGGTTTTTCTATGGGAGTAGATGTCGATATATACCAGCATCTTCCTGTTAACATGTATGAACAAGGAGTTGACGGAATCAGTAAGTCCGGTAGTGCGACGAGTTTTTCTGCCGGAGTTTATTTACGGATAAATCCGTCATTCCTGATCAAAAGCTTTTAATTCAGCTTTGCCTTAGCCTCTTTCTGATAGGATTCGAGCAGGTAGATCGTTTTTGCCAATGAGGGGAATGTCGGGAGGATGACCGGTCTTTCCGGGTCCCATTCCGGATCTTCCGTGATCATGGCAGATAAACTTCCTGCATACATTAATACTGTTTGTGCATCGGTAACGGCCGTTATGATATAACGTTGTTCTGCGGGCAGCAAAACAAAATACCCTTCATTTAGTTCTATGGCCGAAGTTGATGTTTGAGAGTCGATAAGAAGTGTTCCGGAGGTAACAAAAAGTAAGACATTGCCGATCGACTCTGTGTCGTATGCTGTTTCACCTGCTCTAACTTCTTTACATTCAAACTGATTAAAAAAATTCTTCATAAAAAAATATTACTCATTCAGTATTGCTTCAGACTGCCTGTTGGGTAGATATTGGAGCATGCCTTCAGAGTATTCTATCTGATGTTTACCATTTTCATCGGAGTAGATTACATAATATTCAATATCAGGGATGTTTTTGGCTGCCTGACGTGCTTTTTCAAGCCCCATTGCCATGAAGGCCGTTGCGTAGGCATCGGCAGTGATACAGTCATCTGCAACAATAGTTGCGCTTAAGATATTCTGTTCAGACGGGTATCCTGTACGCGGATCGATCGTATGTGCATATTTTTTTCCGTCTTTTACGTAATAATTCCGATAATTGCCTGAAGTGGCTACTCCACCTTTTTTACATAGCTGGACAACCTCTTCTATATCGTTTCTTATTCCGGTGGAATCGTCTTCCGGTTTGTTAATACCGATGCGCCAGCAGTTTCCATTCTGGTTGACACCTTTCATCGTGACTTCGCCGCCAATCTCGACCATGTAGTTCTTAACGCCTTCGCGTTCAAGCAGGCGGGCTATTATGTCGCTCGCATATCCTTTTGCAATGGCTGAACAATTCAGTAAAATGCGGGGGTCTTCCTTCACTACTTTTCGTCCGTCCAGTTTTACTTTCCGGTAACCGACAAACTGTTTGATGCTGTCGATCATCTGTGGGGTGACGCTGTCCATTTTGCTGAAGCCAAATCCCCAAAGGTTTACCAGCGGAGCACATGTAATGTCGAAGACGCCTTCGGAATGATCTGAAACTTCCTTCGCTTTATTGAATACCTCAATAAACCAGTCGTCGGCTTCAACAGGGGCGTTCTGATTCACTTTGGATATGATAGAGTTCGGGTTGAACGGGTTCAATGAAAGATTAAACTTCTGAAATTCAGCGTCAATCTTGTCAGTCAGCAGTTCGGATGCTTCATATTTGACATGGTAGATTGTATGAAATACGGAGCCGCTCTCTTCAAAATATTGTTTCTGGTTTGTGCAAGCAGTGAGAACAAGTATCCATAGGCTTACCAGAAAACCGATTTTCTTATACATCTCTTTTAATTTTAGGTCGGCAAAGATACTAAAAATCTCTGGAAAAGACGAATAAAAAGGGACAAATGTCTTCGTAATGCCTGTCAATAAGGCGTTTGCGAAGACAAATGAGGACAGGCGAAAAATCGAGGTAACGTAAAGGAAAGCGGATTTATGAAGAAGAACGGTCTCCAAATCATTACCCGCCGAATGGTGATTTTTAACACACCGTGTTGTATTTGGCAGCTTGTGGCACAGGTTGGCATATCAAGGTCTAACTCGTTGAGTAATAACTTTGCAAACAAAAAACGAGTATGGCAAGAAGCACATTCAAGGTTCTGTTCTACGTGAACGGCAGCAAGGAGAAAAACGGTATTGTCCCCATCATGGGACGAGTGACAATCAACGGGACTGTGGCGCAGTTCAGTTGTAAGCAGAACATCCCGAAAACGCTTTGGGACGTGAAAGGAAACAAGGCGAAAGGCAAGAGCCGCGAGGCACGAGACATCAACCTTGCCCTTGACAACATCAAGGCGCAAATCATCAAACATTACCAGCGCATTTCAGACCGCGAGGCATTTGTTACGGCTGAGATGGTGCGCAACGCCTATCAGGGAATCGGCAGCGAGTATGAGACGCTGCTAAAAGCATTCGACCGTGAGAACGAAGTGTTCAAGAAACGGGTAGGCAAAGACAGGGTAATGGCTACCTATCGGGCACGTGTACGGGCAAGAAACCATGTAGCCGCCTTTATCAAGTCGTTTTACAGACGCAGCGATATGTCCATGTTGGAACTTACTCCCGATTTCATCAAGGAGTTCGCCGCATACCTCTCGACTGAAGCCGGATTGCGGAACGGTTCGATATGGGCAAACTGTATGTGGCTGAAAGGCGTGGTCATGAAAGCGCATTATAACGGGTTGATACCGCGCAATCCTTTCATCCAGTTTCATATCAGCCCCAATGTGAAAGAACGGGAATATCTGACGGAGGATGAACTGAAAGCGGTCATGACACATGAGTTTGCAGACAGCAAGCTCGCATACAT
>NZ_CAJJWO010000039.1 GCF_905196875.1 uncultured Parabacteroides sp. | reverse complement strand
ATTCCTTGATTATTTTATGAAGTTCAATATTATTCTGCTGATAATCTTTTTACTTGCTAGAAAAAACATCCCGCGAAACATCGCAAAAAGAACAGGAAACACAAACACACACCTTCCCGCTTTCCCCTTTTATCGCCCTGATTATAGTACTGCTCCTACTTAGATTTATTAAATATATTCGATACCTTTGCCCCAAAAACAGATAAAAAGTAACGAATATGAATTATTACGAACTGAAATTCACATACGAATCGCCTGTCGAAACAACCGTTGTCAGCGACATTCTCGCCGCCGAACTGGGCGAGATCGGATTCGAGAGCTTCACCGAAAGCGAAGACGGGTTGCTGGCATACGTATCCGACTCATTATATAATGTAAATACATTACAGGACAAACTGAAGGAATTCCCGCTTGAAAACGTCGCCATCCATTACACCGCACAAGAGGTAGAAGGTAAAGACTGGAACGAGGAATGGGAAAAGAATTACTTCAAACCCATCCGTATCGGCAACGACTGCATCATCCGCGCCTCTTTCCACGAACCGGAGCCGGGCTATACATATAATATAATTATAGACCCGAAAATGGCATTCGGTACAGGCAACCACGAAACGACCTTCCTCATGATCAGCGAAATGCTGAAACTCGACCTTGAAGGTAAAGATCTGCTCGACATGGGATGCGGCACAGCCGTCCTGGCTATTCTGGCAAAGATGAAGAAAGCCGGCAAGGTAGTCGGTATCGACATTGACGAATGGGCTTACAACAATGCGCTTGAAAATATTCGCCTGAACAATACGGAAGATATACAGATTGCACTGGGCGGCGCCGAACAAATAACCGGATTCGGACAGTTCGACATCGTATTTGCCAATATAAACCGTAATATACTTTTGAACGATATCAAACACTATGTCAGCTGTATGAAGTCGGGGGCACTTCTTTTTATGAGCGGATTCTACACTCAGGACATTCCATTCATCCAGGAAGAATGCGAACGCAACGGACTGATATTCCAGTCTTACGAAGAAAAAAACAACTGGGTGGCCGTCAAAACGCAGAAGCCATAACTTTATTTAACAGTAAAAGTTAATGCAGAAATAAACCATCATCCAAAGAAAAGCGTTATTTTAGTAGACACATTTAAATGTAAGAGTTATGAAAAATGTAGATTCTAAGTTATTACTAGGTTTGGTAGTGGGTGCAGCAGTTGGTGCAGCAGTCGGATATCTGGCAGCTACCGATAAGAGAGAACAGTTACTGGAAGAATTGAACGGTGTAGTTGGAAAAGTAAAAGAAGGCTTTAATTCCGCTCTCGCCAAGTACAAAGAAGGTAAAGCTGAGGTAGTAAAAGCTACAGAAGAAATTGTAGCTGAATAATCATTTATGGAAAAGGATTCAGGAAAAATCTTTCGTGAGCTCAAAGACGATGTCTCGACTTACGTAGAATTAAAGCTTGAACTTTTAAAGTTAAGCACATACGAAAGGAGCGGCCAATTGATTGCCATTCTTTCGTATGGCTTAATTTTATTGTTCCTTGCTTTCTTTGCTATCCTGTTCATATTCCTGGCTTTAGGGTTCTTTATGGGAGATATATTCGGTTCGATGGGAACCGGGTTTGCCTTTGTGGCAGTGCTGTATCTCCTATTGATCGGGCTCATTATAATGAACAAAGGTAAAATCTGCAACACTGTACTCAACGTAGTGATCGCAGCATTAAACGGTAATGACGAAAAAGACGATGCAACAGATGCAAAACAAGCCACTGACACCGCTGGAGAAGCTGATTTCTGATAAAGAGCGTATCCGCAGGCAATGTGTTATACAGGAACAAAAACTGAATGACGACTTTTCTTATATCCAGGAAAATGCAGGAAGTCTGCTGATTTCCGGTTTTACCACCCTATTATTCCCGAACACTAAATCAAAAAAAACAGAATCCGCCGATCAGGCAACTTCACCCGTATCTCCCGCAGAAGCAGCAATCCCTATCGGCTTCTCGGATTATCTGAGCATAGCACAAGGACTTCTTCCCGTTGCATGGGACGTTGCAAAGCCTTTTTTGCTTACTTGGGGAATACGAAAGGCTCAAAGCTGGTTTACAGGCTTATTGTTCAAGAAAAAGAAATAGCCGTGAACAATTAATTTATGTTAGAGGGCATATTTTTCTCTACATAATAAATGTAAAATAGAAAAAACATGACTACATTTGCAGTCGTTAAAAACAAGGATAAATAATGAAACATAGTATTTCTCTTTTGATCGCATTCACAGGAATGCTCCTGATGTTGGTTTCGTGTGCAACTCCTTGTGGCTGTTAAATGGATTTTACGTAATATTTTTAATAAACCCATAAAAGTTTTATTACAATGATTAAAGTAGGTATTAACGGTTTCGGCCGTATCGGACGTATGGTGTTCCGTGCTGCAGTTAAAAACTTCGGCAATGATATTCAGATCGTAGGTATCAACGACTTGTTGGATGCTGATTATTTGGCATACATGCTGAAATATGATTCAGTACACGGCCGTTTCGATGGTACAGTTGCTGTAGAAGGTAACAATTTGGTTGTAAACGGTAACAAAATCCGTTTGACTGCAGAAATGGATCCTGCTAACCTGAAATGGAACGAAGTTGGTGCTGACGTTGTAGTTGAATCAACTGGTTTCTTCCTGACAGACGAAACAGCTCGCAAACATATCCAGGCTGGTGCAAAGAAAGTTATCATGTCTGCTCCTTCTAAGGACGCTACTCCTATGTTCGTTTATGGTGTTAACCATACTTCTTACGCAGGTCAGGACATCATCTCTAACGCTTCTTGTACTACTAACTGCTTGGCTCCTATCGCTAAAGTATTGAACGACAAGTTCGGTATCGTTAAAGGTTTGATGACTACAGTTCACGCTGCTACTGCAACTCAGAAGACAGTAGACGGTCCTTCTAAGAAAGACTGGAGAGGTGGCCGTGGTATCCTTGAAAACATCATCCCTTCTTCTACAGGTGCTGCTAAGGCTGTAGGTAAAGTTCTGCCGGTATTGAACGGTAAACTGACAGGTATGGCTTTCCGCGTTCCGACTTCTGACGTTTCTGTTGTTGACTTGACAGTTGTTCTGGACAAACCGGCTACAGTTGAAGATATCAACGCTGCTATGAAAGAAGCTTCTGAAGGCGAATTGAAAGGTGTACTGGGCTATACAGAAGATGCAGTTGTTTCAACTGACTTCCGTGGCTGCGCTATGACTTCAATCTTCGACTCTAAAGCTGGTATCTCTTTGGATGCTAACTTCGCTAAGATCGTATCTTGGTACGATAACGAATGGGGTTATTCAAACAAAGTTTGTGAAATGGCTCGCGTTATCGCTGGTAAGTAATCAAAATACAAATCAGTATATGGAAGCCGTCCGCTGCAAAGTGGACGGCTTTTTTTGTATCTTTGTCATGTAAATGAAAACATATCAACTTATAACGATACTTGGGCCGACCGCTTCCGGTAAAACTCCTTTTGCCGCAGCCCTGGCCGACCGGCTGGATACGGAAATAATCAGTGCCGACTCCCGCCAGATCTACCGTGGCATGGATATAGGCACCGGAAAAGACCTGGCAGATTATACTGTCAACGGCAAGCCCGTCCCCTATCACCTGATCGACATCTGTGATCCGGGATATAAATACAACGTTTTTGAATACCAGCACGATTTCTTCCGCGCCTATCAGGATATACGGGAAAAAGGGAAACTACCTGTCCTCTGCGGTGGCACGGGCATGTATATCGAGGCCGTACTAAAAGGTTATAAACTGCTCGACGTTCCTCAAAATCCGGAACTACGTGAGTCATTAAAAGAGAAATCACTCGCAGAGCTGGAACAAATACTGTCTACCTACAAGGTTTTACACAACAAAACCGATGTAGATACAGCCCAGAGAGCTATCCGGGCTATAGAAATCGAAGAGTATTACAAGGCGCAAGCCCCCGATACCAACGAATATGATCCGATCGACAGCCTGATCATCGGCATAGATATAGACCGTGAGCTACGCCGTGAAAAAATATCCAAACGATTACGTGCGCGTTTGGACGAAGGCATGGTTGACGAAGTAAAAGGAATCATCGACTCGGGCGTAAAACCGGAAGATCTTATTTACTACGGACTGGAATACAAGTATCTGACATTATATATCATCGGTGAACTTTCATACGAAGAGATGGTTTCACAACTGGAGATAGCCATCCACCAGTTTGCCAAGCGGCAAATGACCTGGTTCCGCGGAATGGAACGCCGGGGATGCACGATCCACTGGATCGATGCCACCCTGCCGACCGAGGAAAAGATAGAAAGGACATTGGAATTATTGAACCAACAATTATGATAACAGTAAACGATTTTAAGAATAAAGAAAACTTCTTCCTGATGGCCGGTCCTTGTGTGATCGAAGGAGAAGATATGGCGCTGCGAATCGCAGAGAAGGTAGTTGGTATTACTGAAAAGCTGAATATACCATACATCTTTAAAGGTTCATACCGTAAAGCCAACCGTTCCCGCCTGGACTCGTTCACCGGGATCGGCGATGAGAAAGCACTGAAGATACTGCGTAAAGTAGGCGAAACATTCAATATCCCTACCGTAACAGATATCCACGAAAACCACGAGGCAGCAATGGCCGCCGAGTATGTGGATGTATTGCAAATCCCTGCTTTCCTCTGTCGACAGACCGACCTGTTGGTGGCAGCCGCGAAGACCGGAAAGATAGTCAATATCAAGAAAGGACAGTTCCTTTCGCCGGGAGCCATGCAGTTCGCCGTACAGAAAGTGGCCGATGCAGGCAACGACAACATCATGGTTACGGAACGCGGGACGACATTCGGCTACACCGACCTGGTTGTCGATTATCGCGGCATTCCGGAAATGCAGACATTCGGTTATCCGGTTATCATGGATGTAACCCATTCCCTGCAACAGCCCAACCAGACATCAGGCGTAACAGGTGGTCTGCCCGCATTGATAGAAACGATCGCTAAAGCAGCCATCGCCGTAGGAGCAGACGGTCTCTTTATCGAAACACACCCGGAACCCTCCAAGGCAAAATCCGACGGTGCCAATATGTTGCAACTGGATCTGCTGGAAGGCCTATTGACACGCCTGGTTCGTATCCGCGAAGCTATCAGGTAAACAGTCGCTTAATCACAAAAAGAAAGGGCTTTCGATCGACGAAAGCCCTTTCTTTTATATTCTCAAAATACCAGGTCTTTATTATCCCATCTTACTAATCTTCCTCAACTTATCGTCGTCAATCAACTTGATCTTACGTCCGTCGATAGCGATGATACGCTCAGAGACAAAGGTGGACAGCGTCCGGATTGCGTTGGAAGTAGTCATGTTCGACAAGTTGGCCAAGTCTTCACGGGATAGGTAGATACTCAGGGTAGCACCGTCCTCTTCCAACCCGTAACTGTCTTTCAGGAATAACAAAGATTCTGCCAGACGACCCCGGATATGCTTCTGCGTAAGGTTCACGGTACGTTCGTCCGCAACTCCCAAGTCGAACGATAGCTGGCGGATAAAGAACATGGCCAGATGCGGGTTACCCATTAACAATTCGGTAACAACCGTCATCGGTATCAGGCAAACTGAAGATGCTTCGAACGCAGAGGCATTCGTCAAATAGTTCTCCTGAGCAAAGTTTGCGCGATAACCAAAATATTGTACAGGCTTGATCATACGAATAATCTGACTTCGACCGCCAACTCCTTCTTTAAAGATCTTCACCTTGCCTTTTAGTAAGCACATCATGTCCCTTGGTTCGTCGCCCTCGCAATAGATCAACTCGTTACGTTTGAAATGCTGGATCGTCGAATTATTACGGAGAATCTCCCGTTCTTTATCGGTCAGAACTCTCCATACTTCTGCTAAACTGGCCGATAGATCGACCTCTTCTTTTTGTTGTTTAACCACGACTGTTTTATAACATACTTGTGAAGCACAAATGTACAACTTTTCTTTTGAATTAGTAAAATGTTTAATACGATAAATTGTATTTTAGATTACATTTTACTTTCTTTTACTACAAATTCAAATTTTATTCGTTACGTTTGCAGCAAAAGGGGTGATAATTTGTTGAAAAGATACGTTTTGATATTTGCTCTGATTTTGTTTACTATAACTGCTTTCGCCAAACCGGAAAGTGGTTATAGAAGTAAGTTGTTGCCTGACTCAAAAGAGAAAACAGAGTCGTCCGTAAGAGCCGACTCCATTATGAAAGAAGTGATTAGGAACGCTGAAAAATACCAGCATGTACTGTCAAAATACGAAGCGGAGATATACATTAAAGGACGCACGGAAATACTCAAACACAACTTCCTGTTACGCTTCGGGCACCATCTTTTCCCCGTCGACTGGAAGAACAAAGACATGATCTTCGAGATGGTAAGTTACTCCAAGTTCAATGCTCCGAACAGTTTCCAGCATAATTTCCAGGCAGTAAACGGGAATAGTATCCCCAACAGTAAAAAACAACAGGAGGCTTTGAGCTTCCTCAACCTGAATGTATATTCCTCGACGATCTACAACGAAGGCATCATCACGCCCATGACTCAAAACGCATCCAAATTTTACTCCTTCAATCTCGAGGAAGTCTCCGATACGACCGGCATAAAGATCTACAAGATACGGTTCATGCCCAAGCTATGGAGCCAGAAGTTGATTTGCGGGGATCTGTACATCCGCGACAAGTCATGGATCATCGATAAGATAGATGTGAACGGTCGCTTCGACTTTGCTGAGTTCAACCTGGTAATGACATTCGGAAGGGATTACCGCCGGTTCATCCTTCCGGACAAGGCCAGTCTGTTCCTGCGTTATCATGTATTGGGTAATGCTATTGCCACCAGCTATCATTCTTCGTTTAAATACAACGCAATCGAGTGGGTAGAAGAAGACAATGAAAGTAAGAAATGGAAGTCACTCGACCTTACCGGATACTACAAGCTTTCGTCCGATACCGTCCCCATTATCACCGATACAGCATTTTGGAACAAGGAACGCGACCTGCCACTCACTCCAGATGAGGAAAGACTCTACCAGATAGCCGAGAAGAAGAAGAAAAATGAACAGGAAACGGATACCGCCAATATCACCAAGTACCTGAAGCTGACGGAAAAGTTCACCAACACGATCAGCATGGACTACAAGACGACCCGTCTTAAATATTCGGGTATATTCAATCCGTTCCAACTGGGTTACTCCGGACACAACGGTATCACGTACAGGCAGCGTCTGCGTATCAGTAAAACATTCAACAAAGACCGCCAGCTTCGTTTCCGCCCGGATGTCGGTTTCGTATTCAAAAGGAAAGAAATATTTTTCAGCGTAAACGGCGACTGGGAGTACCAGCCCGAAAAGAAAGGTATACTCAGTATTTCAGTCGGTAACGGTAACCAAAGTTATTCGTCGGCTATCATGAAAGATATCAACGAACAACTCAAAGACTCATCGTTCAACTTTGATGACCTGAATCTCGAGTACTTCAAACATTACTATGCTGAAATACGAAATAACATAGAACTGTTCAACGGTTTTCAACTCTGGACCGGTGTCACCTACCACCGCCGTATCCCGGTGAAAAAAGGCAGCAATATAACAGATCCCGGCGAAGGAGTGGAAGAGCTGATCAATGAAAACTATCACGATTTCACACCTGTTATCGGTATCTCCTATACTCCCCGGCAGTATTACTGGATGGATGGATACCGGAAAGAATATCTGTATTCCCACTATCCTACCATATCCGTCGAGTTTGCCCGGGCGATACCCGGAGTAGGCAAGAGTACCGGTGATTATGCGCGTATAGAGGCTGATATTCATCAAAGTATCCCTTTAGGATTGGCCAGGAAGCTGAATTATCATCTTAGCGGTGGAATGTATCTAAACCCGAAGTCGATCTATTTTGCTGACTTCCGTTATTTTTCGCGCCGGCAATTCCCGGAATCATGGGGGGATGAGTTCGGAGGTGTATTCAATCAGTTAAGAAGTTTTTGGTTTAATGCATCCGACAAATACGTACAAGGTCACCTGATGTATGAGAGCCCTTTTATCCTGTCGCAGTTATTCAAGAAAAAGACGTCCAAATATATCTTGTCCGAACGTTTTTATTTCAGCCAACTTTGGACACCTGTTCTTCCTAGCTACACGGAGGTGGGATATGGTTTCGGTAACCATATCTTCAACGCCGCCCTATTTGCCGGCTTCGACAGGTGGAAGTACCAGAATATCGGTGTCAAATTCGCCTTTGAATTGTTTCAATGATGTGCCTGCGGACGGACAATCATAATCCCGCTATTCCGCTTGATACCTTCCACATACTCCTGCAAAGGGGCTTCATTGACTATTACCTTCTTCAGTGTAGTGGAAGCATGGATAAAAGTCAACTTCTCTCCTACCCGGCAAACGACACCGACATGGGATATATCCAGCCCTTTTATCGTAGTGACGAAGCAGACGATATCGCCGTCTTTGATGCCGGCAGACAGCTTGTCTATATCTGTTTCCGGAATATAATAATAAGAGCGTGCATTGATTTCCTTTTCTTTGGAGGCGATCTTCGCGACAAGCGCCGGATTCTCTTTCAACGACTTGTAACTATCCGGGTGAGTCGACATAAAAGAGACGTCGACAGGAAGGGAGATCCCTCCGATTTCCCGGGTTACATCTTTCACGATGCCTTTCCGTTGATTCTCAAATATCCAGTCTGTCGTATAATGCAAACGGTCTGCGTAATCATGAATTTCCCCGTTACGATAACGGAGGGTTTGCAGATTCTTACAAAACTCTTCAAAGGAAGGAGAAACAGATTGCATAGTCCTCGTTAATGCGATGACATTCTCTACCAACGTCATACAATCCATTTCCCGAAGGTTGATGACTAATCCCTCCGGTTCCTTTTCCAAAGTAGCGGCCACATAAGGGGCATTCAGGAAAAAACGGGCCGTTTTAACCATCAACTCTCCGGTCGGCAATGACTTATTTTGGGCCATCTCCGCAACATATCGGTCAAAGACAACACGGTCTTCATCGGTACAATATATTTTATCGGCAGCTTGCACACGAAAAAAGAAAAAACAAGTAAAAAGCAAGAAATAGATTATTTTCATAAATTCATTATTTGTCAGATTTAAGCTATCTTTCTATACTTTAGTTTTCAACTGGTCTTCCAACTTAATCAGCTCATCCCTAAACTGTGCAGCCTCGATAAAGTCAAGCTTCTTGGCAGCTTCGGTCATTTGCTTCTTGGTTCGTTCGATGGCCTTTTCAAGCTGCGAACGGTTCATATACTGAACAACCGGATCGGCAACCAAGCTTGGTTCCGGTTCGATATAAGCATACGGTTCGGCGGTAGCCTGCTTTTCACCCAGGAGGGAGACACTATTTTTTACTACCTGCTTAGGAGTAATGCCATGCAGTTCGTTATAAGCCAACTGCTTCTCGCGGCGACGGGTCGTTTCGTCCATCGTCAGTTTCATACTCGCTGTTATCTTATCGGCATAGAAGATAACTTTTCCGTTCACGTTACGGGCTGCACGTCCGGCTGTCTGCGTCAGAGAACGGTGGGAACGGAGGAAGCCTTCTTTATCGGCATCCAGGATAGCAACCAAAGAAACTTCCGGCAAGTCGAGCCCCTCACGTAACAGGTTGACTCCGATCAGGACATCAAAAAGGCCTTTCCTCAGATCATCCATGATCTGGATACGATCCAACGTATCGACATCGCTATGGATATAGTTACAACGTATTCCCATACGGGTCAGATACGTTGTCAGCTCTTCCGCCATCCGCTTGGTAAGGGTTGTCACCAACACACGCTCATCGATAGCCGAGCGCTGGATGATCTCTTCCATCAAATCGTCGATCTGGTTCAACGTCGGGCGCACTTCGATCACCGGGTCAAGAAGTCCGGTCGGACGGATCACCTGATCCACCACGATACCTTCGCTCTTCTCCAATTCGTAGTCGGCAGGCGTTGCACTGACGTAAATGGCTAACGGGGTAAGCGATTCAAACTCATCAAACATCAGCGGACGGTTATCCATCGCGGCGGGCAGACGGAAGCCATATTCCACCAGGTTCTTTTTACGCGAATAGTCACCTCCGTACATCGCACGGATCTGCGGGATCGTCACATGGCTTTCATCGACAACCAGCATAAAGTCTTTCGGGAAATAGTCGAGCAGGCAGTAGGGACGATCACCCGCCCCACGCCCGTCGAAGTAACGGGAATAGTTCTCGATACCCGAACAATGCCCCAACTCACGGATCATCTCGAGGTCGAAAGTGACACGTTCGTACAAACGTTTCGCTTCATAATGCTTGCCAATCTCCTTCAGGAAGTTCACCTGCGTACCGAGGTCGACATCTATCTGGCCAATAGCCGCGTTGATACGTTCCTGGGTAGTGACGAATAGGTTAGTCGGATAGATGTTCAGTTCATCCTGCTCGTCTATCTCCTGCCCTGTCTTCGGATCGAAAGAGGACAGGCGGTCGATCTCGTCTCCCCAAAATTCTATGCGGTAAGCCACACCGTCGAATGTTTCGATGGCGGGGAAGATATCGACCGTATCACCGTTCACACGGAAACAGCCGCTATTAAACTCCAGTTTGTTGTTCACATACAACGCATCGACAAAACGCCGCAATAACTTATCGCGGTCGATCTGCATCCCTTTTTCCAGATGAGTCACCTTTTCAGCAAAAGCCGTCGGGTCTGCCATACCATAGAGGCAGGAGACGGAAGAAACTACGATCACATCCTTTCTGCCCGATAACAGAGATGCGGTCGTACGCAAGCGGAGTTTATCGATTTCCTCGTTGATCTGCAAGTCTTTCTCGATATAGGTATCGGAAGAAGGCAAATAGGCTTCCGGCTGATAATAATCGTAGTATGAGACAAAATATTCTACGGCATTATTAGGAAAGAAGGCCTTAAACTCGCTATACAGCTGGGCTGCCAGCGTCTTGTTATGACTCAATATCAGCGTAGGCCGTTGCACCTCTTTAATAACGTTGGCAATAGTAAAGGTTTTCCCGGAACCAGTAACACCGAGCAGTGTCTGGAAAGGCACACCACTCTCTATGCCCTCCGTAAGAGCCGCTATTGCTTCCGGCTGATCTCCCGTAGGGCTGAATGGTGAAGATAATTCAAAATTCATTCTTAATAAAAAGTCTTTTTAGGTATAACTAACCAAAGGATAAAATAGGCTATCACTCCGGAAAACATTGTAAATAGACTCAACAGGATGTATCCCACACGGACCAGCGTCGGATCCAAATCAAAGTAATCCGCTATGCCGGCACATACACCGGCAATCATTCCGTTATTCGAACGGGTAAGTCTTTTAGGTTCTTCTTCCATGATCTGTCATTTTAGTTTTGTAAAGATACTAATTATATATATATGGTAGAAGAGATCAGGCTACAAATTGAACCAGTAATTCATCTTCAGCATAAAAGTATTGGTAGCCGGAAGACCGAACATCCGGTCGAGGTTACTCCCCCAGCCGCTTACCATCTGGTTATCCTGGTTAGACATACGGTGTTCCCATACAAAATAAAGTGTAGATCCCGGCAGATACTCCCACCGTGCCACGAGGTTGGAACGAAATTCATTAAAACTGAAATCTGGGTTCCTGAACGAAGCCTCCCCTTTTCCGCTCTTTATCCCGTAAACGCCATCGGCATAACTGATCTCGTCGGCAGTAAAGAGGTGGAAACGATTGTCGTAAGTATGCGAACGGGTATCGGCCGCCTCCTTGAAGCCGCTGAACTTTGCTGTCGACGTAAACGGAGAACCATAGAACTGGATGGAAATATCCGGTGTGACATTTACCTGTAACTTCATAGTCAATCCATACGTTTTCTGCTTCATATGCCCCATCAGGTAGATCAGCGAAAGATCGCCCGGGGAGGCAGATGCATCCGAGGGCAGTAATGTTCCGACATACTGCATGTTGTCCATATTCCAGGCATAATCTACCTGTCCGGATAAATAGACATGGTTCCCCAAGCGGAAGGTAAGACTCGGCATCAGCGTATTGAAGCGGTTATATCCGTCGAGGTTATGATTTCCTTCATATTTGAGCATGAACATCATCCGCTGGGCCTTATCCGTATTGACTTTTACGGAGGTCTGGAAATAAGGATCGAAACGCATATCAGGCCCCCCACGAAGCATGCGGCTGTCGAGACGGTTCCAGACAAAAGTTTCTTTCATATCCATTTCGTAACGGTTCATCGTCATACTCTGCCAGCGAAGAGCCAGGTCGTTACTAAAAGGCGTCCCCCCGTAATTCCATTGATTTTTCTGGGTAACGGTAAAAGCGTTATAACGGAATATTTTCCAGATATCGGTCTGTCGGTAAGCAATCTCCGTCTCATTCGTCCGGTTATCGGTTTCTTTCATATATCCCATATCGTTGAGGTCGAAACCTGGAGACGACCAACTGAATGTTTCCGAGAAAGCCCATTTGGCATTCCCCTTTCGTCCGGCTTTCACATATCCGCCCGTCCCGTTCAGGGAACGGCGGTCCGGATCGACTCCCAGGTAGCCGACTGCCGATGCCCGCTGGTAATAATGCACCGGGTTCGTTTGCAGGAGGGTAATCGCCTTCTTGCTACCGTTCAGCGAGCTGACCATCCCTTTCACATCGATATAATAAAGTCGGTTCTTAAAATACTGGGTAAAATCGATACCGGCGGTAAAGGCGTTGCGTACCATGAAATCTTCCAGGTAAGGTTGTTCCAAGGCCCGGTTAACGGAGGTTATCATTCCTCCCAGCAGGCTGTTTCCTTTCCAGTTTTTCTGGACACGTGCCACGGTGTAATTGGTCAGGGGTTCCACCACTTCGACATCTTCCACCCCGCTACGGGTCACCTTAGCCGACGAGCGGGCTGTGACGCTCTGCACCACTCCGATCGTCACACCCTGCCGGTTCGTGCCCGTCAATTTCAGAGCACCGATAATAGGAACGTTCTCTTTACTGTCGGCAAAACTGTTTATATTGTCTATCCCTTGCGGTGTATAGGAAGGGGCTGCTCCGATACGGCGGGTGTAAAACATCATATCGTTGCCGTTGGCAAAATCGAGGATATGTTTTCCTTCCAGGAAGAAAGGACGCTTCTCGTCGTAAAAGGTTTCGTAAGCGGTCAGATTCATCACCGAAGGGTCGAGTTCGACCTGCCCGTAATCCGGGTTGATCGTCAGGTCCAGCGTAAAATCGGAAAGGGCGAACTTGGCGTCGAGGCCGACATTCCCTCCCCAGCTATGCCCCTTCTGGTAAGGACTTCCGGGTATCTTCGGTTCGTTGCGGTATTTTCCCATCACATAGGGGAGAAACTCGATGCCTCTCGGTTTGGGAAGATCGGTCATCCCGTGCATTTCTCCGAAGGAAAAGACATGGCCGTTGTTCTTCAAAGGGATCATGCTCCAGTTCTGCACTTCGTTGTTCCGGCGGATGATACGGCGCACATGAAGCCCCCATATCCCATCTTCCGAATGCTGGTTATACCGGAGCTGGCTGAACGGGATGCGTAACTCGGCCGTCCAGCTCGAATCCGGCAGATTGATATGTGTCTTCCCTTCCCAGACAGCGTTCCAGCTGAGGTTGACATTCAATTTATCTGTTACAACCAGGTCGGTCTTGTTTCCCCCCAGGTTGATGTTGAATTCAGGAGCGGCCCGGTAATCATGATAGGTGTCGAAAGCCACGCTGATCAGGTCACCCATACTGTTATCGTCTCGGTTCCCGATAAAAGGGATCATCTTATCCGGGCGGATATCTTTACAATAGACACCTACGTAGATGTATTTGTTATCGTAGAACAATTTGACACGGGTCGGGGAATCCGGTATACCGCGTTCGTAAGGAATGATCTGGACAAAGCGGTCGGACCACTCCCCTTGCTTCATCCAGAAATCTTCGTCCAGGCGTCCGTCCATCACCGGCTTCGTTCCTGTCACTTTCGTTATATTATAGATGCGCTTGTAAGCGTCTTTGAACGGGACAATAGAGTCCTGCTGTGCATGACAGAAGGCACAGAGTGACAGGAAAAGGGTAACAAAGGATGGCCGGTGTTTCATTCTATATCAGATGTAAGCGGCCACTTTATTCCGGTCGGTTTCCACTGTTTCAAACTCAGAAGAAACGATACTGCTGCCCATCGGGACATTTTCGTTCCGATACTCCATCTTGCTGTACACGATACTACGGGCAGAAGTATGGAACTCCTTCGCTCCGGTTTCGGTTTCGATCCGGGCGATATTATTTTCGCGCACGCCGCATCCCGGCATAATAATGATACGTTCGTCGGCACGCTTCACCAGTTCGGCGATGAGGGGGATACCTTTCACGGCATCCGATTGTTGGCCGGAAGTAAGGATACGGTCGCACCCTAGGTCTATCAGCTGCTCCAGGGCTGTGAAGGGATCACGGCAGACATCAAAGGCCCGGTGGCAAGTGACGGATAATGGCTTGGCCGCCTCCATCAGGCGACGCATGAGGGGGATGTCGATATCGCCCTCTTTCGTCAGGCATCCGAACACGACACCGTGCACCTTCAGTTGTTTACATAATTCAATATCGAGCAACATGGAGTCTATTTCGGCCGGAGTGTACAGGAAGTCACCACCACGCGGACGAATGATTACGTTTATATCGATCGACGAAGTGAGAGCCTGAGCCGTTTTGATTTCGCCATAACTCGGGGTGGTTCCCCCTTCCGGTATGCCGGCACAAAGTTCCACACGTTTAGCTCCTCCGGCTTCAGCCTCCACACAGCTTTGTGCCGAGTTGGCACATATCTCGATTATTCGGGTCGGTTTCATTGATATTCTTTTTATCATATTATTAGATATACAAAGATACGATAAATTAACGAAACCAAGATAAATATAGCGGACGCTGTCGCACAAAGTTACATTACCCTCACAGATGTTATTACGGTGGAAGATGAAACCTAATTGTGCGTTTAATAAATATCACTACATTTGCATTGCATAAAACAGCAAAAGAATGAACTCAGAAAAATTAAAGGGTCACATACTGATCCTGATAGCCAATATACTATTCGCTATCAATATGCCTATATCTAAGTACTTGTTGCCGACACATGTTCAGCCCGAATCACTGACTATCATGCGAATGAGTTCTGCTTGCCTGCTGTTTTGGATAGCATCTCTCTTTGTGAAACGGGAAAAGGTGACGATGAAAGACCTGGGTCTGCTTTTCGTTTGTGCCCTTTGCGGGGTCGGGTTCAACCAGGGGTTGTTTATTATCGGGCTGAACCGTACATCTCCGGTGGATGCTTCCATAATCGCTACGGCCGTTCCCATCTTCGTTATGCTGCTGGCTGCCGTTATTTTGAAAGAACCGATTACAAAGATGAAAGCTTTCGGTGTATTATTAGGCTGCTGCGGTGGTGTTTCCTTAATATTGGCCTCCACACATAACTCGGGACAGGCCAGCGGACTTACAGGGAACCTGATGATCACGACCAGTGCAATCATCTATTCTATCTATCTGGTCCTATCCAAACCGTTGAGTTTACGTTACTCGGCCGTGACGATGATGAAGTGGATGTTTCTTTTTTCCACGCTCGTATTGTTGCCCTTCACTTACCAGCATGTACTTGAAACCCCTGCTTTTCAACGGGAAATATTCGATATGAAAGAGATCGGGGCGATCAGCTTTGTCCTGATAGGCGCCACATTTATTCCTTACCTGTTGATACCGATGTCGTTGAAACGTATTCGTCCGACAACGGTGAGTATGTATAATTATGTACAACCGATCATCGCCTCGCTGATAACTGTTATGGTGGGACAAGATACATTTTCCTTCCAAAAAGTATTCTCGGCCGTCCTCGTTTTCGTAGGAGTTTATCTGGTAACCCAAAGTAAGAGCCGGGAAGATATGGAAAAAAGCAAGGCGCGTACAAATTAATATTAAACGAAATCATCCCTGCAACAATACGATTACGCATGAACAAACTATTCCTTTCCATCCTGGTTTTCCTTTTCGTTTTCAATATGAAAGTGGATGGTCAAACACCGCAAAAGCCCAAAGCGGATTACCCGTACCTGCTCTATCTTCCGAAAGATTACCCAACGAATAAGAAGGATTACCCGTTGGTTATCTACCTGGGCGGCGGTGCACAGAACGGGGATGACCTGAATAAACTGAAAGCCTATGGAATCCCTTATTATATAGAACAAGGGCATGAATACGATTTCATCATAGCCTCCCCGCAGTGTCCACAAAACAAATACTGGACAACCGAGAATTGGTTCGATTCATTGTATGCCGAATTAACTTCCAAATGCCGGATCGACACGACCCGGATTTATGTGACCGGTATCAGTAACGGTGGTTTCGGGACCTGGCAGGTAGCGATGGATTATCCCGACAGGTTTGCCGCGATTGTCCCCCTGTGCGGTGGTGTAAACGATAGCGATACTGCCAAAATCAGCAACCTGAAACAACTTCCCATCTGGACATTCCACGGGACAGCAGATGATATGATCCCAATAAATGAAACAGAAAGGGTTGTAAGCAAACTCGAGACGTATGGTCATATCCAGTTCACCCGCTTACCCGGTGAAGGACATGGGATCCAATACCTTTATAAAGATAATAAGATCTTTGACTGGCTGTTACAGCATCAGAAGAAAGAGTAGTCCTTACGGCAGTTACCCTGAACCTTTGTATATTTTATTTGTTTTATGCAATAAATATACGTCAAAACTATGGATACAGTAAGTCCCTCTAAAAAAACATCGGGCAATAGTATGGTATGGCTTATCGTTATACTGATCGTTGCTGTTGGTATTGCTTTCCTTTGGTGGTGGAACTACCGCAAATATATCTCGACCGACGATGCAAACCTCGATAGTTTCCGGGTTAGCGTTGCGGCGCAAGTTATGGCTCCGATGCTTAAACAGTATGCCTGGGAAGGCGATACGGTGAAAGCAGGTACGATTCTGGCCGAACTGGATAGCAGCACGGTTGTTGCTCAATTGCAGGAAGCCGTTGCACGCCGGGAGGAAATGGTTGCCAACCTAAAACTGGATAAAGAGAATCTCAACACGGCAATCAAGAACCTGAGCCTGGCAGAGATCGACTATCATCAGGCTGAAGTAAACTACCGCCGCGACAAAAAGTTATACGGAAGTGATGCTGTTTCACAGGAGACATTCCAGAATACGGAAGATACATATAAAAGTGCCGCCATAAAAGTGGATGTTGCCAAAGATCAAATCAAGATATCTCGGGCACGGATCTCCGCCGGAGAAGCAGTTATCGTTTCGGCAAATGCCGCTATCGAGTCCACCCGCGTATCCCTGGGATATTACCGGATCACGGCTCCGGTCGACGGGGTGATAGCTAAACGCTGGTCGCTGCCCGGCGATATCATCCAACCGGGACAAACACTTTTCACCATCAACGAAGGTAAAGACCTGTGGGTTGCCGTCTATCTCGAAGAGACTAAATTCGACCACATTAGGATGGGACAACCGGCAATCTTCACACTCGATGCCTTCCCCGACCTGACCTTCTCCGGAAAGATCTTCTATATAGGGACGAATACGGCCTCGGAATTTTCACTTATCCCTCCCAACAATGCTTCGGGTAATTATACGAAAGTAGCACAACGTATCCCCATAAAAATATCCATCGACAAGGCCGTAGGGAAAAGAGACAAAGTAGAAAAGCCGAAACTTGTCTCCGGAATGTCTGCAACCGTTAAGATCGAAAAGGAAAAGTCAAAGTAATGGACAAGACGGATAACACAAGCAACAGTTCGTATAAATGGCTGGTACTGGGCAATATTATGATCGGTACATTCATGGCTGTGCTCGACTCGACCGTTGTCAACACCGGACTGCCTGCCATTATGGGTACGCTCGGGGCAAGTATCAATACGGCCGAATGGGTGCTCACCGGTTATATGCTGGCAATCGCCAGTATCCTCCCGGCAGCAGCCTGGTTATCCGACCGCTTCGGATATAAAAAGATTTATTTTCTCTCCCTGTTGGTCTTCACTTTCGGCTCATTCATGTGCGGCAACTCCACCTCCATCGAGGAATTAATCTTCTGGCGCGTGATCGAAGGACTGGGCTGCGGGGCTATCATGCCGGTGGGTATGGCTATCGTGAGTAATGTATTCCCTCCTGAACAACGAGGGATGGCGCTGGGATTCTGGGCGATCGCTTCGGCAGCATCGGTATCGTTCGGCCCGTCTATCGGGGGTTATCTGGTAGATAATATGAATTGGAACTATATATTTTATGTAAACGTTCCGGTCGGGGCACTAGCCTTGTTCTTTACGGCTATTTTACAGAAAGAGTATAAAGCGCAGACGGTACAGCCTTTCGACATACCGGGATTTATTACATCCGGTATCTTCCTTCCCTTGTTCATGTACGGCCTGTCGGAAGTAAACTCGTCGACCAACACACAGGGATGGAATAGCCCGATAGTATTAGGTTCCATGTGGGTATCGGCTGTCGTGTTTATTCTGTTCATCTACTTCGAACTGACTGTGAAATACCCGCTTATCAACCTGCGTATATTCAAAGATCGTAATTTCGCACTCTCTAACCTAATGATGTTCATATTCGGTATCGGAATGTTCGGAAGTACGTTCCTGATTCCTCTTTACCTGCAAAATAATCTGGGATATTCAGCGTTTCAGGCTGGTATGTTCTTTATCCCGGTGGGGATCATCCAGGGTTTCTGTTCGCCCGCAGCCGGTGCTTTAGGACAAAAGATCAACCCGAAGATACTGATTGCGGTCGGACTGATCCTGATGTCACTCAGCTTCTATCTCAACTTTTACCTGTCTTTTCTTACGGAGAAATGGTATATCATGCTGAGTCTTTACCTGCGGGGCGTCGGCATGGGAATACTTTTCACCCCGTTATTAACCTTGTCGCTAGCCAAAATCGGAGTGGATATGATGGCACAGGCATCCAGCATCACCAATATCGTCCGCCAGATGGGTGGCAGCTTCGGCGTTGCAATCTTCAGCCACATGCTTACCGGGCGTACCAGTTATCATACGCAGCGTTATAGCGAAGCCTTGAACTATACCGGAGAAGTCTACCAGCAGACCATCGACAAGTTAAGTGCCTTCGCCTCACAAACCGCCGGAGCCACCGAACAGTCCGCCCGCTCTCTGGCCGAACAACTCATAACCAAACGGCTCGAACTCGAAGCATACATCGGCGGTATCAACGACGATTTCTACATCGCATTCATCGTCACAATGATTTGTATCCTCCCGGTTTTCTGGCTTCGCAGGGTGAGAAAAGAGAAAATAAAAAAACAATAGTAACCAACCTATCCTCTTTTCCTGTCAACTTTCCACTATTTTATCACTTTCTACTGAAAAAATGCTTGCATTTGAAAAATAATGTGTAATATTGCCCCTGCAATAAGATATGAAAACTAGAAAAAGAAAAGAATGATTGCAGGTATAGCATATTATACATGGGCATTGATGACCCCTTGGGGGGTTAGAATTTACAAATAAACAAGCGCAGCGGCCACGTCCTGCATTGTTGCAATCATTTGTATTGCATCCTTTATGCCGGTTCCATCCGGTTCTTATTATCAATTAATTTAGTTACAAATAAATTGTCAATTGTCAACCGCCAATTGTCAACTAAAATAATACATACCGATGAAAGTATTGAAATTCGGCGGAACGTCCGTAGGTTCCGTGAATAGTATTCTGAGTGTAAAGAAGATAGTAGAGGCTATTGAAGAGCCTGTAATCGTTGTCGTTTCTGCCCTGGGAGGCATCACAGACAAGTTGTTGGCAACTTCTGTCATGGCATCCAAAGGGGATGTAGGATACGAAAGGGAGTTTTCCGAAATCATAACACGCCACCTGGACGTGATTGAAGGTGTTATACCCGACAAGATGCAGCGGATAGAAGTACAGAAAAGAGTCATGAGCCTGCTCGACGAACTGGGGAATATCTTCAAAGGTGTGTACCTGATCAATGACTTGTCTGCCAAGACTTCCGACACGATCGTCAGCTATGGGGAACGTATCTCTTCCCTGATCGTTTCGAATGTGATCGAAGATGCGCGGTTGTTTGATTCACGCAAGTTTATCAAAACGATCAAGCAGTTCAATAAGCATATTGTCGACTTCGAACAGACCAATCAACTGATTAAAGAAACATTCAATCCGCTCCCCAAAGTATCGCTAGTACCCGGCTTCATCTCATCAAGCACGGAAAACGGAGAAGTAACGAACCTAGGACGTGGTGGTTCCGACTATACGGCCTCTATCCTGGCTACTGCCCTCGATGCCAACGTACTCGAAATATGGACAGACGTGGATGGCTTCATGACTGCCGACCCTCGTGTGATCAGCTCTGCTTACGTGATCGACCGGCTTACATTCACCGAAGCAATGGAGTTATGTAACTTCGGTGCCAAAGTGATCTATCCGCCAACGATCTATCCGGTATATCATAAGAATATTCCGATCCGTATCCTGAACACATTCAATCCGGAGGCTCCGGGAACTTATATTTCCAAAGAAAAAGTTAAAGAAGAAGGTAAAGCCATTATTAAAGGTATCTCTTCTATTAACGACACCTGCCTGATTACCGTTCAGGGCTTGGGTATGGTTGGTGTGATCGGTGTTAACTATCGTATCTTTAAGACATTGGCTAAAAGTGGTATCAGCGTATTTATGGTATCACAAGCCAGTTCTGAAAACAATACCACATTCGCTGTCCGTAACGCAGATGCCGACCTGGCCGTACAGGTACTCGACGAAGAGTTTGCTCTGGAACGCGCCCAGGGAGATATGAACGATACCGTAGCAGAAAAAGATCTGGCTACCGTAGCAATCGTCGGTGAAAACATGAAGCGTACTCCCGGTATTGCCGGAAAATTGTTCGGCACATTAGGTAGCGCCGGTATCAGCGTTATAGCCTGTGCACAGGGTGCTTCCGAAACAAATATCTCGTTCGTTATTAAGTTCAAATACCTTCGTAAGGCACTGAACTCTATCCATGACTCCTTTTTTCTGTCACAATATAAGGTTTTAAACCTGTTTATCGCCGGTGTGGGAACTGTCGGGGGAAACTTATTGGAACAGATCCGTATCCAGCAGCCTAAATTGATGCAGCAGAACGGATTGAAACTGAATGTCGTAGGAGTATCGAACAGCAAACGAGCCCTCTTCCTGCGTGAAGGGCTCAACCTCGAAAACTGTATCGACGAACTAAAGAAAAACGGAGAAGAAAGTTCCCCGGAACATCTAAAGGAAGAGATACTGAAAATGAATATTTTCAACTCTGTCTTCGTTGATTGTACGGCTAATTCAACCGTTTCCGACTTGTATGAAACATTGCTCAATAACAACGTTTCGGTAGTAGCCGCTAATAAAGTCGCCGCATCCTCTTCTTACAGTAATTATATCAAATTGAAGGAAACAGCCCGTCATCGTGGTGTAAAGTTCCTGTTCGAAACAAACGTAGGTGCCGGACTTCCGATCATTAATACGATGAACGACCTGATAAACAGTGGCGATCATATCCTGAAACTGGAAGCAGTCCTTTCCGGTACATTAAATTATATATTTAATACACTTAGCGCAGATATCCCTTTCAGCAAAGCCATCCTGATGGCTAAAGAGGAAGGATATTCCGAACCCGATCCACGTATCGACCTAAGTGGCAAAGACGTACTCCGCAAACTGGTTATCCTGGCACGCGAAGCTGGCTATAAGGTTGAACAGGAAGATGTTCAGCGTAAATTATTCATACCTGAAAAATTCTTTGAAGGATCGTTGGAAGAATTCTGGTGTAAGATAAAAGAAGTCGATGCCGAATTCGAAAGCAAACGTCAGCAACTGGAGGCTGAAAACAAACGTTTCCGCTTCGTTGCCAAAATGGAAAACGGAGCATGCGAAATCGGGTTACAGGAAGTTGACAGCCATCATCCGTTCTACGAACTGGAAGGCAGCAACAACATCATCATGATCTCAACCGAAAGATACCACGAATATCCCATGATTATAAAAGGATATGGCGCCGGAGCCGACGTAACGGCTGCAGGTGTATTTGCCGACATCATTTCCATTGCAAACATACGATAAAGATGAAAAGTATAATCATTCTAGGTGACGGCATGGCCGATGAACCCATCGAGGCATTGGGCGGTAAAACGCCCATGCAATATGCCGACACTCCCTATATGGACAAGCTGGCGGCATTGGGAGTCACCGGACAAATGAAAACGGTTGCCGACGGTTTTCATCCGGGCAGCGAAGTTGCCAACATGGCCGTATTAGGATACGACTTACCCAAAGTATACGAAGGGCGTGGTGTATTGGAAGCAGCCAGTATCGGTGTCACCCTCCAACCAGGTGAGATGGCAATGCGTTGCAACCTGATCTGTGTGGAAGGAGAAATACTGAAAAATCATTCCGCCGGACATATTCACACCGAAGAAGCCGACGAATTAATACAATTCCTCAACGAGAAACTAGGCTCCGACCGGGTTAAGTTCTATACAGGAGTCTCTTATCGTCACCTGCTGGTGATAAAAGGCGGTGATAAAAGACTAGATTGCACTCCGCCGCACGATGTGCCCCTCCACCCCTTCCGTCCTCTGATGGTAAAACCCGAAGTTGCAGAAGCAAAAGAGACGGCAGACCTGTTGAACGAACTGATCCTGAAATCACAGGAAGTACTCAAAGACCATCCGGTTAATCTGAAACGTATGGCTGCAGGAAAAGATCCGGCCAACAGTATCTGGCCCTGGTCGCCCGGTTATCGTCCAGCCATGCAGACCATGCAGGAGATGTACGGATTTGAAAAAGGTTCCGTTATTTCCGCTGTGGACCTGATCCGCGGTATCGGTGTTTATGCCGGACTTGAGGTGATCAATGTGGAGGGAGCTACCGGTTTATACGACACAAACTATGAGGGCAAAGCGTATGCCGCCCTTGAAGCTCTTAAGACAAACGATTTCGTTTACCTTCATGTAGAAGCCAGCGATGAAGCCGGACACGAAGGAGATGTCGACCTGAAAATAAAAACAATCGAGTTTCTTGATAAGCGGGCCATCCGTATTATTTACGAAGAGTTACAGAAATGGAATGAACCGGTTGCCATTGCCGTACTCCCCGATCACCCGACACCTTGCTCGATCCGTACACATACCAACACACCTGTTCCTTTCCTGATCTATAAACCCGGACAGGAACCGGATGCAGTAACCTGTTTCGACGAGTTCTCTGTATTGAAAGGAAAATATGGTGTACTTGAAAAAGATGAATTTATAAAGGAATTATTATGAAATATTACAGCACAAACAAAAAAGCTCCGCTGGCCACCCTCGAAGAAGCCGTAGTGAAGGGGCTTGCCGGTGACAAAGGATTGTATATGCCTGAACATATCGTCAAACTCGACGAAGGCACAATAAACAATATGAAGAACCAATCTTTCCACGACATAGCCTGCACAGTTGCACAAGCCTTCTTCGGGGAAGATATCGAAACGGAGACATTGAATGAAATTGTAAAAGATACTTTGTCGTTCGACACTCCGGTGGTTCATGTCAACGATAATATTTATAGCCTTGAACTATTTCACGGTCCCACTCTGGCATTTAAAGATGTAGGCGGTCGCTTTATGGCACGCGTGTTGGGATATTTCATCAAAAAGGAAGGTATTAAACAAGTTAATGTATTGGTTGCCACTTCGGGAGATACCGGAAGCGCTGTAGCTAACGGTTTCCTAGGCGTACCTGGCATTCATGTGTATGTGCTTTATCCGAAAGGAAAGGTAAGCCCTATCCAGGAATGCCAGTTCACAACATTAGGACAAAACATTACTGCTTTGGAAATAGACGGTACCTTCGATGATTGCCAGGCTTTAGTTAAATCGGCTTTCATGGATGACGAACTAAACGGTCACATGAAACTGACTTCAGCCAATTCAATCAACGTTGCCCGTTTCCTTCCACAGTCTTTCTATTATTTCAATGCGTATGCCCAATTGGATAAGATAGGCAAAGCTTACAATCTGGTGATCTCCGTCCCCAGCGGAAATTTCGGAAATATCACTGCCGGTCTTTTCGCCAACTGGATGGGACTGCCGGTTAAACATTTCATCGCAGCCAACAATCGCAACGACGTATTCCTCGAATATCTGAGAACAGGTGTTTATACGCCACGTCCTTCCGTAGCTACCATCGCTAACGCAATGGATGTAGGTGATCCGAGCAACTTCGCTCGCATCATGGATCTGTTCGACATCTATGGCGATAAACATAAGGAGATATGCCAATGTATCCACGGCTACCGCTTCACCGACGAAGAGATCGAAGATACAATCAGATACGTATATAAAAACGACGGTTATCTACTCGATCCACACGGTGCCTGCGGCTATCAGGCCCTGATACATGATGCACTTGAAGCGGACGAAACCGGCCTCTTCCTGGAAACAGCCCATCCAGCCAAGTTTAAAGATACTGTCGACCGTATTCTGGAAGCGGAAATAGAAGTACCGACTAAGCTCAAAGCCTTTATGCAAGGAACCAAGCAAAGTATCGAACTAAGCAAAGATTTTGATACTTTCAAATCCTATTTAATGAAGCAATAGCAACTTCTTGAAGTCACAAAGCTGAGTTATTAACCTCAGCTTTGTGACTTCATATTTTCATCTAAAAAATCCTTCAAGATAAGAGCATGATTATGATCCGGATTCTTGGAAGCATAAAGTAACGTAACGACCGGATATTGCCTGATCTTATTCACAAATGCCTTGGCTGCCTCCGAACCGTTCAGTTCCTTTCGATACAATCCGACAAACTCATGCCATCTTACATCGGGATCCTGATGAAACCACTGACGTATCTCCGGTGAAGGAGTAATATCTTTCGCCCATAAATCATAATGCAAAGCTTCCTTTTTCATTCCACGGGGCCATAAACGATCCACAAACACTCTGTAACCGTCTATGCTTTCCGGATCTTCGTACACTCGTTTTATCTTTACCTGTGTCATATCTTTTTTATTTACACACTGTTAGATATAAACAAGGTCGATTATCGGATTGTTGCATTCAATTTCATAGCTTGCTTTTCCTCCTTTTCCATAAACATTCCTTTAATCCGCCTTGTTAGATTAGTATAAAACATAAACATTAAAAATCATGAGTACAACAACCGTAAAAACAGAACAGAAAAAAGAAGCTGCCCGTACATCAAACAAAGAGATCGCAGCATTTATCGGAGAACTATTCTCATTCAACAGCAGTTTAAAACTCTTCCATTGGAGTGTTACCGGAACAGGTAGTTACGCCAAACACATGGCTCTGGACGAAGCTATCGCATCTTTATTGGACGTGATCGACAGAATTACAGAAACAACATTCGCTATGGCTGGCGACATGAATATTTCAATCCCCGAAACAAAAACTCCGAAGGATATCGTTAAACATGCTACCGATTTCTACAACTATGTAGAAAAACACAGAGATCTGTTCCCGGAAGCATTCTCGCAATCAATTATCGATGACTATCAGGAAGCCATTCAACAATTGCTCTATAGATTAATTAGACTACAGTAATCTATAGTTCCATTGTTCTTTTTTGATATAAATTAAAAAGTTATCTCTTTAAGGAGATAACTTTTTATGTTTTAACCCTATTCTATCATTAATTTGGCTGATAATTTATGAACCAACTTATCATCAGTCTCCTCTTCTTCAATTTGCTTTATTAACAGTTGAGATGCTAATCGTCCCATATCCGCTATTGGTTGATGAATATAAGGAATAAAAACCGGCATGAAATCAAAGGCATCACTTTTATCAAAACAAACAACATGCACGTCTTCTCCTATCCGAAATTTCAAATTCAACAATTGCTTGATTCCAGTCATAGCAATCGTGTTTGTTGCAAAAAGAATACCATCCATATCTTTCCTTTTTTGAGCCAGCCAGGTTATTGCTCCGATGATATCTTCATCCATAAATTTATAACGTACTTTTTTTACTAACTCTTCATCATATAAACAGGCATCTTTCAATGCATTGGTGTACCCTCTTTCACGTTCAGTCATATGAGGTTGGTTATTCTCATAAATAAGCAATGCTATTTTCTTACAATGAATATCTATTAAATACCGGGTCGCTTCATAAGCGACCTGATAATTGTCAATTAATACACTATTTACTTGCAATGATGGATAATAACGGTCTATCAACACTAAAGGTATATGGTTATTTACAAGTTGTGCGATATTTTTCTCTCCGAATTCAGTTGGAACAATAATAAATCCATCAACCTGGCGACTTCTTAACAGACTTATCATCCTTTCCATCTGCAAATCACTTTCGTCTGTATTCATTATAATAACAGCATATCCTGCTTTTTCCATTTCTTCCTGCACATAAAAAGCCAATGTTCCGAAAAAGGGGTTGGATATATCAGCAACAAGCAGTCCTATAGTCTGTGAACGACCACTTTGCAAACTCATTGCTAACCTGTTCGGCTGATAATTCATTTCATGAGCTACCTTTTTTATCTTTTCAGACATTTCCTTTCCGACACGACCATTTTTATTTTTTCCAGTCAAGACCAGAGATACAGTCGCTGTAGAAACTCCTACAGCTTGAGCTATATCTTTTATAGATATTCTTTTCATACGTTCCATCATAAATTCCATGCAAAGTAACAAAAAATAACTCTATTTACTACCCTGTTTTCCAGCGAATAGAGATAATAAGAACCCTATTAAAAATATTAAAATTGTTCCAAATACAATAGTCAGATAGCTATGGAATACCGTATTATTACCAAAACTCATCCAGGCAATCAGAATAACTCCACAAATAACCCCGATCATCGCATGGATATTCTTTACTCGCTTTGCCATATATCCCAATAGGAAAAGTCCTAACATTCCACCGCTAAATATAGCAGCTAAACTCCACCAGGCTTCAAGGGCACTCTGTACAGACATCATAGCCAAGCCTAATCCCATCCCCAGAATACCTAAAATAAAAGAAGTCCCATAAAGAACATACATATTCTGTTTATCCGTCATTTTTCGTTTATGTTGAAAGAAATCTGTCAGAATAATAGTGGCAGAACTATTGATACTGGTTGAAACAGTACTCATGCCCGCTGCACAAATAGCTGCAATCAATAGACCTGTAATACCAGTCGGCAGACCATGAACAATAAAATAAGGGAAAACAGCATCATTGGCTATACCTTCAGGTAGTAATTCCGGTGAAACTGTATAATAAGCGAACAGGGCAGTTCCTATAAAAAAGAAAAACATACTTACCGGAACATATAGAAGGCCGCCAAATAAAGCGGCAGAGCATGCACTTTTGTCATCTTTGGCTGTTTTATAACGCTGTACATAATTCTGATCGATACCATAATTCTGCAAATTGATAAAAAGACCATACACCAATGTTACCCAGAAAGTAGTAGTACTCAACTCTGGTCCAAAACTACCTAATGAGAATTTATCATATTCCATCGCAATAGAAAACAATTGTGAAGGGCCTTCCGGCATAGAAAACAATAAAACCAATACGCAAGCCAGTGCTCCGGCAATCAAAACGAGGCCTTGTATAGCATCCGTCCATATTACAGCTGTTATCCCGCCTAACACAGAATAAATAACCACACAAAGTCCGGAAACAACAATAATGACCGGTATACTCCAGCCTAACATAGAGTGCAACGGCAAAGCCATTAAATACAAGACAGAACCGATCCTGGCCACCTGTGTTAATAAATAGCAACAGGATGCATATACCCTGGCCCAATATCCGAATCTTTCTTCTAAATAACTATAGGCAGATATACTACTGATATTCCGATAAAAAGGGACAAAGTATTTAGCTGCTATCCAGGATGCTATTGGAATAGACAAACTGAATACAAACGGATTCCAGTTTCCCATATAAGCATTCCCTGGCAATGCTAGAAAACTGATACTACTGACATAGGTTGCAAAGATGGACATCCCTACCACCCAGGCAGGTAATCTACCTCCGGCAGATGTATATTCGTTCGAATTCCTGTTTTTAGAAAAAAACGAGCATCCAAATAGCAAAGTCCCTGCCATAAAAGCAAAGAAAACAATAAAGTCGAGTATTGATAGTTCCATGGTATTTCTATATATAATTTACATCATAATCTTGTTTCTATGAAATTACCTAAATCTAAATATTTTTGATACAGAGATAAATACTGGCGATGTTTCTCCTCATCCGGAGTATATTGAGTAATAAAACCTTTTCCCATAATCTGCTGGGCCTTCTCTACTTTTGGATAGACTCCGGCTGCAACAGCAGCAAACATGGCTGCTCCCAAAGCACAAGCTTGTTCGGAACGGGCAACTTTAATAGGCATATTCAATACATTAGCCAACGTTTGCATTATGAAAGGAGATTTTAAAGAGATCCCTCCGATCGCTGTTATGTTCTCTATCTCCACATGTTGCCTCAAAAAACAATCCACAATTGACTTTGAACCGAAAGCTGTGGCTTCAACTAAGGATTTAAAAAGTAACGGTGCAGAAGTACCCAACGTCAAACCGGAAATAAGTCCGGTTACATTCTGGTTGGCATCAGGCGTACGCCGTCCATTCAACCAATCAACAGAAACAGGTACACTTTCGCTGACCAGTATTTTTTCTGCTTCTTCTGTCAACAATGGTAATATCTTGCTATCCAGCAACTGGATAAGATTTTCAGCATCTCTGTTATCACAAACAGACGGCAACAAAGTCTCCAAAGGCCACAACAACAAATCTTTAAACCAGGCATATACATCACCGAACGCCGACTGTCCGGCTTCCAGTCCAACCATTCCGGGTATTACAGAGCCGTCAACCTGTCCGCAAATTCCGGAGATCTGAGAGTCTTTTATCTCATCATAAGGAGAAACCATAACATCACAAGTAGATGTACCCATCACCCTAACAAATGTTTTTTCTGATATTTCGGCTCCAACAGCTCCCATATGACAGTCGAGAGCTCCTACTGCTACCGCTACTTGGGTAGACAATCCCAGACGGTCAGCCCATTCTTCTGACAAATATCCGGCACAAGTATCACTCGTATAAGTGGAATGATATAGATGTCCGTTGAATAAGTCCAACAAAGGATCTAACGCGGTAAGAAAGTCAAAAGAAGGCAATCCCCCCCATTTTTCACACCACATCGCTTTATGCCCTGCTGCACAGCGACTACGATAAATCTTTTCCGGAAGAATATTTCCTGTTAACAAAGCTGGCATCCAATCACAATGCTCGACCCAACTATAAGCAAACTTCCGTATTGCCGGATCAACACGAAGTATGTGTAGCATCTTAGCCCACACCCATTCGGCAGAATAAGTACTTCCACTATACGCTGTATAATCTATTTTCCAACGTTTAGCTAATTCATTTATCTCACTAGCTTCCTTTACAGCCGTATGATCTTTCCATAGAACAAACATGGCATTAGGATTGTCTGAAAACTCGGGTAACAAAGATAAAGGTGTTCCATTCCTATCCAACAGTATAGGAGTAGATCCGGTCGTATCAATAGCTATGCCAACTACATTGCCAGCAATACCTTCCGGACAAATACTCAAAGTTTGCTTGATAGCCAGCTCCATACTTTCCATATAGTCCAACGGATGTTGGCGATACTGATTTATAACCGGGTTACAATAGTATCCTTTCCTCCACCGAGGGTAAAACTCAGTAACGGACAGTAATTCTTCTCCTGTAGTAGCGTCCACTAATAATGTACGACATGAGTCAGTACCAAAATCAATACCGATTACATATGCATGATCTGTTTTATTCATACTTTATTCCGATTTATGAAGAAACTATCTGAATTTTAACAATAACTATTTTATTGTACATTATTGCTCAATCCATGATAAATTAAACCGATAATGCAATCGACTACTAACTATGTGAATCATATTATCGGGTGTTTGTGTACCAGCAAGATATCCTCGTGGTTCAGCCCTATGTCCATCCATTTCAAAAAATCCGGTCCATGCTCCTCCATTTAAAAAACGATAAACTCCATCTGTAATCAATTTTTTTACCGTCCAGGTTTTTCCCTCATCATATGAGAGAGCAGCATACATTCCAGACCCTATATAGTCCTTCCCTTCTTTATCTTTAAAAAGCATCCCACGTTCTTTAATGGGTGTGCGCAAGGGATGATCTGTAAAGGAAACTAATAGTAAAGGGCCTTCATTCAATCTCATTAATACCAAACGCTGTCCTCCGTCAATATAAGGTAACGAAGTCGCTGAATACTTCCAGCTCTTTCCCATATCATCAGATATACTCATTGGCATTCTATCTCTTCCCTCTTTATCCCGGATGCTATTGCCACGTCCTAAAGCAAGTAAACGACCATCTTTTAATTGAACAATACCTGCATGAATACCTGCAATTGTACTACCGGAATTTCCTTCTTTGAAATCTGGTAAAGGAGATCCGTCCCATGGGTCATACCATGTTTTTCCATTATCCTTACTTATATGGATTGCAGCTCCATCATGACTACCAGCCCCGGCATCGCATGCTTGAATTAACCAACCTTCACGTGTTTTGATGGTACCGGCTATCACTTGATGACGTTTAGTATGTTCCGGAGCAATCAGGTTTGGAGAACTCCATGTAGCTCCATTATCCCGACTGGTTCGTAATATCATTGCCAGATTTTGCCAATCACCCGAAGCTTCAACCCCATTCAGATGATACAATGTTCCTTGTCCATCATTATAAAGAGCACTTCCAGTCATATTCCGGTCGGGAACTTTAAAAAACAAAGAGGCTTCGTCCCACTCATTGTTACCGGCTCTTAAACGTGATCCTAAAACGACCATTTCTCTCCCATTTTCATTATTTGATGAAAACCAAATACTTAACAAATCCCCATTATTACACCAAGTTATTGCAGGTTGATGGTTGTGCAAATAGAATGGCGTTTTGGAATCACAGGCCGGAGGTATTACATATGGAATTGGTGGGAAGAAAACCGGGGTAAGAGTCTGACTATTCCATACCTTATTCTCCTGAGAAACAAGAGCTTGATTTAAAGGTTCTGGCTCATGAACCTCATAGTTGTTTAAAGGATATGAGGCTTCGACAATTCTAAAACCTGTTTGAGAATGTTTATCTCCCGGAATCATAGCCAATCGGTTGGCACTTCTTAAATATTTCACCGGCGTATGATGGCTTCCCCCTCTTGTGACACGAAATTCTCCACGAGACGGACCGGAAGGATTCGTTTGCGTTTCTTCCAGATACGGGGCATACCAATCCAAACACCATTCCTCTACATTTCCATGCATATCATAAAGTCCGAAAGCGTTAGGAGGAGTTTGAGCTACTTTTAAAGAAACATAAGAGAAATCACGTGCAACTCTCTGATTACGATGATATATAGGAGCTAAATCATCTCCGGTTGAAAATAACGTATATGCACCTGCCCGACAAGAATATTCCCATTCAGCTTCCGTCGGTAACCGATAATTTTTACCTTCCTTATGACTTAGCCACTCGCAAAATGCAATCGCGTCATGATAACTTACATTTGTAACTGCATCATCATCTTCGACAGAAACACCGTTTCTCCCTCTCATTTTCAGATGTTCAGGATCAAATGCTTCATATTGTTTATTTGTTATTTCTGTAATCCCTATCTTGAATGAGTAAGGGAGAACAACCTTGTGTATAGGTGCTTCATCATAATCTATTCCTAAACCATTACTTCCCATATAAAAGCTACCGGAAGGAATCTCAACCATTGGAATGAATGGAGCCGGTGAAGATTGGGAATATGCTACAAAATAGAAACAGAGAAGCAACAGTATCAATTTAATTTGCATGTAATGATAAATACGATATTTCTTCTTTTTTAGACAATCAATGTTACACATATTATTTCTTCATTTATTGTAGTTTATTATTAACATTCTGTTTCAATTCATACACTAGTTGAAGTAAGAGTTGAAATAATGCACATTCAACTCTTACTTAACCCAAATTATTTTGCATAGCCAGGATTCTGTCCCAAATTAACTCCCAGATTAGCATCAATAGCAGATTGTGGAATCGGCCATAAACCATGATAATCCTGAATTGTATTTCTCCAGTCGACCATCAAGCCATATTCTTTCACCCTTTCGACTAACATTCCCATTCTAATAAGCGTTCTACGTCGGGGTTCTTCAAATAATAATTCTCTCGCTCTTTCATCTAGGATGTAATTTAAGGTTACCTGATTCGGAGATACAGGCGCTGCATGAGCACGGCTCCGTACTTCATTAATATCAGCCGCAGCTTCCTGAAGTTGATTATTCCTGAAATAAGCTTCGGCCCGCAAAAGATAGGTTTCCGCAAGACGATACACATAAACATCATCGGAAATTTGGCCCGAGGTATTATTGTCATTCCATGGAAGACCCTCAATTTTTCTTGGATAAGCATATAATCGTCTCAAGGTATCTTCAGCATTGGTCAAAGGAGGTATCTCCTCGCCATAATAAGAAGACTTCGGATTATTATAATAAAATTTACGACGCATATTAAATTCTGAATTCCGAATATCGTTAGGATCATCCCATATTGTATAAAGAGAATAAACCGTACCTCTGACACGACCGACTCCCCGTCCTAAAGTATCTGTAGCTAAATTAGAATAACCATCCGGAGATACGATCTTGGTTTGAAACGGACCACAGTTACGAATACTCTGATTTCCACCGACAGAACCACCACCTCCCGGTGTAAGAGGTTCGATCTGCCACACATAAATTGCTTCTTTATTTTCAGAACTGTTAAAATTACCATTCTCAAAAAGATCGGAGAACACATCACCTGGTTGGTTGGATGAGCTGCCAAAACGCTCCTTCATCAAATGATAGAGCCCGGAATCTATAACATTAGATGCACTTGTTATAGCTTCTTCATACAATCCCAGACTAATATTTACTTCTGTAAGTAAATGATCAGCCGCGGCTTTAACAATACGTCCTTTTTGCGATACTGTAACAGGCAACCATTTGGAAGCAAAATCAAGGTCGTTCTTTACAAACTTATAGACTTCTTCCCGAGAAGCACGAACATAATCATATTTTGGAACATTCTGTATAGAATCGACAATCGGTACCCCTCCATAAAGATTTGCTAAAAAATTATAAGTATATCCTCTAAAAAAACGGGCTTCTGCAATAATTGCATTCTTTTCAGCCTCATCTGCCCATATATGAGATAATTCGGGCTTATTAGCGTAAACAATGATATTATTTGCTAATGGTATCATTTTAGTATATGCCCAAACCCAGTTTGTTTTAACCTCCGGTGTATTGGGGGTCAAATACGAAATCCAATTCCGATAGGTAAAATATTCAGATCCGGCATCTTCTCCGACATCAGTTCCGGGGAAGTTTGTAATAAAGAAACTATTATCATCTTGGGCATACTCCTCTCTTGCGCACCAGACCAGACCATTAATATAGGATTCGAATCCTTTTTTCGAAACCAACGTATTCTCAGCACTAAGCGAAGATAAAGGTACTTCATCAAGAAAATCATCTGAGCAAGAATAAGAGATTCCGACTAACAAAACTATAAATATCTTAGTAGTAAGTTTTGTTAAATGTTTGTATATTAAATTATTTTCCATAAGTTATTCTATTTTTAAGTTGATTAAAATGAAACATTCATTCCAATAGCATACGTCCGCGGCATTGGGTATGACATATCGTACCCTTGCTCATCTACATAATCACCTCCATTTTCAGGATCTGCTCCTAACCAATTTGTAAAAGTAAATAAGTTTTTTGCACTGACATATACACGTAATCCGGAAATATGTATTTTGCTCAATAATGCTTTGTCAAACTCATACGCTAAAGCAATATCCTTTACTCTCAAAAAATTACGACTTGAATACCAACTGGTCTTCAATGGATTGCTGTAGTTTAAAGAAGGTCTTTCATTTGATTTATTTTCTTTTGTCCACCAGCCTACATCGATTGAACCGAAACTTCTTCCCGGTGCAAGAGGATTAATCAAGTTAAATTTCGCATCCCAGTCTAACATTGAAACTAATGAGATCGATAAAGAGAAGTTTTTATATTCAAAATTATTTCCCAAATAAAGTTGGTACTTAGGAGTACCTCCGGAAGCAACTACTGTCCTGTCTTGTGAATCAATTATACCGTTGTTATCAAGATCTTTTACTCTTACAAATCCGGGTTGTGATCCTGCCGGGATATCTGTATCACCCTCCTGATAAATACCATCATATACATAATCATAATACGAATTTATTGGTTTTCCTATGAACCAATTATTATCAATGTCATCGTCTTCTTTTCCGTCATTATTCAAATCCTGACCATACAAATGGACTATCTTATTACGGTTATAGGTAAACGAGAAATCACTTCGCCACTTAAAATCAGAAGATTTAATATTGACAGAATGTAGTGCTATTTCGACACCCCGATTATTTGTTTGACCAATATTAGAAAAAATGGAAGTGTACCCATTCATCACTGGAATAGACCTTTTAACCAACAGATTTTTTGTATCACTGTTGTAAAACTCCAATGTACCACCAAACCGGTTGTTGAACAACTCAAAATCAATTGCATAATTTTGCGATGTAGTGTTTTCCCATTTTAAGTTCTCATTACCTAATGTGGATGTAACAATCCCTATACTGGTAGCTCCTCCATCACCGAATACATACTTTTTCATATCGGATAAGCTAAGTGATTGATAAGGAGAAATAGCTTGATTCCCTACTGAACCATAAGAAACTCTCAACTTAAGCATATCAATAAATTGAAATTTCTTCATAAAAGATTCTTCAGACAAAATCCAGGCTAAAGAACCTGAAGGAAACGTTGCATATTTATTATTCTTAGCAAAGACAGAACTACCATCCCGTCTCGCTGTCAAAGTAAGTAAATAACGATTTTTCAATCGGTAATTAACACGTCCCATATAAGATACCCCTTCTGTAACATAAGCATCAGAAGTATTTGTTAATGTGGAACCAAATTGAAGAGCATTATATCCCAACCCCTCCACTTCTAACCGTTCAGCGTTCGCTTTTGTAGATTCAAAATCTAAATGATTACGGCTATAAAGGAAAGTAAAATCCAAGAAATGGTCATCATTGATTGCTTTCTTATATGTCAAGATATTCTCCAATTCCCACATAAACATACGTTGATTAAATTTACTGGCACTTGTCATATTATTATCCCGATACTGATCTTGTCTGACATAATTATAATCATGTTCCCAACGAACGTTTGGTGAATAATTAATTTTATAGCTTAACCCTTCTATGAAAGGGATATCAATGTCTAAATATATATTACTGAACAAGTTTTCTTTTATTTCTTCATTTTTAGTCAACATCGCATTATATAAAGGGTTAGTACCCGCTTGTTCTTCTAATACTGAATATTGAGTGGGTTCACCATCTGGATGATAGAAAGTTGAAAAAGGGCTTGCTCGATAAGCATCACTCACGTTTGCTTCCTTTCCTGATAAATCTCTGTTGGAATATGTGGCATCCAATCCGAGAGAAAGCCAATTCGTAATCTTGCTTCCCACATTTGCCCGAAAAGTACTACGACTCTGATTATCATTATATATCAATCCTTTATCCTTATTGAATGAACCTGATAAATAATAGGAAACATATTTTGCATTGGCTGAAATACTTACATCAACTGCATTTGTTCTGGCGTCCTGCGAAATCACATCCCATGCATTACTAGAAGCTCCCCTATTATAGACTTCTGCTTCTGAAACAGTTAAATAATCTGCTATATTCTCAGGATTAGCTTCCATGCCCTGCTGTTCTCTCCAATCCAATTTCCGTTGAATATAGCGTTCAGGGGTAAGAAGTTTGAGTTGATTAGCAGGATTTGAAAACGACGTAAAAAAATTAACTCTGATAATAGGTTTCTCTGTAGTTCCTTTTTTTGTTTGAATCAGAATTACTCCGTTTGCAGCTTTCGAACCATATACGGTTGCCGAACTTGCATCTTTTAATATGTCTATGCTCTCTATGTCTTGTGGATTTATATCCGACAACGTTCCTGAGAAAATACTACCATCCAAGACTATCAATGGAGAGTTACCTCCGCTTAATGAGTTTTGCCCTCTGATCAGTAAGCTTCCATCCTGTCCAGGACGACCATCTCCAATAAACAAAATACCTGGGACACTACTTAGAGATTGGGCAACATTCGTATTGGGCAAATCTTTACCCACTTCCGATAATTTAACACTGGAAATAGAACCAGAAACAAACCGTTTTGATTGTGTTCCGTAACCGACAGCGACAACCTCATCTAAACCTATTGCGTCTTCTTCTAATCGGACATCAATAACATTTTTCCCCTTAACTGGTAATTTCTGGCTTTTCATTCCCACATAAGAAAAAACTAAGATTGCATTTGACGGTACATCTGTAAGAGTATAATTTCCATCAATATCAGTAAGAGTTCCTATTGAAGTTCCATCTATTATGACATTGGCTCCAATAATAGTTTCTCCTTGTACATCTGTTACGTGTCCGGTTATATTTTTTAAATCATCATTCTGTACATTTACTGTAACTTGTTTATCCTGGGCATGTAGGCAGGCACAGCCTATGAGCATGAACAATAATATCCAATTGATTTTCATAAAACTAAAATGTCTTTTCATATTTATTGATTTAAATGATTATTGAAGTCTATAAATTATAACCGTACACCTAATTCTATAAGCTTGCTGTATACAGTGTCGCGTTCTTTCTTTTCGAACTTATGGAACGGTTCCGCCATATAATCGCTGCAAACTCCCATCAGGTTTAAAGCCGTCTTCACTCCTTTTATATAGCTGGAAGCATATTTCCCGATATTATATAAGGAAAGACTTATCTTCAACACCTGTTGTTGTAATTCTGCTAATTTCTCAAAATCTTTATTCGCCGCAGCATTATAAAGAGCCACATATAATTCAGGGAAGAGATTTGCACCTCCGTTCACCCCACCATGACCTCCCATCAAAACAACTTCAGCCGTCATTTCCTCCGGGCCGCATAATAATGTAAACTCAGGATTGTTCCTGAATAAATAGATCAGTTTCTGAAAATAGACACCATTAGCAGAACTATCTTTCAATCCTATAATATTCGGGTTCTCAGATAAAGCCAGGACCGTTTCTGGTTCAATCATAACCTTGACATGAGAAGGCATATTATAAAGGAATAGCGGTAAAGGCAATCGATTCGCCAGATCGTTATAATACTGAATCAGTTCAGCCTGTCCGGGAGCAAAATAATAGGGGGGAGCTGCAACCAAAGCATCAGCTCCATGATGAGCTGCACTTGTTGCTAAAGATAAAGATTCAGAAAAACTCGTATCTGTAATTCCGACTAAAACTGGAATACGTTTCGCCACAATACGACAGGTTTCCTTTATCAATTCTTTTCTCACAGTGTAACTGATATTCTGGGCTTCACCGCTTGTTCCCAAAATGAATACACCTGACACACCTCCCTTTATCATACGATTCAGGAGATTTTCCAATCCAATGATATCTAATGTATCATTATCGATCATCGGAGTAATAACTGGAGGAATAATACCTCTTAATGGTTTAGTAAACATAGATGATTATTTATATAATGGTCCAAAATTTTCACATGCACGATAATCTGCACCTTCCGGATCAGAGCCGAATGCATTCCAGGCAGAAGGACGGAAAATTTTATCCTCCTCTACATTATGCATACATACAGGTATAGATAATATAGAAGCCAAAGAAATCAGATCCGCACCTATATGTCCGTAACTGATAGCCCCATGATTTGCTCCCCAATAGTTCATTACAGAATATACATTTTTGAAATGCCCTTCTCCTGTCACTCTAGGCACAAAGAATGTGGATGGCCAGGTCTTATCTGTCCGTTTATTAATAATATCAAAAACATGATCCGGAAATGTAGCAGTCCACCCTTCTGCAATCTGCAATACCGGACCTAAACCTTTCACCAGATTCAGACGACACATAGTCACCGGCATTCCCGAACGGGTAAGGAAGTTTGAAGAATATCCGTTACCACGAAAATACTCGAGAGAAGCCGGATACCATGTTGTTGCTTGCAACATCTTATCGACTTCTTTATCTGTTATTTTCCAATACGGCTTCATTACAGGCAAACCATTTTCATCTTCTTGTTGCCCGGTTCCATCCAGTGTCGTCGAACCAGAGTTGATTAAATGAATAGCTCCGTCAGCTAAAAGACCGTCAGGTTTCCAACCACTCACACGCTCTATTGCTTCCGGACTCCAATACGTTCTAACATCAGAAAATATCTGCGCACGATTTGTCAATAAATAACCGAACAACATGGATATACCGTTCAAATGATCATCTTCCGTAGCAAATGGTATAGGAGCTCTTTTTCCGTTCCAATCGAATGATGAGTTTAAAATAGCTTCAGAAAAATCACCGTTAGGTAAAAAGTCAGTCCACTGCCGTTGTCCCTGGAATCCCCCGACAATAGCATTATGTCCCATGGCCTCCTCCTCATATCCCATATCCCATAGTTTGGAATTTCCAAACATCAGGTCACGCATTATAATCGTCATCTTAACTACAAACTCCCAGTCCGAATCTTTTTGTTTACGCGTTTTTCGAATGGATTCCGGATTATAATCCTCTCCTTCCCGGGGCATACAATTTTTCTTTGTCCACTCCAATGCTTTCTCATATTCATCTTTATCATAAATATTCAATTGAATACGCCTTAGCAGTTCCGAACAATCGACATACTCCGTACGCATTCCCAAATATTCCTGCAAGAAATCCGGATTCACAATAGAGCCGGCAATCCCCATAGAAACAGAACCTATAGCCAAATACGATTTACCACGCATCATAGCAACAGCCAGGCCTACTTTTGCAAAACGCAATAACTTTTCTTTTACATCTGATGGAATTTCTGTATCCGTTACCTCCTGAACATCCTTACCATAAATACCAAAAGCAGGTAAACCTTTCTGATTATGAGCAGCCAGAGCAGCAGCCAGGTAAACAGCTCCCGGACGTTCTGTCGCATTAAATCCCCAAATAGCTTTCGGGATCAAAGGATTCATATCGATCGTTTCAGAACCATAGCACCAACAAGGTGTGACGGATAAAGAAAGTCCTACCCTCTCTCTCTCAAATTTTTCTGCACAATTGGCCGCTTCTTTCACTCCACCGATACAAGTATCGGCAATAACACATTCCACTGGGGAACCATCAGGATAGCACAATGTTTCACTATAAAGTTCTGCGACTCGAATAGCCAGACCCATTGTCATTTCTTCCAACGACTCACGAATACCACGACGCCGTCCATCAATTATTGGACGAATACCGATTTTAGGATAACAACTTTTCATGATATATAAATTTAGTACATAATTAAACGATTAACTCAACAGGGTATAATATTCTTTTCCAATTCATCAGTCATTCGAACACAAATTAAACGATTAACTCAACAGATTAAAAAAATATTTTTCCATCTGTTTGCAAACATAGATAAGTTAATCGATTAATCAAACGCATTTATACATGTTATCAAACATATTTTAAAACATTATTGCATAAAAACGATTATAATAGCCCTTCTTCCAATGTTTTCATACAAAAAAGCCCCAATGCTTTTGCCTGGGGCTAGTTTATAAAACTATTGAAGAGCTTTCGCCTGATTACTTCAGTATAATTACTTTAATCGACAGCCCATTGCTTCATCTCATACATATCTAAATATTCTTCCCATTCAGGATCTATTTCCGTATAAATGGAAATTGGGAGTAATTCAAATGAGGACAATGCTTCATTCAATCGTTCGCCAAAGACACGAACAGTACGAGTATAATAAATCCAAACTTTCTCTCCCGCTCCGGTATATACGGCAGTCAGGATAGACAGTTTATCTTTTTCCATAGCTTTCTTCAATGCCTCCTGAACGTTTTCCATCTGTTCGGCTAGTGCATCACCAGGCATTCCTTTTTCATCTCCTTCATATTTCCAGGTGATCTCGACACGCTCTTTAAACTTTCCGGATTGGATAAACTCGCCTAGTTCATCACGACCATATATTGTTACCAAATTTCCTGATTCATCTTCCGACAAAGCTGTAAACCATTCATTGCTTAATCTCATATATATATTTTTTTACTGTTTACTAATTTATTAATCCAGACCAACATTAAATTTAATGTAAGTAAACGCCGACCCCAAACGAATATACATTCCATAGGTTCCATACGGACCGTAAATCTTATCTATTGACTTTAATAACGTTATAGTCAATTTTCCATCTGTTAGTTTTATATCAAAAGCATCTTTGTCACTATCTAAATAATCATTAAACACACATTCAGCTGTTTTAGGTAATGCATATTCAATGCTTTCCCCTGTTTGATCAATACTACCTATGAGTGTTTCATAATCAGGAAGTTCTGGAGCTTCCTGGAATGTTAATGCATATTTTACAGTTGCACCTGTCGTAATATCATCATTAATTATCGGAGAAATTACATAAACCTTATAATAGCCTGTCCCAACAAGAATAGCAACATTACCCGACGGGAAATTACGAAAAACATTTTCATCGTATATTTGATACAAATGTCCCGGAACAACAGCAACTTCTTGAGCAAGCTTATTTAATTGCAATTGAAGATTAGCCCCGAGTCCAGATGCTTCTCCCATACCCACCATGTAACATGAATGAGTTTTAAAATTATTGGAATTATTGATATAAACATCTGATGTTCCTAAAAGTGTTTTTCCATTTTTCTCGTTTAACATATTAAGTGTAATGGTATCCTCAGGGTCTTTAATATCATCATCACCACAACTGACCAAGCTGACAAAACAAAGGAATAAGGATAACACTCCCAATAAATGTCTAATATTCATACTCTTTTTGATTTAATGAGTTCTAATTTAAAAATCACATGATTTAATCTTATTTTTTCTCTTCTTCCACAACTGCCAACTGTTAAAGAGATTCTGCCACAACACATAAGAACCGGGACCTACCGAAGAAACAGGATCCAGATAAGTATATGCCATCCAGATAGCCAGAACGGTGTTTTTCTGTCCCAACGCTTGCCCTGCACTGATACGATCTTTATAGATCGTTCCGATCCTCTTGCCCAGATAAAACTGCATGGCACAAGTAACAAAACCTGCTAAAGCAATCAACACCTGTACACTTCCCGGTATACTACTGGTCATCAACGACTTCACCGTTTGTCCTGTTACGATAGTCAAAGCTGCTCCCCACAAATAAAAAGCCAAATCATGAAAGCCCAACAAAAAATGATGTATCTTAGGAAGAAGATACCGGAAAAATAAGGCTAGAAAAAATGGGAAAAGCAACAAAGGAAAAACTTTACTTAATATTTTAAGGAAAGCAGTAAAGAATGTAATATCTGCATGCGGTTCAACCAACGGAAAAATCAGAGGAACAGCCACTGCAGCCAATATGTTGGATAATAATGTATAGGTAGTCAGGCTGGATGCACTTCCACCAAGTTTACCCGTAATGACTGCTGCCGCCGTTGCCGTGGGACAGATAAGACACACCATGGCAGCTTCAAACACTTCCCGGCAAGAACCGCCCATCGGAATGAATATTAGTAAAGCAGCCAAAGCCGAAGCTGATACGATCTGGAAAAGCAATAACCAACCGTGCCAAGGAGATGGCACCAATTCCCGCCAATCCACTTTACAGAAAGTGAGCAGCAACTGGGTAAAGATCAGAAGAGGAGTTATGTAAGCAACAAAAGTATTTACAAACGGTTTCGTCGGCTCCAGAAATGTGAAGTTAGCAAATATAAAATAACCTAACACACCGGTAAGCATTGCAATAGGCAATGTCCAGTTTTTCAAAAAGTTAAACATGAGACCCATTCTATTTTATTCCGTTACAAACTTACAAAACATCTGTTACTTTCACAGGTATTTATCTTATAAAAAATTAGCCGGATAAAGATTATCCAGCTAATTTCAATTATTTATATGGCATATCTTTTATTTTCTGAACGGTGCCTTCACCACCTGGGCTTTCAGGTTACGGTTGCGCACTTTCACGAAGATTTCCGTGCCGGCTTTAGCATATTCCGGCTTCACGTATCCCATACCGATACCTTTTTTCAATACAGGAGACATTGTTCCGGAGGTAACCACACCGATCACCTGATCTTCCGCATCGACGATCTCGTAACCATGACGGGGAATACCTTTGTCTATCAGTTCGAATGCACATAACTTACGTGTTACGCCCTCTTTCTTCTGACGTTCCAGTTCTGCACGGTTGGTAAATTCTTTTCCTTCAGCGAACTTAGTGATCCAACCCAAACCGGCTTCAATCGGAGAAGTCGTATCATCCAGATCGTTACCATACAGGCAGAAGCCCATTTCCAGACGAAGCGTATCGCGTGCCCCCAAACCAACAGGCTTGATACCTTCCGGCTTACCTGCTTCAAAGATGGCATTCCAGATCGTCATAGCGTCATCCAGATAGAAATAGAGTTCGAAACCTCCTGCACCGGTATAACCTGTGTTAGAGATAATTACATTCTTGCATCCGGCAAATTCACCTGTTACAAATGAATAATAAGGAATAGAAGACAGATCGACCGGAGTAAGACGTTGCAACACTTCAGTCGCTTTCGGTCCCTGGATAGCCAGCTGAGCTGTACGGTCGGAAGAGTTTTCAAGCTCTGCTCCCACTGTGTTATGGCTTACGCACCAATCCCAGTCTTTCGCAATATTTCCGGCATTTACAACCAGCAGATACTTTTCCGGTTCGTAATGATAAACCAGCAGGTCGTCCACAATACCGCCCTTATCATTCGGGAAGCAAGTGTATTGTGCCTTACCCAAAGGTAAAACAGAGGCATCATTAGATGTGATACTCTGGATAAAAGCCAGTGCGTTCGGGCCTTTCACCCAGAACTCACCCATGTGAGATACATCGAACACACCTACACCGTCAACAACGGTCATGTGTTCGTCAATGATGCCGGTATATTCGATTGGCATGTTATAGCCGGCAAATTCGTGCATTTTTGCTCCCAATGCGATATGCACATCGGTAAACGGAGTTGTTTTCATGTTATTATTCGTTTAAGATTTTTGAGCTAACAGCTCGGTTATTTTTATTATGGTTTGCATACTTTTTTCCAGTGAGCCCACCGGAAGGAACTCATAACGTCCATGGAAGTTCAGCCCTCCCGCAAAGATATTCGGGCAAGGCAATCCCATGAACGACAAACGGGCTCCGTCCGTACCGCCACGAATCGGCTTAACCAGGGGCTTAACACCGACAGCTTCCATCGCTTCGAACGCCAGGTCTACAATATATTTCTTCGGTTCTACCACCTCACGCATATTATAATATTGATCGCGTAGTTCGAGGGTCGTGCTGCCCGGATGAATTTCATTCATACGTTTTACCAGCAGGCGCAACTGTTCTTTCTTTTCTTCGAACAGCGTGCGGACATGGTCGCGAATTATATAAGACAACGAAGCCTCTTCAACCGTGCCGGACATATTGGTCAGATGGTAGAAGCCTTCATAACCGGCTGTATGTTCCGGACGCTGCGATGCAGGCAGCCAGGAAGCAAACTCGATAGCCAGTAGCGAAGCATTCAGCATCTTATTCTTTGCATAACCCGGATGCACGTTCAGTCCCTTGAAAGTCACCTTTGCCCCGGCCGCATTGAAGTTTTCGTATTCCAGTTCGCCGATCTGTCCGCCGTCGATGGTATAAGCCCATTCGCAACCGAACTTCTCCACGTCGAAATGATCGGCACCTTGTCCGATTTCTTCATCAGGAGTAAAACCGATACGAATCTTTCCATGTTCGATTTCCGGATGGTCTTTCAGATACTGAACTGCCGAAACGATAGCCGCTACGCCACCTTTATCGTCGGCACCCAGCAAGGTCTTACCGTTAGTCACGATAATATCCTGACCTTTATAGTCGTTCAGTTCAGGGAACATCTGGGGGGAAAGTACAACATTCTCTTCTGCGCACAACACGATATCGCCACCTTTATAAGTTACGATACGCGGTGTTACATCCTTTCCGGACATATCCGGACTGGTATCCAGATGCGCAATAAAACCGATAGTCGGTACTTTCTTTGTTGTATTAGCAGGAAGAGTAGCCATCAGATAGCAATTATCATCCAGTGTAATATCTTCCAGGCCAATTGCTTCCAGTTCCTTTACCAATTCAAGGGCAAGCACCCGCTGTCCGGGAGTACTGGGCGTTGTGCCCGTCTCTTCGTCCGACTGTGTGTCGAACGTAACGTACTTCAAAAATCGTTCTGTCAGATTCATAAGGCTGTGTTTTTTTAGAAACAGCTTGACCCGTCATAGCAATGCGTACAAACACATTCCTTAGGCAAGCCGATCGATTGAATTAAATCTTCTACGGTGTTAAATTTGAGCGTGGTGATATTTAACTGTTCACGGATACGCTCAACAAGGTTATTATATTGTTCAGTACCAGTTGCCGCATACTTATCCAGATCCTTTGCATCATCACCCTCTATTTCTTTAACAATCCGGCGGGCAATAAGTTCGAGATGAGATTTGGAAGCAGAGAATCCGACAAACGGGCATGAATGCAGGATAGGAGGACATCCGATACGCATGTGTACCTCTTTTGCTCCATATCCGTACAATATATTTACATTATCGCGAAGCTGTGTTCCACGTACAATCGAGTCGTCACAGAAGATAACCCGCTTTCCACGCAACAGTTCACGATTTGGGATCAGTTTCATTTTAGCAACCAGATCACGAACAGCCTGGTTAGCCGGAGTAAAGCTACGAGGCCATGTCGGTGTATATTTCACAATGGCGCGGCGGTAAGGGATTCCTTTTCCTTCAGCATACCCCAAAGCCATACCGATACCCGAATCAGGAATACCGGATACGAAATCGGCTTCCACTTCATCCTTCTTTGCCATCGAAACACCGCTGGCATAACGTGAAGCGTCTACATTTACCCCTTCATATTCAGATACCGGATATCCATAGTAAACCCACAGGAAAGAACAAACCTGCATCTTTTTATTCGGTTTACGCAGTTGTGTCATCTTATCAGCTGTAAGATGTACGATTTCACCCGGTCCTACATTATATTCTATTTCATATCCCAGATTCGGGAAACTACAAGGTTCGCTGGTGGCTGCATAAGCTCCCTCCTTCTTCCCGACCAGAATCGGTGTACGTCCCCATTTATCGCGGGCTGCAATAATACCGTCTTCGGTAAGGATCAGCATCGAACAAGAGCCTTTTACCTTTTCGAATACCAGTTCTATTCCTTCCACGAAAGTTCTTCCTTCAGATATAAGTAATGAGATCAATTCTGTTTGATTGGTCTGTCCGGAACTTAATTCGGAGAAATGACAACCTTTATCCAGTAGTTCTTTCTCCAACTCATCCATATTATTCACTTTGGCAACCGTTACTACGGCATATTTACCAAGGTGAGAATTAATAAAGATAGGTTGAGGATCCGTGTCACTGATGATACCGATACCGGAGTTTCCCTGAAACTTGTCCAGTTCACTTTCAAAACGTGTACGGAAATAAGAATTTTCGAGATTATGGATAGAACGCTTAAATACGCCATTATGGAGAGTTGCCATACCGCCTCTGCGGGTTCCTAAGTGAGAGTTGTAATCTGTGCCATAGAATAAATCGGTAGCACAAGCCGAGTTAGAAATAGTGCCGAAAAAACCACCCATTGTTCTTACTATTTTTGATTTTTGAATTAGGACGCAAAGTTACAAGAATATTTATACATATGCCAGAGTAGATCATAATCTATCAAAAAATATAACCGGCTAACGTCTTTTTGCGAGCAAATGGAGTCATATACTTAAAACTGTTTCATTAGGAAGAAACAAGTGTTTCATCATAGTGAAACAACCCGCTTATGCTAAAGAAACAATTTCTTCCTCATAAGGAAATACCGAATCACACCTTAGGGAAGAGCCGCTTGCAAGACAACATAAGCCCCGGAGAAACATGTAAACATTTTTTAACCACATCGAAAATAAAAGGTTTCCAGCCATTTAGAAACAAATATCACTCCATGCAAACGAAAACGCTTGCATTGTAAAAAATAATATCTACTTTTGCACCCGGGTAAGTCCTACACGGCATGCTCCCTCGGAATCCCCCAGGGCTTGACCGCAGCAAGGGTACTTGGTTGTAGCGGCGCGATGTAGTAAGCTTACCCACCTGCCTCTTTAGCTCAGTTGGCCAGAGCACGTGATTTGTAATCTCGGGGTCGTTGG
>NZ_CAJJWO010000038.1 GCF_905196875.1 uncultured Parabacteroides sp. | reverse complement strand
AAGTAGTAAATGCCGCAACCGATGTAGCTAAAGCCGTCACCCTTAGTGATGCCGATATAGCCGCCATGAGCCGGGAGTATATCGAGTGGATGGATACCCATAATGAAGTGGCCGGTCCCGATACGGAAATGGGACAGCGTCTGGAGCGTTTGACAAAAGATATCAAAGTCAACGGATTAGATCTGAACTTCAAGGTATACAATGTTATCGACGTAAATGCTTTTGCCTGCGGCGACGGCAGTGTCCGTGTCTGTGGCGGATTGATGAAAGTAATGGATGACAATGAAGTAATGGCGGTTATCGGCCATGAAATCGGTCATGTGCTCCATTCCGATTCGAAAGATGCCATGAAAAACGCCTATCTGACTTCGGCAGCAAAGAATGCTGCGGGAGCGACAAGCGATGTTGTAGCAAAATTGTCTGATTCCCAGTTAGGTGACCTGGCAACAGCATTGGCGGGTGCGCAATATTCGCAAAAACAGGAAAATGAAGCAGACGATTATGGCTTTGAATTCAGTGTAGCCAATGGTCTCGATCCGTACAGTATGCATAACTCACTGAATAAACTGATGAGTTTAAGCGGGGAAGCACCGAAATCATCCAAATTCCGCCAGATGTTTTCAAGTCATCCGGAAACAGCTAAGCGCGTCGAACGGATGAAGGAGAAGGCGGATGAATATATGAAGGATAAGAATTAATTGTTAATACACCTTTCTAAGCTGGGTGTTTTACTGAAATATTGCTAAATAGTAGCTATTTTGTGCTGCAAAACTATGCTGAATAACATAAATCGCTTATATTTGCACTGTGTTTTTCATGGTATTAGATTTAAGGTTAGCAATGAAGATTGGTTGTCGTGATGACAACCTTTTCTTTTTTATATACCTTACTTAATCATTTTCAACCTTTCTCTCTTTTAATTCCGAAATAATATTACTTTTGTATAGTTACTATAAATTTATATGGTGTGGATACAAAAATAAAATTACGGGTTCAGGGCTTGACTAATAGTCAGATCCAGTCGGGTGCGTATGCACTGATACTGGCTGAAGAAGAGGGAGCCCGTCGTATACCTATTATTGTAGGGACATCGGAGGCGCAATCTATCGCTATCGCGTTGGAACATATTACACCTCCCAGACCTCTTACTCACGATTTGTTTGTCACTTTCGCACAAGCTTTCGGCATTCAGTTGCGTGAAGTTTTTATCTATAAGTTTGAAGATGGGGTATTCTATTCCGAGTTGTTATTTGACGATGGCATTACGCAGGTGCGCCTGGATTCCCGCACTTCGGATGCGATAGCTATCGCTTTGCGTGTGAAATGTGATATTTATACTACCGATCAGATTGTTGTCGAATGTGGAGTCGTACTGGAAGAAGCTTCCTCTATGACCGACAAGGATGATGACGAATATGCTCTGTTGGATAAAGAACCCGAAGATATCGAAGACGCAGAAGAACTGAAGAAATGGCTCTCTTTGCTGGATGAGGACGAATTGACCGAACGGTTGGACGAAGCCGTCTCCGATGAGAATTACGAATACGCAAAGATGTATAAAGACGAAATTCGTCGGCGGGAAGAGGAGGACGAAGCAGAATGATAGAACAACAGAGTGGAATAAGCCTTGAATCGCTATTACGAGGAATACTGGGTATTGTAACGGTTCTGGCCGTCGCATACGCCCTGAGTTACGATCGTAAACGGATCGACTGGAAACTGATCGGCGGCGGACTTTTTATGCAATTGGTCTTTGCTTTGGCTGTTCTGTATATTCCGTTTATCGGAACGGCGCTCGAATTAATGGGTAGGGCTTTCATTAAACTGATGGATTTTACCCAGGCCGGAGTTGGCTTTCTACTTGGCCCGTATGCCGCGAAAAGTAAAGGTTTTATATTCTTGATCCACTCTTTGCCGGTGGTTATTTTCTTCTCGGCTTTAGTTTCCCTTTTTTATCACTGGGGAATTATTCAGCGTGTAGTAGGGGCTTTTTCCTGGCTACTGCGGAAGTTTATGAATATTTCAGGGGCGGAAGGACTGGTTACTTCCGGTAATATATTTATGGGAATGACAGAGTCGCCGGTGCTGATCAAGAATTATCTGCCGGCTATGAACCGTTCTGAGATCTTTCTGGTGATGGTGTCCGGAATGGGTACGATTGCCGGTACTGTGATGGCCACTTATATCGGCATGTTGTCCGGTGGAGATCCGGTGTCGAGGGTTTTATTTGCCAAGCACCTGATCTCAGCTTCTTTGATGGCGGCTCCCGGATCGATCGTCTTGTCAAAGATGCTTTGCCCGCAAACAGAGGTGGCTGTCGACCATGCCGTCGGCCTGGAAAAGAAAAGTGCCCATCCGACTGCATTGGATGCACTGGCAGCCGGAACTTCGACTGGTATCCGGCTGATGGTGAATATTGCGGCCATGTTATTGGTTTTTATCGCATTGGTAGCTTTGGCCAATTATATATTGGAAGGTCTGATCGGACGATATACCGGTTTGAACGACTGGATCGTTTCGATAACGGATGGAAAAGCGCAGGGACTGACATTCCAGTTTATACTGGGGGTGATTCTGGCTCCGTTCATGTGGCTGATAGGTATTCCCTCTTCCGACATAATGCTAGTGGGCTCGTTGCTGGGGCAAAAAACGATCCTGAATGAGTTTGTGGCTTATTTTCAGTTGCAGGAATGGAAAGATACCGGGATGTTTATGTACCAGAAATCCATATTGATGTCTACCTATATATTATGTGGCTTTGCCAATATCTCGTCTATCGGGATTTTGTTGGGTGGAATGGGAGTGCTGGCACCGGATAAAAAGGAGATGATTACTCGCTTCGGGTTTCCGGCCATGATAGCAGGAGCTTTGGTTTCTGTGTTGTCAGCAACGATCATAGGGATGATCTTAGGGTAATTGAATATTGAAAACAGAAAACTAAATAGTTGTGCAGATATTTTATACGCCGGATATTACAGTAAATCCGGAATTGCCGGAAGAGGAAGCAGGTCACTGCATCCGTGTACTTCGTCTGACTGAAGGCGATGAGATTTTGCTTACCGATGGCAAAGGTTCTTTTTATAAGGCGGCTATTAGCCGTGCCCATCATAAACATTGCGAGGTTTCTATTCTGGAAAGTTGGAAACAGCCGGCTTTATGGAATTTTCAGCTTCATGTTGCCGTAGCACCGACAAAGAATATGGACCGTATGGAATGGTTTGCGGAGAAAGCTACTGAGATCGGTATCGATACGATCACCTGCCTGAACTGTCGTTTTTCAGAACGTCGGGAGATAAAACCGGCTCGTCTGGAAAAGATACTGGTCAGCGCCATGAAGCAATCGCAGAAGGCTACATTGCCCCGACTGATAGGAATGACCGATTTCAAATCATTCGTCAGCCAACCATTTGATGGCCGGAAGTTTATCGCCCATTGTGAGGATGGTGAAAAGAGATTGTTGAAACAGACCTATCATCCGGGCGAGAATGCTCTGATTCTGATCGGCCCCGAAGGTGATTTCAGTCCTGAAGAAATAGAACTGGCTTTGCAGCAGGGATTTGAACCGATCTCATTAGGAGAAAGCCGGCTTCGTACGGAAACAGCTGCGCTGGTGGCTTGTCATACGATTCATGTGCTGAATCAGTAAATACGGGTATAATATAAGGATAACCATTGATAATAAGATGATGACAGAAAAAGAAAAATGCCGTCAGGGATTGTTGTATGATGCCAATTATGATCAGGAACTGTTGGCTGACCGCGAGAAAGCAAAGGAACAGTTGTACGATTACAACCGTCTGCGCCCTTCTCAACAGGAAGAAAGGATGCAGGTATTGAAGCGTCTTTTAGGTAAAACAGGAGAGAGTTTGATCATAGAGCCGCCTTTTGCCTGCGATTACGGATATAATATAGAAGTGGGGGAGAATTTCTATGCCAACGTGAATCTGGTTATCCTGGATGGTGCTAAGGTGGCTATCGGTGATAATGCTTTTATCGCCCCGAATGTTGGTATCTATACTGCCGGTCATCCGTTGGATGCTCCGCAGCGTAACAAAGGCCTGGAGTATGCCCGCCCCATAACTATCGGCCATAATGTATGGATCGGTGCCGGTGTAAACATCTTGCCGGGAGTAACGATTGGAGATAATGCTGTGATTGGTGCCGGAAGCGTAGTGACGAAGGATATTCCGGCAAATGTGTTGGCGGTGGGAAATCCTTGTCAGGTAATAAAGGAAATAGATTAGATAAAGATAGTCTCCGATAAGTAAGAAATTAGATAACTTATAAAAAGAAAACCACGGTATCAGAAGAAATCGATACCGTGGTTTATATTTTAGGACAGATATATCTGTTATTCCCACTCGATCGTCGCATTCGGTTTCGGCGATATGTCGTAGCAAACGCGGTTTACGTTCTTCACCTCTTTCAGGATACGGTCGGTGATCTTCATCAGGATAGGCCAGTCTACCGGTTCGATGGTAGCAGTCATGGCGTCTACGGTGTTGACGGCACGGATAATAACAGGCCAGTCGAAAGAGCGGGCGTTATCACGTACACCTACCGATTTGAAATCGGGAACAACAGTGAAATACTGCCATACCTTTTTGTCTAATCCGGCAAGCTGGAATTCTTCGCGCAGGATAGCATCTGCTTCACGAACAGCTTCCAGTCTGTCACGGGTGATAGCACCCAGACAACGTACTCCCAGTCCGGGACCGGGGAACGGCTGGCGGTAAACCATTTCGTAAGGCAATCCTAATTCCAGGCCGCATGCACGAACCTCGTCTTTGAATAACTGACGCAGAGGCTCAACCAGTTCGAATTTCAGGTCATCGGGCAGACCACCTACGTTATGGTGAGATTTTACCATTTTGGCAGTCTTTGTACCGCTTTCCACGATGTCCGGATAGATCGTACCCTGTGCCAGGAAGTCGATACCGTCCAGTTTGCGGGCTTCCTCTTCGAATACACGAATGAATTCGCCACCGATAATCTTTCGTTTTTCTTCCGGATCGGCAACGTTAGCCAGTTTACCCAGGAAACGATCGGTTACATCGACATAAACCAGATTGGCCTGAAGTTGATTTTTGAATACTTCAACTACATCTTCCGATTCGCCTTTACGCATCAGGCCATGGTTTACATGTACGCAAACCAGTTTGTCGCCGATAGCTTTCAGTAGTAATGCAGCAACTACAGAACTGTCTACGCCTCCCGATAAAGCCAATAACACTTTTCTATCGCCCACCTGACGTTTGACAAGCTCGATCTGGTCGTTGACAAAGTTTGTCATATTCCAGTTAGCTTCCGCTTTGCAGGTATCGAAAACGAAAGACTTTACGGCAACCTTGATGGCTTCTATATCGTCTGTAAATTGACTGAGTTTGACTTCACATAATGCTTTGTCATGGCCGGCAGCCATTACGGGGATACCTAAAGAATAAATACCCGGATTTACATCGATAGCAACGCCGTCGATCACATTGTTCGGGCCACCGTTGATAATTATACCTTTTACATTCGGTAATGCCTTCAGCTCCTCTACCGTGATATCGTGCGGATAAATTTCACTGTAAACGCCCAATGCACGGATAGCTCTGGCTAATACCGTATTTTCATGACTTCCCAGGTCTAAAATAACGATCATATCTTGTTTCATCGTATTCCTCCTAAAATTATTAAGTTAATTAGATTATCCTTCTTGTATGCTTATTCCCACTCGATCGTTGCAGGCGGTTTGGAACTGATATCGTAGACGACACGGTTCACGCCTTTAACCTTATTGATGATCTCGTTGGACACTTTAGCGAGGAATTCGTAAGGCAATTGCGCCCAATCGGCGGTCATGGCGTCGGTAGATGTTACGGCACGTAAGGCAACCGTATTTTCATAGGTACGTTCGTCGCCCATTACTCCGACAGACTGAATCGGAAGCAGGATCACTCCGGCCTGCCAGATCTTATCGTATAATCCCCATTCACGCATCAACGACATATAGATTTCGTCGGCATCCTGCAGGATACGAACTTTCTCCGGCGTGATATCACCCAGGATACGGATACCCAGACCCGGGCCAGGGAACGGATGACGTTTGATCAGGTGTGGTTGCATACCCATCTCCATGCCAACACGGCGAACCTCGTCTTTGAAAAGAAGGCGAAGCGGTTCGACCAGTTTCAGCTTCATCGTGTCGGGAAGACCGCCTACGTTATGATGACTTTTAATAACCGTACCGGTGATAGACAACGACTCGATTACGTCAGGATAGATTGTACCCTGTCCCAACCATTTGATATCTTTCAGCTTGTGAGCTTCCTGGTCGAATACGTCGATAAAACCTTTACCGATGATCTTGCGCTTCTGTTCCGGATCGGAAACTCCAGCCAGTTCACTATAAAATTTATCTTTTGCGTTCACCCCGATCACATTCAATCCCAGGTGTTCGTAATCTTTCATTACGTTCTCGAACTCATTCTTACGGAGCAATCCGTGATCCACAAAGATACAGGTAAGGTTTTTACCGATCGCTTTGTTCAGGAGAACGGCTGTTACGGATGAGTCGACACCGCCCGAGAGTGCCAGGATCACTTTATCGTCTCCTAGCTGTTCTTTCAATTCGGCAACTGTCGATTCGATGAATGAAGCGGGCGTCCAGTCTTTGGCACATCCGCAAATATTCAGGAAGTTGTCCAGTAATTTTGTTCCGTCGGTTGAATGGAATACTTCCGGGTGGAACTGTACACCCCAGGTTTGCTCGCCTTCAACATGATATGCAGCCGCCTTTACATCATCTGTGCTGGCGATTACTTTGAAGTTGTCAGGAAGCAGGGTTATTGTATCGCCATGCGACATCCAAATTTGAGAACCTGTGTCGATTCCCTTCAATAACGGATCATTATTGTTTACATACGACAGGTTGGCACGTCCATATTCCCGCGAATTGGCAGATTCGACGTTTCCACCGGATGTATAAGCAAGATATTGTGCTCCGTAACAAATACCGAGTACCGGGTACTTTCCGCGAATCTCGCTCAGGTCTGCTTTGAAAGCGTCAGCGTCATAAACGGAATAGGGGCTACCTGAAAGGATCACTCCTTTTACGTCGGTTGCATCATGCGGAAATTTGTTGTAGGGAATAATCTCGCAATACATGTTTAACTCTCTGACCCTGCGGCCAATCAATTGAGTTGTTTGCGAGCCGAAATCAAGAATAATAAGTTTCTCGTGCATGCAGTGTTATTATTTAATTGAGTGGGGCAAAGGTAGTAATTTTATTTCTAAAATATTGTAACGTGCCACCCATATCTGACCATGCAAATGTTGAATGATATCCCTCTTTCTTAAAAAGTGTATAAATGGGGCGGATGTGTTTTAATACATCCGATTAAACATTACCTTTGTACGTTCATTTTATCAGGAACCGTATGGATACAGAAAAGAAAGAAACAAAGGAAATAAATAAGCTCTCATTATTAATCATGGCGATCATCGTGTTATTACTGATTATCGGTGGTGCCGGATATTATATTTATCAGCAGAAACAACAGATGACCGACCTGGTTCAGGCTTATGATCTGGATAAGGAATCGCTTGAAGATGAATTTAATGAATTGTCGATGCAATATGAAGGCTATCAGTTTAAGGTCGGAAATGATTCGCTGATGAACCTTTTGTCGACCGAGCAGTCCAAGGTGCAGCGGTTGATGGAAGAGTTGCGTACCGTAAAAGCTACCAATACCAAAGAAATAGCCCGTTTGAAGAAAGAACTCGAGACCCTGCGTAAGATCATGCGTAATTATGTGGCTCAGATCGATTCACTAAATAAGGAAAACGAACAGCTGAAAGTAGAAAAGAAAGAGGTGGTACAGAAATACCAGCGTGCTACTTCCCAGGCTGCCACATTGAAGAAAGAAAAAGAGAAACTGTCGGAACGTGTTACCCTGGCCAGCCGTCTGGATGCAACAGGAATCACTGTTACACCGGTCAATTCCCGTGGAAAGTTGGCTAAGAAAATCAAAAAGATGGAACGCTTCGTAGTCGATTTCCGTATTGCAAAAAATATAACTGCTCCAGTAGGAGAAAAAACTGTATATGTACGTATCCTGAAGCCTGACGACGATGTGCTTGTAAAGAGCCGTGCAGATGTTTTCCCCTTCGAAGGAAAAGATATTAATTATTCTATGAAGAAACTGATCGAGTACGATGGAGAAGAATATCCTGTTACGATGTATTGGGATATCGAAGAATTCCTTTCTCCGGGATCCTATCGCGTAGATATTTTTATCGATGGAAATATGATCGGAAAGAGAAACTTCGTTCTGGAAGATTAATAATGGAGACAGATAACCACTTTGCAAAACTTTTAGCGGATCTCCCGGAATCCCTGGCACGCGATGAAGTTTTTGTAAATGAATTGAAGAATATCTCACAGGTGGTATCTGTCGATAAGGGAGATTATCTGCTCCGTACAGGTGAACTATGCCAGGATGCCTATTTTATCAATAAAGGCTTATTCATTAATTTATATGTAAGTGAAAAGGGGGATGAATGTGTAACCGGTTTCTCCTCTGATTATTTATATCCTTTTCTGTCTGCCATCGGGTATTTTACACAGGCGCCATCCGAGTTCGAAATCAAAGCGTTGGAGTCGGGCGAACTGCTCCGTTTTTCGCGCGTACATATAGAAGAACTATCTTTGCGTTATCCGTTATTTGCATCCTATTATCAGAATGCGATGCTTACTATCATATCAAAACTTTATTCTATGTTTGCTATCCGGCAGTCGTGTACCGCCGAAGAATTTATCAAATATCTTTATAATCACTACATGTGGATCATGCAGCGTGTTCCCGATAAATATATTGCTCAATATATGGGAATCAGCAATGCATGGTATTGTAAGCTGAAAAAGCGCATCTTTAATTGAATTAATTCAATTTTATATTTAAAGTAAACCAGTACTTTTGCATCGATAAATCGTACATTTGTCTGAGAACGATGAATGTATATCTGTTTAGGTGTAAACAATCGGTGATAACCTGTTGTTTTTTATTTAGGAATAAGGGTGATAAATTGTTTTATAATATAAAATCTCCGGATGAAAAAACAATAAAAAGATGAAACGGATTATCGTATTAGTAGGGTTATTGGTCTGGTCTGGTTATGCAAATGCCCAACAGACACTGACATTGGAAGAATGTCGGAATCTGGCTATCCAGAATAATAAGGAGTTACAGATCTCCGGGCAAAAAGTGAAAGCCGCCGACGAAGAGCGGAAGGCTGCCTTTACCAAATACTTTCCACAACTTTCAGCCATGGGAGGATATATGTGGAATCAGAAAGATATCAATTTGTTGGATATGGATGCTTTGAGTGCTAAGCTCGGTTCGGCTTTGGGACCGATCGCTCAACTGCCTGTGTTCGGACAATTATTGGGAGGTGTCGATGAGATGCAGCATTTGGATGTTCAGAACATCTGGGTAGGCGGTGTTTCATTGGTTCAGCCGGTTTTTATGGGAGGGAAGATCGTCTCTTACAATCAAATTACCAAATATGCCCGTGAGCTGGCAGAGTCTATGAATGATCTGCAGTTGCAGGAAGTCATTTATAAGACCGACGAGACTTACTGGCAGGTCATTTCGCTTGTCAACAAGAAAAAGCTGGCTGATGCTTATGTCAATCTATTACGGAAGATGGATAGTGATGTGACGGCTATGATTTCGGAAGGTGTAGCTACACAAGCCGATGGTCTGTCGGTTAAGGTGAAACTGAATGAAGCGGAAATGGCGCAGACTAAAGTCGATAACGGGTTGGCCCTTTCGCGTATGCTTCTTGCCCAGATATGCGGACTTCCCCTGGATGATCCGATGGCTTTGGCCGATGAGAATATTGAGGATTTTCCCGTAAAATCGAATGAGGTTTCAGCCAATGTCAATGAAGCGTTCGCCAATCGTGATGAATTGCGAAGCCTGGAACTGGCTGCCAGAATCTATCAGAAAAAAGAACGCATCGTGTTGGCTGATATGTTGCCTAATGTAGCCCTGTCTGCCAATTACCTGGTGACTAATCCTAATGCGTTCAATGGTTTTAAAAACGAGTTTGCCGGAATGTTCAATGTCGGAGTGATGGTCAAAGTCCCGTTGTCCGGCTGGTGGGAAGGTACTCATAAGAGGAATGCTGCCCGTGCGGAAACACGTATTCAAAAACTTCAGTTGATGGAAGCACGTGAGAAAGTGGAGTTACAAGTGAACCAATCTGTGTATAAGGTGAATGAAGCGAACAAGAAATACATAGCCTCATCCCGTAATATGGAAAATGCAGAAGAAAATCTTCGTCATGCCAACCTGGGCTTTGAAGAAGGCGTAATTCCCGCATTGAACCTGATGGAAGCACAAACAGCCTGGGTATCCGCGCGTTCCAGCCTGATAGATGCTCAGATAGAAATGAAACTGACGGAAGTTTACCTGACTAAGGCGATGGGTAAGCTGTCTGTCAATGAACAGAAGTAATAACAATAAAAATATACAGAGATGAACGAGAATAAAAAGTTTTCGATCAGCAACATGATGTTGGCATTTATCACGGTATTGGTCGTGATCGGATTAGTCGCACTGACCGGTTTCTTTTTGCTGACTCCTCCCGATGATATTATTATGGGACAAGCCGAAGCAAATCAGGTTAGAATTTCAGGGAAAGTACCCGGACGTGTAGAATCTTATCGTTTCGATGAAGGTGATCGGGTAAAAGCCGGCGATACACTGGTCTATCTGAATACTCCGGAAGTTTTAGCTAAGTTGCAACAGGCGGAAGCTGCCCGGAAGGCTGCTGAAGCACAAAGTGCCAAGGCGATTAAAGGAGCTCGTGTACAGGAAATAGCCGGAGCTTATGAAATGTGGCAGAAGGCACAGGCCGGCCTCGAGATAGCAAAAAAATCGTATACCCGTGTTCAGAACTTATATGAAAAAGGGGTAATGTCTGCCCAGAAAAGAGATGAGGCGGAAGCCAATTATAAAGCAATGGTTGCTACCGAGAAAGCTGCGAAGTCACAGTACGATATGGCGATGGATGGTGCCCGCTCGGAAGATAAAGCGGCTGCAGCTGCATTGGTGCAACAGGCAGGTGGTGCAGTTGCCGAAGTTGAATCGTACTTAAAAGAGTCGGCTTTGGTCTCACCGATCGATGGAGAAGTTTCTGAACGCTTTCCGCAGGTAGGAGAGCTGGTAGGGACCGGAGCACCGATTATGAATATCACTGATTTGAATGATATGTGGGTTACTTTCAGTGTTCGCGAAGATTTACTGAAAGATATCAAGATAGGTTCCGAATTGAATGCCTTTATTCCGGCACTCGACAATAAGCCGGTTAAATTGAAAGTCTATTATTTGAAGGATATGGGATCGTATGCTGCCTGGAAAGCGACTAAAACAACCGGTCAGTTTGATTCGAAGACGTTCGAAGTACGTGCCCGCCCGCAGGAAAAGATTGCTGACCTGCGTCCTGGAATGTCCGTTGTAATGAAGAAAAAAGGAAACGAAATATTATGACATTGAAGCAGGGTTTACATAGTATCTGGAAGGTTGCGAAGCGGGAGGTACAGCGGTTGACATCGAAACCGATCTATTTCTTCTGCATGTTGATCGCTCCGGCTCTCTGTGTCATCTTCTTCCTGTCGTTGATGAAAGACGGACTGCCGACCAACCTGCCCATTGCAGTGGTCGATATGGACGGCTCTGCCACTTCCCGCAATCTGATCCGCCAGCTCGATGCTTTTGCACAGACGGAAGTTGTCTATAAGACCGCTTCTTTTGACGAGGCACGCCGGGAAATGCAAAAGGGAAATGTATATGGGATTTTCTATATACCCAAAAACTTTTCTGTTGAGGCAACAACGGGTAAGCAACCTACGCTTTCATTCTATACGAATGCAACTTATCTGATTGCCGCATCCTTGCTTTTCAGGGATATGAAGACAATGTCCGTACTGGCAGGCGCATCGGTCGGATTGCAGACCGGACTGGCTAAAGGGTTTACCACCGACCAGATCATGGCACAGTTGCAGCCGATCGTGATCGATTCGCATGTTATCGGTAATCCCTGGCTGAACTATTCGGTTTATCTGAATAATACGGTTTTGCCCGGTGTATTGCAGTTAATGATCTTTCTGGTTACCGTGTTCAGTATTGGGACGGAGATCAAGCATTCAACTTCACGGCAATGGTTACAGACCGGAGGGAACTCTTTGACTGTAAGTTTGCTAGGTAAGTTGCTGCCGCAGACGGTGATATTTATCGTGGTGGCCATGATGTGTTGTGCTGCTTTGTATGGTTTCAACTCTTTCCCGCTAAACAGCGGTTGGATGCCTATGATATCGGCTATGATTCTGCTGGTATTGGCTTCACAGGCTGTCGGTGTGTTTATGATCGGAGTTTTGCCTACTTTGCGTCTGGGGTTGAGTTTTGCCAGTTTATTCGGTATGATTGCGTTTTCTATTGTCGGTTTTTCTTTTCCTGTTCTGGGGATGGATCCGACTTTGCAGGCGCTGAGTAATCTATTTCCGCTTCGTCACTATTTCCTGATTTATGTCGACCAGGCGTTGAACGGAAGGGATTTATTCTATACATGGACTGAATATGTCTGGCTGGCAGGTTTCCTGATCTTACCTTTCCTGATCGGAAGGAATCTGAAGAAGGCTCTGTTGTATTTTAAATATATTCCGTAAATCAGAAAGTAATGAAAAGAGAACATCGTTTACGATATATAATAAGGGAGGGAATACAAGATACCTTTTTTATCTGGAAAGACGAACTGAAGAATGTATTCAAAGATTCGGGCGTTATGATCTTCTTCTTCCTGGTTCCGTTTATCTATCCTCTTCTATATGCTTTCATATATAATAACGAGGTAGTGCACGAAGCTAAAATGGTGGTAGTCGACCAGTCTGATACCTATCTGAGCCGTGAATATATCCGGAAGGTCGATGCAACTGCGGATGTAAAGGTGATTGCGGTCTGTACGGATATGGAAGAGGCAAAGCGAATGATGGATGAAAAGAAAGCCTATGGTATTCTATATTTCCCCAGTGAGTTCAGTAAAGACATCCATAGAGGAAAGCAGGCTACTGTTTCATTGTATTGCGATATGAGCGCATTGTTATTTTATAAGGCGTTCCTGCTGGCTACAACAGAAGTTTCGCTTGAAATCGGAAAGGAGATACGTGCGCAAAACCATCCTTCCTCGACAGAAGAGCAGGAGAAAATAACGGTTAATCCAATTCCTTACGAATCGGTTGCCATCTTTAACTCACAGAATGGTTTTGCCAGTTTTCTGGTACCGGCCATTCTGATATTGGTCATCCAGCAGACACTGATCCTGGGTATCGGCATGCTGGGCGGGACAGCCCGCGAGAAGAACCGATTCCATAGTCTTGTTCCGATCAGTCGTCATTTTAACGGAACATTGCGTATCGTATTGGGTAAGTCGTTTACCTATATATTGCTGTACGTTGTCGTTTGTATATGGGCGTTGGCAGTCGTACCGAAGTTGTTCTCGCTACCCCAGGTCGGGGAACCGTGGACAGTGATGTTGTTTGTATTGCCCTATCTGTTCGCTTGTATATTCTTGTCGATGACTTTGTCCGGGTTTATGACGAGTCGCGAATCTCCCATGCTCGTGTTTGTCTTTACTTCGGTGATCCTGTTGTTTATCTCCGGTGTCTCCTGGCCGAAAGAGGCGATACCGCCGTTCTGGAAAGCGGTCGGTTATCTGTTCCCCTCTACACCGGGTATACAAGGATTTATCCGGATCAATACATCGGGAGCGACATTGAGCGAAGTGGCTCATGAGTTTCGAACCCTGTGGATACTGGCTGGAGTCTATTTCATTACGGCTTGCGTGATTTACAGGTATCAGATATTACGTAGCCGTAAGCTGATAATAAAACAATATCGATATATGAAGATGCAGCGGATGTTGCGTAAGTAAAGTAAGGGTAGTTTGTGAGCTACCCTTTTCTTTTTGCTGATTTTAACGAAATAATGTTAGAATCCTTCAAATATAGTCTTACTTTTGTACAAATTCTCAATCAAACTTAATTAATTTAGTACTATGCAAAACAGACGTGACTTTTTAAAGCGGGCCTCCATGATGCTTGCAGGAGGTATAGCTGTGCCTCAGTTATTATCTTCTTGTGCCGGGAAAGGGGCTACTTCAGAATCGACCAAACATATCGGTTTACAGTTGTATTCTTTGAGAGACCTTGTAAAAGATGAAGGTATTCAGAAAGTATTGGAAGCTGCTTCTAAAATGGGATATACAAATCTGGAAACAGCGGGTTACGACAATGGTAAGATTTACGGCATGGCTCCTGCTGAATTCAAGAAAATGTGTAATGACCTCGGCATGAAATGTACGAGTGCCCACCTGGGACAAGAGTTCACTAAAGAAAAAGAAGCAGAGGTGATGAGTTGGTGGGATCAGGCTATTGCCGCTCACAACGAGTTGGGTGTTAAATATATGGTTCAACCCTGGATGCCTGTAAACGATCAGACGACTCTTGACGACCTGAAGATGTATTGCGACTATTTCAATACGGTAGGTTATAAGACTGCTGCCGCCAGTATCGCATTCGGTTATCATAATCATGCTTTCGAATTCCGTAAGATAGGAGATCAGTTAATCTACGATTTTCTGTTGGATAACGTAAGTCCGAACCATGTATTCTTCCAGATGGACGTTTATTGGGTGAAAGAAGGTGGTGCAGATCCTGTTGCTTACCTGAAAGAACGTCCGCGCCAGTTCAAGACTATCCATATTAAAGATGACATGGAAATTGGAGCAAGCGGAAAGATCGACTTCAAACCGATCTTCGATCAGATGTATGCAAACAGAGTAAAAGACTGGTATGTTGAAGTGGAAGAATATACAAACAACGATCCGGTTGAAAGTTGCCAGCAAAGTTTCGATTTCCTGAACAAAGCGGATTATGTGAAAAAAAGTATTGAATAGATGGTTATTCGTTATAAAGGCGATGCTTGTCGGATTGCAAACCGATAAGCATCGCCTTTCCTTTTGATTAAAGGGTCAGATTGCCTTTATATACGCTATAATATTATTCCAGTCGTTAGCCAGGCTGGTCATATCCGGATATAATAAGTCGGCGCCTGCATCCAATAGTACTTTGTCGGGGAGGGGACCGGTGTTGACTGCAATAGTGAAGATACCGGCAGCAGTTCCTGCTTCAACACCCATAGGGGCATTCTCTACCACGAATGCTTCATTTGCTTTTACTCCGGCTTTTTCCAGTCCCATCAGGTAAGGTTCGGGATGAGGTTTACCGTACTTTACATCGAAAGCTGTAACCATTTTTTCGCGGGTAAAACAACCAGGATAAGTATGTTCCAGTTTATTGATCAGGCTGTGTTGTCCGGAACCGGTGACAACCAGTGTCTGTAATCCATGACTTTTAGCCTGCTTTAGAACTTCTCCGGCACCGGTCATTGCTTTACCGTCGTTGTATTTGTTGAAGAGCATTGCTTTCTCGTCGTATATCTCCTGTTTCTCCTTATCTGTTGCGTCACGCTGAAATGTACGCTGGTATAACTCATTGATGGTACTTTCTCCTGTACGGCCTTCAAACATATAGAAATCTTCTTTTACAGCCTGAAGTTGATGGTTCATTGCTGTTTCGTACCAGGCTCGGGCGTGGAAGCGCATTGAGTCGTAGAGTACACCATCCATATCGAAAAGTACAGCTTTGGGGGAAAGATTATTCTGCTTATGTTTTAGCAGATAACGGTTGATAGCTTCTTGTATCATTATGTTCATATTCTTAATAGTCTTTGCAAAGTTACGAAAATTCTTATACTTATTTCCTATCTTTGATGTGAACAACCTGTAAAGCCGGGTATGGTAATAACGATTAAAAACTGATGAAAAGCATCTTTTATGAATCATAGAAAAGCGGGTGAATCCGGTATTAACCAGGTTTACCCGCTTTCTTTTATAATAGTAGAATATCCGATTTATAGTTTTGCGCGGATCGCTTCACTTTCTTTTTCATATCCGGGCTTGTTCAACAGTGCGAACATGTTCTTCTTGTAAGCTTCAACACCCGGTTGGTCGAACGGATTAACGCCCAGCATATAACCGCTGATACCGCATGCTTTTTCGAAGAAGTAGAACAACTGGCCGATGTAATAAGCATTTACTTCCGGCATGGTGATCTTGATGTTGGGAACACCGCCGTCCACGTGTGCCAACTGGGTACCCAATTCCGCCATCTTATTTACTTCGTCCACGCGTTTGCCCGCCAGGAAGTTCAGACCGTCCAGGTTGGCTTCGTCAGTCGGAACCATTACCTTGTGGGTCGGTTCTTCAACAGAGATAACTGTTTCGAAGATGATGCGTTCGCCTTCCTGTATCCATTGACCCATTGAGTGCAGGTCGGTTGTCAGGTCGACAGATGCCGGGAAAATACCTTTTCCGTCTTTACCTTCGCTTTCGCCGTACAGCTGTTTCCACCATTCGCCGATATAATGCAATTTCGGGTGGAAGTTGGCAAGGATTTCGATCTTCTTACCGCTCTTATATAATTCGTTGCGCGTAGCAGCGTAGATAGCCGACAGGTTTTCAGCGAAAGGCACTTCGATACCCGTAGCCTTTTCCAAAGAAACAGCACCGGCCACCAGGTCGCGGATACTGATACCTGCTACTGCGATAGGTAGCAAACCAACCGGAGTCAGAACGGAGAAACGTCCGCCTACATTGTCAGGAATGATAAATGTCTTGTAACCTTCCTGATCAGCCAACGTACGAAGAGCACCTCTTTTTGCATCTGTAATAGCAACGATACGATGTTTTGCTTCTTCCTTACCTACGGCATCTTCCAGCTGTTTCTTCAACATGCGGAATGCCAGGGCCGGTTCAGTCGTTGTACCGGATTTAGAGATATTGATCAGACCGAACTGTTTGCCTTTCAGCACTTCGCACAATTCGTACAGATAATCTTCGCCGATATTCTGTCCGGCATATAAAACAACCGGGTTCTTACGGTCGGACTGTAACCAGTCGAAACTATTATTCAAGGCTTCAACCACCGCTTTTGTACCCAGGTAGCTTCCGCCGATACCGATAGCAACAACAACGTCACATTTAGAGCGAAGCACATTGGCAGTATTCTCGATATCTGTCAATTCTGCATCCGTGATAGAAGAGGGGAGATGCAACCAACCCAGAAAGTCGTTACCTGCTCCGTTTCCGTTATGTAAAGTGGCAATACATTCGTTTGCCTTGGCTTCCTGTGCGTACACCTGTTCCTTTGTAACAGCGCCCAGTGCTTTGTCGATGTTAAGACTGATGTTTTTCATACCTATTTAAATGTTTCTGTCAACTGCCGTATAATGGTAGTCGGCGATTTCTTTTCATATAATATATCGTATAAGGCATCCAGGATCGGCATATTCACCTTATATTTCTCGTTTATTTCGTGAATACACTTGGTTCCGTAATATCCTTCGGCAATCATCTCCATTTCCAGTTGGGCTATCTTGACAGAGTAGCCTTTCCCGATCATAGTTCCGAAAGTACGGTTACGGCTGAAACGTGAATAAGCAGTCACCAACAAGTCTCCGAGATAAACAGAGTCAGTTACATCCCGCTCCAGGCTATGTACCGAATTCAGGAAATTCCGCATCTCTTCGATTGCATTACAGATGAAAACTGCCAAAAAGTTATCCCCGTATTTCATACCGTGGCAGATACCGGCAACGATAGCATATACATTTTTGAGGACGGATGCATATTCTATACCTCTAACATCTTTGCAGCAATAGTTGTTCAGATATGGATTTTGAAACACCGGAGCTACCGCCCGTGCATTTTCTATCTTGGAACAAGCCAGGGTGATATAGGAGAGGCGTTCGAGAGCAATTTCTTCTGCATGGCACGGACCACCGATCACTGCAATGTTTTCTTGCGGAACATTATAATATTCCGTAAAGTAATCTGCGACCAGCATGTTTTCATCCGGAACAATACCTTTGATGGCCGAAATGATAAACTTATCGGTCAAAGGAGTAGTCACCTTCATCAAATGTTGCTTCAGGAACGGAGAAGGTGTTGCGAAAATCAAGGTGTCGGAATCCTCGATTGCGGCGTTGATGTCTGTATAAAAATTAATTTTGTCCGTATCGAACTTGACGGCAGAGAGATAACTGGGGTTATGCCCTGTTTTTATAAAATCATCCACCTGGTCCTGACGGCGCATGTACCAGTTAATGCTATCCTGTGTAGAAAGTACAATCTTGGCTAAGGCAGTAGCCCAGCTACCGCCTCCCATTATTGCAATTTTTCCGGGTAAATTCATGGTACTACCTTATTATTTGGCTGCATTTGCAATCCATGCTTCAACCTCTTCGGCTGCAGGATTTTGCAGTTCCAGCTTATACTTCTTGTTCATTTCGCAAAGCTCCTGGCGCAGCTTGTTAGGGTTGACTTCCTTCAGGGTGTCAACTGTCAGATAGCCGGCTTTCTGCAGGGCAGGAACCCAGGCTTCGTCGATACCTAATGCCACGTATTTATCGGCTGCATCTTTCTTTACAGTCTTTTCGGGACGCATCTGTGGGAACAATAAAACTTCCTGGATGGTAGTCTGACCGGTCAGGTACATTGTCAGGCGATCCATACCGATACCCATACCGCTTGTAGGCGGCATACCGTATTCCAAGGCACGCAGGAAGTCCTGGTCGATGAACATGGCTTCGTCGTCTCCCTTTTCAGAAAGACGAAGCTGTTCCATGAAACGTTCGCGCTGGTCGATCGGGTCGTTCAGTTCTGAATAAGCGTTGGCGATTTCTTTTCCGCACACCATCAGTTCGAAACGTTCTGTCAGTTCCGGGTTGCTGCGGTGTTTCTTGGTCAGCGGTGACATTTCTTTCGGATAGTCGGTGATGAAGGTCGGCTGTATGTAGTTGCCTTCGCACTTTTCACCGAATATCTCGTCGATCAGTTTACCTTTACCCATTGTTTCGTCCTGCTCGACACCCAATTGGCGGCAAACGTCGCGCAATTGCTCTTCGTTCATTCCGTTGATGTCGATACCTGTATTTTCCTTGATGGCGTCGATCATGGAGATACGTTTGTAAGGAGCCTTGAAGTCGATCTCCTGGCCGTTGTAGGTCACCTTGGTCGTTCCGAGAACATCCATACAGATACGTTCAAGCATCTGTTCGGTGAAGTTCATCATCCAGTTGTAGTCCTTATAAGATACATAAATCTCCATCGCGGTAAATTCCGGGTTGTGTGTACGGTCCATACCTTCGTTACGGAAGTTACGGCTGAATTCGTAAACACCTTCGAAACCGCCTACGATCAGACGTTTCAGATATAATTCGTTTGCAATACGCAGATATAAAGGAATATCCAGCGCGTTATGGTGGGTAATGAACGGACGGGCAGAAGCTCCGCCGGGAATGCTTTGCAGTACCGGGGTATCTACTTCCAGATAACCGCGTTCATTAAAGAAGTTACGCATCGAGTTAAAGATCTTTGTACGTTTCACAAAGATATCTTTCACCCCTTCGTTGACAGCCAGGTCGACATAACGCTGACGGTAACGCAGTTCGGGATCGTTGAATCCGTCGTAGGCAACGCCGTCTTTGTATTTAACGACTGGCAGCGGTCTGAGTGATTTGGCTAATACCGTCAACTCCTGTGCATGAACGGAAATTTCGCCCATTTGAGTGCGGAATACATATCCTTTGATTCCGACAAAGTCACCGATATCGAGCAGTTTCTTAAAAACGGTGTTGTATATTTCTTTGTCTTCACCCGGACAGATATCATCGCGGGAAATATATACCTGTATTCTGCCTTCGGAATCCTGCAACTCCATAAATGAAGCCTTTCCCATGATACGGCGGCTCATGATACGGCCTGCAATAGTTACAGGACGAGGTTCGGCATCGTCTTTAAAGGATGTCTTTATTTCATTGGAATATGCGTTTGTTACGTACTCGGCAGCGGGATAAGGTTCTATCCCCATTTGGCGCAATTGCTCCATGCTATTGCGTCTTATGATTTCCTGTTCACTCAGTTCTAATAGATTCATTACGCTATTATTTTGTATAATACGGCGCAAAAGTACAAAACTTTTCTCACTTATCGGTCAAAAGTAAGTAGTAGTTTACTTAATTATATATTTGAAAGGCACTTATGATTCCGTATTGCTTCAGGGAGGAAAAAACGAACATCTTTGCCGTCTCTTAATGATTGTCGGATGAAGGTAGATGAGATTTCCATCAATGGCGCCTCTACTGCACGAATATCAGGAAAGTTTGCCGGCAGAATGATTTCATACCCTTTACGGGGATAGATCAGGATCGGATAACTGGATATGAGTACTTCGGATTCTTTCCAACGTTTAATGAAAGCCCAGTTGTCGGCTCCCATGATGAAATGGAACTCACGGTCAGGGTAGGTGCGGTCGAGCGCCCGGAGCGTGTCTATCGTATAGGTCGGCTGGGGAAGAGAGAACTCAAAATTGCTGGCACGGAATTTCGGATAACCGGCGATAGCAGCTTCGACTAATTCATAACGAAGCTGGTCGTCCATTAATTCTTCGCGGTCTTTCAGAGGATTGTGAGGAGTGATAAGAAACCAGAGTTCATCCAGTCCGGCAAATTCACACAACCAGTTGGCTAATGCCAGATGGCCGATGTGAACCGGATTGAACGAGCCGGAAAAGATTCCGGTTTTTAGTTTCTTTATTGTCGTTTCCACTTTATGAAATTAAATGCCTGTGCTCCGAATACCAATCCGGTGGCTGAGGCAATAATATATTCTTTATAAATAAGGGCGGCAATACAAGTTCCCAGTGCAGCAAGAGCTGTCAGAGCAAATATGTATCCCCATTTACGTGGCAGCTTACCGTTGGTACTCATGGCTTCGTCAGAAAGTTTTTAATTACTTCAAAGGCTTCTTTCTGTGCCGTTTCAAGATCATCGTTCACAATGCAAACATCGAAGTGAGGGATGAATCCCAGCTCAAACTCCGCTTTGGCAATACGGCTGTCGATCACTTCCGGTGTATCTGTTCCACGACCTTTCAGACGTTCACGCAGGTGACCGATACTGGGAGGCTGAATGAAAACCGACAAAGCACGGTCGCCATAGAACTTCTTGATATTACAACCGCCTACTACATCAACGTCGAATATCACGTTATTACCTTTGTCCAGGATACGTTCCACTTCGCTTTTCAGTGTCCCGTAATACTTGTCGGTATATACTTCCTCGTATTCCAGGAAATCACCGGCTGCGATATGGCTGCGGAATTCGTCGGGAGTCAGGAAATAGTATTCCACACCGTCCTTTTCTGTTCCGCGAGGAGCACGGCTTGTTGCCGAAATGGAAAAATGCAGGTTCAGGTTCTGTGTTAGCAGATAGTTGATAATGGTTGATTTACCTGAGCCTGACGGGGCAGAGAATATAATTAGTTTACCAGCCATTTTATAAAACGTTTAATACCTGTTCTTTGATCTGTTCCAGTTCGTCTTTCATCTGAACGACGATCTTTTGCATTTCTGCATGGTTGCTTTTCGAACCGAGTGTGTTGATCTCGCGTCCCATTTCCTGAGCGATGAAACCAAGCTTTTTGCCCTGGCCGTGTCCATCTTTCATTGTGCTGATGAAATATTTCAGGTGGTTGTCGAGACGGTTCTTTTCTTCGTTTACATCCAGTTTTTCTATATAATAGATCATTTCCTGTTCAAAACGATTCTTATCGTAGTCCTGGTTTGCCACCTTTTCGAGGTTATCCATGATACGTGCTTTGATCTTTTCAATACGTTCGCCTTCGTATTCTTCCACTTCTGCAAGTAAGCGGGCGATGTTGCCGATCTTTTCTTCAAACAGCTTCTGTAGCATAGCTCCTTCCTGGATACGGAAATCGCAAAGATGCTTGACGGCTTCTTTTACTGCTGTGAAAACAACTTCCCATTCGCTTTCGTCTACCTCTACAATTTCCGACTTGATAACATCCGGCATTTTCAGTAATGTCTGGAACCAGTCTGTAGGAAGTGCTATATTCAGTTTATCGGCTATATCCTTGATCTGGCTGTAATAACTTTCAAATGCAGTCAGATTGATTTGTGTAGGAGTATCTTTCCCAATATATTCAATGTAAATGCTGAAATCGACCTTACCCCGTTCGAGCGACTGAAGCAGCTGGCTACGGATTTGCATTTCTTTATCTTTGTAGATAGACGGAATGCGGGTTGATAAATCCAGTTGCTTACTGTTGAGCGCTTTTATTTCTACGGTTACCTTTTTTGAAGGAAGTTCGGCTGTAACCTTACCGAATCCAGTCATTGATTGTATCATTGTTCTAAAAATTTGTGCAAAGATAGGGTATTCAATTGAGAGTTGAGAGTCGAGAGTTGACATTTATTCGTTCGTGTAAAGAAAAAGTTCGTTTTTTTCGCTTCCGTACAAGGACGTTTTTGTACTTTTGCGGTCAATTAATCCGGTTGATGATTGATGGAATTGTATAAGAAAATACCTGTCAACCGTCAACCCCTAATTGTTGACTATTATGTCTTATATATTAAATATCGAAACATCAACCTCGGTGTGTTCCGTAGCACTGTCTGCTAACGGTGAGGTACTTTTTGAGAAAAGTTCGTTTGAAGGTCCTTCACATGCTGCCTTGCTGGGCGTTTATGTCGAAGAGGCGCTGGTCGTGATGAAAAGCAAAGGATTAAAGCTGGATGCAGTGGCTGTCAGCAGCGGTCCCGGTTCTTATACCGGATTGCGTATTGGTGTGTCGGTAGCCAAAGGTCTTTGTTTCGGGTATGGTATTCCTTTAATCAGCATTCATACATTGGAAGTGTTGGCGGTTGCTGCTTTGAAAGAGCAGGAGAACGCTGCCGACTGTTTGTATTGCGCTATGCTGGATGCCCGTCGTATGGAAGTATATGCTGCTATTTATGATGCAAACCTGAATACGGTTCGTGAAACTTCGGCCGATATTGTCGAAGCGGATACATATGTTTCTTACCAGGAAAAGGGAAAAGTCTGCTTCTTCGGAAACGGTGCAGCCAAGTGCCGCGAAGTGATTACTTCTCCGAACGCCCTCTTTATCGATGACATTCATCCGTTGGCGGTCAATATGATCCCTCTTTCGGAAAAGGCCTTTGCCGAAAGCAAGTTTGAAGATGTGGCCTATTTCGAACCGTTCTACCTGAAAGAATTCCAGGCAACGATTGCGAAGAACAAGGTGCTGGGGTAACTAAAGAAAGACATATATTCCTGCCACTGGAAGAACTGGAAGCAAATATGTTATAAAATAAACTAAATCATTGTTTCTACTGTTCTATGTTCATATATAACAAAAGCAGAAACAGTGTATGAAAAAGAAAAATGTATGGTTAATATTTGGTGTGATAGTTGCAATAATCCTCCTGATGGTATGGTTGTTTGTGGGAACGACGTTGGAAGAAGTAACTAATCCTGAAACCGATCCGATGATGATCGAACAGAATGTTTAACTGAAAGTACAAGCAAATAAAAAGGGATTGAATCTTAACGATTCAATCCCTTTTGGATTTATAATCTATCAGATTATCCTAAGAATCCTAACAGGATACCGGCTGCTACCGCAGAACCGATCACACCTGCTACGTTCGGCCCCATAGCATGCATCAACAGATAGTTGCTTGGATCGTATTCCAAACCTACGACCTGAGAGATACGTGCAGAGTCAGGTACCGCAGATACACCGGCATTACCGATAAGCGGGTTGATCTTGTTGCCTTCTTTCAGGAACAGGTTGAAGAACTTAACGAACAGTATACCAGCACAGGTTGCGATCACGAATGACAATGCACCCAGACCGAAAATCTTAATAGAGTTCAGCGTCAGGAACTGTGTAGCCTGTGTAGAAGCACCTACTGTAATACCTAACAGGATCGTGATCGTGTCGATCAGCGGACCACGGGCTGTTTCAGCCAAACGACGTGTTACACCACTTTCTTTCAACAGGTTTCCGAAGAATAACATACCCAGCAAGGGCAGACCCGAAGGTACAAGGAAGCAAGTCAGCAACAGACCAACAATCGGGAAGATAATCTTCTCTGTAGAAGAAACGGCTCTCGGCGGTTTCATGCGGATCAAACGTTCCTTCTGTGTAGTAAGCAGTCTCATAAACGGTGGCTGGATAATAGGTACCAACGCCATATACGAGTAAGCCGACACCGCAATAGCCCCCATCAGGTTCGGTGCTAGTTTGGATGACAGGAAGATAGCCGTAGGACCATCGGCACCACCGATAATACCGATAGCACCTGCCTGGTTCGGTTCGAATCCCATCTGAAGAGCGATAATATAAGCACCAAAGATACCGAACTGGGCTGCAGCACCGATCAACATCAGCTTTGGATTGGATATCAAAGCGGAGAAGTCGGTCATGGCCCCGATACCGAGGAAGATCAATGGCGGATACCATCCGGAGGTTACACCCTGGTAGAGGATGTTCAGTACAGACCCTTGTTCATAAATACCTACCTGTAGTCCTGCATCTTTGAAAGGAATATTACCGATCAGGATACCGAATCCGATAGGGATCAAAAGCATGGGTTCAAACTCGTATTTAATCGCAAGGAATATAAAAAGCAAACCGACCAATAGCATAACGAGATGCCCCGGAGTTGCGTTATATACTCCTGTGTAGGTGAGGAACAACTGTAGGTTATCACCCAGGAATGACATAAAACTCTCTTGCATACTCTTATCCGATTACAACGAGATCGGCACCTTCCAGTACAGAATCTCCTTTATGTACTTTAATTTCAATGATCTTACCGTCGCGGTCTGCGTTGATGTTGTTTTCCATCTTCATGGCCTCGAGAATAAGTAGAACCTGTCCTCTCTTGACAGTATCGCCTACGTTACATTTCAGTTGAAGGATTACGCCGGGAAGCGGAGATTTAATAGCACCCTGTGTGGTAGATGCAGCCGGACGGGTGATAACCGATTCGCCACTGGGAGTGGTCGGAGCCTGTGCCGGGCGTTTCAGTGTAACCATTTGTTTCTTCGCCGGTTTTTCCATCTTAACCTGATAGGGAGTACCGTTTACTTCTACTTCAGCGATATCGTCGACCACTGAATTGATGTGTACTTTATATACGTTACCGTTAATGGTATATTTAAAACTTTTCATTCTTGTTTGTTTTTAGAGATAATTACTTTCTGGGTACATCACGTAAGCTATAGATCTTCGAGCTCCACGGAGAATAAGTACGTGCAACTTTACGAATGGTAAGAACAGTGTTCTCAACATCGTGGTTGTCGTCGCTCATTTCATACAAAGCAGCGGATATTGCTGCAAAAACTTCTCCCGATACCTCGTCCGGAGCGCTGGCTGAAACCGGAGCTCCGGCTTTCTGAGCGTTACGTTTGCTGGCTGCAATAGCTGCTTTACCTACCTGTTTAAAGATAAGGAAGAGGAGGAGTAACCCCAGAAATACAACAGCCATAGCTGTAATAGTCATACCAATACCCAGAGAATCGTTCGTTTTGAAGTTTTCAATCTTTTCGTTAGAGTCTAACGTCAGGTTGTTTGTGCTGGGAGTTACTTTTGGAAGTATGCCCCATTCTTCTCCTCCGTCGATTACTCTACCGTAGCTAATGTCACTTTTCTGTGTAGCCGGAATAGTAATTTCATCTATCAGCGTTTTACCATCAGCATCGTATAGACCGATATAATTCTCTTTGGACGGATCTAATGTGAAGTTGACATGGAAAGTACCACGGCTCGGTTCTCCGTCAGCCCAGAATAATGTATGCTGGCGGGGGGGAATCTGAGTAAGTACATCACCCTTGGGGATCGGATATTTTCTGGGGTTGTTTTTGTCATCTGTCAAAAAACATCCCGCAATATTAACCGTTCCGGCAGAAGTATTGAATAATTCTATCCAGGGGTGGCGTTTGCCATAGTCGTCAACGAAATTGTCGTCATTGATGACCAGCACTTCATTTATTCGCATGGAGGTTGCACGCTGCGCCTGTGCCCCGAATGAAACGAGCAGCACGAACAGCAGCAATACTCCAAATCTTTTGTTAGTCATATTCATTTTCCTGTTTTAAGAATTATAGAGGCAGATTGTCATGTTTCTTAGCAGGATTGCTTAACTTCTTAGTCTGCAATTGTTGTAAAGCACGAATGATACGGAAACGAGTGTTACGCGGTTCGATCACATCGTCGATATAACCGTATTGGGCAGCATTGTACGGATTGGCAAATGCTTTCTTGTATTCTGCTTCTTTTTCTGCGCTTGCTTTTGCAGGATCTTCAGATGCGGCAACTTCTTTTGCAAAGATAACTTCTACTGCACCGCTCGGGCCCATTACAGCGATTTCAGCTGTCGGCCATGCATAGTTCATATCGCCACGCAGGTGTTTAGAACTCATCACACAATAAGCGCCACCATAAGATTTACGCAGAGTAACTGTAATTTTAGGTACAGTAGCTTCACCGTAAGCATAAAGCAATTTAGCACCGTGAAGGATTACACCATTGTATTCCTGTCCTGTTCCCGGAAGGAATCCCGGAACGTCGACCAATGTGACCAGAGGAATGTTGAATGCGTCGCAGAAACGAACGAAACGGCCAGCCTTACGTGAAGCATTGCTGTCAAGACATCCGGCCATAACTTTTGGCTGGTTGGCTACGATACCAACTGTCTGTCCATTGAAACGGGCGAAACCAACGATGATGTTTTTAGCATAATCGGCATGTACTTCAAGGAATTCACCGTTGTCGATGATTGTACCGATCACTTCATACATGTCGTATGATTGGTTGGTGTTATCCGGGATAATATCATTTAATACGTCATCCAGGCGATCGATCGGATCTTTACATTCGATCAGCGGAGTTTCTTCCAGGTTGTTCTGCGGCAGGAAGCTGATCAATTTACGGATCAACTGCAGACCGTCTTCTTCTGTGTCGACAGCGAAATGGGCAACACCTGATTTGGTTGTATGTACGCTTGCGCCACCCAGTTCTTCCTGAGTCACGTCTTCTCCGGTAACAGTTTTTACAACTTTCGGACCGGTCAGGAACATGTAGCTTGTTCCGCGTGTCATGATGTTGAAGTCTGTCAGTGCAGGAGAATAAACGGCACCACCGGCACATGGACCAAAGATACCGGAAATCTGTGGAACAACACCTGATGCCAGAATGTTACGCTGGAAAATTTCGGCATAACCGGCCAAAGCGTTGACACCTTCCTGGATACGTGCTCCACCTGAATCATTCAGACCGATGACAGGGGCACCCATCTTCATGGCCTGATCCATTACTTTACAGATCTTCATAGCTAATGACTCTGACAAAGCACCGCCGAATACTGTGAAATCTTGTGCATAGACGTAAACAAGACGGCCGTCGATCGTACCATAACCTGTTACAACGCCATCACCCAGGAATTTTGTTTTTTCGATACCGAAGTTGGTACAACGGTGTTGAACGAACATATCGAACTCCTCGAAACTACCTTCGTCAAGTAACATGGCGATACGTTCGCGTGCTGTGTACTTGCCTTTTTTGTGCTGAGACTCGATTCTTTTTTCTCCACCACCGAGACGGGCTTGTTCGCGAAGAGCGATAAGCTCTTTTACTTTTTCAAGTTGGTTACTCATTGTATTTCTGATTTGTTGTTAGAAATGAAGTGTTTTTGTTATTTTTTACCAGGCATGCAAAGTTCTGTCAGAACGCTGCAGGTTGATTTCGGGTGAAGGAAAGCGATGTTCAAACCTTCTGCACCACCACGGGGAGCTTTGTCGATCAGCTTAACGCCTTTTTCTTCTGCTTCATTTAAAGCAGCCTGTACATCGGGTACGGCAAATGCGATATGATGAATGCCTTCACCTTTCTTTTCGATGAATTTAGCGATAGTGCTGTCTTCGCTGGTCGGTTCCAGTAATTCAATCTTTGTCTGGCCTACTTTGAAGAATGCTGTTTTTACTTTTTGGTCTGCAACTTCTTCGATGTTGTAGCATTTCATACCTAAAATTTCTTCGTAATACGGCAGACAAGCTTCGATGCTTTTTACTGCAATGCCCAGATGCTCAATATGTGTAATTTCCATGTCAATAATAATTTAAAAATTTATAATGCTTTTTGTTTTGCAGGCAAAGGTACATTCTTTTTTGAAGAATCAAGAAAAATTTCATCAATTATTAAAGCTAATAATGTGTCATTTTGCCAATAATTAAAAGAGCCAATGAAAGGGGGTATCTTTTATTGGCTCTTTGCTTTGTTATATGATTAGTATATTCTTAGAAATCAACTATCAGACGGACATTAAGCTGTCGGCCTGTCAGGTAGTTCGGTACGGCGAACTGCTGGTTGTCTATATTGGTGATCCAGTAGTATGAACTTACATTTTTTATGTCAAACAAGTTGAATACGTCGACTCCGACCCAGATATTTTTCAAATGGCGGAAAAAGCCCCGGTCCATGATTGCGTCCGATTCTCCGGCGAGTTGGTAAGAGAATCCCAGGTCGACACGTTTGTATGCCGGAGTACGGAAGACGCTTTTTACATCTTCGTATTTCGTTCGTGGAGCAATAAAGGGAAGACCTCCTGAAAGAACACCTTTCAGGTTCAGTTTGACTCGTTTATATCCCGGAAAATAATCCTGGAAGAAAAGTGATACATTATATCCCTGGCTGTTAGGCATCGGAACGGTAACCTGGTCGCGTATCGTTTGTTCGGCTTTCATTAGTGAGAAACTGATCCATGAGTCGGTGCCGGGTACGAATTCGCCGAAGAATTTGACATCGATACCCATTGAATGTCCTTTGGCACAGTTCTCCCCGTAATAACGGATCTTGACGTTGTCGACAGTATAAGGGATGAGGTCGTCCAGTTTTTTGTAATATAGATCGGCACTTACCTTAAAGTTCCGGTCTGCCGCACGGAATGTATAATCTCCTCCCACAATGAAATGGATGGAACGTTGCGATTTGATCTCTTTATTCAGTGCAATAATATCGTTTCCCGCTTCATCCCGTACAGTCGTACGTAGTTCCTTATAAAACGGTGATTGATAGTAAATACCGCTCGCGACCCGGAATGTGAGGTTTTGGTCGAAGTTCGGGATGAATCCGAGAGATACACGCGGGCTGATGATAAATTCCTTGTTGTAACTCCAATAGCTTCCGCGAAGGCCACCTACCAGTGTAAACATTCCTTGTTTTGTACGGAACTTAAAAGCATCCTGCACATAAGCGGATAGTCGTGTGCTGGACAGGTCATTATCGGAATAAAGGTTGGAGATAACGTTTACGCCCGTTCCCGTTTGTGGAAGCGAATAGCCTGCCGAGTCGCGTTTTTCCCATTCGCTGATACGGTCGTTGATCTTTTCCATCTGTACGGTTGCTCCCCATTTGATCGTATTGTTCTTAATGCGCGCACTACCATAATGTCCGGCGTTCATAATGGTAGAGTTCAATCGGTTGCGTGCATGTTCATGATAACGGGCAACGGAAAGAGGGACTTGTTCTTGCTCATTTTCTTCCGCAGCATCTCCCAGCCAGTATTCGCCGGTGATGTCGTATGTCTCTATTTCCTTGCTGGTGAAGGCGGAAGCCTGGATACCCAGTTCGGTATTTTCGCTTGGATTGTGTTTTAATGTTAATGCCCCGAATAAGGTCTGAAACTTATCACTTTCGCGACTGTTGGGGAAAGCAACTTCGAATCTTTTAGCATTTTCAACTGTGCCGAAAGTTGTTTCGCGTTTATGCGGTGTGTATTTGAATGTGTTTGAAGCCAGGTTCCCAAGGAAATTAACTTCCCATTTGGGAGCCAGTTGGTAGGTCATGTATGACTGAAGATCGACGAAGTCCGGTTGGTATTCAGCGTCCGTATCCATTGTTTTTAGTAGTGAACGGCCTGTTTTGTAGCGAATGCCGGTAACCTGTGTGAATTTGCCGATCGAACTGCCCACGTAGGCATTCGCTCCCAGCAGGCTGGCAGATGCCGAACCTTCGAATATTTTTGGTTTTTTATATTTGATATCGAGTACCGAACTCATTTTATCTCCGTAGCGGGCTTCGAATCCTCCGGCAGCAAAATTGACCGACTCGGTCATGTCGGGATTGATAAAACTCAATCCTTCCTGTTGTCCGGAGCGTATCAGCAGAGGGCGGAACACCTCCAGTCCGTTCACATAGACGATATTTTCATCGTAACTACCACCACGAACCGAATACTGTGAACTCAACTCATTGCTGGATGAAACACCCGCGAAAGTCACTACCAGACTTTCGATACTGCCACCGGCCGGGTCGGGTAGGAGTTTGACCCGATTAGCGTCGAGTGTTTCAAGGGTTGTTGTCTGTTTGCGGATGGCAGTTGCAACCACTTCTCCCAGGTCGATACTGGTATAGTTCATTTGTACATTCAGGCGCATGTCCTGCTGTACGCTTGGTAAAATACGTTCGGCTTTATTATATCCCAGACACGAGAAAATGACGGAAACGGAATCTCCGGGAGACGTTGTGAGCGAATAATATCCCTTTTCATTGGTCATCGCTCCGTTCAGGGTGTTTTTTATCTGGACAAGAACCAATTCAAGCGGACTGCCATCGGCGTCACGAACATATCCTGTGATTTTAACATGCTTTTGTCCAAAAGCACTGATAGAAAATAATATAAATAGCAGTGCAGCTATCGCACGAATCTTCATAATTAATAATGTTATAGCTTTACTAACGCGAAAAATAAAGGAAGCGTATATTCAGCATGTAAAAAATCTTTATCTTTGCCCTATGGGGAATGCATTCTCAACATAAAGAATTTAATTAACAGCTACAAAAATAAGATAAAAATGGACAGCTTTGCAACTCTTATCAAGAATAGAAGAAGTACACGTAAGTTTACCGACCGGTTGCTTTCGCCCGAACAAGTGGAGATGATACTGAAAGCTGCATTGATGGCTCCGGCATCCAAACGTAAAAATCCCTGGCAGTTCGTGGTTGTGGAAGACAAGGAGATGTTAAAAAAACTGGCTGCTTGTAAACCGGCAGGTTCTTCTTTCCTTGAAAGTTGTGCCCTGGCTGTTGTGGTGATGGCAAATGTGATGGAAAGTGATGTCTGGGTAGAAGATGCCTCGATTGCTTCTATCTACATGCAACTTCAGGCGGAAGATCTGGGGTTGGGAAGTTGTTGGTGCCAGATTCGTAACCGGCAGACAGAAGACGATACGGATGCGAACGTATATGTCCGTAATCTCTTGGATGTCCCTTATCAGCTCGAAGTGTTATCGATTATCGGTTTCGGATATAAAGATCAGGAACGTAAACCATTTGACGATGCACATTTGCAATGGGAAAAAATACATCTCGGCACCTATAAGATGCCGGAAGAAAATAGTGAAGTATGAAAATAGTATTCATAGGTGCCGGTAATCTGGCGACTCGTCTGTCGTTAGCTATGCAGCGGGTCGGTATGCAGATCGGACAGGTATACAGCCATACTCCGGAGAATGCCCGGCAGTTGGCTATTAAGCTGGGGTGTCCCTGGACTACAGACCTTTCAGCTTTGCAGCCGGATGCGGATATGTATGTTTTTTCACTGAAAGATACAGTTCTGGCTGAGGCGGTCGCAAAGGTAAGGCCGAACAACGGTTTGTGGATACATACTGCCGGAAGTATGCCGATGAATATTTTTGAAGGACACGCCGCGCGTTATGGCGTACTCTATCCTTTACAGACATTCAGTAAGGGTCGGGAAGTCAGCTTCGATGTGATCCCGCTTTTTCTGGAAGCCAATACACAAAAGGATGCCGACTATCTGAAAAATATAGCCAGTGCGCTTTCGGAGAATGTCCGTTTTATGTCATCGGAAAAACGGCGTAGCTTACACCTGGCAGCTGTCTTTGCTTGCAATTTTACCAATCATATTTATGCATTGTCCTATAAATTGCTTGAAGAAGAAGGTATCTCTGCCGATGTGCTTTTGCCGCTGATAGATGAAACGGCTGCAAAGATACATCTCATGTCGCCGGCTGCCGCTCAGACAGGACCGGCTATCCGTTATGATGAAAATGTGATAAATAAACATTTGGCTATGCTGAACGATCCCGATATGAGATCGATTTATCAGCTTTTGAGCCGAAGTATATATAAGGAGGCCCAAAATGAGTAGTGTCAATTATGACCTGACAAAAGTAAAAGCATTTGTGTTTGATGTCGATGGGGTGCTGTCGTGTGATGTGGTTTCGCTACATCCCAATGGTGATCCGATGCGTACGGTTAACATCAAGGACGGGTATGCGCTGCAGTTAGCTGTAAAGAAAGGTTATCATGTCGGTATTATAACGGGAGGGTATACAGAAGCTGTGCAGATTCGTTTCTCCCGGTTAGGTATCAGGCATATTTATATGCGGAGTGCCGTGAAAATTCATGATTTCAATGATTTTTTACAAAAGACCGGATTGAAGCCGGAAGAGGTAATGTATGCCGGTGACGATATCCCTGATTATGAAGTTATGCAGCAGGTCGGTTTACCTGTCGCTCCGGCTGATGCAGCCCCGGAAATCAAGCAGATTGCTAAATATATCTCTTTGCGCAAAGGCGGCGAAGGTGTTGCCCGCGATATAATTGAACAGACAATGAAAGCACAAGGCCATTGGATGAGCGACGAAGCCTTCGGATGGTAGTAACACGAAAAACAATATGCTAGCAAATTTACAAAAATATCGAATCGTGCTGGGTTCTAACTCTCCCCGCCGAAAAGAATTGCTTGCCGGACTCGATCTTGAATTTGACGTGGAGGTAATTCCGGGTATTGACGAATCGTATCCCGACACATTAACCTCTGCTGCTATACCTTTATATATAGCGCGCAAAAAAGCTGAAGCCTATCTTGAAAAGATGTCCGACGACGAACTGCTTATTACTGCCGATACGATCGTGGCTACCTACGATCGAATCCTGGGTAAGCCCGATAGCAGGGAGAATGCGGTTGAGATGCTTCGTTATTTGTCCGGTCATGTACATGAAGTAATAACCGGGGTCTGCCTGACAACCAAAGAAAAAACAGTCTCATTTTCCGTAGATTCGGCAGTGAGCTTTGCAAAACTGGAAGAAGAGGATATTTTGTACTATGTAGATAAATACCGTCCCTTCGATAAAGCCGGAAGTTATGGTATACAGGAATGGATCGGTTATATCGGTGTAGAGGCCATCAACGGATCATTTTATAATGTAATGGGCTTGCCGGTACAGCGGTTATATCAGGAATTGAAGAATTTTTAATCAAAAAAAAGGGGTTATTCTTGCATAATATATTCGGAAACAGTACTTTTGCAGTCTGAAATTCCGCAGAGGGTAAACAAGTGATATGGAATATATATCCACCCCCGGGACATAACCTGTTTAAATATAAAAAGACAGATGTACGTAATCGTAGAAATTAACGGACAGCAGTTCAAAGCTGAAGAAGGTAAGAAGTTGTTCGTTCATCACATTCAGAACGCAGAAAGCGGTGCTGTTGTTGAGTTTGACAAAGTGTTGTTGGTTGACAACAATGGAGAAGTTAAAGTAGGTGTTCCTACCGTAGAAGGCGCAAAGGTAGTATGCGAAGTACTGTCTCCGCTGGTAAAAGGTGATAAAGTGCTGATCTTCCACAAGAAGAGAAGAAAAGGTTATCGTAAACTGAACGGTCACCGTCAGCAGTTCACTGAAGTGAGTATTAAAGAAATTGTTGCTTAACGTTTAAAGGAGAAAAAAAGAAATGGCACATAAAAAAGGTGTGGGTAGTTCTAAGAACGGCCGTGAATCACAAAGTAAAAGATTAGGTGTTAAGCTTTTTGGTGGTGAAGTTGCTAAAGCTGGTAACATTTTGGTTCGTCAGAGAGGTACAGCTCATCATCCGGGAGAAAACGTTGGTATCGGTAAAGATCATACGTTGTACGCTTTGAAAGATGGTGTTGTTACTTTCCGTAGAGGTAAAGAAAACAGATCTTTCGTTTCTATCCAGGAAATTACAGCAGAAGCATAATTCGCTTTACTCGAAAGAATAAGAAAAGCGGAATGTCCGGAAGGATGTTCCGCTTTTTTATTTTGTATCATCGGGATGAGGCTAATGTTTGTTTTGGGAGCTGAATAAAACGGTGAAAGCACTTCCTGCACCTTCCTGGCTTTGCACATGCAGCTTTCCGTTATGGAGTTTGACGATTTCCCGCGAAATACTCAGTCCGATACCGTTACCGTTCTTTTTAGAACTGAAGAATGGGATAAATATCTTGTCACGTATCGTATCGGATATACCGCATCCATTGTCGGCAACAGTGATGTAGGGATGTCCTTCGTTATCACAACCTGAAAAAAGATGGATTTCCGGATTCTCCTTTTCTTTTACGGCATAGGTCGCATTGGTGACAAAATTAATTATCACCTGTTCGATCAGATCCCTGTCCATATAGGCTGTCACGTCCGGATTATCTGTTTTAAGAGTGAATCCGATCCCTTTCTGCTGCAAAGATGGGTTCATCAGGGAATGAATAGCGCTTAACAGCTCGTAGATGTTGTAGAATTTCATTTCAGGCACTATCTTCTGGCTTAAACTGCGATATGTCTCGGCAAAACGTAACAATCCGTCACTCCGCCGGTGAATGGTGTCCAGCGCAAACTCCATATCTTCCACATCCGGTTCCGATAGTGGGGAAGAAGTCTCTTTCAGTGCATGTATCTTTCTTCTGAGTGTATCAGAAAGAGAGGAGACGGGTACGATAGAATTCATTATCTCATGGGTCATCACATTTAGCAATCCTTTCCAGGCGCCCGATTCAACCTCTTCCATTGTGGCGCTTACATTGTGGAAAGCTATCAGCTTATAGGTTTTTCCTCCTGTTTGAAAGACGGAAGCATTGGTCATTGTTTTGATGGTTTGTTTTCGGGCATGGATAGTCATCAGGGTACTTTCGTTTACCGGAATATCGAGTAATTCATTGAACAGGTCTTCGTTCTGTTTTTTCAGCCAGTTGATATTCTTGATATGAGGAATGTTGAGCATCGTTGTAAAAGCGTCGTTCATCCATAACGTTTCATAGGTTTCTATGTTGTAGGCGAGAATGCCGGTATCGACCAGTTCCAGCATTTCTTTCAGATAATGTTGCTGCGCTTCTTTTTCACGTGCCAGGTTCAGGAATGCATCCGTGATGGTCTGGAAGCGCGGATATTTTTTTGAAAAGTCTTTGTAAAGAATCGACTCGGCAAACTCGTCGATTTCCCGGTTTGTTTTTCTCCGTACATATATTATATATATAAGGAGCAGGACGATTAGGATGGATAACAGGATGGTCATAGTCCGTATTTTTCTAACCGGCGGTATAAAGCTCCCCGGGTCAGTCCCAGTTCTTTGGCCGCCTGTGATATGTTTCCGTTATGTTTTTGGATCACCTGCTCGATAGCGGCTCTTTCCAGATCTTCCAGATTGTGGGTAGGTATCGGCTGGTTGTTCTCTTCCGGTTGTTCCATAGGAGAGAAGGTGATATCCTCGGCTTTCAGAACATTACTGTCTGACATGATAACACCTCTTTCAATAGTATATTGCAATTCGCGAACGTTTCCCGGGTAATGATACAACATCAGTTTCTTTTTGGCTGAGTCGGATAAACGGAACTTTTGCTTGAAATACTTTTTCTCATACATCTCCAGGAAATGTTCTGCCAACAAGATAATATCTTCACCCCGTTCACGGAGAGGGGGCACCGTTATTTCTACCGTATTGATCCGGTAGATCAAGTCTTTACGAAAACGTGTCTCATTAGCCAATTCCCGTAGTGGTAGATTGGTGGCGGATAACAAACGGATATCCACCGGTGTCGGTGAGTTGGCTCCCAGACGTGTTACCTCCCGGTTTTGTAATACCGTCAGCAGTTTGGCCTGTTGCTGTAAAGTGATATTACCTATTTCATCCAGAAAGAGCGTGCCCTTGTCGGCCGCCTCGATTAATCCGGTTCGGTCTTCGCGTGCATCTGTAAAGGCTCCTTTTTTATGTCCGAAAAGCTCACTTTCGAAAAGAGTCTCTGTCAGGGAACCTACATCCACTTTTATATACGGGTAGTTCCGACGCAGGGATAACTGATAGATATAACGGGCTACCAGATCCTTACCTGTCCCGTTTTCTCCCAGTATTAGTATATTGGCATCGGTAGGTGCTATCTTTTGTAATTTATGAAACAATAGCTGCATACTTTCCGAAGCTCCTACAATCTTTACATCTGTCTTCCTTTCATTTATCTTTTCTTTGATATCGGAAGATGTCTGCTTGTGAAGCGTTTCCCTCAGGATATTTATCAGGTTTTCATTATGCCAGGGCTTGACGATAAAATCGGCCGCCCCTTCTTTCAGGCTTTTGATAGCCAGATCGATATCAGCATAGGCGGTGATCATGATGACGGATTGGGCAGGCTTCCATTTCTTTATTTCCTTCAACCAGAAGATCCCTTCGTTGCCCGTATTGATCGAACTTCTGAAATTCATATCCAACATAACAATGTCGATATCGTTGGTCATGATCAACTTATGGATATTTTCAGGATTTGTTTCGGTCAATATCGTTTTTACTTCCATCTTCAGCAAGAAACGTACTGCGGTCAGAACGTCTTTATCATCATCAACAATCAGTATATTTGCCTGGTGTAAGTTCATAATAACTCTTTTTAATAGATTGCAAATATATCAAGAATGAGGTGAATGCCCAAGTCGTTCCTGTTTTTTGTCTGTTGGCAGACATCCGGTGTCCGTTTATGGACACTTTTTAGAAGGTGTTGTTTTGTTAGTGTCCTGATAGTTAGTTGAATAAATATTTGGCATAACACTTGTATCTGATTGTATGTAACATGATAAATAATTCATAAGACTATGATTCGAATAAATGATTTGCGGAAGGTATACAGGTCGGATGAAGTAGAAACGATCGCTTTGGATAACATGTCGCTCCATGTAAAGGAACATGAATTTGTAGCTATCATGGGGCCTTCGGGATGTGGTAAGTCTACTTTGCTGAATATTCTGGGATTACTCGACGATGTTGATACGGGTTCCTATCTTTTTAATGGCGCTGAGGTGACCGGATTGAACGAAGATAGACGCTGCGACTTGAGAAGAGAAAATATAGGTTTTGTTTTCCAAAGTTTCAACCTGATAGAAGAACTAACCGTATTTGAAAATATAGAATTACCGCTGGAAAACTGTGGGATGAAAGCTTCACTTCGGAAAATGAAAGTCGAGAAAGCGCTGAAAAGCGTCTTGCTCAATCATCGCCGTAACTACTTCCCGTCCCAACTTTCCGGCGGACAGCAACAACGTGTGGCGATTGCCCGGGCTATTGTCAACGATCCCAAACTGATCCTGGCAGATGAGCCTACCGGAAATCTGGATAGTCGCAACGGTTTGGAAATAATGGATTTGCTCACTACGCTTAATGATGCGGGAACCACTATCGTCATGGTAACCCATAGCGAGCATGATGCCCGTTACAGCCATCGGATCGTTCACATGTTGGATGGCAAACCGATTACGGAGAACTTTTTGAAAGAATTAGCTTATACTGCAAACTAAAAGACTTATACCAATGAATATAAAAAGATCTCTCCGGATTCTTTTCCGGAATAAAACATACAGTTTATTGAATATTGTGGGATTGGCAATAGGAATAACTTCGGCCGCACTTATCTTTCTTTGGGTGGAGAGTAAAGTGAATTTTAATAAAGCGATCCCCAACTCCCGGAATATGTATGTCAGTGCATTCAATTATTTCTCTGCTTCGGGAGAATGTGAAACTTATTTCGAAACGAATAATCCGCTGAAAAAAACACTGGATGACGAGTTTCCTGAAGTGAAAAGCTCTGCAAGATACTATGATCGCACGCTCATTTTTGTACCCGAAAATACGACCAACTTTTTCGAAGAAAAAGGAGCATACGCCGATTCTACACTTTTCAGGATGATCGACATGAAGTTTTTAAGTGGTGATATTTCCTCGGTTTTTACACCACAGCAAGCGATTGTCATCAGTCGGTCTATGGCCCGGAAAATATATGGGGAGGAAGATCCCATGGGGAAGGGGTTACTGAATGAGGGAGCCATATACCAGGTAACAGGCGTGTTTGAAGATATGCCACGTAACACCTCCTTTCAATTTGAATGGCTGATCCCTTTTCGTGTGCAGGAACAGGCTCAGAGAAAATATTTCGATATAGATGGTTGGGGCTATTCCTGGCTACAAACGTATGTCGAACTGCAACCCGGTGTGGATTTGTATCAATTGAATGAGAAGCTGAAAGGGTTGGCCTACCAAAAAGCGGGTGGTGATTATAACTTTTTACAAATATTCCTTTATCCTCTCAACAAAAAACTATTGTACGGGCAATTTGAGAATGGGGTGGAAACCAATGGCGGGTATATTAAAACGGTTTCCCTCTTTTTTCTTATCGGCATACTGATTTTGGTTATCGCCTGTATTAATTTTATGAATCTTTCGACGGCACGTTCGCAGAAACGGGCATTGGAAGTCGGAGTCAGAAAAACATTCGGAACCAAACGAAAATATCTGATCAAGCAATTTCTGATCGAGTCGGGAATGATCACTGTAATCGCTCTTCTGCTCTCGGTCGGGATGATCTGGTTGAGTCTTCCTTTCTTTAACGGATTTATAGGAACTCAGCTTGTTTTCAGCCTTTTTAATCCGACAATTGTGATAGGATTGGTAATGATAGGTTTGTTCTGTACTTTCCTGGCCGGTAGTTATCCGGCATTGTATTTATCCTCTTTCAATCCGCTGACCACTTTGAAAATGCAGAAAGTAACCAAAACGGGGAGTGCTGCATGGATCCGTCAGGGTTTGGTTGTTTTCCAGTTTACGATGGCATTTATCCTGATCTGTATCACCTTTGTGATTTATCTTCAGATACAGTTGGCACAAAAACGTGATCTGGGGATAAAAAGAGAAAATCTGATAAGTTTTCCTGTCACCGCAGAGTTGTATAATTCGTCGTCCGCTGTGCAAAATGAGCTCATGAATACAGGTATGGTAGCGAGTAGCGGGTTTTCAAGCAGTCCGCTTTTGAAGTCATATTTAGGGACTAATCCCTGGTATTGGAACGGAAAAGACCCGGATGATGATACCTCTGTTTTTTTTAATTTTGTATCGGATGGTCTGATCGATGCAGCCGGAATCAAATTGATCGATGGTACAGATATCGATCCGGCTAAGAAAAATGATGAAGGTAGCAGAGGGGTTCTTATCAATGAAACTTTGGCTAAAAGGATGAGAAAGGAAGGTCGTGTAGGAGGGAAAATCGGTCAGTCGCCGGACGATAAATGGGAGATAGTCGGTATCATGAAAGATTTTGTATTTGAAGATCTTTATGCGATCCGCCCCGGTTCGGTATTATTTTACTATGGACCCAAGAGAACCAATTATTTGTTTGTTCGCTTGAAATCGGATGTCGATGCAGCAGAAGCAATAGTACGGATACAGGCTGTATTACGTTCTTTTACTCCTTATCATGCGTTTGAGCCGACTTTTATGACCGAACGTTTCGATCGTATGTTTGAAGATGAACATCTGGTGGAAAAATTGTCAGCCTTGTTTGCTGCTCTAGCTATCTTTATCTCTTGTTTAGGATTGTTGGGTTTAAGTGCCTTCTCTGCCGAACAACGAACCAAAGAAATCGGGGTTCGTAAGGTGTTGGGTGCTAAAATAATCGATATACTGTTCTTATTAGGCAAAGCATATATGATGCTTTTATTTATTTCTTTTGTGATAGGTATCCCTATCTCATTGTATGCAGCCAATCATTACCTGAAGGATTATGCCTATCGGATTACGCTTGGTTGGGATATTTTTGCAGGTGTAGCCTTATTTATATCTTTAATCGCCTTACTGACGGTAAGCTTCCAGTCGCTGAAAGCTGCTATTGCCAATCCGGTGAAGTCAATAAAGACGGAGTGAGGAGGTTTTCCCTATGTTTTGGAAATGGCTGAAGCGTAAGTGTTTGAGCAAACGGATTCTGTAGAAGATTAGCTGTCCGTATGCCATGTCAGGTGTGAGTTTCGTCCACTCAATTATTCGAACTACCGAACCCTCGTCGTGTCATTTCTCCCCAGCTTTTCTTGCCGCGCAAAAACATCCAGTTTCCTTTTAAGGACCAATAGACTAATAAAGGATGATAGAACATGATCTCTGTAAGTGAAACGAAGAAGAGTTTCCACAAATCACGCTTTTTGTCATACACATGATATGTCATTTCACCAAGGAAAATACTGAAAAAGGAGTAGCTGATGCCAAACAGATACATGAACAGGAACAAAAAGAGGAAAATCTTCCATTTTATCATGCCGAGTGTTATAAGAAGTATTACAAACATCAATCCCGATACTTCAACAAAAGGTGCCAGCCATTCGAAGAAAACAAAGTAAGGATATGTCACCAGCCCCATTACACCATAGCGTGGGTTGAAGAATACATTCTTATGCAGACGGAGTGAATCTATCAATCCTCGTGTCCAGCGTGTCCGTTGCCGTTCCATAACTTTCAGTGTTGGAGGGACCTCGGTCCACAATAATGGTTCGGGGATATAGACTACCTTATGGGGGAGTTTCCTCTCATAAAGATATTTACGTAAACGTATCGTTAACTCCATATCTTCGCCGATGCAATCTGTACGGTAGCCTCCAATCTCCAATACCAGGTCTTTTCGAAAAATACCTAGTGCTCCGGATACCAGAAATAATCCGTTGATTTGTCCGAAAGCCATACGCCCGATCAGGAAAGCACGCAGATATTCCACCACTTGCATACGTGTGTTGTATCCTTTCGGTACCCGCCGCTCTGTCAGTACTCCACGGTTGAAACGGCATCCATTTGCCACATGTACCGCACCACCCACCGAAACAACAGCCATTGCAGCCGATTCTGTAATAGGCTTTACAAGTTTCAGCAGGGCATCCGATGCGAGAATTGAATCCACATCGATGGAAACCGTATACAATTTCGATGCTACATTGTATCCGGCATTCATAGCATCAGACTTTCCTCCGTTCTCTTTATCGAGCACCAGCAGGTTGTGAAATGCTTTATTTTTAGATTTGTATACACCCCTGACCACTTGAGTAGACAACTTCATGTCGACATAATAGTCTGATTTTTCCAGCGAAAATTCTTTACAAAGAATCTCCAGGGTATTGTCTTTGCTACCGTCATTCACAACTATAACTTCATAGTCCGGATAATGTAGATTGAGGAGCGAGCGGACACAGTCGGCAACTACAGCCGACTCATTATAACAGGAGGCAATGATCGAAATGCCGGGGACCAGTGAATCGGAATGGAAAATTGTATTGTAATCGGCTGATCTGTTATGATTTATGTAGCGCATCAGTGCATATGTGGCCAATATACCCATCAGGATATAAGACACAATCAAAGCCAGTGAATAGGCAAATACCAGCTTATCTATTATCGGAGTCAGTAATTCTACTACCTTATATATCATAATACGTTTGTGACTAAATGGTTACTTAAATCATGTAATATTTTATCTTCTTTTTGGCTGATAAAACCATCTATGGCTTCTTTTCCTCCTGCCACAAAGTTGTAAATGCAGTACAACACATGCATCCTGAAGTCGGCGGACTTGTTTGCGTTGAAATAACGCATTAGTTCTTCTGGTCCTGCATCCGTTTGCTTTGCCAGATACGTAATAATATTATTTTGAATCTGTAAGGGATATTTTCCTATAAAATCTTTGAATAAGCTATCTAGGTTGGTATACCCGAATTCTGCTAACGTACGGAACATTTCTCCCTGTACTTCCGGATTCGGATGCTGTAAGAGTGACTCATAGCCGACAATGTTTCCCCGCTTCTGATTGAATACTCTCACCATACGGATGGCAAATGCAGCTACTGAACTATTGTCTGATAAAGCCAGTGGATGGAAGTCAGGCAATCCTTTATCTATTGAGGTAAAGAAATCATACAGATTCATTTGTTCCCACAGTGTCAGTGGATAACGGTATGTATTCAGTAACGGGATTATCTGCTCTGGATGTTTTCGTATCAAAGCTTCCAGTGCATATAACCTACGTTCTGCATTCTTACTGTGCAGGTTTTGCTTCAACAGTTCCTCTGAAATCTTCGGGAAGGAGAGGGAGGCTACCCGATGCAGATAATAAGCATTCTTGTAACAATAAAAATGTTGTAAGCGATTTATTACATAATCTTCCAATTGTAACCGGGCGGCCAGTTCGATCAGTAATTGTTTTTCTTTCCCGGTCATATAGCGTTGCAGATCATATATAATATCCAGTATAATGTCTTTCTTTACGTTGCCTTTACATTTTTCCAGAACGGCGGGAATAGAGTGCTCCGTATCCATCAGGTAATTGAAAACAGCAGTCTTGTATATTTCTGCTATACCTGCCTGCCTTTTTTGGCTTTGTTTGCGTAGGAATCTTACCCCCAATGTAATGATCGGGATGGTTGTTATGAGTATGATATACAACAACATTATCAGGAATAACCCATGAAAATAGGTCGGGATACTCTGGTAATATGATTCATAGAAGTTCATAGCCTTAAAATTTATAGGTGATACCGGTGTTTATACCCCATACACTTCGCCAGGTATTGTTTTTATATTCTTCATGTCTCCAGGATGCTCCCAGTCTCAGAGCTAGTTTTTTCCCCAGATCTTGTTGCCAATAGGCATAACCGCCCCAGCTTCCCAGCGAGAGGATTTTTTGCAGGTCGGGCATATAGTTTGCATATTCCGGTGAATTTCCGTAAAATACCGCCAGATGTATGAAGTTGGTGGTTTGATTCAGGTAATAGCGGGTACTGAAACGTACAGCCATGAAATTATCCTTATTTGCTATCACCCACATTGGGCGCAATGTAAAGTGAAAGTTATGCACATATTTTTCAACTTCCAGCAGGTAGGTCATGTTTGTGTGCTCCCATTGTGTCATTTTTACCCCGCCTGTCATAGCCCACCCTTTTGGCAAGGCATATGTCAGTTCGCCGAAAAACTGATGTTTGGCAAAGGTGTTAGCACCGGAGTAGCCGTATCCGGCAAAGAGTGAGAAACGAGACGATATATTCCAGTAAGCATCCAGTTGTCCTTGCAGAGCTACATGATCAAACCATGATACACCGGCTCCGGTACGCTGTCCCATATTCAGGCGGGGAATCAATAGTAATGTCGTTTTATTTTCTTTGGCTGTCACAGCCCAGGCTAGTTCGGTCGACAATATCTGCCAGTTTAGCTCCACGGGTTCTGAGACATGTTCCAGAAAGTAATTCAGAGCTACACTCTTAACTCCTGTCCCTTCTGATTGTGCTTGGGCTGGCATTATGGTACAACAACAGACCGATAGCAGTAGTAAGTAATTTGTATTTCTTTTCATATCACCCTATTTTATCCATTAATATCTCCGTATCCAAGGGAAGGAGCAGGAAGTCTGTAACCCCTAATGCATAAGCATTTTTCTTCACTTTTTCATTTCTGATGTGGGTAATTACAATAATTTGCATATTTTTTTTTCGCTCTTTATCTATCTGTTCTACCACTTCCAGCCCACTGAAAAAATTAATTGCAATGCCAATGATAAGTTTGTCCCATACTTCTTTTTCCAATAGCTCTGAAGCAACCAACCCATCCGGAACAACAGTCACCCCGTACCCTTTTTTTTTCAATTTTAAGGATATATATTCTGCATAAATACTATTATCCAAAGCCAACAAAATTTTCATGGTTTGTGTGTTTTTATAAAAAAAGAACAATGAGCCGTGAAGTTTTGTTTAAAGAGAAAGTCTGTTTTTCAACTGAAGGCAGTTTTTTTTACTGAAGAAAATGTCATATTGATAATAGATCCCTTGTTTCCTCGCTATGTATGGGGGGGAGCGAGGAGTAGGAGATTTTATGCGCACTATATGGGGGTAATGAATATCGATTTGGATGCATTTTCTTTTTTAAGATAACATTTAGTAGAGAAAAGTCAAGAGGATTGCAATGATTTTTGTGAATGAAGTCGGAAAGGATATATATATCTTACAATCTGTTAGTTTGTAAATGAAGGCGTCGAAGTCTCTTCTGGCTTTGTGATGAGGGTAGGGGAACGATAAAAACGACTGGTTTTCTCCGGTTTATCTTTGTCTTTCGACAGACAAAAAAAATGATTGTGATGATTTGCCGGATTTATTGTGATAAGTGTCCGGAGTTATTACAATGTTTTGTTCGGATTATTGTGATGTTTTGAAAAATGATTGTGATGAATTTCTCAAAATGATGGTTTATTTTTCTGTTATACCTTTTTTGATCCGGATGTCTGTTTGTGAAAAATAAAAAAAATGAAACTTATTGAAAGTATAAATTGTTTATTGCTGTCATTCTGATAGCTAAAGGTGGCTAACTTTTCTCATTTCCTGATTGTTGTATCTTTGCCTTCCCAAAAATGAAGGATAAGTTATGAAACATAAGGAATTTTACAAATTAATGAGCTTGCAGGAAAGAGATAAACGCTCTGCAGGCGATGAAAGTACGGCCGACCTGTATCGTGCCGTCCGTAGACATTTTAAGGATTACAATCGTGGTCGGGAGTTCTTCCTCACCGATATGACAACGGAAGTGATTTATGGCTTTATCGAGTGGCTACGCGAAAAAGGATTGCGTGTGAACAGTGTGAACAGCTATCTGAGTAACCTGCGTGCCATGTATAACCGTGCCTGTCTTGGCTGGAAAAAGAAACCGCAGGAATCGCCTTTTGCCGGGCTTCGGCTGAGGCGCGAAAAGAGCCGTAAACGAGCGATCCCGGTTAAAGAGATTGTCCGTATCGCTTCTCTTGATCTGAAGGACGAACCTAGGAAACAACAGGCGGCCGATCTGGCGCTTTTTTCGTTTGTGGCCTGCGGTATGCCTTTCGTCGATCTGGTGCACCTGACACGTGAAAACCTGACCGATGGCGGCAAAGTTCTGTCTTATCATCGTCAGAAAACGGGTGCATTGATCCGGATGGAGGTTACTCCGGGTATGCAGGCCCTGATAGATCGTTACAGCTGTGCAGGTGCCAAATATCTTTTCCCTGTCCTGCCGGAAGATGCTACGCATGAACAGTATAAACATTGTCTGTCTACTCAAAACCGTTATCTGGATGAAATCCGTCAGCAGTTGGGAATGGATGGAAAACTGACGATTTACGTGTTCCGCCATACCTGGGCTTCTGAGGCCTATCACCGTCATGTGGCGATCGGTATCATCAGCCAGGGGCTTGGACACAGCACGGAGATGATGACACGCGACTATCTGGCAGAATTCGGACTCGATAAACTGGCGCAAGCGAATAAACAGGTTTCCGGAAGAATAGAAATGCTGGTCAGAGGGTAATTTATCCTTATTTATGAAATAAGGGAGGTGTATCCTTTTTAGTCTCAAATATAGGGTCTTACGAGCCCTTCGAAAATTTATTTGCGACAGGAAACGGTACAAACATAGACAGTTTTCCCTTAAAAAACAAACGGTATAGGGCTGTTTATTAAAAAAAACACTTCGTTTTAAATACTTTTCACATATTTATCTGCTTTATTTCCCTGTAAATCGAAAATAATGTAACACAGGCACGAAGGGGACCGGGACTGTCATCCCTTTAAAGTTCATTTGGAAAAAAACAATAACTATTTCCTCTTGTTTTCCCAAAAATCTCTCTAAAAAGATCCCAATCCTGTACTAATTTACCCCTTCGGGAGACAATTTTACTCTTTTAAGGAGTCCCCTTTGATTACTTTCTCCCTTATTTCATAAATAAGGATGCCTTTTCGGGAATCGATTGAATAATAAACTCAGTAATCAGATGGATAAAATGAAAGAGCAAAAAAGTATTAGTAAAAAAGTGATGATGATAATCCTGTTTTGCCTGTCCCTGTTTTTCTCTTTAGGAAGTGAAGCTCAGACTACTACATACATAAAAGCAGAATCCTTTTTGTTCTCTTTTAAAGAAAATAATGACATGTTCCTGGCCGATTACGGTGACAACGCCTACCAGCTGGAACGTATGGGACAGGTGCTGCGTGTACGTCGCGAGCAATTATCTTCAGGTCGTTATCATTTGTTAATTATCTCGCATGTCGGTTCCATTGCCAAAGAAAAGCCGGATGTACTGGCAGATGTCATAAATGAGGCGTCGCTTCGTGCGAACCGTGTCCGTGCCTATATAAGAAGAAGGCTGGATATTCCCCATGAATGTGTCGCTTTCTATATCGACCGTAGCAGTAACTTTCCCAACAGCGTGCATGTCTACCTGGTCTATGAACCGCTGCCGTGGTTTGTCAACACAGCGATCTGGTACAGTGAAAGCCGTTATCCGGAAGCAATCAGGATACAATTGAAGAAATATGGCGAAATCCCTTATGTAGACCTTTACCGCCGTGGCGAATTGAAAGGGTTCGATCGTGAGGTCTACCGTATAGACGACCCTTTGTTCGACCGTTCAGAACTGGAGGACTACCGTCTGGCCTCTGTGGTGGATGAGTCGGCGAAAGATGGCAGGGGAGAGGAAGCTCCGGTTTACGAAGCCACAACGATAACGACCAGCGAGACATTGCGGCTGGTACAGCGTGGAAAGGCTGAAAAAACGGTACAACCTGTACAAACGGAGCAACCTGTCGCCGCAACTGCTACGTCTGCTTATACTATCACGAGAGAGCCGCTATCGCCCGTCTACTTTTCTTTT
>NZ_CAJJWO010000037.1 GCF_905196875.1 uncultured Parabacteroides sp. | reverse complement strand
CCATGACTTTTTCGCGACTGGCCTGCGAATGTGGTTTCTACGACCAGCCGCACCTGATCAACGAGTTCAAAATATTCTCCGGCTATACTCCGGGAGAGTATTTGTCACTGTGTGCTCCCTACTCCGATTATTTTTCTACCGACAACGAGTAATGTCCTTTTTTTCCAAGTTTGGGCGTTTAGCGTGCCCTACCTTTGCCTTGTCAATTGGCAGAAATAGTTTAACAACAAAAAAAAGTGAATATGAAAAAGTTAGTTTCTTTCTTTGAGATCCCGACGGCAGACTTCGGAAGAGCCGTGAAGTTTTACGAAGCAGTATTGAACCTGGAATTGAGCGTGATGGAATGTGAAACAGAAAAGATGGCTTTCTTCCCCGATGAGGACGGACTGGCTCTGGGCGCTATCTCCTGGGCCGCTGATTTCCTTCCGGCAAAGGATGGCGTGCTTGTCCACCTGAATGTAGACGATATGGAAACAACGCTTTCCCTGATCAAAGCCAACGGCGGCGGCATTGTTCGTGAAAAGACAAAGATCGAATCTGAAGGCCGCGGCTACTTCGCGATGTTTACCGACAGCGAAGGAAATACGCTGGGATTGTATTCCGATAAGTAAAAACGGTTTCTGATGTTGAAAGAGGGTGTCAAAAGTCGTGTGAGAGCTTTTGGCATCCTAAAAGATACGCTCTGGGAACGTAAACAATTCATTCTTTGTATGGTTCTATAAATGATAGATATTAAAAAGAAAGACTTATGGAATGTCGGATAGAAAAAGATACGATGGGAAACATAAAAGTTCCCATCGATGCCTATTATGGCGCACAGACCCAGCGTAGTGTTGAAAACTTCAGGATTGCACAGGATATAAACCGGATGCCGAAAGAAATTATCCGGGCATTTGCTTATTTGAAAATGGGAGCGGCCCTGGCAAATAAAGACGCCGGTGTGTTATCTCCGGAAAAATGTGACCTGATTGTACGTGTCTGTGATGAGATACTGGATGGAAAACTGGAGGATTCTTTCCCTCTGGTTGTTTGGCAGACCGGTAGCGGAACACAAACAAATATGAATGTAAATGAAGTGATAGCCTATCGCGGGCATGTGTTGAACGGTGGAAAACTGACGGATGAGGTAAAGATCTTATCACCTAACGATGATGTGAATAAATCGCAGTCGTCCAACGATACTTTTCCTTCGGCTATGCATATCGCGGCATATAAAATGGTTAGGGAAAATACGATCCCGGCTCTTGAGATGCTGCACAAGACTTTAGTCATGAAAAGCCGTGAGTTTATGCCGATCGTAAAAATAGGACGTACCCATTTTATGGATGCTACGCCGCTGACGCTTGGCCAGGAGTTTAGTGGCTATGCTGCTCAACTGGAATATGGTATTCATGCTTTGAAAAGTACTTTGCCGCATTTGGCTGAACTGGCTTTAGGTGGCACAGCAGTCGGTACGGGGATCAATACGCCGGATAATTTTGGAGAAAATGTAGCCCGAAAAATAGCACAACTGACCGGATTACCGTTTGGTTCCGCACCGAATAAATTCGAGGCATTAGCTACTCACGATGCTATCGTCTCTACCCATGGTGCATTGAAAGGCATTGCCGTCAGTTTGATGAAGATTGCAAACGATATCCGTATGCTTGGTTCCGGTCCTCGTGCCGGGATAGGTGAAATTCATCTTCCGGAGAATGAGCCCGGTTCTTCCATTATGCCGGGTAAAGTGAACCCGACCCAGAGCGAAGCATTGACAATGATCGCGGCACAGGTGATGGGTAATGATGTGGCTATATCGGTAGGCGGGGCAAACGGGCAGTTCGAACTGAACGTCTTCAAGCCGATGATTATTTATAACTTCCTTCATAGTGCCCGCCTGATCGGTGATGGTTGCAGAAGTTTTAATGATAATTGCGTTATCGGTATCGAGCCTGTAAAAGAGAATATAAAGAAACATTTGGATGATTCGCTTATGTTGGTTACGGCTCTTAATCCGAAGATAGGTTATTATAAGGCTGCTGCTATTGCACAGAAAGCATTCAGGGAAAATAAGACGTTGAAGCAGGCTGCTGTCGAATCAGGTCATATAACTGCAGAAGAGTTTGATGCCTGGGTCGATCCGTCAAAAATGGTCGGTAAGATTTAACTCGAATAAAGATAAAATTCAGACAAATAGTTCACGGGATGCTACTTTTTCAGAATACGTAAAAGCTGCATCTTTGTTTTGTTGAAAATCATTTGGATACATACCTCTGAAATTACTAATTAAGTTTAATGCAAGTCAATAATTTATTAGGCTGTATTAGACTGGTGAATATGTAAACATTAACGGCGAAAATGTGTGTAGTTTATAGTGTAAAAGATTATACTTTTGTTTCATGTAATGAATATAATGCCTTTTATACTGTAAATGGAAGACCCGGCCGTTAATGCTATCCTCAATGGATATGCATGAGAAAAAACACTAATGTTAGAATTTTTAAAATAGGGTGTGTAATGAAAAAATTACTTTATTTGGAAGAGCATGTATCTTGCAGGGAATATTCTCCGAATATTTTAGTCGGGTTTAAGCATCGGATATTGAATGAGGAAAACGATCTGAGAGAACAAGATAGGGATTATCATCATTTGATTTTTTTTCTGGAAGGAGAAGCTGTCATTTGTTGTAATGAACAGAGAAATAAGATAATCAGATCGGGAGAGTTTATTCTGATACCTAAATCCGCTGATTTTTCATGCAGGATATTGTCTGCATCGAATGTTGTTATATTTACATTTGACCGTTTCCCAGGGGCTTGTAATAAAATGGAACTTCAATCCCTGGCCCCCCTGTGTAATAAGATACAGTATGATTTTGAACCTATTGTGATCTATCCTCCCTTGAAGTCTTTTCTGAATACGCTGATCGAATACATGGAGTGTAAAATGAATTGCAAACATCTACATGAGATAAAGTCGTTGGAACTGTTTTTGCTGCTTCGTGGATTTTATAAGAAAGAAGAGTTGGCTTATTTGTTCCATCCGATTGTCGGGAAGTCACTGGATTTCCGTTCGCTGATACTGGAAAATTATCTGAAGGTAGATCATGTGGATGATCTGGCAAAGATAGCAGGGATGGGACGTACGAATTTCAATAATAAGTTCCGGGAAGAGTTTGGTTTGTCTCCCCATCAGTGGATTCTGAAACAGAAAGCTAAACATGTCCGTTTTAAACTAGCTGAGCCGGGGAATACTTTGAGTGATATAATGAGGCTCTACAAGTTCAATTCGGCTACCCATTTTACTCGTTTTTGTAAGCAGCAGTTTGGTTGTACTCCCTCCGAGCTCCTACGTCAGTTAAAATCGGAATAATAATCTTATTGGCTGGAAATATGGGGCTTTTGAACAAAATAGTTATCTTTATGCTTATATAAAGAGTAAGAACTATATGGAAGAAAATAAAGCGTCATCACCTGGGATATGGAAGCGTTTATCATCATTGATAAATTGGTTTTCGAAAAAGGAGATAAAGGATATCAATGTCTATTTTATTTCCGGGATGTGCTATAATTGCAAAGTCTTCGATAAATTGCGTCTTCCTAAAGGATTTAAGAAAGTATATATCGAGTGGTATATCCCCAGACCTGATGAGACACTATCAGAATACGCCCGTACAATGGCGAAAGCTATAGATGCGACTTCTCCTTTTATCCTGATAGGTTATTCCTTCGGAGCAGTGATTATGCAAGAGATGACTCTTTTCCTGAGACCTTCGAAATGTGTTATTATTTCTTCTTTCAAAAGTAAAAAGGAAATCCCTGTCCTATTTCAGGCAGTCAGGAAAGTGAACCTGATGGAATTTATGCCTAAGCGACTCTTTTCTTCCACCGATTTTATAACAAATGCTTTCAACCGGCTGGTTTATAATGCCTCCAATTCAGATCTGGCAGAATATATGACTGTAACAGATCCTGTCTATATAAAATGGGCTCTTGAACAGATTACTGATTGGATACCAGACAATAAGAGTGAGCACCTGTATCATATTCATGGTACGGCTGATCAGATATTTCCTTATGACCGGTTGGAAAATGTATTTCCTGTTGAGGGAGGAGATCATTTGATGGTAGTAAAGAAAGCCGGTACTGTCAACTCCATACTCGATAGTATCTTGTTGCGAAAAGAAGATTAGCAACTGTTTTAGTAGGTTAAATAGTAGTCTGTACATAATCTTTATAACCGTGAAGCTGTTATTAGGGAATAAATCTCCTAAATGAATGATTATGATAAAAGAATCCAGCGACAGATTAACAACAGAAGAGCGTGAGGAACTTCCTTCGTCTGATTTCGGGCTTCCTGAAACCCGTGAGTTTCCTATGCCTGATGGTGTTCATGTACGGGCGGCCGAGGCTTATTTCAGATATGCCCCAGAAGATAAAAAGCCATTGCTGGCTTACCGTATCCTGGAAAAGGCACGGGAGTTTGGTGTGGATATAGAAAGTCCGGTGATACATAGCTGGGCAGAACGGTATGAAAGCTGAGATAAATAAATGTCCGGACTCCTCTCAGAAATCCGGACATTATTTTAACCGCTAAAAACCTTTGTTGTTTTTATTTATTTTACCTCTTCTCCTTTGTCGTTAAAGATAACGGTGCTTTCTGTTCCTTCTGCTGAGGTGATAACCAGTTTGTACGTTTTTGCCCCATCCTTTTCTGCAACAGAAGCTTCTTTAATTGTTTGTCCTTCATAGGCTTTTTCTACAGCAGCCTTTACCGCATCGGGGACTTCTGATACTTCAATCTTAGTATATTCATCTTGTGTAGACTGACAGCATGCTACTGAATCAACACTTGTTTCTGCTGCGAATGCACTGAAACTACCAACTCCCATCATCATTGCTATTGCAACTAATACCTTTTTCATGATTTTAATTTTTAAATTAAACAATCTTTATTACTAATACACTTAGTATAATCCAATATGTGTGCCAGAAAAATGTATGAAGGGGTATGTTGTTGTACATCAGTGATATTGTTGTTTTATGCCCTTATGCCGAAACTGGGGTAAGGTGTGGATAATTGTGGGGATGTGATGAAAATTTCCTCAACAACATCTCTTATTTGTCTGTTTTGAATATATAGCTTACAGTAAAAATTAAAAGAGAAAATGGCAGATAACATGGAGAAGTTAAAAAATCATGAGGAAATTATCTTAAGAGATCTTCTTGCACTCGAAAGAACCAGGTTGGCTAATGAGCAGACGCTCTTTTCTTATATACGTACTTCTTTATACCTTTTGACGGTGGGAATGGGGATATTTGAGATCGAAATTATCCAGCATCTGAGAATGGTGGCATGGATCTGTTTAGTATCAGGTGTAATCTTGTTTATTGTAGGAGTTTATAGGTATTATCATTTAAGAAAGTATTTGAAATCGTATGTTACTGAAAACACTAAATTCCAGTCATAAAGTATTGTATAAACTGACACAAAAAATTCAGAAGACAGGTGGCTTTTTATAAAAAGAAGAGAGTTGTATACGAAAAAAGCAGTTACAATAGAATGTAACTGCTTGATTTTCAGTGGTGCCACCAGGAATCGAACCGGGGACACAAGGATTTTCAGTCCTTTGCTCTACCAACTGAGCTATGGCACCATTGTTTTGTTTAACGGGTGCAAAGGTAGGGAAAGTTTTGAATACTCCAAATCTTTTGAGAGAAAAATATCAAGAAATTTTAAAGAGTAAGTAGTCTGTTGTTTTTTTTACTGTTTTCTGTAAAAAAAATGCCGGAAATGTTTGCAGGTTCAAAATTAGTTGTACCTTTGCAGCCGTAATCAAAAACGGGATGTAGCACAGTTGGTAGCGCGCCACGTTCGGGACGTGGAGGTCGGAAGTTCGAGTCTTCTCATCCCGACTACTTGATAGGCAAATATCTAATTATTAGATATTTGCCTATACCTTTTTAGATACAGCCGGGAGAGTTCCGGGAGACATTTGAAAACGATTTTGTGCGGATATGAATTCGTCCAAAAAAAAAATGCCCAAATCTCAGAAAAATACAGAATTACAGGATATTATATCCTATACGCTTCCCAAATTGTACACAGGTAAAGAGTGGTATATTGGTTTTTATGCTTTCAATCCGGTGGAGGGTAAAATGAAAATAAAGCGGATCAAACTGAATTATATCACAAAAGTTACTGAACGCAGGAAATATGCAGCTGACTTAATGACGCGTTTGAATGAAAAGTTACGGCGCGGGTGGAATCCTTGGATCGAATCAGAGAACAGTAAAGCCTATGTCTTGTTTGATGAAGCTTGTGAAGCTTATATAAAGTTGGCTACACGATATTTTCAAGATGATATTTTACGTGAAGATTCTTACACCAGTTACATGTCCTATCTTAGAAATCTACGGAAATACAATAAAAGTTTAAAAAATCCAATTACATATATATATCAATTGAACAGGGAGTACCTAAATGAATTCCTTGAGCATATTTATATAGATCGGGATAATTCTCCACAGACACGGGATAATTATCTTATGTGGCTTCGCGTATTTGCAAAGTACCTGGTGAGACAGGGATATCATAAAACTATAGCAACGGAGAGTATTGAAGTGATAGGTAAAAGGAGTAGAAAAAAGAGTAGGACAGTGATTCCTGCTGATAGCTTGGCAAAATTAAAATCATTCGTTGTCGGTCATAACCGTCATTATTTGTTGGCTACATATATATTGTTCTATTGTTTTATACGACCGAAAGAAATGTCATTGATAAAGATCGGAGATATATCGATTAAGAATAGGACCATATTTATATCGGAGGAAAATTCGAAAAATAGGAAAAGCGCAGTGGTAACGATTAACAAAAAGATTATAGAGCTGATGCTTGACTTAGGCGTCTTATCTGCCCCAAACGATTATTATTTGTTTGGATCCGGTTTTATGCCGAGCAAAGAGCAACGTTCGGAAAAACAATTTAGAGATTACTGGAATCGATATGTGCGTAAAGGATTGAAGTTTCCAAAGGAATATAAATTTTACTCATTGAAAGATACAGGTGTAACTACTATGCTTCGATGCAAACTTGATAATATCAGTGTTCGTGATCAGGCTCGACACAGCTCTATACTGATGACTGACATTTATACACCGCATGATATCCAAGAAGCAAATCCTATTATAGAGAAATTTGATACGGATTTTTAAAAAGAAAAAAGTTAAGTGAGCCAATCTGTTTTTCTGATCGGCTCACCTTTTATGCGTTTTGAGCTATTGCTCGTATGCGTAATATCTTATTAATACAGTGCCGTCTCCGCCTTTCCCACCTTTGGACGATCCACCACGGGCAGCACCACCACCGGTGCCATTCCCGCCACCTCCGCCACCTCCTACACAAAATACATCGACAGAAGTGCAACCCGCAGGAGCCTTCCAGGTATATGTTCCTGCAGGATAAAACCTTTTTGTATATAGGTTTAGCTTTCTTTCGCCCATGAACCTTCTTCTACTCATCGCTTATCAGGTATTATGATCGTTGTAATACTGTCGTTCTTAACCACAATAGTCCCTTCTTCAATCTTCGATGCCGAGAGATAATGCGGGGCTACCGTTGATCTGTAACCGATAAATGTTGCAGTTATAACTGCGGCCATAAACAGGATCATCAAATCCTGCTTAATTGATTGTTTCTGTATTGTTGCTTCCATATTATTATTTTGTGCTTGGGTTATAATTCCAACCCATTACCATTGTTGTAAAGCTCACTTATTTCTGATGCTGATAGCGCTCTACTCCATACTGACATTTCATCTAGGTAGCCACGTAAACCACGATTGTTTTGAGAGGTTGTAACGGGTAAATAGTCACATCCGATATAAGTCGCAGATTGCACATAAAAAGTTGAAAAAGAAAATGTACTTTTTTCGACACCATTAATATAGATGGTTCCATTACCTCCTTTTATCACCAACGTAATCATTATCCAATTCCCTGTAGGCAGCGTTGTTGTATATCTTCTGATACCATTGTCATTAACAATAAGCGTTTTATCTTCAATACACAGACCATACAGTTTTGTTTCGTCGGAAGCCCGAGAAAGAAAGATCCCTCTATATTGGCCTGGAAAGCTACCGGAATCCAGTTTAACCCATAATGAAACTGTAAAGTTGTTGAATGTACCAGAGTTACGAGCAAACTTTAAAGGGGAATACGAACCGAAATATGCTGCATTTCCTATTTTGCCGGCCGAATAAGACACTGAAGCGCTATTAATCGTACCAGTCACTTCGTCTCTCGTTGTGCTGTTAAACTTGTAATAATCTATTAATCCAACTAGAGAAAAAGATTTCTCTCCCATAAATCTACGCCTGCTCATAGTTGTCAAGATTTAATTCGAATGTCAAAAACTTCGGATAGTTCGCTTTTACGTCGATTTGAGCTATCTCTTCGACGGTTGTAGCGGCATAGACAGCAGCCTCGTTCGAAGCTCGACGGTCGTAGGTGCGTTTCGCATAGATTTCGAGTAATGGGAGTTTTTCCATCGCCCAGGGGATTGGTACGTCGAGAGATTCAGGCGGTGTGCCAGTAGTCCATAGTTTTGTCGTAGTTTCACCGTCTGACAATAGAGCCGGGAGCGTGATCGAGTATAGGGAATTGCGCAGGCCTTTATCAATCCACAACTCCTGATTTGCGACTTCCATTCCACCTTGCATCACTGACACAAAAAACTTGTTGCTAAAAGCGTCTTGCTCTTCGATCTCTGCCAGCTTTGCCCGTCTAACTACCTGTTCCACATCCGGTTCAGGAGTAGGTTCTGGTTCGGGGTCAGGCACCGGCTCCGGAATCTGCATGTTATAGACTTCCTCCGGTGTAGCACCCGGATGATTGTTGTGAAACTGCCCCTGTTCTGCGCTTAATTTAAGCCACGCTACATTGTTATCGATAAAATCCTCCCAGGTATATACTACCACGTTATCTGTAGTATTCAGCTCTTCTTCGATCTCGAGGAAGAAGGGAGCGTTGTTGTTATGTCCTATGTATATCATATATCCTCCTTATTGTTGTTCTAATTTTGCAATATGCCAGATACCCACATAGCATTTAAGGTTAAATTCTACCCGCCTACCAGCTGGGCAAGTATGCGAGCTCCCGCACATGCTCTCATAATTCCCGGATGTTGGGATTGTTATTGTTCGAGTCGATGGGCAATAAACAAGTACATTCATTTCAAGCCCATCATAATTTCTACCCGCCGCATTAACCGATAGCGATGCATTAGCATTAAGACTAACTTCAATATTTTCGTAATTTGCATTGAGGTTTGCTACTGTTGTGGCGGTAGTGTATGACCCTATACGATCAAGTTTTGTCTTGTCATCCGAGCTCATTAGCCCGTTTGTCGTTTCGGTTGCCGGAGAATATGTTGTATCATTATCTACTCCCCAAACCGCCGTCCCATCTGCTGACCATCGAAGTATCTGCCCAGAAGTTCCACCGGCCGGAATGTGCTTATTACCGGCCGTAGTGGGATGTACATAGTTGTTTGCACTAGCCGCAATCCCTGACAACTTGTTTTTATCCGTTGTTGTGTAGTTGTTGTCAGTATGCACGTAACTAGCATCCGAAACAAAACCGCTGTCGTTGGTAAGGTCAGACGTCTTGGTAGGTATCAAAGCTACAATGTCAGTCCGTAAGCCTGACAATAAAGTCGTTAAGCTCTGCGTGTCGGTGATGCCTGCCAGAAAGGCCGTGATCTCATTAAACGTATCAATTGCAGCACTGGCCGATGTCCCTATCAAAGCATCCAGACGTGCCTTCAGGTTATTCAACTCCGCCGTAAGTGTTGCGTCGTTATAGTTCGTTAGCCCCTCTAGCTTCTGTTTTAGCAGGGTTGTAAAGTCCTCTGTCGTCAATTGCTTGCCGACAACCTTATCAACCTTTTCGCCGATTAACCGACGTACTTCTGTATCGTCGTAGGCTTCCGGCACCACATACTCGACAAAGGTTCCGACCGTACTATCATTACCCGACGGGACAAACAAATACTTCTTACCCGACACGAGTCCGGGTCCAGGCACTAAGACATTTCCAGATCCAGTTCCCGGCAATCCCTGCGGAATAGTCAGATTAAGTAAATACTTATCCCGACCGTCGGACGTCTGACCGTTCGGGGCTAAAGTGGCAACTGCATCCGTTCCGGGTTGCCCCGTCGTTGTGGTACCCATTTCGATGATGGGCGTCAACCCTTGTGGGCCGGCAACAATAACCAGGTTCAATTTAAATTTAGGGTTGCCGTTATCGTCGGTTCCGTCCGGAGGCAAAGAAGCTGATGCAGATGATCCTACCGTAACGGTGCCGATCGTTATCTGAGGAGTTTTGCCGGTGAAACCGATCGCCCCGGACATATCAACTAAGTATTCAAAGTTTGCCGCACCTTTTACATACAACTTTGCGGTATCTTCATCGTCAACGCTACCGGTATTGATCAACACGAATTTTCCTTCCGGAACGTTAGATAGATCGGCATTCATTGCTGCGATGGTCGCATAAGTGCGATAAATACTAAACCCTTCAGGGCGGAGTACCGTATCGGTCTTATTATACGCACCTGTTACGTAATCCCAGGTATAAACATGGTAGTCGTTGCCTATGTAACCGGGGTGATCCGATACCGATTTAGCATTGACGGCCGCTGTATTGGCCGCATCCTTAGCTGCGTTTGTATCCGTGATAGCTTGATTCACTTCTTGGGAGATTTGAGCCATTTCTTTACGTACTTCCGCGGCCGCGTCAGTAGCCGGTTTTTGGAAAAGAGCCAGAACATCTTCTGGTATTGCCTGCCAAAAAGCGGCTATTTGTTCGGCAGTCAAATCGGTAAACTTTAACTTCAGGACTTCGAATGTAACTAGCACTTTCCATGCCGCTTCTTCCTCTGACACATATTTCCATTCTATGCCGGATAAACCGGTACGGAATTCAGGAGTATCACCCGCTTCACCTTTCAGATCAGCCCAAGCAACAAGATTTTCCCACATACCATTCGTCCAGCGCCATTGCAGGTGCGTTTCGGTTGATTGCAAGTGCACTTCTTTGCCGTCTACCCCTTTCAGGATTGACAACAGTACCCGGACTAACTTATAAGTTGATCCGCTCTGATGGAACACAGGAATAGAAGTGATACCCTGCAAGCTGTCTACTTCCTCGTATTGCCCCGGATCTTTAGAGGTGGTCTGTATATTATTGACCACCTCGCTTGTTATCTTTTCCAAGATTTCGGGAGTGATCCGTCCATCCGAGATGATGATTTCTCCTGCAGCCATAACTTATTCAGTTTTGTTTCTTTGATATATAATAGATGCCGTATCGGTCAATACCGCTCCGTATATGGATTCTGAATCCGCATTTGAGATAGGCTTGTCGAACGAAATATTTTTCCTGCCATCGGCATTGATCGTGATGTATCCGAAAACGACATCGGCCTTCTTTATTGTACCCATTACAGACTGTACGCTTTGACCTTCATCTTGCGCTACGTTGTATTGAATATCGTAACCCGCTACCGTGTTTAGGTAGGTGCTCTTTACTACTGATGATACCTGTTCTAGTGCCATAATTATCCCTCCTTATTATCTTTCTTAACTTCTATCGTGCATCTCTCTACTGCTTGGTAGAGCATTAACGAAAATGATTTTGACAAAACCGATATCATCAGTCCATATTCTTCATCTTCAATATCCACCGGTTCATTGCTATGGTAAATTTTACGAGCCAACTCATCCATAGGGATGGTTACCGCTTGTCTATGTATTGCGTTTCCAATCTCTTTTCTGAAATCCATTGTTTCATAAACATCAATTTCGATTTCTACACTTAATTCTTTGAAATTTACTCGTTTCATAATTTACATTTTAAGAATTTCTATTTACTAAATACCATTTTCTATTCATATACATAAGTTCTGCGTAATCTCCCCTCGCCATGTTAAAATTAGATCTGTTTACAGCATTATTCTCTTTGATCGTATTGCCATTATGATCAATTATACCGATTGTGCTTTGAACATTTATCATTTCCGAGGCATGAGAAGCAATAAGAATTTTGATAACAATCACAGAATGATCTACTACTGCACGTCCGTCAGTAAAATATCCAAATTCGTTACTAATTGCGGCATCAGAAGGTAAATAAACAGATTCATACGAAGATGGAGCGAACACAAACGTCCTTCTACTCCTTAAATTAGAAGCACTAGAGCATGAAGAGTTACTTATATTGACATTTACATCTGTAAATAAATTCTCAATCAAAGAAAATTCCCCTCTGATTCGAGCGCCTCCTTCACAATCAAGAGCAACTGCATGACTATCATTTACTGCATTTCCGCTAGCTTTTAAACTTAACGCATAAGCCGTACCTCCAGGCGATGCAGTTCTGTTATTTGTGATAAGTGCAGTACATGTAAGACTGCCTCCCGCAACACTGGGTGTCAGATCGGAACCAAAAGCAATACGGGTCCCACTGCCTCTCATGTCAATGTATCCTACATCTTTTCCGGTTGTCGAATTACAAGTAAACCAACCTTTATCAATTAAAAAATTACCTATACTTGTAGCTCCTTCAAGATTAATCTTTTTTGCATTGATACTGATACTCTCTGAAGATTGATTTATCGTGGATATAATGCCGTCTTTCTTTGCATATAAAGTATTACCGTATGCAGTTGTTAATATTCCAGATTCTTCTTTGGGTTTTCCATTCTCATCGAAGTTGGCTACAACCAACTGCCATTTATCCTTGTTTTGCAGAACAAAAGATGCTGCAGTTGTAGAGTTGTTAGACGCAGTTTCCCAACTGTCGCTACCATTCATTCCTGTATATCGTTTCATTTGCTTTGTAGACGGGTTATACCATAACGCACCTACATGCTTAAATTCTTCTCCACTTCTCCAAGAGTTCCAAGGATTTTCGGTCTGGCTATATTGTTCTTGCGAGTAAAGCCCGCATGCAAAAGCTTTGTTTGCTAAATCCTTGGCATCGGTTATCCCTTGTGTGTTATTTCCGACAACTGAGAATATTTGGTCATACTGGACGGATAGCTGCGCCACAGACGATTGCAAGCCGTTAACTTTCGTAGATACAGCATCAATACGACCAGCCTGAATACTCAAACCCGAAGTTATTTCCTGTCGTAAAGCTCCGGTTTCTGCATTAAAATCCTGACGGGTAACACGAGCTGCTATTTCTTCTGCCATCACTGTTAGTGAGGCATCATATTTTGTATAAATAGCCCCAGTTTCAGCATCAACATACTTCTTTGTTGCCAATAATTTTATGTATTCGGTTGTCTGATCAATCTGCGTCTGTAGCTTAATCTGAGCGTCCGCCAGTGCATCATTAAACAACGATACACCAGTTATCAGGATCTCGCCTGTAAATCTCAATTCAAAGTCACCAGACTCGTCCCATTTGGCAGTCTTGCTTATTTTTTGGTAGCTATCAGAGGGGGTTAATTGCTGTTCGATATATAGTTCCGTGCCACGGAAGCCCGCTGACAACGTACCGGCACGTAACACCTTGTACTTAAAAGCAAAAGAATAAGTATAGGCCTCTTCGGATGGATCTGTCCGTTCCGGGAGACGGAGTAGTGAGTTCAGCTGTAATATGTAAGTATTTCTTATGCGAAGTTTGTTCTGGCCTCCGTCACTGTAGATATCAGCTACCGCCTCTTTATCGACATAAAAACTACTGTCCATCCATAGATATGCGCTTGACACATTAATAAAATGAACAATGTTGGCCGGTGTCCAGTAGTTGGTATCCCGGCTGAAAGAGGAATTAATCAGAATGTTACCGGACTGGTTCGACATGTCATCCCTGATGCCCTCTATTGTACTGTTGAACTTGCCGTCCATGATGGTGAAAGTTTGCTCTATAGTTTCACCTGTATTTAGTACGATTGTCGAATATTCTAAGTGCGCCCCTCTAGCATAAAAACCGACTGTCTCATTTAGCTGTATTCCGCTTTTTGTACGGATTGATGAGCAATTCCCCACTCGCGCCAGAAGACTGTCTCCCGGATTAGTTTTCATTCCATACACCGCATCAATGTGAGGTGTTCCGAGTTCGTCAATTGTTGTGATCTTGACAATTCCTTTGCGTGTAGAATCTGTTGCAGAGTCAACACGTGTCAACACGTCTTTCTGTGCAATCTGAGATAGATCGCCTACGAAGTTTTTGAAGGTAATCCAGTCCAAACGGTCCTCTCCATCCGAAAGCGATCCTATTCCGACTTCTTTAACCTGCAGTTCATATTGCTTTGTTATGTAGTAATCATTATCGGCAGATGGCATCCCGTTATACCGTTGCACCATCAACAAGTCACCCGGGCGGAACGGATTGTAAGTGATACCGCCTTCTGTATCTAAATATAAACGTCCGGTAACTGTATCGTAATAGGCTACCTTCATCTGCCCGGCAAATATAACATTGTCGTTTTCGCCCCTGAGTTGTGAAATAATCATCTCGTAAACGCGAACGCTACCTCTTGCTACGATATCATCAATTTCTAATCGGTATTTAGTTTCTTCTACACCGGCAGAGTTAATGCGTTTATATGGGGCCAAGTCCCATCCCCACCCTTCGGGGAATCCAGAAGCAAAAGAGGGTGATCCCATCCGGCCACCTACATACACATCACTTCTTACCCGCAAAGAGTCCAGCAAAGCAGCCCCCGGATCCGTAATCTCCCAGCCTTTGCCATCATAGCCGTCCAGGAAGATTGATGATCCGATCTTTTTATCGAATGTAATTATCCCATGAGCACGATCGTCAATATCTTTACGCAGATACATTTCATCGATATCAACAAGAAAATTATTAAGCTCTTCATTTATCCGAATATCAGTACTTAAAGCAGAGTAAAGATTTTTGTCGGTAGGTAAGATAAAACCTAGCTGGGTTGACTCAATTATTTCAAGATTGCAATTACCGCCGGAACCGCCGCTGCCAATATTTCCGATCTCATCCTCCAGTTCTTTGATTACTGCATTCTTGATCGTATTATGGATAGCCCCATAAGTTGTGACTGTCGGTTTCGGATTAAACGGATCGAATGCAGGAATAAGTACCCCCTCGGTAAGTTGTACCCGCGGAAATTCAGCTAACCGAGGGGGTAAAATAAAATCCGGCGATGACAGATCCGGAGCGACCAGATTATCCGGGATATCGCTCTCGTTTTTTGTAAGGTTCAGAAAGGAAGAAACTTCAGATAGTTGCCAAGTGAAAGTATATGAACTGGGCAATTCATTCGATATGTATGTTACATTGCTTTCTGTCACAATAATTTTCCGGATAGCCGTTGCTTCGTAAACAAACTTAGCCTTGCTGGGGAAAAAGTCAAGCAGCCAACGGCGAGAGTATTCATCCAGGTAGCCGGTGTTTTTCGTATACTTTCGCTGGGTGTCTACCTGATACTCTTCCCGGACGTCACCGAATACGGCTATATTATGTTCATGTTCCGCATTCAGGTTGTTTGTCCCGGCTGCCCGAAAGCTATCTAGTCCTCCCAAACTATTTTCAAAAAGATACCACTGTTCGTCTTCTGCCAAAGGATCAGAAAAAGCATACACCTGTGATTCTGATAATTTCGTTCCAGAGTTCTCTGTCCATACTTCGTAATAAGACGGATAGGTGTTCCCTAGCTTGCCGACAACAACTGAATACTGTAAGTCCATTGTTGTAGCATGTCCTGCAACACAAGTTCCTAATGTTATTTCCTTGATTGATTTGTCCGGATATGTAGCTTTAAGCTTCGCGGTACAATCTTCAACAGCGTAATAGGTCAACCATTCAGGAGAGTAATAGGTAACAGGCTTAACGCGCGGTTGCCAGGTAAGGAAATGTAGTTTCAACCAGTTTGCAGCCGTGTCTGCCAGGTTAGCAACCCCACTACGGATAACCCGAAAAGAGTAGTCTGTTCCATCGATTGTTGCGACAAAAGTATCTGCCAATTTATTTTGTACATAAAAAGGCTGTCCCGCATTCAAGGTATAAGTCAACTGACTTTCGACTACATCTTGAATGTCTACTCTTATCAAATTATCCGGACCTGGTTCATAGCTTTGCTGCAAAAGTATATTGTCTCCCTTCTTTAAAGTAAAAGAGACAAGTCCGGAAGATGACATCACAAACTCATTTAGATTTCCGGACAGATTAAGTGCATCAGGTTTCTTTATTACTCCTGCCATTATTCAAATTTTTATCAAAGGTACCAGCGATATCTACTTTTATAAAGGACAACTACCACTCACGAAGTATAGGCTCCAGCCACATTGTCAATGTCCCTGAAATTTTATCAACCAATACTGGTTTGCCGATCAACTCTATTTGTACGGCAAACCAGCACGGATATGATTTTTCATGATATCTGCCACCGCGGCTATATTCAGCCTCTGTAGGAGGTGGAAGGAATAAGGTTATAGGCTGCTCTTTCAGTTGCATCCAGTTATATTGGGGGCCAACATTTTTAGCCCAGTTCATCTGCCATTGGTACTTTGATGACGGGAAATGATTTGATTCGGATTTGGCAGAGGAAATAGGATTATACAATTTCGTAGTCAAGAAAGTACATTCGGTGTCTATGTTTTTACCAACATCGTATTTTATGACATTTGGCAACAGTTCCTGGTTATTTATCATTACTTTTTTATAGGATGAGATATTGAGCTTGTCAGTATCCTTTAAAAGCATTTTTGTAGTAACAGGACGCATTGAGTTGCGAAGCATATCATCATACTTCCGCCAAAACTTTTCGTATAATCCATCCGGTCCGTTATATGCCAAAGAATAATCCCATATTCTTTCCCGTGTATCAAGATAGGCATATATTGTACCGGAATCAAAACGGGATGTTCTGTGAGCGGTAAAACACAACATTGGGTTTAACTCCGATTTTTTCTGGGTCGAATTTTCCTTACTCCCTCCCTGAGCGGGTTTGTTGTCCCAAATGATTTTTGAATTAATGGCCCTGGTTGTTCCAATAAAAGGAGCTACACCACTTGATAGTGTTTCAAATTCTATGCTGACCAACGTATCTGGTGATTCTTTCTTTTCTGTCTCTAAGGTTCCCCCTGCATAATAATCACAATTCAATGTTCCTACTTTTTCTACGACATAATTTAAAGGAGTAAAACCTTCCCTGATTATCCATCCCCTTGTCTGATCAATAAAAGCTTCCGGATACATAGCTGCTATTTCCGGTAATGTTTTAGATAAATAATCAGGTGATGAAGAAACCAATTTGTATTCTTCATTATAAGTCAACACAGCCCCTCTGTCAGCAGACAATTTGACCTGTTTATATTTGGCCCCATGATTGACGTTGATTGGTTCTGTGAGCAACTTTGTCAAATCCTGATCGGCTTTACTATCAGCCACTTCGTTGAACAAAACTATTTTGATAGTTCGTTTTGCTTCATCAGGTATAAACTCACAACAAAATTTGTTACGAAAGATATCTAATATCGTGGATATATTACAATTCGGCACGAGTTGGTCATAACGAATTTCGGCATTAACAATTGAATCAATATTATTATTAAGAAAAACCATCGACCGGAACGGCTCCGTTTTAGAAAAGAAATTGTCTTCCAGCGTATATCCTAAGTACTTAAATGTTTCTTCCAACAAGTGTACCGCTTTTATGAACGGTGTGATAAAATATCCGGCTGGAGTAGATACTGTTTTCTCATCTATTATTTCCTCCCGATACTGTTCATTAAATAAAGAATAATACCCATCTGGTTTAATCGGCCCGGAAACTTTGTTCAGGCATATAATCTCTCCACTTTCATGGCTCTCTGCCAATACCGGGAAACAGGAAAAACGAGTATCAGGACTAACCATCAACGAACGAACAAAACTGATTGCATTGGTTACAGACGAAAACGTTAATACTTTATCCTTGAATACTGTAGCCAGTTGAACATCCTTCATCTTTTCATAAAACGATCCGATATTCAAATAAAAGGAAGTGTCAATTCCGTCTTTCCGACTGGCTGATAAAATCGCCTGCCGGCAACGAATAGAGAAAATACCTTCCTGAATGGTGGCGTCGGATCGATTAGGCATCTTATTCACACCTGCCATATCGTCTGGAAAGCCAAGTATTGTTCGGTTATGCTCATCTGGCGGCAATTTGACCGGAAGGGATTGTTCTCCATAATCATTAAAAAATGGATTTGTACGCTCCATTTCCAAAACCGTTCCCGGTTTTAGTTTCAGCTCCTTGCCTGAAGAATGTATTATTTTCATGATTTACTACCTATTTTACGGGATTCATTTAATAGTTCCTGTTGTTTTTGTAATTCTGAATAGATAATGAATGCTTTTAAACCACCTTCTTTATCTATTTTTTGAAGCAGCTCATACAGTTTAGTGATAACTTCTGTCCCGGCAATACTGCTTGCCGGTGTGATATTTGTTGAAACTTTAGTATCTGCTGTTGCAGGAATAGAAGGATAACCTCCTGATTCAAATCCGGCCAGGCGTTTACGCATAAGCTGGTTCATGTCTACAGTTCGGATTTCGCCTTTTTCCTGAGATTCGTTTAATAGGTTTATGATAGGGGCAACAGTCGGGTTTTGCAAAGCATCATTACTGGCTACCCATTCCATACTTTGTCCAGTTGGACCTTCACCAACTATTACAGTGGGGCGATCGACAAAACCTCGTTTTTCAGGATCAACTTCTGCATTAAAAGTTTTCCCATCTTGTTCGCGTGTGACATCAATGTATCCACCGGATTCTTTACCGGTTGCTACACGAGTACCTGTCCCGGATCCGGAGCTACCCGCTCCATCAACAGTCATTGCCATGACTTTTTTTCGTTCGGCATTCGCCGTTGCTATCTGGGCTGCACCGGTAGCGGTTAACATAGCTGCAGCAATTCCACCTCCTATAGGGCCTAACTGGCCAAAAGCCTGCATGATTGCAACGGCTGTATTTGCTATTATTTCGGATACCTTAATGGCGAAATTGACATTAGCGTACTTTTTTTGTACAGCAAGCTTTTTGTTTTCTTTCTCTTTTTCCAACCGGGCAACCTCTTCCGAGTTGTCACCGGCACGCTGGATCTCAGCATCGTATTTAGCATCTATATTGGCCAGTTCAGCTTCTTGGAGAGCATTGATAGCTCCGGAAAACATCTCTGAATAAGCATCATAACTTTTTTTCAAATAGTTGACTTTTATTTGATTCTTAGCTTTCTGATACTCTTCTTCATCCAATAGGCCCTGGTCATATTGCTGTTTTAATTGTTCTTGCTCAACTTCATATTGCTCCTGCATGGAAAGCAGACCATACTGGGAACGTATTTGATTTCGCTTATCTTCCTCCTGTTGCAACAATTGAGTTTTAGCACGTTCATAAGCTGCATCTAGTTCGGCGGTATCCATGTTTTCTTTTTCAGCCATTTCTTTTCGAGCCAGATAAGATGCTTCCAGTACTTTCATTTGAGCTTCGGTATCTTCGTCAACTGTTGTTAGCTTAAATTCGGATTTAAAATCCTTTACTAAATTTTGGAGAGCCTTTTGTTGGGCAGCACGACTTTTGGCGGCATCAAGATCCGCAGTTATAACAGCTTCGTTTGCTTCCGATATGGCCTGAGCTTTGATCGTTCCGGATGATAGTTCTAAAGAGGATACGTCGGACTGGTAATCCTGATTTATTTTAAGACGGGTTTCGGCTGTCGCTGTTTCCGCACTTAACATCAAAGCATCATATTGTTGTTGTGAGATTTGTTTTTCTGCTAATGCTTTTTCAAAGGTGATCTGCTGATTTTTATATGATTGCGACTCTATTTTCAATTGTTTGTCCCGGTTGTCTTTGAGGACATTGATCATTTCCTGTTCCCGCTTTTGCTGAACATCAAGAAGTGCTGTTTGGGCTTCTATTTGCTGTTTCGCAATTATTGATAATATTTTTGGATCATTTGTTTTTTTCTGATAGCTCTCTAATGCTTGAAGGCGATCCGAATAATACTTAGCGTCAGCATGGAGAACTTCCAGGTTGTAAAACTGCTCCGTTTGTTGAGTTTCGTTTTTGTTTTTCTTAAGTTTTGCCAATTCTTCAGCATGAGCATTATCCATCTGCTGTAGCTTTAAATCCATTGCTGATTTAAATGCTGCATTTTGTTTCTTTATTTCAGAATCGGAAACAACTTTCTTTTCAGGGGTTAACGACTTGACTTTATCGTCAAGGGCTGTCAGTTCTGATTTATAACGTTGTACTTCTGCTTTCTTTTGGGCTAATGCTTGTTCAATATTTTTTCTTGCAGAGGGCCATAAATTATTCATTAATCTAGCTTCTAATGCAGCTTGTTCTTTTTCTGCTTTGACTAATTCTTCAGATGATTGCTTTCGTAAAATATCAATAGTTCGTTCAATGGCCTTTTTTTTATCCATACCATTTTTTACCAATTTATCAACCATTACATCGACTTGCTCCTGGGTATCATTATAGGTATTCTGGGCAGCATCGTTGTAAACATCTTGTTTTAAATCATCAAGACTACTGAGTGCAACCCTAAGACCGTCAACCATTTTACTTAACCAGGTTAATGTTTTTTTTGCAATAGGTTCTATTCGTTTACCGATCGTATTGAATAAGGCGTCTAATGTATCCCCAAAGTTGGAATATTTACCTTCTAATTCCTCCATTTGTACAGCCATGCCTCCTTGTACACCTTCAATGTTACCTAACGAATAGAGGTAATCAGATATGGCCTTTTCTGTAAAATTGACTTCTGTTGCAACTCCTTTAAAAGAAAATTTCACTTTATCATTTTCTTTATTGGCTTTAATGCCAAATTCTTTAAGGCGTTCGAACTCTCCTGTTTGAGCATCTAAAAGAGCTTCAATAAGTTGATCTAATGATTTCCCCTGAGAACTGGCAAGGTCTCCAAGCTTTATAATTTCCTGTTCTGTTGGTACAATTCCACGATTGACCATCTTAATGTAGGCTTCAGTTATCTCTTGCAGAGAATAAGGTGTTTCTTGTGCCAGTTTTTTTAGCATGGACATGGACTTGGCTGCTTTTTCCTGGCTTTGAAAGGTATTTCGTAGGACAGCTTCATATTTGGCAAACTCTTTACGGGTTTCGATGGCATTCGATATGATGTCTTTCAAATATCCAACAACTTTCAAAGCCAGAAAGCCTTTTACAACGGTGGTTACTTTGCCAAAAGAGGATGATAATGCATCTCCTGTTTTTTCACCGCCTGCCTTTAATTCAGATATTCTGTTTTTTACTGCCACTAGATTTTGTTCGAGCTTTTTATAGTTTTCCGGATGTGTTGCCTGTGATGTGTTATCCAGTTGGCGTTGTAAATCCTTCGCCTGTTTCCGAAGTTGGGCCATTGTCAGGGCACTAATACCCATTGTGCCTTCCAAAGCCTTGATCTTAGCTTTGTTTTTGTCGATCTTTTCGTTATTTAGTTCGACTTCTTTTGAAAGTCTGTTGAATTCTTCGGATTCTTTTTTGCCGGTAGCGATCAGATCAATCATCCGCTCTTTTAGCTCTTTATTGGTAGTGTTGAGTTTTTTATTGTCATTAGATAGAGCCCGGACTTCCTGTTGTGCTTTTGTTGCATCGACAGACAGGATCCATTTTAATTCATCTTCTGTAAGTTTTTTTGCCATATTAACCTATTTTTATTGCGAAAGTAGAAGATGAAACAAATGGAATAAAGGACATTACAGAAGGTGATTTGCCCAACTGTTTCGAAGTTCAAGAGAGGAAACACCTCCAAATTGTTCCAAGTCATTGCGCATCAGTTCACGTATATTATCTGTGAGGCCATACCGCAAATCCTGCATGGTTTCATTGTATAATATACCCCAGATGACACGGTTATATAAGGCTAATCTGCGGCGGAAGAACATTTCTTGTTTACGATATCGGATATCTAAGAATCGGAGATAGGAAAATACTCTCATGTGATAGGTTTGTTTCAGCCCTTCTCCAGACATGGATACTGGATGTTGGCTAAGAAACTCGGCTAACCTGCCGGTTCCGCCTTTAAAGTTTGCCCGTATAACTTCCTCCTGTGTTTCATAGATCCGGTTTATGTCTCGTGTCACAATGGAGTGAATAAATTCTGTTTTGATAAGTTCGTCTGTAACCATAGTGTTCGTTTTGGTTACAAAAAAAAGGATGCGCCCTCTTTTAAGAAAGGACGCATCCTATTAATCGATAGGGTATATCTGTTATGTCATTAATCTTCTTTCCCTTCTAATAAGCGGATGTCACGTTTTAAAAAACATAAGTCTGCAATAGCGTTTAGAGCTTCTTGCTCCCTACCTTTTTCACAGACACAGTCACAAGCTATTAGGGTAATGGCATTGTCGATTACACCAATCTGAGCATCCATAAATTCGGGATCATTTTGAAACTGTTTTATAAAGCTGATAAGTTTCTCAGTAACAACAATACCTTCAATGTTAATCGGTGTCATTTCTTTCTCCTTTCTTCTTTAGAAATAAACCAATATAGGAAACTAGCCAATAACTTGAGTTGGCGAAGGGAAAGGAGAGTGGATACCCGTTCACGTTCGTAGGTGACGGTATAGACTTTACGAGTGCCGCCTTTTTCAGTGGTGTATTCATCGGTGATGATACCCCACACAGGTTCTTTTCGTTTCATATCTTGCCTCCTTTCTTCGCTGAACAATAAACCAAACAAGCCGCAATCACCAGCGGCAGGAATACAATAGAGAGAACAGCCAGCAAAGCGGCTGTGTACATCTTGGCTTCGTAGATGTTTTTACAGGGAGTGGCTTCGCCGGGCATGGCGTTGTAAAATTTCTGAACCGCAGTCCAGGAAAAATGATTGGATACTTGTACGCGCTTCCGGCTTCCGGTAACAGGTACGGTTAATGAATTCGTTTTCATAACTCACGTAGTTTCGCTTTGTGTGAAAAGAAAGACGGCCACACATTTCCCGTCGCGAAACTACGTGAGTTCATCTCCGAAGAGCTGAAAAATCACTGGAAATGGCAGCCGCCTATATCGTACAATTTGGGCATAAAAAAAGCCCTACAAATATGTTGTGAGCATTATCCGTTACTCTTCGGTTGATGATTTCTCATCGTAGTTTCGCACTGCAAATATGGTGAAAGTTTTTGGATTTGCAATGCAAAAGATTAACTATTCAGTAATTTCTTTTTCAAATTATCAAATTCTTCTTCTGTGATAGTTCCAGAATCTAATAAATCTTTGGCTTCTTTAATCTGATCCGTTACTGATTTTTTACTGTTCTCTTTGATAACCTGGATAGCTTCTGCTTGCTTTTCCTGTACTGCTCTAAGCTCCACATCTGATTTTTTGTCTGATGCAAAGGCTATAATTAGTCCTATCAGCGGACTTAACAATAAAGACCAGAAGAAGGCCCATCCAAAACCAATTTTACGTCCACTACCGACGAAACCAGCGACGATAGAAAAGACAATCCATCCAAGAATCCACATAAATTTATTATATTAATTGTCATAGAATTTAATAATACTAGCTAACGGCTCCTCAAATTTGTAGAGATCATCCAAAGACTCAATTAAATTTTTCGTTTCTTTTTTGTTCTCATCAAATGTCGCAATGTACTTTTTGCCGCCATTAAAATAAAGACGACAAATAGGTTTACGATTATTGTCATCGAGAAGGATGCCGAAATAACTTTGGGTGTCACGTTGTGCTACGCGATTAATATCAACGTACTTACGCAACATTGCCCGGACAATGAAATATCCTTCTTTTTCTTCTTCCGTTGTTATGATTTTACATTCTTCTTCAGCAAGTGTTGGAGATTGAATTTCTACATGAGGTATTTCATCTGTTTGTTTCTCTGTTTCTTTGTTTAAGGCATTTTTAAAACGATCCGTAATTATATCACTGATAACTTGACTAAAGGATCTTTTGGTTAAATCAGTAAATTGCTCAAGTATTTTAGCTGTTACAACACCTGAATATACTTGTTTTGTAAACAATCGAACCAATGTTTCGCTTGGAGCTTCCATCTCTGCAAGAATAATATCTTTCAGGCCTTTCATAAACTTCAACTCACTAGCTGCATTGACAATGCTTTCAACATCGAAATATGATTTATGAAATTGTTTGACTTCTTCTATCTGATTATCTCGTAAATCAAGCATATTTAATACCAAAAATGGTTTTCCATCCATTTTGTTTGGTTCTTCCAGGTCTGTATAGAAGCGATATTCAATACCATTAGTTAATACTCCAAATCGAGCGCATGATACGTGATAATAACGTAATAACTGGTTATCATGTGAATTTAATTTTTCGGCCCAGTGTTTACATTCAATGAGTATTACTGGTTCATTGTCTTTCAGAATAGCATAATCTATTTTTTCGCCTTTTTTAGTGCCTATATCACATGTATATTCTGGCATTACTTCGAAAGGATTAAATACGTCATAGCCTAATGCTTGAATAAAAGGCATGATTAATGCGTTTTTTGTAGCTTCCTCAGTTTGAAGATTGTCTTTTAGTTTGGCAACGCGTTCTGCCACTTGTTTGATAGTGTCTTTAAAATCCATAGCTATAAATGGCGAACTCTCTCATATCGTGTGCCCACCGATTGTTGACATCGGAACCCGATTTCACGGATTACACAATAAGAGAGAGTACATATAAAGGTTCAACAATGTTTGGGCGCTGTGAATATGGGTATTTTTTTTTGAATACCAAAGGAAACGTTCTTTCTTTTGGCGGTATAGTTTGAATTTGTTGGTTACTGTGCATTGTAGTGCTCAAAAAAGAGCGTCCAGATGATCGCTCACCCAGACGCCCAACCTTAACTATGAAAAAATTTACGTTTTTCATTTGTAAACATACGATTTATTATAATCCGTCATCCGTCGGATCGTATGTTAGTAAACATGTAGTTCACTTATTTCACGATTTGAACTATCCTGTTATAAATCTTCAACCGAATAGTTGTAATTATCATTGATGTATTCTGTGATCTCAGAAACAACTTGCTTCTGGCTTTCCGGATCATTTTCTATGCTGTTAGCTTCTTCATCAGATAGGAACCAATAAAATCCCCCTTCTAAGGATTTGGCATCTTCAAGGATATACTCAGCTACGGTTGTATATCCACTATCTTTTATAAAGTCTTTGTTATCACAGATATAAGCTGATAGTAATTGTTCAATGTTATGTTTCATGATTGTATCGTTGATTATTATACCAATAGGTTCAATTATTATTATTCAGATTGCTCTTTTTCCCGTAGGATATCTCCTCTAGTCTTTGTTTTTGACAACTCAATACGGATATTTGCATTTTCGTAAAAGTCGATTGAAAAGTCCCTCTTCTGAAGCGTAGACAATGATACTCCAAGTTCTTCTTTTGTGAACTCCTCAAATACAGCCGATAGAGTTGTATAAGTATATATCTTTATCGGCTGTTTGAATAATAGTACAAAAGTTTTTGTCATATTAATGTATTAAACCATTATTTATTTGATCTGCTTATATACTCAATAAGTCTTGTTTCTGCACTGGCAACAGTCATTTCTTGATTCTCTGTTAGTATATAATCTTGTTTCAGTATCAATAGGTCAGACATAAATTTCAGCAATCTAGCCTTAGTGAATGAGGTAAGCTCATTCCAATTAAGATCTTTAACCTGCTGGAGTTCTCCATTAAAACTAACTTTCGCAATATCAAATTCCCTACTGTCAACACTTGTTTTCATAACTTTGTTTGTTTTATTATTATGATGCAAATATAAGGCCTTATTTTTGCATATGCAACAAAAATGCAAAAATAAACTCCTATATTTGCATATTTAACATTTTCTAATGAATTAAACATTGAAATAGCTCACATTTTTCCAGATTTGAAATTTGGAGGGAAAAGAAAAGCCTCTGTCATTTTTCGACAGAGGCTGAATCTATTGGCTACAGTTCGTTTTTTAGTGTTCAATTAAAAAAGTTCTTTTCAGAATTGAACTGTGGCCATATTGCTGACTATTTCTTTAAATTTAGCTTGTATGATTGCTCTTTGTTTTTCGGATGCAAAGGCTAATCCGTTTTTATACTTACGCATCAGAGAAGGATTGATACCGACTGCACGGGCAAATTCTGTGGCACTGATAAATGGAAATGCCAGGAAAAAGCCGGAGAAGTCGTAACGATATTCAATCGTATATCCCTCTTGTACCCATTCTGATACCATACCTGTTCGTTCCTGAAAGTATTCAAACTGCTCTGTGAGCACTTCCGTAAAGTCGTTTTTCGCTTCGGCTTCAGAAAGACCATAGCCAACCGCACCCTTTACATCTTTTGTGTAAATGGAGTAGCCACCATCGGCTGACTTTTCGATAATTGCTGTAACTGTTTTCATAACATTCTTTTATTGTTTGGTCCAATTAAAACCACTCCCCGGAGGGAGTGGTAGTTGCTTTTACTTTTTCAACCCGGCATCTTTCATCATCGATTCCAGAGTTCCTTTCGGTATTTCCTTGCTCGGATGGCGGCCGACGGGGATGAAATAGTCAAAGTCCGGGTGAACATACTTATGATGTTTCTTACCCTTTTTGATTGTCCAGCCTGCGGCTTCAATCAATTTGTAAAACTCGGAAAATTTCATGATGTAAAAGAACTTTGTTTAATTGAACACTACAAAGGTAACATATATGTTCCAATCCTGCAAGAGGAAAAGTAATAAAAAGAACATATTTGTTCCTTTTTAACAAAGCCGCCCTACCTATCACAGGCAGAGCGGCTAACTCAATTACTAATCTAAAAATCTAATACCATGAAAAACACTTACTTAATATTAATTTTTCGTTTTATGAACTTAAAAATGCCATATCCAACACCTAATAGAATAATGCCTGATAGTGCACCGATGGCCCAACCGCCCATATCCATTTTGAATTGTTGCCAACGTGTCAGTTTCTTTTCAACTTCAATAGGGATTTCAACGGTTTGTATTATTTCGATCTCTTCGATCTGTATAGGGATGCCCAATGTGTCCGGGTAAATATTCAGACTATGGTTTAATTTACCACCAGACCATACAGCCCAACTTTCGCCATAGGGGTTATGCAAATATGACGTTGTATCCGGGGTACTTATGGAATCTCTGTAAGGAACAAGTACGGTTTTAATGATAGTATCACGGAGCCGGACAGTCGTAACCTCCATACTTTTCACTGGTACATATACCGTCTTTGTGCAAGCTACCATGCAAAAGGTAATACACAGATATAATATCGTTCCAGTCACAAGGCGTCCCATCCGGCTTCCACTTCTGACATGATTGCGGGGACTCCATTCTCAACTAAGCTGATAGCTGCTGCCATCGCACACATGATGGACTTTTCGTCCGGATCCGGAACGAAAGTTGTAGGGACTTGCATTTCCCGGCTTACACGGATGATGTAGCCGGATGTGTTGTTTTCGTGCTCCGGAGCCCATCGGTGGATATAGTCGGCGATGGTGCGGCAACCATGCAACTTGTGGTAATTACGCAGTAATTTCAGCAATGCCCGGTAGCCGGATGCCCTGTCTTTGAACTCTTCAAATGTAAAGTCTTTTTTGTTGGCGGCATCTACTTCACTCTGCCATTTCACACTGTTGCTGTTACGGATGTTTCCGGGATTGTTGTTCCGGAGACCGCGGGGTAATTTTTCTGTACTCATTGATGTTCCTCCTCTAATTTTTTGAATGGGTCGGCGCTGATGGGTGGCTTACGATATCCACATTCCAGTTTTTCGCATTTCCATAGTTTCAATATGGCATTGTTCGTAGTCAGTGTATTATTTTGATTCCGGGCCGCCGTCAAATCATCGTATAGCTTATCAATCAAATCACTCTGCCGGGATTTCTCTTCACGGAATTGTATGTAAAGCTCTTTCCATTGTTCACTGACCTTAGCCTCGTTTTCTATTTCAGCCGACCGGCGTTTCTGTGGAAGCAATACAATGGCAGCAATGCCTCCTCCGCTGATAAAGGTCAGAAAAGCTAAACCTATTGTCATCCAATCCATTCTTTGTTATTAATTTATGGGTATAAAGTTGTTCAATTCTAATCCAGGCATAAAGGACATTCATTTGCGCTTTGCTCCAAACGTATCATAACCATCCCGGTTAAAGAGCATGGTCCAACCGACACTTGAGAGTTCGCGGGCAATAAACGGAGTCAGGGTATGACTTCGGGATACATCCTTCAGCCAACATCGTTCCCGTTGTTCAGCAATCATTCGGTTACGGATCGCGACCAAATATGAAAGGGATTGATCTGATACGAGCAGTTGTTCCATCAGGTCCCCGGAGAACTCTTTCAGTCGGTAGGCTACGGTTATAGCTAGTCGGGCGGAATCAGTCATCCGGTTACTATTGTCGGTTCCGCATTCTATTTCTCCATAATCGACAAACAAATAGTAACCGTTTATATTGTTGACACGGCTACTGACTGCATCGAAGTTGGGGCCAAAGACATAGTTGCCTATTTCGGGTACTAAAGGTTCGTTAGGCAGAGCAAGAAGGGCTGCAGACAAGTCTTCGTACCCATCTATATTGCTTCGCCCTTTGTTGAACAGAGCGCTGAAAGCATCGTGATTCGGGAAGCGGGCGAAGTAAAGAAACAGTTCAATTAATAGGGATGTGTTCATATGATTTGTTTTATTGTTTTTATGGATAATCCTGTCTTGTCAGAGATTTCTACCAGGTCGATACCGGCTTCGTTCATGGCGGTGACGCTTTCAATGAGCTTTTTCCGGAGGATGGCCAGGTACTTGATGACCGGCATTTGTTCAATAACGTCTACATTTCCTAATCCGTCGGCCGAAAGATTATACAGGCTTTCGGCCATGCCGATGGAGATAGCCGGTTTATGTTCTTTAGGTTTTCGCATGTATAAGATACTGAACGGAGTCTGGGTGAACAGGTAGTTGGCAAATGCTTGGAAGTTCAGGCAAATGGCCTGGAGTAATATCGAATCCAGCGATGCAAAACTCTCAGCTAACCGATGGGCAGCTTCGGACGTGTAGGTGCCTGGACAGTATAGAATAGCTGCCATCACAGGCAGTTTGTCCGCTTGGCAACCAATCAGTTCGTAAGCCTCTATGAACTGGATGGCGGAGAGCGAACAGGTTAGCGTGTCAAATCCGGTCTGTATTTTGTATGCCTTATATATTTGGTCGTTTACGGATATTTCCGGCACCAATTGTGCCAGAAAGCAGTTATTGATATGTTGCATGTCTTTACATATAAAGTCTATCTGTTCGGAAAGCAGATACAGATTTTGATTCGCATCATCCCCTTTTATCTTCTTTGGATTCAATTTTAGAGCTTTGCAGATGTAAGCGATATGTAATTGCCGGTAAGAGATTTGACCGGTAGCGTATTGCTGGAGCAACTTGCAGACAGACAGATACAGTTCCGGAGTAAGTTGTTCCCATCGATTGGGTATACTATATTCTCCGAAATGAGTTTCAAAAACAATAGCAGGAGCATTCATGACATCAGGAAGATTTTATCGCTTTCGCGGTTATAGGAGGTGGTAGGATCAATATTCCCGGACACAGGTTCACTGAGAGCCAGGTCTATGGCTTTGATGGTTTCCATTGCCTGGGATTGCAGGGAGGCGGCCAATGCGTCTAAAGCGGATTTCTCGGAAGAACCATGACGGAAGCCTTTAGAATCGTCGAATAGGTTACGGATGGTCATTGGTAACTCGATAATATCGAAACGCGTCAAGGCAACCGAAATAATCAGCATCGCCAGTGCCCGTTTCAGCTTCGTTTCGAAGTCGGCTTCGCGGCCTTCTATACTGACGAAGTATCCTCCGATCGTATCGTCCAGCACTTCGCGTTGAATAGCGATGGTCCGGAAGAAGAACAGGTATGACATATCTATACTGTACAGGCTGTTGAGTTCGGCGGTTGTTTTGATCCGGAGGCTGTCCATATACTGGAAGTCGGTTGTCTTACGCCAGACTTCCTGGTAGGATTCATTGGTCTCCAGTTCGTGGATAAGCGAATCCATTGCGTTAAAATAATTGTCGATATACTGGCGGCGCATACTCTCCAGTTCGTATTTGTACACATCCGCCCCTCCGGACATACGTTTGGCGATGGTAGCAAAGATAACAGCCTTGTGCATGGTCAGATTGCCGAAAGCCAGTTTCAAGTGATGCCAGGCGTCGGAATCTTTGTCTTGTATGATCGATTTCCAAAGGGGAATGGTTATGATGCCCAGGATCTGTTTTCGTGCGCCTATGGCAGACGAATTGAGTTCTTCGATCTCTATATCGCTAGCGACATAAGGTACATAATCCCGAAAGTCGGCGATATTGTCAAATAGTTCTATTAATACGTTGTAGCTCATGATTGTTGACGGTTTAAACGATCATTAGGTGAAACTTCTTCCTGACGTGCCGGTACCTCCCGGTAAAAACCGATCCGGTAGCCTTGTTTATAGAGATCCGGAAAGTTGACCTGCAGGACCAGATTGAACGGTTCGCAGCACTTCTCATCGTCTGGAGTGAGTGTTTGCAGATAAAGCAAGTAGTTATAATATACATCGGCGCCTGACTTGGATATAACCCCATCCTTGCTAACGCTGGAGATGGACGAGTCCAGGCCTACGGCACCCAGTAGCACTTCGTCTACCCGTTTGTCGTATTCGATCAAGGATGAAATGTATTCTTTGTACTTCAGGTCGATCGTTTCGATCTTCCATCGTTCTTCTTCGTTTCCCTGGCCGGTTTTGAACGAATAGGTAGAAAAGGCCTTCCCCTGGTTCTTTTTACCGGATAAATATAGCGATAGACGGCGTAGTTCCTCCTGGGTGTAAAGTACGATCAATGACTCCCGGTATTCGGTGCCGATCTCGATATCATTGTATTTTATCAGTTGTTTGTTATCCTTCTTGCGGAGCTTATTTTCTTCGCATAAGGCTTTTATTTGTTTACGCTTGGCTTCTACCCAGGCATTCGGTATGATAACATGTATTTTGGCTGCCAAGCTATTATTTAAAAAGCTATCGATAAATTCGGGTAATTCGTTTGATGTTTTGATATGAGTCTTAACACCTTCGTGGGTTTCGTTCTCTCCGTAATGATTGCCCACGGAGCTTTCCCGGTGATGGGATATGGCGGCAAAACGATAGTTGTCAACTTCGTTGATGCGAAATAGCGGGTACACCTTGTATTTGGCCGCTCCATAGTTCCAGTTTCCGGTAACGACGAAACGCAGATCGTTATATAATACGATATCCTCGGCGACATCTTGTTTGAGCGTTGCCAAGCGGCAATATTTGTTTTCTACTAAATCCAACCCGGCCACGGGCATGCGGCCAATGGCTTTTCCTTGCGACATGCGCCACTTTACGAAAAAGTCCCGGAAGAAGTAATATCGTTTGATGATGGCAAGTCCGAAATCCTTGTAGGACATTTCCATACCATTTTTAGGCCAGCTGTCCAGCCATTCTTGTATAGTTGGCACATCGGTCCACTCCCGGATCACCTTGTTGTCTTGCAGTTTCTCTTTGTATATACGGGGGCCTTTACCGTATAGCATATTGATCTGTTTACTGATTAAGCGGGGTAATAACCGGTTGTTCTTGATATCGGCCTCTATATGTTCGCATTTGCGGTTATCCGCTCCACGGGAATACACGTTATAGCCATCCACATTCAACCAACGGAATGATATATTCCGATTATATCCGGATACAGGTCTTTCGTCCTGATCCATTTCCCGCATCAGGCTGGTACCGGGATTCGTACCCACCTGAAAGGTTATTACATTGTTGTCATCCAGGTAACAGCCAAGGTTACCCCACATGTCTATCTGACTCATAGCCAATCTATCTTATGTAGTTTAAATCCATCTTGCGGAAACCCCATGTACCGGATCAGTATGCGGTAGCATGACTTTGGGTTGCCATCTGCATCGGAGAACAGGAACAGGTTGTCGCTATCCACCCGAAAGCGCTCCTGTGGTAGCTGTGCCCTATACTTGCATCCTGCCTTGGTTACCAGCTTGGCTGATGCCTTTCCCCTTGCCTTAGAGTAAGGATAGAAGGCAATAGTGAAGCATCCATCGGGTAGCTTCGATAGCTCCCGTGCCCATTGCAATGCGTGCAGGCCTGTAATCGTTTCCATGCCCAAATGTACGCGGGCGAGCGGGAGAGGGAAAGGACACGGGTCCCTCTGTCATATTTTCCGGACCGACCGGGAGAGTGCAACACAAGTCGAAAACTCAGCGGTGGCGTAAAACAGAAGCTTTTTGCGAAAAGTCTTTTTTAATTTTAGGGGAATACCATCACTGTCTTTCAGTTATATAGGTGCATTTTCATTTCCAAAACAGGCTATTATTATAGGGTGAAACAACTATTATTATATCCCGGGAGAAGGTTTATAGCATCATATTGTCGGGTAAATCATCCGGTATTGCGCTATATTCGCTAGGCATACGTTCGTAGTATAGGCCATGTAGCAGGTAAATGAGCGCGGACGGAAGCTGTGTTGTCAACCCGGCCTGATACTTGATGGGGACTTTCTTTTCACTTGTCTTGTCTAACTCGATACGGCCGTCGGTTTTCTTTCGGGGAGACAACATGATGGAACTGCATAAGTTCGGGCATTCGTTTTCATCTACTAATACGCGTGGGAATGAATTGGATTGTTCTCCGAAAATAAGCAGCAACAGTTTGAACTGCATCCAGTAGTAGATCGTGCTTTGTCCTTCATTCATCAGTTCAACTGAAAAACCGTAACTCTCTAATTCCCTTTTTAATATCTTGGCATCTGTGGTTATTTGCTCGAAGTCTTCTTTCTTTTTGTTACCGGCACGGTCGTAGTACAGGCGGATGTGTTTGTTCTTGGCATCGGAGCCGAAGAACTCATGAATGGCGGTGGCCAGTTCCGGCTGTTGCTGTGGGTAGTAGCAAGTGAACTCTTTTAAGACGCGGAGTTCTGTACCTTGCTTACGTTCCTGAGCAGCTACCACACTGGAGAAATGACCAGGGTCGTAGCCTAGGAGGATTTCTTCGCGCGGATCGTAATACTTCAGGTAAAAGGCGGTCAGGCGGAAATGCTCTTTCAGATCCAGGCGCATGATGCTGGCATATTTGTAACTATCGGTAAATTGATGTTGTTTGGGTGAGTAGTTGGCAAAGAAACGGTCCATTACCTCTTTTTTGCGGATGGCGCATATGGCGGTCAAGAATTCGTCGATGTCGAGACTTTCCAACTGGGTTTTGAAAAACTTCGGACCTAATATGTCTTTGTTCACAAAAGAGCTGGCGCGGATGTAGTAGGTAGCGTACCGGCGCATGTCGGCCAGACGAGGTTTCCAAAGGGCGATAATTCGCTTTTGTTTTTCGATATCCAGGCGTAACTTTTCCAGCAGTATTGGGTTCTTTTCTTCACGTGCAAGCGCATCGGCACGATACATGGTCGCCAGTGCTTGGTTGATGTGCAGGGAGACGGTGACAATCTCTTCTATCAGGTCTGTATTGACATTGTGTTCATATTCTTCAAACCAGTTGTCTTCACCCAGGTCCACACGGGCGGTATCGGATACGCCGGTAATTCCCTGATAGTATTGGCTGGCACGTATTTCGGCGCTCGATCCACGTAGGGACGGAAACAGGCGGCTTTTCAGTTTTTCGCCTTTCTGGTGTTTCATCTCTTCGATGAAGGCATGCACACCGGAACGTCCGGCCACGGATTCTGGCTGGTCGCTCGATACGAGTTGCAGGTGGAAGCCGTTACGGAACAGGATGCTGTGCTTCGGGAAAGCGATCGGGTAACGTGGACGGCAAAAATGGGTAGGGATTTTACTTTCGCCGACAATGTAATCTATACCGTATTCCAGCATGGTGCGCCGGCCTCCCATGATTGGGCGGCTGAAGTAGGCTTGTATATTCGGCCAGATGTTGGTAAACAAGGCGGTATAGGTTTTGTGAACCAGGAAGGCCAGTTCTCCGGGCATCTCGTTGGCTACCTTAATAATACGCGGGCCGAATACGCCTTCCGTCTTTCCACCGGCACGGGCTACCTCGGTTATCTGTGTATTGGCGTCTACTACATTGGCCCGGATTTGCATCAGGTTCATATAATAGTCTTCGAAGCGGTCGGTTTGAAATGTGTTATTCTCCATCTTCTGGTATCTCCTCTATGATTTCGGCATCCATGATATTAGCATCGCGCAAGAGCCGTTGTTTTTCTTCTTTTTCTACAGGAAGGTTGTCTATCAGGTTGATGTAGAAACCGTTATTGTTCTTTTGGGCTATTTCTTTCAGGTTGCGTTTGCTAAAGCCCAGCAGTTCGGCCGTGACCTCGTTGGAGATCAGGAAGACCGGTGCCCAGGCGCTTTCTTTGTCGGCTGCTTCAGAGGCACGCAGGCGACATTCGCGAGCGGCATCGTAACAGGCTTTGGCGGTACGGAAGTCTTCGTATTTCGTTGCTTCCAAGGCCAGGTCTTCGTATTTGTTGGCGAAGTCGGTTTCCCATACTTTGGTGGCTACGTTGCAGTCCATTGAGAAATAGGAGATAGCGGAATAGATACGTGCCTGGCAGGTACGGACATCCAGCCGAATGCCTTGCGTGGAAAAGATACGGGTTTGCAGCGTTTTGGCGGCTTTGGATATATTTCGTTCCTGTTCGTATACTTCGGCGGCCCATTGCATTTGATGCAGGAAGAGCTGTACGTCCTCAGGGATACCGCTACACTTTCCGGTGGAAAGGAAAGTGTGGATGATATCGGGATGCAGTTTGTCTATAATGTCTAATGTTGTCATGACTTTATGTTTGTTGTAGTATACTTTCAAAAATTACTCTGCGTTCCTGGTGTTTTGCCAGGTTTTTTTTGTCGTTTTCGTGATTGCCCGAACGGTTAGGATTATTCAGATACGACTTATATCGTTTGACATTCTGGTTGCAGGCTGCGTATTTTTGAAGGAAGGTTTCCGGATCTTTTCGTCGGAGTTCTTCTAATTGGAAACGTTCGGAATAATGGATGAGTAATGGGTGTTTATTAACCCATTTACCGGTATCGTTGAACGATTGAAGTTCTTCGAAACATTGAAGGTTCCGGATACGCGTCTCGGCCATCTTTGCTACCTTGACTTCGGTAGGTTTATCGTCGAGTTCGATATCCAAAACCTTCATTTCACGCCATGTATTGACGCGGTCGTTATAGATCAGCGTCGCGATTTGGACGTTTTTGTCGAAGATGTTTTTCCAGTCGATTTGCGGGTACTCGTCTTCTTTCTGGTGTTTGATGGAGCTGATGCCGTGGCGGGTTCGCTTTTTTTTTCAGCGTCCAATGCTTCTTTTGCAGCTTCCAGTTCGGCTTGGGTATCTTCTAACGTTTCCTGAGTCTCTTCCAGTTCAGACTGGGTATTCTCCAATTCTTCCTTAGTATCCTCTAATTGCTGGGTTACATCAGCTTTGTCGGCATCTCCGTCCGGATTATCTTCTCCGGAATGATCCGGAGTATCTCCTTGGGGTTGCTCCGAAACTGCCGGTTGTCCGGTATCGGTGTCGGCCGGTTGTTTTTCTTTATCGTTTTCATTTTGCTGTTCGTTTTCCGGTTGCTGTTTATTTTCTGCGGCACGACGGTTCAGACGGATCTTTTCGGCTGTTGTCTGGTCTAAGAGGGTGTACAGGATCTTTTCTGCAGAGCGGGCGGCATTGACGATGGGAGAACGGAGCAGATCGTTCTGGGGTGATACCTCACGAAGCAGACGAAGGTCGGCCTCGGCATGTTCCGAATTAAGAAGCTCCCGAAGGAGCTTCATTTTTTGTTTTATGCTATACATGGGCTATGCTGTTTGTACGCGTGAACCTTGAATTTCTACTAATGTCGTAGAGTCCAACACCCGGAAGGATATTTGCGATCCGGCTTTTGCCGTCCAGGTGGCTCCGTCTTCCAGGACGAAAGATGTATTGTCGGCTACTGTGGCGGCTTTATCAGATCCGGTTCCTACCAAAGTGATGGTACGGCCTTTGTCGGAAGCGGTCAGACCTGATACGGTAGCGAGAGCGTAGGTAGCTGATGATCCGTTCGGTATTTTATACGTGTTGACTCCCGGTTGGGTAGCCAAGGCTGTTGCTCCGGCGGTGATGGTGACGGCATCTTTCACAATGATATCGCCTACATACTTATGATATTGCTTGATAGATTTGTTCTCGAAGGTAAAGGTAACGGAACGGTTTTCTTTGTCATTCTTTAGGTTGAAGGATTTAAGTACCATCGGTTTGCAGGGATTACCCAGAATAAACCGATTGTTAGACTCGCATTCCTGAAAAATAATGAGAAATTTACAACCGGCCTTTTCTTCAATGAATTTTAGAAGCTGATCTCGTACACCGCCCATGATAATAGTCAAGGTGTTCGTGCTCGAAATAGTAAGGTCGCCTTTTTCCCCTGAACTGGTGTATGTCGGGATATCGTGGGCCTCGAAGTAATGCATATACTCGCCGTCGAGCATAGGGAGCGACGAAACCTCCCTGGACGCGTTTGGGATAGGGAATGAACGTGAACCGTCTAACTGTTTGGTTTCTATCAACCATACTTTGTAGGCGATGGATTCACCGGCTACTTCTTTATCGGCTACATCGTCAATACTGCCGATTGCCATCATACTGGCCATTGTTGTGCCTACTACGATTTCGGTTGATACTTTGGCATCGTCCGGAGAGGTGATAGCGGATATCGTTGATACGGATGCGAACAATAGCATCAGACACAGGAAAAATTTGAGTTGCAAAGCACGACGTGCCTTGAATGCTCGTTTTTGGTCTGCTATATAGGAAAGAACTTTCTTTTTTTGCATAACTGTAATTTTTTAATGATTTGGAAAATAGGGAGCCGGGATTGCTCCCGGACTCCTTATAAAGAAACTATGAACAAAAAGATCAGCGTGCACCCGGAATGTTCGGTTGTAAGTCTTTATTGATAGACCGAACACCGTTTACTCGGCGCTCCAGTTCGATAAAGTTGCCCTCGCTGTTGAGTGTTACCATGATGTAATCGCCTACCTTTGTAGGGGTATAGGCGGCTGTGATGCCGGCAAACTTTCCGCTCTTGGTAATGCTGGTTGAGTTTGTTACAGATCCACACTCGATCAGGTAGACAACTCCTTTCTTAGCTCCTGTAATGTCGGTCAATGCCTTGGCTGCTGTGTTGGCAGAAGTCACAAACCAGAACTGATTGCCGCAAGCAATCGTTGTAGCGTCGGCATCTACTGTTGTAGACGGTTTGTTACAGAACAGGCGTTGCAGGCTGTAATTGTTGGCTGTCAATTCTGCCGGAGTAGAGAAATGGCGACCGATGAAGCTGGCGGTGAAGCCTTCCTTCCAGGTAGACCATGCCATGACCATTTCCATAAATTCCTGCAATTTGAATGCCAGCATTTCGCCCGGAACGAATTCCAGACATTGGAGGTTGCCCGGTTCCTGGAGGTGGATCAGCTTGCTTTGTCCCATGTTTGGAACCCATTTGATGGGGATACCCATATCCGGAACCACATTAACGTAGCTCATCGGGCCGGTGAAGTCGAGGTCCTTACCGTATTTGGTGCGGCAGTTGGCGATCCACCAGTCGCGGTGATTCTTATTCAAGTAGATGGCAAAACCTTCGAGGTCAATATCTTCGTCCAGGGTAGCTTTCACATCTTTCACAAATTCGATAACGGCTTCCAGGAAGGTTGTTTCCGAGTAGTCGTTATACGTTTCGTCGGAGTGGGGCAGCAGGGTGTTTTCGTGCATGTAGCGAACTAAGGTGTAGATCAGACCAGTGGATGAGTTCAGGTAGCTGCCTGGTTTGCCGGCTTCCGGTTTTACATAACAACCGCGGATACGGCGGCGGTTCTGTTCGCTTACCATCTGGGTGTAGATTTGCAATAATTGCCACTCAATCATGCCCCATTTGATTGGATCGGAACCATCGGTATTCAAATAACCGATATATTTACGTTCTATCTCTTTGAGCGGACCGAATTTGACTTTTGCCATTGCATCATCCACATAGCCCATTTCAGGTTGCAGATCCATACTGCCTTTCCAAACTTCACCAACTTGGTAAGCCTGAGAAATTTCGGTAAAGAAGGCATTGGTCATTAACTCTCGGTCCTGAACACCATAGCGGCGGGGATAGAGGTCGTACACGTTCTGTAAGACGATGATCCGGGCGATCAAGGCATCCTGGCGCATAATCACATATTGGTCACCTAATCCGGCATCTTTCAATTCTGAAAAATCGTTGGTGAAACCGGAATTCAGTTTTTCCGGAATCAACAGGTTGTTGTTTTTCAAGAAAGCGTAGCGAGCAGCCAGTGATTTACCATAGTTGCGTACTTCGGTACGGAAAGATATACCGTCCGTATCTTCATCGGCTGTATGCAGTGTGGCATAAGCCGTATTGTTGGCAATGATGTTCCAACGTTTTTGCATATCGAACAATGGATGTTCGATACCGAACAGATGGGTTGCCGTTGTACCTGGTCCAAACACGGTGAGTTGTTTTTTGATTACTGTTTGCGGATTGTCATCTACCGCCTTGGCAGCCATCGTTGTTAATGAACGGCGGAGTTCGGCGTTTTCTTTGTTGGAGGTATTCAAAGCGGTCACTAACGACTGTACGCTGGTCACAAGCGACTGTGGCTGGTTGTCATTACCGGGTTGGATATCTACCGTTGCGGTTCCGTCCGTTGTAGTTGCTGTACTATTTTCTGCCTCCGACTGGCGGACTTCGGATGTATTGATAATTGCCAGAGCGGCATTGCGTTCTGCATTCAATGTATCCGCAGCCTGAGCTTCCTGCATGGCATCGGTGATGGACATACCGTACTTCTCTTTGAAAGAAGCCTCGATATTTTTCCAGTCATCATCTACCAACGTGTTGGATTTCGCTTTGTCGATTAATCCAAGGCCGGTAAGGACTGCTAAAAGTTTGTCTTTGAAATTCATACTTGTATTTATTAAATTAATGAAAGAACTCTGTTTCGTTGTTGTTTGCGGGATTCGCTCCATTTCTGGCCAAGTTCGTGGGCTTCGGTCAGGGCTTCATTGAATGTAACTATGCCGTCGATAAGTCCGGCATCTATGGCATGTGTTGCATCAAATGTTTCTCCACGCAAGGCAGGATGATCCAGTTCCAAACTTGCAAGTGTCGGACGGGAAGCTCGAACTTCTGTGCGGAATTGTTCTGCCAAAGGTTCCAACTCTTCGTCTATGTATTGCTGTGGTTTCCCGGCCTTCAGGTTGTTGTACTTCTTATTCTTTAGGTCGGAGATACGGGCATATTCCTCTATCTTCTTGAAACCGAGCGATTCGAAATAAGGATCAATATCCCAAAAGCCGATCATAGAACCGATACAACCTATAATATCGTTTTGAGTGAGTGCTTTTAGTATTGCTCCGTGACTACCTATATAATAAGCTGCTGATCCGCATAATTTTTCGACGAAGCAGTAGATAGGTTTGGAGAGGGCACGCATGGTCTCCGACAAACGGTCGAGATACCAGGCTTCGCCCCCTCCAGAACTTATATGAAGAAAATGGCATGTGATGTTCGGGTTATCTTCGGCTTGTAATAAATCCTGTTCGAATTGTTTGCTGGAGAAATACCAGCAACTATCGGCTGTTATCAATCCTTTGATGCGATGATAGGCCAGTGTTCCGGGTTCTATATCATTGGAAGAAAAATCAATGGTAAGCGGAACGGTAGTTTTAGCCTGTACCGGAATAAGTTCGTCCGTGATATATTCTTTATATGTTTTTGCATCGTCAAATGAGGATGATACCGATTGATTCCCTAGAGGGAAATAGGCAAGTAAGGCGGCGATATACTCATCATGTGTAATGAGTAGTCGGGCTTGTGGGGAAGTTAGAAGTTGTATTACATATGTTTTTTTGTTCATACCTGCTTATTTTCCTACGAAGTAAGAACTATAAACAGGTATGGGAAAGGACTTTTAAAGCGGGCTTTGTCTCATTTTACTGTGAATGTGCAGCGTATCTTTATTTAAATGTGTAGTTATCGATACTTGTGCCGGCCATTCAAGTGAACCTATAAATATAGGTGAGTGCTCAGGGAGTGTTTCGAGTTTTAAGATAGCAGACCGGCGTATCTTATAGGCGGAGGCAGTGGACGTTGTTACTTTCTCTGTTGTGATGTCCTCTTCTACATTATATAATGTACCGGCGTTGTCTGTTTCTTCTTTTGGTGTCATGGTGAAATCATCGGTCGACAGAGTTACGGCAGAGCGTCCCGGTTTCAGGGTGATCACATTTTCCCGGAAAGATTGGATGTCCTGTAGGAGGAATAGTTGGACTTTGTTACAAAATTCTTTCATGTTCTATTTGTATTTATTTGTTATTCAAACACTTCGCCATTTTCAGACGTTTTCACCCCAAAAATCGGACAAATCGATACACTTGGTCGGTGAAATAATCAGCTATATTTAACATCATTTTGCTGTTTAGCGTATCCACGGCGCTTCGATTTCTTGCGTACCTTATCCCGCCACCGGTAATAGTTCTTTAGGAGAGCATCTTCAGTAATTGCCTGGATGCCATATTTGCGCATGAAATAGGCGACTGTTTCGATATACTGGATGCCGTATAGATGTTTGTTTTCGTCTATCAGGCTATGCAGTTCTGCCCAAAACAGAACTTCGATCTTTAGTGAGATGATCCGGGAAGAACGCGTTCCCAGATAATTATATGTATCAGGGGATTTACCTATACGCCTGTCCGGGATACCTAATTCAAGGTTGCCGTTATCCGGCTGGCAACAAACCGGGCGTTTTTCGAGTAAATCGTATATCACATGATATAAATCCTCTCTGTCCGGAAGAAATACTGGTCCGGGCATGCAGTTGTTGAACTTGCCCTGAATATATTCTGCCAAATGTTGTTTCACCTCTATTTTTGTTGTAACCATGATGAAAATGTATTTTTAAAAAAGTTTTTCCTTATATTCTGCGACCTACCGACCTACAGACCTACAAACGAGATTTGCAATACTCAAATGTAATGATTTTTAGCCAATTAGAAAAATTTAAAGTCTTAAAAGAACGTGTAGGTGACCGACCTACACGACCTACAAGGGTACTTTTTGCCCTTTTTTGCCTATTTTTTGTAGGTCGGTGCCCAAAACAAGAAAAATACCCTCTGACCTACACGACCTACAACAACCTACAGACCTACAAGCGACCTACAACCTACATCTATATATACATATATACTTAAATACTTAATATACATACTATTACTTATTACTTGTTTTGAAAAATTATGAGGCTTGTAGGTCTGTAGGTCTGTAGGTCGCTGTTTTGCGAATATTTTTTTCAGAAAAACACACTATCATCTTTTTCTTTTTAATCTGGGGGGGTACGGGGGGAAAATGAAGATGGGAGAACCGGATACCGGAACTCCCACCACACGAATTGAACAAACAAAAAAAGAATACTCTTTGTCGCACTTTTCAAGAATACTCCCGACACTAAAACGGAAGATCCTGTTGTTTCTTTTCTTCAACCTCCGGCTCATCCCATTCGCTACGTTCCAGGTCAATGTCGAAGTATTGCCGGAATACATCATAATTGAGAGCGAGGCAACTCGTTGTTGTTGATTTAGGATCCATGATACGGATCATCTCGTTATCGACTTTACCACCTTCACGGATATCACCTTTCGGGACTTCTTTAACTTCTTTCCACTTGAACCTGCGAGCGTTTACAACTCCAATATAGGCCGGGTTGGAGCGAATGTTTGCTTCAATGGTGGATTGTGTCGCATCTTCCGTATTGTAGGAAGATTTGGCATAGAGCGTATGGATAGACGACAGGCGAAGATATAGTACTTTTGTTCCTGCCGGTATCGGTATTTCTTTACGCTCATTTCCTGATAGTTTAACCGTTAATTTTTCTGGCTGGTCAATATCGTAATCTCTTCCTTCGATAATGGACCGGGTATTAATCATTACTTCCATCGCCTTAAAGAATCCGGCCAGCTTGTCTGTGCGGGAGATCATTTCGACCTGGGCAATTACTTTCTTTCGGGCAATCTCGTAGAACTCTTCATACGTGAAAGGGAGCTTCAGGTGTGGCGCATGCTCTTCAAGCAGCCGGCACATGGAAAGGAATAAAGATATGGTGTTAATGATACGAGTCATATCACCAGATCCTCCGGAACCGGCCAGTACGGACTTGGTCAGGTCTTTATTGATAGTACGCATATACGACTTGAAATGTTTGCGAACAAGAGGTCTGAGCTTTAGTATTTCAAAAAGGATGTTCGATAGCCCTGTTTTTTCGTAGCCTTTTAGTTCCTGAAAGACGTTTTTTTCATTCTCTTCGTAGGGGGTTGTTCGTTTTGGAACTTCGCATATTACGACACGGTTCATCAGGGCGTTGTCATCCCGTTGGGGAGTTTCCTGACCTGCCAGGATAACGGGGGAGTAGACTTTACTTGTTTCCAAATCTTTGCTTCCGGTCCCTTTTCGTTTTTGTTTTCCATCACCATCGTAACAGACTGATTTCAATCCTTGGAATACCCTGTCGTCTATGTCTTTGTTATTATATTCTTCCAATACTTGCGGTACGTCCCTGAAACCTTCCATAAGCGTAAAGAATGCAGCAGGAGTACCAGTATTAAGATTGAAGCATGGTAAATCCGGATCAATAAACAACGATCTGATAGACACGGCAACCTGTGTTTTTCCTGACATTGTAGGTCCCATAAAAAACAGCGCCGTAAATAAGCGGTCGATCGGATGGATGTCTGATCGGAAAGCACACATGACAGCATATATAATAGCCCACTTCCCGTTGTCGTTTATCTTGTACACCTGGTTCATCAGTGATGTCCAACGTTCGAACGAACATTGCTGTTCCAACGGAATGTTTTTATATACGAACGCTCTCAGGTTCTCGTACATGTCATCATCTTTCCGGAGTCCGGCATGTATGTTGCTGAATGCCGGAGCATAATAGTTCTTACCGTTATGTGTTACCACACCAATGTCTGAGGCCATGTCGATCCGGTATATTCCGTCTACCTCGTGAAATATGGCGTTACTGAAAGCATAGAAGTTTTCCGGTTGTTGGCCATACGTTTTCAATTCGTCACACAGGGTATATTCGTAGCTCATGGATTGTCTTATTTTTTTGAATTGGGCAACTGTCCCGTTTTCAAAATTCAGACCTTCCTCATTAACCAAAGCTTCCTCGAATGAATTGAGTGAGGCGAATATCTTGCTTCGGAGTTCCATGTAGAGCGGTTTCTTATAGTACCGTCGGTTTATCTTAATAATCTTTTTGTTACCTTCGGAATCACTGCTGTAAATATGTAGCAGGGGGATCATGTAAAAGTCAGCCACCTGTAAGTGACCACCTCCGGAAGGATTCTTAAACATATAGCTTACCGGTTCTTTTTCTTTGTTAAGTAGCGGGTAGAATCCGTGTCTACGGTAGTTTGTTTTGTATTCCTCATTTTCTTCTACGTAGTCAGGTACGATGTCCGGATCTTCCCAGATTAGGGAGTCATCGAAACTTTGCTGATGTAGCATGGCGTTTTTCGACTTTTTCTTATCCCGGTAGGGCTTCATCAGTTCCTTGAATGACTTACTGGTCAACTTAAGGACAGAACACCATTCCTTTTCCATGACGGACTGGGCGGCTTCAGAAGCAGAAGCCATAATGTCGGCACACCGGCCATAATAGATCGTCCGCACATCACCTGTCTTCTCTTCCATTGCCGCAGCATATAGCCGAGTGTAGAAGTCTACGAATTCAAAATCGATATCGTCTTTTTCTATATATAGGGTGAAGCCTGCTTTGAACAGATTGCAGAGTGTAACAAGCAGGTCGGACTCCCGTCGTTCGTCGAAGGTTATGTTTGAACTATATGTAAAATGCAAGTAGGCTGCATGTCGGCGGAACTCCTGTATCTGGTCGGCCGAAGGGAGTCCACAAACGTATATGATCGGCTCTTCGCCGTAATTTTCTTTGAATTCGGTAAAACTGTCCGTAAGGATACAGTTTTCGCTGATATCGGGAAGAGTACTCACCAGTTCCTCGATACCATAAAATCCCGGTTTCTTTATGTCTTCGTCTTTCGGGAGCGAAACCGTGAACTCCTTTATCTTGTTTTTTATCGTATCGGATTGTATTTTAAGTTTTTCCGATAATTTCGTAGTATAAGATATGCTTAATGACTTGTCTTTAACAAGTGCAATACATTCAGCTATGAAAGTCAGGTGCTCGTTTTTCAGGATAGGATCTTCAAAATCCTTTTCGTAAATGCCGGCCAAGTAGGTTACCCAGTCTGTTTCGTGGTTATGCAGATAGATGGCCAACTCTTTTTCCGGCATCTTCCGGGCAAAACTGTCCGGATCATCGCCGTCCGGAAGTGATACAGCTCGGACGTTGGCGCCTGCTTCCAGTAGTGCTTTGATGTTTTTAACGGAAGCATTTATTCCTGCTTCGTCACAATCGTAAATGAGTGTAATATTTCGGGTGAACCTTATGATTGTTTTTATCTGTTCAGGTGTAAGGGCGGTTCCGGATCCGCAGACCGTATTGCGTACACCGGCACGAACGAATGATAGCACATCGAATTGCCCTTCCACAAAATACACTCGATCTTGTTGTCCAATGGCTTGTCTCGCTTGGAATAGTCCGAACAGGGCATTGCCTTTATGAAATACGGGAGTCTCTCCGGTGTTATAATACTTTACGTTGTCTGAAGGCTTGATGGAGCGTCCGGTGAAACCTATCACATTACCTTTTAGGTCGTAATAGGGGAACAGAATCCGTCCGCGGAAAGAGTCGTAGACGCTCTTTTCTCCTTTTGTGGCCAAGCCGGCTTGTACCAGGGTGTCGGAGCTGAAAGCGGAGCGTTTCATGTCGTCGATCAGTGTACGCCAAGTGTCTGGAGCAAAGCCTACATGGAAGAGTTCGAGTGTTTGATCTTCTCCGGCATTCCATCCGCGGGAAAGGAGATAAGATTTTGCTTCGTCGTTGGCGGTCAGATAACCGGTGAATTTTTCCGATGCAGCCGACAGTGCGATCAGTAGCGATTCTTTTACTGATACTTTCTGTTGTTCTTCCGGAGTAAGCTCCCGATCAGGGACCTCTATGTGACAACGCTTTCCCAGACTCCTGATAGCTTCCGGGTAAGACATGTTTTCATGCTTTTGCAGAAAAGTAATGACATTCCCTGCTTCTCCACAGGCAAAACATTTATAAATCTGTTTGGCAGGACTAACACACATGCTGGGGCTACGATCCGTGTGGAACGGACAGATGCCCCAATAATTGACACCTCTTTTGCTCAACGTCACATACTCGCTGATCACATCAACTATATTGACGGCATCGAGTATTTGATCTATTATCTTTTGTTCAATCATTATCTTCAAATAGTTTTAATTGCCTTGCGTCGAATGCTTCTCTAAGAGTTACCTGGAAATGTTCTATCAATCGGAAATATTCATCTTCAGTCATTCGTTCCTTTCCAAAATATAAATTCCACCAGCGCTTTTGATTCATTCCAATTGCCTTATAGAAGGCTTTCGTAGGGGTGAAATATTCGGGATTAACGAACTTGATTGTCAGTATTTCCTGTACCAGGTTTCGTCCCTTCTGTTCAGCAACCGGTATACGATATCGATGGACATATAACTGGACAGCCATTTCGCTTTTCCCTAAATGGGTCGCGATATTTTTGAAAGACTGCTTCCCGGCATTATCTTTCAAATATTGAATTTCTTCTTTTCTCCAACTCATTTTCTCATTATTTTATCAAAGTTCTCACTAAATTCATAATCTTTGAATGACAGGATAAACATGCAGCAAAACTTAACGAACAGATCCGGATTAGACTCTTGCTTTTCAATGCCATCAACGTTATATGTTATGACAAATATTTTTGAACCTTTGGATTCCACGTTGTCAAGATCATATAAGCGTCCAGGTTTTAAATCTGTCAACATTTTGAATATTTTATCCTTATATTGATGGAAAGCCTCAGAGCCATATTTTTCTTTATATTGATTGTACCATTCCCAGCTATTTAGCCGATATTGTTTTAAGTCCATAATCAATACAGCTTTTCAAGTTCAACCTTTAGGAATACTAATCTCCGTTCGGCATCCGTACGACTATTTAAAGGTTTACCGGATAGATAGGAACAGATGCAATCATCCAGATAACTGGCATCTTCAGGCGATATGTCCTGGATGATGATTTGACCGTTTTTGTCTTTTTCTACGTACATATTATAATTGTTTTTTATGATAAATATCCATTACCAGCCAGTGCCCTCGCATTGTCTTCCAGTGTCATACGATCGTATCGATCAAAACAAGCTGATGTTTTATGACCTGTGCATTTCATTATTTTATTGCTTGGTATATTGTTTTTGATCATATTTGTCGCAAAAGTTCTACGAGCAGTGTGCGAACTGATCATTTCGTATTTAGGCTTACGGACCATTACAATCTGATCCGCTTGCTCTTCCTCGTATACAATCTGTTCTGTGAGTCCTACTTTTTTGCATATATACTTAATAGCTTTGTTGAAATATTGGATACAGCGGGTTTTAGGCATTTGTCCACCATATTTGACAAATATTTCACGCACATATTCGGTCATGGGAACGACCGCTTTATTTTTGGTCTTTTGCTGAAGGATATGGATATTTTCTCCTTTAATGTTATCAGCAGAAAGTCGTGAATAATCAGAATATCGTTGCCCAGTCATACATCCAACTATAAACATATCTCGTATCTCCTCCTGCTTGGGTGTCAGATTATCATAATAATAGATACGGGCTATCTCTTTTTCGGACAAGTAAATGAAAGTGGAGTCATTTTCGCGTACTTTGGCATCGGAATAAGAGTCATCCACAGCCCATCCGTTCAAGTAGGCTTTCCCCAAGAGATATTTAAGTTTCGTTATCATGCTTTTGATTGTAGATATTTTCAGCCCTTTATCTACATGCAGGTAGTCTACAAAGCCGTCTATTTCCTCCCGTCCTATTTGATTCGTTTTATAAGCATGACCTATGGTATCTTGATAGTTCAAGAAATGCTCCAACAAATTCCTATAGAGAGAAAAGTGTTTACCTTTCTTTTTTAAGTTGATAAAAAGTACACCGAACTGGATGAAATTGCAGGACGGAAGATTGCGGAAATATTCGCTTTGTAATTGTGATACATTATAACTTGAAAATTCTAACTGAAGTGCACCCATGATATTTTGTTTTATTTATCAGAAAATAAGCACTACATTTGTAGTGTTAATAGCCTATCTGCGTAAGCAGGAGAGAGTTTACAGAGCCGTTCGGTAGCCGCCGTTCGGCTTTGCTGCTTTTATACCATTTCGTTAGCGTCAACGGAATGGTTCATATCTTTCGTGATTTGAGCTATTTCCAGTTGTTCGGAATTTCCGAACAACTACTATCAAGATTGATCGGGATTTCCGATTAATCTATTCTTCGAAAATTTTATCTACATCTTCATCGTCCATCTCCTCAATATCTTTCTCTTCTGGCTGATAATACACCTCCGTATTGGTATTCTCCCAGTCCTCTTCGTAGATATCACTATCGCCCGCTTCGATGGCCAATGCTTTTGCTTCTTCCTTGCTGTTTGCTTTAACAAATACACCTATACATCGATGTACGGTTACTTCATAGATTTTCTTGTCGTCCATTTCTTATATTTTTAAATTATAAATTGTAACTGCAATATCTACAACTGCCTCCAACAGCAAGTATACATGCTGTTGATGTTTCATAAGGGCATCCCTCCGGCTTGGAAATATCAAACTCTAATTTTTCATCTTCAACAAAGGGAATAAGCCCCGTGAATGCATGTTCACTGCCAGCATTATTGCAGCATCCGAAATGCTCAAATAATTGCCATAAGAGACAGGTATATGTATCACCTGACTTATAATCTGTTTTGAAATAGATACTTTTGAATTTCATTTTCAGAAACGTATTATTTTCATTCAGTACTTTTGCACCTTCTTCTGTCAATATGACTTGCACTTTATCGTTTAATTCCATAAAGCTCATTTATTTTTATATTAAAGCCATTCTAAACTCTCTTTCCAAATTTTCTCACAGGCCGCTT
>NZ_CAJJWO010000036.1 GCF_905196875.1 uncultured Parabacteroides sp. | reverse complement strand
CCCACCCGCCGTAGCGTTCAGAGCTATTTTTACTTCCGTAGTTGTGGCGCGGGTAGCAACGTTTCCCTCAAAAGCCGGACAGGTTGCCGAGATAGTGAGAGGCACTGTTTGCGAAGCTTCGTAATCTTCCTCCGCGCAGCCACACAGGATGCCGGCCAATGTCAGCATACCGGTGATGCCTTTGTTGAATAAACGATTTATTTTCATTTGAGATATATTTATTGACTGGTGATTATGGTTTGAGTTCGCCGGGGACGTCTACACCGTTAAAGTCACTGACTGTTATACTGGTTATCGTAAGATTAAACGATGCATCCAGTTTAACGGTGAGCGTAAATCGCTTACCGGATGCCTCATCATAATTTTTACTATTGGTGTAGGTTATGGTAGCAGTCTTCCCTCTTAGTGATTGTGGAGTGCCGTTGCCACTTCCTAATGTCAGGGTTCCCAGAGTGATGTTCGTGCCTGTTGGTACGGAGTTCGACGGGATGATTGTCCGGAAGGTGCTTCCCTGATGGTATGCCTTGAGTCTATATTTTCCACCTGCATAGACTATAGGGATGCTCAATCCGGCAGCATCGGCCATTGCGCTTGCAAACTGTCCGTTCCATCCGCTACCCTCTGTAATATTGATTACCATATCGGCATGCTTATGGGCAAGGCTGCCACTGATCGTGACAACGTTGAGCGATCCGGTGCCGCTCATATAGTCTGCAAGGCGGTAGGCACTTTCCGTCGTTTGATCTATAACGTATTCAAACTTGCCAAAAGTTAACAAGACACGATCCGTCGCCACCACGCCTATTGCTTCTTTGGTAAAAGAAGTATTCCCGCAACTCCATTTCCCATCGGCAGTACGTGTATAAACGGCGGTCTTACTGTTTGCCGTTACGGTCAGTTCATCCCCCGTTTTCCATTCCCACTCGCTTGTTTCGCCGGAGCGCGTGTCGATCTCCCCGATACGGAGAATGTTTTCTCCCCTATCGGTATTCTCTGCTATTTCGTTCGAGCAACTTACTGCTAGCAAAATAATGGCTGGTAAATAGAATCGTTTCATGAATTATCAATTGTTAGGGATTTCCCATACGGGATATGGGTATTTCAGGAGTACGTTTGTAATATGGCCGGGGGTTACAGTGAAACTATAGCTGTCATTTTCGGAGTCGAATCGTTCGAGACGTACTTCTCCTTGACGGTGTGAACGCTCCAATACTACACCACGTACTATAAAACCGCGATCCCCCCTATAAAAAGTTTCGAGACAGTTGTTGATTATGGGAAATGGATCAGGATCTCTAGCCCAATCTGTAATAAGCGTTGCATTTGTAAAGGTTACATATACATGTCCATTGGCATCCTCCTCTATCGGATCACCGGGATCCATTATATCAAATTCTATCTTTAGGCAAGAATAGAGCTCAGGACGCGTGAAGTTGAAACTGCAAGTATATGTTTTGGTTGATTCGTCATAGACAGGAGTAGCATCTTCTGACTGCAAGCAGTCGGTAGTGCCGAAACTCTCGTATCCCAATTCGGTTCCATATTCCGCAAAAATGGTATAATTGGTGTTGGGGCGGAGCATTAATGATGTGCCGTCTAGCTTTTTCCAAGTGCCGTCAGACTGCAGAAAAACATAGGTAGAGCCCTCACCGGAAATGTATAGTACTAATGCATCCCCCTCTCTGAATTCCATTCTGACGATATCCGGAAGTTCTGTCGTTCCGGCTTTACTCATCGGGCTTACTTCCATCTTTTCGATGCTGGCAATGTTGATTTCTAAGGGTACCCATTCCTCGTCTATGACTTCCGGCTCCGGCTCGCTGCTGCATGCCGTTAGTGCCGACAGGAATAACAGGCAGGCAGCGATGCAAATGCAAGCTGCCTGATTGTATGTATGATGATTCTTTTTCTTCAACATGTGAATTGATTTTACCTCTTTTGCTTTTTTTGTTTGGAAACTTTTTTTGACGACGATCGTCAACGCTAATTGACGGACATCGTCACCTCTCGTTGACGGTCGTCGTCAATGGGCATTGACGGTGACCGTCAAAGTGAGCGGGGGAAATTATTCGATTACCGGACGGTCGTCGTCGTCATCACCCGAACCTACGGTAAGGATATAGGGAAAACGGTTGCGTCGAACTTCTTTTACCAGTGTCTTGCTGTTTGTTCCTGCCTGGGTAGCTACTTCCAGATAATAAGTGCCGTCGGGCAGTTGCGGGATGATAAAGGAGAAATAAGAAGGATCGTTGCGCGAAAGGGCGGTCATGGGGACGGCTGTTTCGGTATCGTCGGCTGTGTTGATAAAGAAATAGCCGACTTTCTTGCCTTCTTCGCCAATGATGCGTACCCGTTTGCCTTCGCCGTTAAGGCTGCCGCCCGGGGTGATCGTAGCGTTTACCTGTCCTGTAACAACGTCGGTTACTTTGGTAATGGTTGGCAAACCTTCGGATACCTGGCCTACAATTACGTCTATCTCGGAGAGTTCCTTTTTAAAGATTGTGCGGGGCGTACAACGCATGACAACGTTGTTGACAGCAGGGTCGAACTTCGCCCCCGGCCCGATGAAAGGCCCGTCTACGCCCAATGAGTTGTTGGAGAAGCCGAATTCGACTGTGGCGGCGGAAAAGAGTTCGGTTTTCGCCACCTCTTCCAGGTCGTTGTAGGCACTTTCGAGTTCGGATGCGGTGAATTTACTTTTACCTTTTGCGGCTAACTGGCAGAGATCCTTGATACTACGGTTAGCGGTGTAGGTAACATTGAAGGTGTAATCATCTTCGCGTTCTGTTAGCATATTGGCTACTAAATTGCCGGTAATGCTGTGTTTTTTGGGTTCGTTGTTTGCCATATTGAGTTGTATTATACCATAGTTCTTAATGGACTATGGTGTTTTATTATTCCATATGAATCTATATATCAATATATTAAGTGTGTAATAAATTAAAAAAAATGACTATCGCCGGGTTTGCCTGAAATAAAAAACATTATATAAAGCTTTGTATATCAATATTTCTTTCTACATTTGCAACTGTTAACAAAATCATAGTCCATTAAGGACTATTATGTTAAAACCGGATGTCTTTTAATTTTTGGGATTCTAAATTGCTTCTTGCTCATTTACCAGATTCTGCGTAATAATCTAAAATTCTTGTATAGGATACGTTTCAAAATCGTATATTTTGCTTAAGTTTGTACTTCTTAAAAATAAATAGACAGGAATCGCGATGCCATTAAATTTACAAAAGAATTTACCCGCTATTGAGCTTCTTAAGAAGGAACACATCTTCGTGATGGATTCCTTACGGGCTTCGGAACAGGATATCCGCCCGCTGCGTGTGGTTGTATTAAACCTTATGCCGCTGAAGATCACGACAGAGACAGACCTGATCCGTCTGCTGAGTAATACCCCTTTGCAGGTTGAGCTTGACTTTATGAAGATAAAGGGTCATACCCCGAAGAATACCCCGATCGAACATATGCAGGAGTTTTATAAGGACTTCGATGATATAGAAAAGGATTATTATGACGGTATGATCATTACCGGTGCACCGGTGGAGCAGATGCCTTTTGAGGAGGTCAGCTACTGGGATGAAGTGACGACAATCTTTAACTGGGCCCGTACGCATGTGACTTCTACATTATATATATGTTGGGCGGCACAGGCCGGTCTGTATCATTTCTATGGTGTGCCTAAATATGATTTGCCTGCGAAGATGTTCGGCGTGTTCCGTCATACGTTGCGCGAGCCTTCTTTGCAGATATTCCGCGGGTTCGATGATGAATTTTATGTGCCGCACAGCCGTCATACGGAAATCCGCCGCGAAGATATCCGCAAGGTGCCCGAACTGACCTTGCTTTCAGAAAGTGAGGAGTCGGGTGTTTATATGGCGATGTCGCGTGGTGGTCGTGAATTCTATATTACCGGACATTCGGAATATTCGCCTTATACATTGAGCGATGAATATATCCGCGACTTGAATAAAGGACTTCCTATTTCGGTTCCTCACAACTATTATCGTAATAATGATCCGGCCCAGGGCCCGGTTGTCCGTTGGCGTGGTCACGCCAACCTGCTCTTTACGAACTGGCTGAACTATTACGTTTACCAGGAAACACCGTTCAATATCGAGGATATAAAGAACCTGGGAAGTCTGTAATAAGAAACAACAATATGCCAATAAAACCCCGCCGCATAGAATTACTATCGCCGGCTAAAGATCTGAACTGCGGTATCGAAGCCATTAATCATGGAGCCGATGCCGTGTATATTGGCGCCCCGAAGTTCGGCGCCCGTGCCGCAGCCGGTAATTCATTGGATGATATCCGTGCCCTTTGCGAGCATGCTCATTTATATAATGCCCGTATTTATGTCGCTCTGAATACGATCCTTCGCGAAGAGGAATTGCCGGAAGCGGAAAAACTGATATGGGATCTTTATCAGGCCGGTGCCGATGCCCTGATCGTACAGGATATGGGGATCACTCGTCTGAACCTGCCGCCGATCCCTTTGCATGCCAGTACCCAGACAGATAATCGTACACCGGCAAAGGTGAAATTCCTGGAATCAGCCGGTTTTACCCAGGTCGTCCTGGCACGCGAATTGTCATTGAACGAGATCAGGCAGATATCGGAACAGACGACTGTGCCACTTGAAGTCTTTGTGCATGGGGCGTTGTGTGTGAGTTATAGCGGACAGTGTTATTTGAGTGCCGCCCTTAGCGGACGTAGTGCCAACCGGGGGGAGTGTGCGCAGTATTGCCGCCTGCCTTATTCGATGGTCGATGCGAACGGAACCGAGATCGTGCATGATAAACATCTGTTGTCTCTTAAGGATATGAACCGTTCCGACCAACTGGAAGCTCTGTTGGATGCGGGGGCTTCCTCTTTTAAAATAGAAGGGCGCCTGAAAGATGTCACTTATGTAAAGAATATAACGGCTTATTACCGGAAGAAGCTCGACGCCATTTTGTCGCGCCGACCCGAGTATATCCGTGCTTCGGCGGGCAAAAGCACATACGACTTTGAGCCGGTAGCCGAAAAGAGCTTTAACCGCGGATTTACTCCCTTCTTTTTGCATGAACGAACAAACGATATAACAGCCTTCAATACGCCGAAGTCATTGGGTGAACCCGTCGGAACTGTCAAGGAACTGAAAGGTAACTCGTTTACCGTTGCCGGTGTGAAGCAATTGAATAATGGCGACGGTCTGGTGTTTTTCAATAGCCGTGGCGAGTTGGAAGGTTTCCGCGTCAACAGGGTAGAGGAGAACCGTGTATTTCCGTTGGATATGCCGGACATAAAGCCCAAGACACCTTTGTATCGTAACTTCGACCAGGTTTTTGAAAAGCAGTTGGCTAAACCTTCTGCCGAACGTAAGCTGGCTGTAAAGATGGAATTTCTTGACAATCCTTTCGGCTTTACGTTGGTTATGGAGGATGAAACCGGCGCACGTGTCATGCTGACCGAGCCTTTCAATAAAGAGCTTGCCCGCCGTGACCAGCAGGATAATATCCGTACACAGCTTGGCAAGCTGGGGAATACACCTTTCGAGGCGTCGGAAATACACATAGAGATGGGTGAGAATTGGTTTGTTCCGTCGTCTCTCCTGGCTGATATGCGTCGCAAGGCTGTCGAGAAGTTGCAGGCAGATCGTATGATCCGTTATCAGCGTGAGCTGTCGCGTAAGGTCGAACCTGTTCAAGAGGTTCCTTTCCCTGAACGCCAGTTGACTTATCTGGGGAATGTTTCGAACAGCCGGGCGGAGGCTTTCTATAAAGCACACGGGGTAGAGTCGGTTGCCACTGCTTTCGAGTTAAAACCGGAGAAAGATGTCCCGTTGATGTTTACGAAGCATTGCCTGCGATATAGCATGGGTTGGTGTCCGACATATCAGAAACAAAAGTCTCCGTATAAAGAACCGTATTATCTTTTATATAAAGACACCCGGCTCCGCCTGCAGTTCGATTGCAAGCGGTGCCAGATGTTGTTGTTTGCTGAAAACCTTTAATTGTAGCTGATTAATTATATGATAAAATAACTCATTATGAAACAACAACTGTTTACCCTTTTACTCGTATTGTTTACCCTGGCCTCCTGTGCCGATAAACCGCTCGATCCCTCTAAACCCGTTTATGTGACGGTAAAAACAACGATGGGGGATGTCACTGTCATGTTGTATGACGATACCCCGCTGCATCGTGATAACTTTATTAAACTGTGTCAGTCCGGTGAGTATGAAGGAATGCTTTTCCACCGTATCATCGAAGACTTTGTCGTGCAGGGCGGAGATCCGACAAGCAAAGCGCATGAACCAGGTGTCTTGTATGGCGATGGTGACGGAGGTTATACCGTTCCGGCCGAAATACTTCCCAACCATTTCAATAAACGTGGTGCTCTGATCGATGCCAAGGAGAGCGACGATGTAAATCCCGAACGTGCATCAGCCGGTACTCAGTTTTGTTTCGTGCAGGGAAAAAAACATACCGATGCCGAACTGGACGAGAAAGAGGCGCGGATCAACCAGATTCGCCGCAACTGGTTATATTATAAATTCATGGATCGACTGAAGAAGGAAGATCCTTCTCTGGCTGTCGATTCGATGGAAACGGAACTGACCAACCGTGCGCTGATCATGGTAGAAGATACATTGGCTGAACTCGGCCCGTACGAGATTCCGGCTGAATACCGTGAAGTGTATAAAACAGTGGGAGGAGTACCCCATCTGGATAGCTCCGTGACCATCTTCGGAGAGGTGGTAGACGGCTTCGACATTGTAGAAAAGATGTCGCTGGTAAAGACCGATAAGAACGACCGGCCCATCCGCGATGTTATGATTAAATCGACAAAAGTATTTCAGAAATGATTTCTCCCCGTGTCAGGCACGGGAACAGTTGGCTACTGTATGTTGTTCTATATAAAGTAATCAAACATACATATAGTCATGAAGAAAATAGTTATCATAGGCGCAACCGGTTATGTCGGTTCAGCTATTCTGAAAGAAGCGTTAGGAAGAGGACATCAGGTAAAAGCAATTGTACGGAATCCTTCGAAACTAACGATTGTAAACCCGAAATTGACAGTTGTAGGAGGCGATGTTACCGACACCGATTTCTTATCCCGCGAACTGGCAAAGGCGGATGCCGTGATCAGTGCTTTCAACCCCGGCTGGTCGAATCCTAATATTTATGATGAAACGATAGAAGGGTACGGCTCTATTCTTTGTGCTGTAAGAAATTCAGGCGTGCACCGTTTCCTGATGGTTGGCGGTGCCGGAAGCCTGTTTGTCGCTCCGGGGCGTTTACTGATGGATGAGCCGGATGTTCCGAAGAAACTTTTACCTGGCATACGCAGCCTGGCAAAAGTATATACCGACCTGTTACTTCCGGAAAAGTCGGTCGATTGGGTCTTCCTGAGTCCGGCGGCTAATATGGCGCCCGGGGAGCGTACCGGTAAATTCCGTCTGGGTAAGGACGAACTGATTGTCGACGAGAGTGGCGACAGTAATATCTCTGTTGAAGATTTTGCCGTGGCTATGATCGATGAGCTGGAACAGGAAAAACATCATAAAGAACGGTTTACGCTGGGGTATTGACTTAGAGTAGTACATGGGCTGTTTTTACACTTATTCTTCTTATCTTTGTTCTGCATTACGATAATAACAAGATAGACGTAAAAGAGTTATAGTTATGGCAAAGATTAAAAACATTGTATTTGATTTGGGAGGAGTCCTTATCGATCTGGATCATGGTCAGGCAGTCCGTCGTTTTAAAGAGATTGGCGTGACAGATGCTGAACAGCTGCTGGATCCTTATGAGCAAAAAGGTATCTTTCTGGAAGTGGAAAACGGGACGATCACTGCCGAAGAGTATTGTGAAAAGCTTCGTAAACATACGGGAAAAGATATTCCTTATGAGGACATAAAACATGCCTGGCTCGGATTTATCACCGATACGCCCCAGTATAAGCTTGACTACCTGTTGAAGCTCCGCGAACATTACAATGTTTATCTGTTGAGTAACACCAATCCCATCATTCAGGAAGGTTGGGCGAGGACGGATCAATTCACTCCGGCGGGTCGTCCGATCGGTGCTTATTTTGACAAAATGTACACCTCGTATGAAGTCGGTGTAACAAAACCTGACCGCCGTATCTTTGACTATATGATCAAAGACAGTGGCCTGATCCCTTCGGAAACACTCTTTGTGGATGATGGTGGCAGTAATATAGAAGTAGGGCAGGCGCTTGGCTTCGTTACTTACCAACCCAAAAACGGGGAAGATTGGCGTGAAGCCGTCGATGCCCTTCTGAAATAAGCTATTCCTGTTTATTTAATGAAACCATTTCCCCATGATACTGTAGAGTTTTTCAACCTCTATAGGCTTGGGGATATGTTCGTTCATACCCGCTTCCAGGCTTAACTGCACATCTTCGGCGAAAGCATTGGCAGACATAGCGACGATCGGCATGTCTTTTATATCCTTCCGGTCGAGCAGGCGGATGGCCTTTGTTGCTTCCAGACCATTCATCACGGGCATTTGAATATCCATGATTATCAAATCGTAATATCTTTCCGGAGAGGCGGATACCTTGTCTACTGCATCTTGCCCGTCAACGGCTGTTTCAATTTCTGCTTTGGTTTCCTTTAGCAGCTCGTAGGCTATCTCACGATTCAGGTCGTTGTCTTCCACCACCAGTATTCGTTTGCCGGGAAAAGAGGTGATGCTGGCAGGAACAATGGTCAGTAGTTCTTCCTCTTTCTTGTCCGTAACGAACCTTTTCATCAAGTGGAATAACTTTGATTTCATGATGGGTTTACTGATAAAGCCGTTGACTCCGGCTCTCAGGGCTTCGTTTTCGTAACCCGAATAGTCGTAAGCCGATATGATGATGATAGGGACATCTGGTCCTACATATTCCCGTATTTTCATGGTGGTTTCGATGCCGTTCATTCCGGGCATCATCAAGTCTACGATAATGGCAAAATAGCTGTTACCGTCGGTTACTTTCTGTACGGCCTCCTTGCCGGAAAGAACCGCTTCCGGTTTCATGCCCAGTTCCTGTAAGTTCTCGCAGGCTATTTCACAGGAGATATCATCGTCATCCACAACCAGTACCGGCAGGTCGACCAATATATTTTTATCATACTCGTCCATACCTCCCAGCTTAACATGGAATGTCATGGTGAATTTGGAACCTTTTCCGTATTCGCTTTCCACTACGATATCACCGTTCATCATCTGGGCGATATGCCGGCTGATAGACATACCGAGACCTGTTCCCTGAATATTGCGGATAGATATATCTTCCGAACGTTCGAAGGGATCGAACACTTTGTGCAAAAATTCCGGTTTCATGCCTATACCGTTGTCTTCGACTGATATCTCGAACCGTCCATAACCATTATATACCGAAGGTTTCTCTTCCACTACTATTTGTATCTTTCCTTTTTCCGGGGTATATTTGATGGCATTTGTCAGCATGTTCATCAATGCCTGCTGTATGCGTTGTACATCACCGATCAGGCATTCGTGTTTTACCTTGGTGTGTATAAGAAGTCTTTGCTTCTTCGTTTCGAAAGAGGATTGTACCATTATAAACAAACTCTCCAGCAGTTCGTCGAGTCTGAAAGTTTCTTCCGATAACATGATATGTCCGCTTTCCAGTTTCGACATATCCAATACTTCGTTAATCAGGTTGAGCAGAAGTTTGGAGGATATGGTTATTTTCTTCAAACAGTCGGCTATACGTTTCTGGTCATCCATGTGCAGGCTCGCTATTGCCGTCATACCTACGATGGCATTGATAGGAGTACGTACGTCATGACTCATACGGGATAGAAAGTCGGATTTGGCGCGGTTGGCGGCTGTAGCACTCTCCAGGGCTTCCTGCAACAGTAGCTTTTGTCGTCTTTCTTCCTTGATTTCCGTTATGTCGGTTCTTGTCATCAACCAGATATTTTTCTCTTTGTTGAAGTAACTGTACCGCATTTTTTTCTCCCGGTTTTCACCTTTCTCTATCATGGTTCCGTATAAGATATATTCTCCATATTTCCGCAGTATCGGATCGACATGGGCTATGTTCATTTTTTCAGTCATAGCATCGCAAAGTTCCGGGGCCATATATTGTCGGTTATATTCAGCAACGACAGCGTTGTAATTGCTGCTGGCGACAGGGGGAGGTGTTTCACTTGCTGAACCGGCTGTGTACATAACATAGCTGTTCTTCGAAGCTTCAATATAAACTACATAGTCGTATTCTGACTTTACGGCAGTTTCTATGATTTGTGATTTTCTGAAATCATTGACATTTCGGCTGGATAGAAGTACCCTGTCCGGCTTTCCTTCTTCATCGACAAGGATGTCGATAAAGGATTCGTGCCATTCAAAACCGAAAATATCATTGCTGAAGCGCATATCGAATGTTTTATGGAAACATCCTTCGGCAATCATTTTCTGAAAAGCTTCAAGTGAAACGGTTTCATCCCATACGCTATAATCAGAAGGATAGACATCCTTTTTTATGAAGCTATTGAGACTGATATAATCATGTTTTGTGTTCACTAGTTCCGGGTACATGGAATCTTTTTGTATTTCAATACATCCATCTTTCAGGTAGATAGTCCAGATGGTGTCCATGAGGTACCAGTAGTTTGCCAACGATCTGTTTGGCTTAAGTGTATTTTCCATGTTATTCGTTTTTATATCAGGCGTTATATTCAGAAATTAGTTCGCAGATTCGCTTATACTCTATTTTTAATTCATCGAATAAATCTTGTATACCTTCTGTTTCACCGGTTCTGAGTTGTTCAGTTATCGGAGTCAATATTGTTAATAGATTTGTCAGATCAAGTGTTGCCGCCAGTCCTTTCAAGGTATGGGCATGTCTGAATGCCAAGGGAATGTTATTCTCGTTGAGACTTTTTTCCATTAGGGTGAAGTTTTCATCCTTTGGAAATTTGGAAAGTATCCTTTCATAGAACTGTTCATTTTCCATGAATCGGTTTAATGCGCTGTCAAGGTCAACTCCATACGCTTGTAGCTTCTCTTTATATTCGCTTGTCATATTTCTTTAATACAATTTGTGTAACGAACATTTACCTGTGTCCGAAGGAATTGTACAAATGTAGATAAAAAATGAATATGGAAACAGAAAAGGCATTATAATTCAATAGGAATAGACGCTTTTCCCATCGTTTTGCTATTTATATCCCTTAAAGTGGCTCTTTTCTTCGTTGATATTGGTTATTAAGCTCTGTCGGGAAAAAAAACAAAGACATGAAGTATATAAACTCCATGCCTTTGTATATTTTGTAAATATGTCTGATCTGATACTTTATTGGATACCGCGTTCGCGCAGTCTTTCCTGCCATTTCCAGGCAGAAGCCAATGTATCAGCCAAGGTTTCTTTTGCAGTCCAACCCAATACTTTGTTAGCACGTTCCGGATTAGCCCAAACCTTTTCGATATCACCTTCGCGACGGCCTACAATTTTGTGAGGAACTTTTACGCCGGTAGCTTTTTCGAATGTATTGATCAGTTCCAGTACGGTTACACCGTTTCCGGTTCCCAGGTTGAAATATTCGACATTAGCATCTGTCTTACCGCCCAACATACGATCCATAGCGATCACGTGTGCTTTGGCCAGGTCGACAACATTGATATAATCACGGATACAAGAACCGTCGGGAGTATCGTAATCGTCACCGAATACACTTAGTTCCTTACGGATCCCCATAGCTGTCTGAGTCAGATACGGGATCAGGTTCTGAGGAACACCGTTAGGTAATTCGCCGATTTCTGCACTCGGGTGAGCACCGATCGGGTTGAAGTAACGCAGGATAATGCTCTTGAACGGAGCGTTTGCGTGAATAGTATCGCGGATGATTTCTTCGTTGATCTGTTTGGTATTACCGTAAGGAGAAGTAGCCGGTTTGATCGGTGCATCTTCTGTTACAGGCAGGTTTTCAGGATCAGGCTGTCCGTAAACGGTACAGGAAGAAGAGAACACGATACCTTCGATATTGAATTCAGGCATCAGTTCCAACAGGTTGACCAGCGTAACGACATTGTTGCGGTAGTACTTTAACGGTTGTTGAACAGATTCGCCGACTGCTTTGCTGGCAGCGAACAAGATGATACCGTTGATACCCGGGTGAGCCTTCAATGCTTCGCGGGTTCCTTCTTTATCTTTTAAATCCAGCTTGATGAATTCAGGGCGGATACCGGTGATCTTTTCGATGCCATCCAATACCTCGATATTGGAGTTTGACAGGTCGTCGATGATTACCACATCATAACCTGCATTCTGCAACTCAACTGTAGTGTGAGAGCCAATGTATCCGGTTCCACCTGCTACTAAGATTTTCTTTTTCATGCTAGTCTCTATTTAGATTAAATTATACGATTCCAGAGAATCCCATAAACGCCATAGCCAGTAAACCGGCTGTAATGAGCGCAATAGGGGTACCTTTCATACCTTCGGGAACGCGGGTCAAAGCCAACTGTTCTCTAATCCCTGCAAAGATAACTAAAGCTAGCGCAAATCCAATAGCTGTTGATATTGCATATACAACAGATTCCAATAAATTATACTCTTTTTGTATTACGAGGATGGCGACACCCAGGATACAACAGTTGGTGGTAATCAACGGAAGAAACACGCCGAGTGCTTGGTAGAGGGCCGGTGAAACTTTTTTGAGAATAATTTCCACCATCTGAACCAAAGCTGCGATGATCAGGATAAAGCTGATCGTCTGCATAAAGCCTAATCCGAACTTATCCAGGATATATTTCTGGACAAGGAAGGTAACAATAGTTGCGATAGTAAGCACGAATGTTACTGCTGCACCCATACCTGCTGCTGTTTCTACCTTTTTGGAAACGCCCAGGAAAGGACAGATTCCGAGGAACTGCGCTAATACAACGTTATTAACGAATACAGCTGCAATAAATATTAGTATATATTCCATATCTTTCGTTTTTTAATATCAGGCTTTACGCAATTTGTTTACAATAGCAATCAGGTAACCTAATGCGATGAAGGCACCTGGAGCCAGAACGAAGATCAGCGAACCATACTGTTCCGGCATCAATGTTATACTGAATAGTTTACCGGTTCCCAACAGTTCACGAACGGCTCCCAGCAAAGTAAGTGCAAGGGTGAAACCTAATCCCATTCCTAATCCGTCGAAAGCAGAAGATATTACACCGTTTTTAGCAGCGAAAGCTTCTGCACGTCCCAGTACGATACAGTTTACAACGATCAATGGAATGAACAAGCCGAGGCTGGCATACAAGGCTGGAACGAAAGCTTCCATACACATTTGTACCACCGTTACGAATGTTGCGATCACAACGATGAAAGCCGGGATACGTACCATATCGGGGATCAGGTTCTTTAAGGCTGAAATAACCATGTTTGAACAGATCAGAACGAACATGGTAGCAAGCCCCATACTCATACCGTTCAGTGCTGAAGAGGTTGTACCCAAAGTAGGACACATACCCAGCAACAATACAAATGTCGGATTTTCTTTGATGATACCGTTCATCAATACTTTCATATTACTCATTGTCGTTTCCTCCCTCTTTAGTGTTAGCGGTTGCACCTGTTACTCCATCAGTACCGGCAAATGCACTGTAAGCGCGGTTCACTGCGTCCAGGAATGCACGGCTTGTGATGGTTGCTGCTGTGATAGCATCTACGTCGCCACCGTCCTTGGTTACTTTTAAGCCTCCGTCTGCCAGATTGCGTCCCAGCACACTTTGTTTGTTCTTATCCGTACTGAACCATTCCTGCATCTTGGCTCCGAGACCCGGGGTTTCCGCATGCTGCAATACTGAATAGTTTAACAGTTTTCCTGTTTTATCGAATCCGACGATTACTTTGATCTCACCGCTAAATCCTTTCTTGGTGTTACTTTCAACGGCAGCACCTACGAATTCACCGCCTTTGGTGGCCGGGTAGATCTTCAGTGAGTCGCCTTCAGCTGTAACGGCCATATAGGCATCTTCCGACGGTTTGTTGTCGAACTCAGGGGTAACAGCTTTGATCGCTGCTTCCAGCGCAGCCGCTTTGGAGGCGGCAATCGGACCAGTGGTGTACATGTTCACTCCGGCTAATATAGCTCCGGCCGCCACACAAATGATGGTAAGCGACAAAAGCATATTGGGTAATGTTGATTTTAGTTTTGCCATGCTTATTTCCCTCCAAAATGTTTAGGTTTGATATAACTGTTGATCAGCGGGGTAAATGCATTCATAATAAGAATAGCAAACGACATACCTTCCGGATAAGAGCCGAACAAGCGGATCACTGTGGTCAGGATACCGATACCGACACCGTACACCAGCATTCCGTTCTTGCTCATCGGGGAAGTTACATAGTCAGTCGCCATAAAGATAGCTCCCAACATCAAACCTCCTGACAGCAGGTGAACGAACGGGCTTGCGTATTGTACCGGATTGACCAGATGCATAATACCTGTAAATACAAATACCGTAACCAGGATGGAAACAGGAATCTGCCAGGTAATGATCTTTTTCCATAACATATAGCATAGTCCCAGAAGCAATGCCAACGCACTTACTTCACCGAGGCTACCACCCATTTTTCCTAGCAGCATATCAACGAGTGTCGGTAACTTGTCTAAAGCACCTTCGTTCATTAATGACAAGACGGTTGCACCCGTTGTAGCATCTGTATAAGCAGTCAACTGACCAACTTCCGGCCAGGTTGTCATCTGTGCCGGGAAAGAGATCAACAGGAATACACGACCGACCAATGCCGGGTTGAAGATGTTGTTTCCTAATCCGCCGAACGACATCTTACCGATACCGATCGCAGCCAGCGCACCGATCAGGATGATCCATACAGGCAGGTTGGAGGGTAAGTTGAATGCGAGCAAGACACCGGTCAGGATGGCTGAACCGTCGCATACGGTCGGTTCCTTTTTCATCAGGAACTTCTGGATCAGATATTCAAAAAGGACACAGGCTATAACTGATGTTGCAGTAACGATCAATGCACCCAGTCCGAAATAGTAGAGGGATACCAGGAAAGCCGGAACAAGGGCAATCAGTACACCATACATATTTTTGCTTATGCTATCGCCACCGTGGATATGGGGCGAAGGAGATACTATTAAATTATTTTCCATATTGCTCTTTATTATGACTTTCGTGCCCGTATAATACCCATTACTTTTCCTTTACCTGAACGGATATAATCCAGTAACGGACGGTTGGCCGGACAAGTATAACTACAAGAACCGCACTCGATACAGTCGGTTATATAATTCTTTTCTGCCAGATCCCATTCGGTGAATTCTGTCGCATTCATCAGCAGGGTAGGGTTGAGGCCCATCGGACAAACATTTACGCATTTGGCACAGCGGATACAATCATACACCGGTTTGCGTACGGATTCTTCCTTAGTCAACAGCAGTACGCCTGAACTACCTTTGGTAACCGGCACTTCCGGACTGATCAGCGCTTTACCCATCATCGGACCCCCACCGATCACTTTACCTGTGTTTTCAGGAATGCCGCCGGCCGCTTCGATCAGTGCACTTATCGGTGTTCCCATACGAACCAGAAAGTTGGATGGATTGGCAACGGCCTTACCAGTGACGGTTACGACGCGTTCGAACAACGGTTTGTTTTTCATTACCGCTTCATATACCGCATAAGCCGTACCGACGTTCTGCACAACTGCTCCGGCAGAGATAGGAAGTGCCCCGCTTTTTACCTGTCGGCGTATCACAGCATCGATCAGCTGCTTTTCACCTCCTTGCGGATATTGTACTTTCAGCGGCATGATCTCGATACCTTTATAGGCGGTAGCGAGTTTTCCCAAATGAGCGATGGCATCGGGTTTGTTATTTTCGATACCGATCACGGCCTTTGTTACGTTTACGGCTTTCATCAGCAGTGTAACACCAACCAGGATCTGCTCTGCTTTTTCCATCATCAATGAATGGTCGGAAGTCAGATAAGGCTCGCATTCGACGGCATTGATGATAATGATTTCTGCTTTGCTTCCGGGAGGAGGCATCAGTTTTACCTGTGTCGGGAAAGTTGCACCTCCCAGACCAACGATACCGGCGGCAGCAATTTTGTCAACAATCTCTTTGGATGGTAGCGGGCATTCTTTTACGAGTGTCTCGCTGCGATCGATGGATTCTTCCCATTCGTCACCTTCCACATCAATATAGATAGCGGGACGTTTGTATCCGCTAGCGTCGAGAGCATTGTCTATTTTGTTTACTTTACCGGATACCGGCGAGTGGATATTTGCCGATACAAAACCTCCGGCTTTCGCCAGGAGCGTACCTACCTTGACCTGATCACCTTTCTTTACCACAGCCTGGGCTGGAGCTCCGATATGCTGGCTCAATGGTATAATGACCTGCTTGGGTATAGCCAGTCCGGTGATTTTCTTTCCGGCAGACAATTTATTTTCGGGTGGATGTATACCGCCGATTCGAAATGTCCTTAGCATACTATTAGATTTTTATTTTTGAGTTGTTTCTTCTGTTGTTTTTGTTTCGGGCGCTGTTGCTGGCGTAGCTTCGGCTTTCGGTGCCGGTGCTGCTTTAGGCATTACAGGCTTGACTTTGTCGGCGTCCACAGCCGGGGTAGCTTCTTTACGGGGCGGGAAGTTCAGTTCATGAATGGCTCCGGTAGGACATACGGCTACACATTTGCGGCACAGGCGGCATTTGCGGTAGTCGATGTAAGCTACATTGTTTTCAAGTGTGATTGCCTCGAACGGACATTCTTTCACACATTTACCACAACCGATACATGCATTGGCACAAGCTTTCTTGGCAACGCCTCCCTTGTCTTTATTCACACAGCTTACGAAAATACGGCGTGATTTCGGACCTTTCTTGCGCAGCTCGATGATATTTTTCGGACAAGCCTTGACACAGGCACCGCAGGAAGTACATTTGTCCTCTACCACTTCCGGTAGTCCGGTAGTCGGATCGATGTGGATCGCATCGAAAGCACAAACTGTCACACAATCACCGAAGCCCAGGCAACCAAACGTACAGTTTGTTTCGCCACCATACAGGGAAGATGCAATGGTACAACTTTGTACGCCATCATAACGGTTGGTACGCGGACGGGCTTCACAGGTTCCGTTGCAACGGACAACAGCTACCATCGGTTCGGCTGCTGTAGCTTCCATTCCAAGGATGGAGGCAACTTTTCCCATTGTTTCGGCTCCACCGACCGGACACAAAAGTCCTTCCAGCGAATCGGCTTTTACGCAGGCAGTAGCAAAGCCACCGCAACCGGGATATCCGCAACCTCCGCAGTTGGCTCCGGGAAGTGCTTCCTGAACTTGTGCGATACGAGGATCTTCGTATACTTCGAACTTCTTGGAGGCGGCGTAGAGAAATACTGCACCGATGGCTCCAATGGCTCCTAATGAAATAACGGCAATTAAAATCATGATATTTGATCAATTAAGTTTTTTCAAGGTAAATATGAATTTTCTTTTTAGTTTTTCGCGTAAAAAGTATAATATGCAGTAGTAGGGAACTAATAGTAATAGACCGGTTAACCCGCTGGTTGTTTCGTCCCATTGCAAATAATTTCCTGCTACAATGGCCGCGACTACAATGATCAACGGAAGAATAAAGGCCAGTAATACCGCTTGTAGTCCGAGCGAACTCTGACCGCATAGCGTAACTTCTTCGTTTATGTGGAATCTGCCGGAGTTGGGATCGTTCACTTCAATAATCTTTTCTTTCTGATCGGATGCACTGCACATACCCTTTGCGTGGCAACCGGAACAAGCCGATTGTTGAATGATCCTGACAAAGATCGTATCGCCTTCGATCTTTTCGATTCTACCGTTGTGATTGATACTTCCGCTCATGTTTGTAATCTCGACATTGCAAAACCAGGGCAAAAGTAAGGATTATTTAGATAATATGTCACGATTAACAAAGTTTATTACAGAAATAATTGAGCTTTGCTTACCATTTGTAATTAAAACCAAAGCTCAAGAGTTCGTTGATCTGTAAATAGCTGTCGAAGTCTTCGTTTTTCGCGATTCCGTCGTCATAACGTAAATTGAGTGAAATGATGGTTGAGAAGAATCGGCTGATCGCCATATTCAGTCGATTTTCAAATTCACCCTGGATACGTTGATAGTTGGTTGTATAGTTCAGACGCGAATACCAGCTAATATTACGGCTGAATTGGAATGTCATTGTTGCATTCACAGTGGAACCGAACAAGCTTTGTTTGTACGGATAATTTTCTTCGTTATCTTTCTTCTGGAAGTGGCGTCCTAAATCAATGTCTTTATCAATGGTACGTATGTACGTATAAGATATAGGGGCAATGTTAGCTGAAAGGGCAACTTTTTTATGCTTTGACGACGCGAACGTTTTATTCAGGTCGTACTGCATACCGAGACCGATATTGATACTAAACGGAGAAAGTAATCCAGCCAGTTTAACATCTTGATTCTCTGCATAACTACTGAATAACTGGGTTTTGAAGTCGACCTCCAATGTATAATACCATTTATTGAAAGCCTTGTAACCTAAGTTGCTGTAGATACGGAATACATCATCTCCGACCTTATAGTCACGTAAAGTATCTTTAGGCGCTGTATATAAATTATTCTTTATTTCGAGCGAGTTCGTAAACTTTACTTTATTCTTATTATAATTAAATGTAAACAATTCACGGTTTGTCAGGTTCAGCGTGCTTACACCTCCCTTATGCCAGTTAGGGGAGATATAGTTTTGTGCAAACTGAATAGCACTTTCAAAATGGGAAGTCCAGTAACGTATTTCCGGAATGAATTTCACCGGAGCATCCACATCGCTGAAATCGGCTTCGCTTTCTATTTTGATTAGTTCCGGTTCGTAATGGGTTTTCTTGATAACTTTGGCTACAACCTTATCTTGAGGCAGGTCTCTCATCGAATAACGGAAGTAATCCGGATAGTTCGATTGTACATATTTATATGCTTTGTCTTCTATCTCTTTTTTCAACTCTTCCTGCTTGAATAAAGTGTCGGGAGTGAACGGCAAAGGTAGCTGTTCATTCTTTATCCAGAAGTTCTCTTTATAAAATGTAAGATCCTTCGGTAATAGTTCGCCTTTAAACACTATCGGCAAAAACAATGGGTTGACGATCACTGTATCGCGAAAGGTCATATTATTATCGAATATGGTAGAGGCGTCACGTACCAGGCGGGCCCAGTACATTGCTTCATCGGATATTTCCACTTCGTCCTTTTTAAGGAAACGAAGTAGATTCTCATTGGGTACGACCGGAGCGGAATATGACCGGTTCTGTTTTTCGAACTGTCCTCGCAGACTTATGATGTTGTCCAGGTCCGGATCTTCTATTTCAATCATGGGGATAGTATCTGGTACATCACGTTGTGTTGTATTATTATTGACATTAGTTCCGGTAATAATAACTTTTTCCTGCGCTTCTGCCAGGCTTGCCAGTGATGTAAATATAGAAAACAGAATGAAGTACCTCTTGATAACCATAATACCTTATATTTTACACTCTTTAAGTATCTAGAGTGCGAAATTAGATAAAAAGTATGAGATGTGCTAATCTTTTACATGATATAACAATCTTAACAGGTCGTGTCGGTGTCGGGTGTGATTTTTTTACGAACAACATTTCAATTATTTTTGTTTCATGTAATCTAATTAAAAGCAATGAAAATGAGAACACAACAAGAAAATGAAAGTAAGAGGTCTATGTATCGCTGCGTACTGACCTATATGGATTATTTGGAAAAAGACAGGTTTGAATCCGGTAAAAAAGGAACAGCCGGTTTGTACAGGGCGACCCGAAACCAGTTGGCTTCTTTTTGTGATGAACGAAAGCTGAATCTGAAAAAAGTGAATACTTTATTGGTTCACGATTTTATCGCTTATCTGCAATCGCAGTCATTAAGTCATAATTCGGTGAGCAATTATGCCAGTATTTTCCGTGCGACATATAATAGTGCAATATCTGAGAAACTGGTTTCACCTAAAGAAAATCCTTTTTTCAAACTTCATTTGTCTCCTGTAAAGACTTACAAACGTTCAGTGAGCATCGATGTGATAAAGGAAATAACACGTCTTGATCTGCAAGAGAAGAAGCGATTGGATTTTGCCCGCGATCTTTTTTTGTTCAGCTTTATGGCTTGCGGAATGGCTTTTGTAGACCTGGCGCATCTTACCTATAAAAATATTCACGGGAATGTACTCGTTTATCACCGGGTAAAAACCAAGGCTGAAATTCGTGTTACCATTACTCCCGGTATGCGTCGTTTACTGGAAAAGTATGCGGATGAAAATTCGAATATGCTATTTCCTGTTCTGAGTGCAGAAGATGTTTCTTATGAGAAATATAAAGTTGCTTTGCGCACATACAATCGTCGTTTGGCTAAAATAGGGGATATGTTATCGGTAAGGGTAAAACTAACCTCTTATGTGGCCCGTCATTCCTGGGCAATGTGTGCAAAGAATAAATCGGCATCGGCTGCTGTTATCGGGCAGGCTTTAGGGCATACATCCGAAAAAACGACTAATTATTATCTGAGTGAACTCGATCAGTCGACGATCGATCGGATTAATTTGAAAATCATAAACTTTGCGGAAAAATGGATATTAAATCATCAGTACCGTGATTGACGCTTATTTATGGAATAAGGGTCATTGCCAAAAAAGTAGTAATGAAAAATTATAAATTGTAATACCCTATACTACCAAATGGCTTGAAATTCTATGTGAAAACAAAAGTAGGGAAAATTAACTGATAAAACTTCCTCTAGAAAGAGTTTTTGTGTCTTAAAAAAATATAAATTTAAATGAAGACCATTGATTTTAAATAAACATAAGGGGAAATGTGTTAATAGTCAATATATTATGAAAATAAAGATCTGTCACTAAAATTGCTTTAACTGAATTTAGCGAAAAGGAACCAACCACAGAAAAATACCTATTGACATTTATTTGAATAAATCTGGCAGAAATAATACTATTTCACTAAATAAACACTTAAACAATCTTCCTTTCATTCATCTCACTTTTTCATAGATCAAAAATCAATAATTCAGGAATAGAAAAGAATTCATAAACGTTTAAAAGTAATATTTTTTACCTCATTCTTATCTGGTGGTTGGTTTATTGTATTGGTAATTAATAGTTTAACTCTATTGACCCTTATTCCATAAATAAGGGTCAACAAAAAGTACACTAGTATGTCGCCCGAAGGAATGGGACTGACCACCTTTGTTATATCAATCCTCAAATATAAAGTAGATGTTAACAGGTTTATTATTAGCTGTTTTGGATATTATTTACGGAGAAACTTTGAAAAGTAAAATGTCTGTATTTCTTTGTTTGGCTTTATCTTTTTTCTTTTCATTGATCTTTCTTCCACAGATAATAAATATTTCGAAACGCAAGCAGTTGTATGATATTCCTAACAGCCGGAAAACTCATTCTGATAAAATACCTCGTTTGGGGGGGCTGGCTTTTTTTCCTTCTATTGTATTATCAATGTCTTTGGTAGTTGCTTATCGCTATCTGATTGCGTTTCCTTTAAATCAGGAATTGGTCGGATCGATTTTATTAGAATTCTTATTTTTAGCGGCAGGCTGTCTGATTCTATTTATGGTGGGAGTAGAAGACGATCTGATTGGTGTTCGCTATCGTAAAAAGTTTATTACCCAGTTTCTGGTAGCCTCCCTGCTTCCGCTTTCCGGCTTTTATCTGAATAATTTGTATGGATTGTTCGGTTTGTATATTCTTCCCGATTATGTGGCAATACCGTTCACTATTTTACTTATCGTCTTTATTACGAATGCTGTAAATCTAATCGATGGTATAGATGGTTTGGCGGCAGGAGGGAGTACTTTCTCTTTGGGGGTAGTAGGTTTGATGTTTTACAATAAAGGATTATGGTTATACTCGATGCTTGCATTTTCTGCAGTTGGTTGTCTGATCCCGTTCCTTTATTTTAATATATGGGCGCGTAAGACCCGTAAAATATTTATGGGGGATGCAGGTTCGTTATCGTTAGGCTATCTGCTATCTTTTCTAATAATCAAGTATCCCTTGTATTTCTCAGAAACGGAACCTCACGAAAGGAATTTGGTTATCCCCTTTACCTTATTATTCATCCCGCTGTTCGATGCTGTCCGTGTGTTGATAGTCCGTGCAATCCACCACCAACCCTTATTTATTGCCGATCGTAGCCATCTGCATCATAAATGCTTGGCAACAGGAATGACTCATCTACAATCGACAGAGCTTGTTCTGGCTTTTTCGGTTGCTTTGTTGATACTAAATAATTGGTTGGTAGATATTTGTAATATTAATATCCTGCTGGTGATAGATTTGCTATTGGGAATCGGATTTAGTCAATCTTTGAATATTTGGATAATGTATCGTCAGGGACAAAAAGCTAAGATAGAAAAGAATATAGACTAATTCAGCGGATTTATATTCCGATAAGATATGGTAACAATATTGATTTTATATACGGAGCTGATGCCTTATAACGTAGTTGTTATAAGGGAGTTAGTAAAGAAAAAATGTCGTGTGCATGTGGTATTGCAGGACACGGATAAGAAAACCCCTTATCTTCCACCTTTATTGGAAGGAGTTACTTATTATAATCGTTCGACATTCTGGTCGCCGGATCATTTATTTCGTTTGGTAAAAAAAGTGGAACCAGATTTGGTTTGGACAGCCGGTTGGATCGATCCTTTGTATAATGAGGTTGCCAGTATGATTCGCGAAAAACTGCATCTTCCGGTGGTTGCAAGTAGCGATACGCAATGGCGCGGAGGCAAACAATGGTTGAATGTGCTTACTTCCCGTTTTCGTCAGCGTAGGTGGTTCAGTCATATTTTTGTTGCCGGCGAATGGCAGGTGAAGTATGCCCGTAAGTTAGGTTTCCGTCCGGATCGGATACTGATGCATAATCTCTCTGCTGATGTCGGTTTATTCAGTCAGATAGATATAAATAGCCGGGAGAAGAAATATCCCAAAAGATTAGTATATGTCGGGCGCTTTTCACCGGAGAAAGGCTTAGTCCCTTTATTACGAGCCTGGCAGTCTATCCCGGATCGTAAAGGCTGGCAATTAACTCTGGTGGGAAATGGCCCGGAGAGAGAGATGCTAACCGGCTATCCGGATGTAGAGATATTGGATTTTATGAATCAGCAGGAACTACAAAAAGTAATAGAAAGTTCTGGTGCGTTTATTCTGCCTTCTCTGTTTGAACCCTGGGCATTAGTTCTTCACGAAGCAGCCTGTGCAGGTCTACCTGTTTTGGCTTCCGGTTGCTGTGGAGCAATTGCTTCGTTTGTTAGAGATGGAGAGAACGGCTATCTGTTTATTCCCGGAAATATACGTTCAATCCGTAGTTCGATTGAAAAGCTGATAATCCAACCGGATGCAGATTTATTACAGATGGGAAGGAATAGCCGGAAGTTGGGAATGAAAATCACTCCGGAAAGAGTAGCGGATACATTATTAACAGTACTGAAATAAATATGGAAAAGATACTTTTCTGGATTGTGTTACTGGCATCATTAACCAAATGTGTAAATCGTTTTCTGGTGTTACCTGATGTAATTTATTATGGCATCTATTTGGGATGTTTCATCTGGTTGTTATTCAGAGGAGGAATAGTTGCTCATAAAAAATATCTTTTTTTTATATCGGCTGTTTTTTTCTCTATTTGGCTAAATGATATTCCTGTTTTATTTCAACCCTCTTTACGATTGTTTGCTTTTTTCAGTCTGGTATTTATGGTTGGTCCTTTTTTTGTGAACGAACGATTGACTTATATGCGTCATTTTTTGTTTATTTATTCTTTGCTAATACTTCGTTGGGTTGTTTGGATTTCATTTGTATTGAAATTTATAGCTTCTTCTCTGGTTACAAATGATTCGGGTTTTAGTGGGCTGACTGTTCATTCGATGGTGTTATCTCCATTGGCAGGTATTTGTTTTTTGTATAGCCTTTACAGGCTTCATTTGTCGCAGACCCGTATTCAACGTTATAAAGAATTGGTATATCTGTGTATTTGTTTCCTGGTATTGTTGCTAAGTGGTTCTCGTGGTGCTTTAGCGGCGACTGTTGTTGCTGTTGCTATTTTTTACATCCGTTTATACAGGCAACAAATAGGTAAACAGCTTCAAATCGTTTTATTTGTTCTTCTTTTGGCAGTCTCTACTTCGGCTCTTTGGTGGCCCTATACGGAAAGGCTTCGCGAGAAAACAGAATCGAGTAGGGAGTATGGAGGAACTGTTGTTGCCACTCGTGAGCGGATCTGGCAGGATCGTATCGACGAATTTACTGCTTTTCCTATTTTTGGAGTGGGATTTGCCAGCTATAATCTGGATTATATTCAGAGCGAACATACTATAAACCGGCAGACAGGAACAATAGAGCCGGGAACCAGTTGGCTTTTTCTTCTGTCGTCTCTGGGACTGTATGGTTTTCTTTCATTCCTGCTGCCGTTTGGTTATGGGGTACGTATACTTTTTAAAGATACGGATACCGGTTTTAATGGAGGTTTGCTATGCTCCATCATGGTTCTGTTTGCTGTGCATATGCTTATTGAAGGTTATATCATTTCTTCCGGAGCTTATCTCTGCTTTTTATTGTGGCTTAGTTTAGCCGAATGCGAACAGATTGTATGGCAAATAAATAACAAAAAGCGATTATCATAATGATTACATTAATACCTTCGGTTATCACCCGTTTGTATAAACTATTACCCCGTCAATACCAGTTGCGCATCTGGATGACAGGTTTTTCCATTTTCGTGATCTCAGTTTTCGATTTATTGGGAACAGGCGTGTTACTTCCTATCTTATTATTAGTTTTGGATGAAACGGCCATAGAGAAGAATCAATATTTATCCGGACTTTATAGCTGGGGTGGGTTTGATAATTTTTCCTCGTTTCTGATTTTCATTTGTGTTATTATATTGTTTTTTTCCATAGTCCGGGTTTTGGTCTGTACCTGGCTGCAATATACCCAGAACAAACGGTTGTTTACTATTTCCAGTTATTTATCATTGAAGTTGTATAACTATTATTACCGGAAAGGATTTTTGTATATCAAACAGCGTAACAGCCATAAACTGATAAATCAGGTGAATGGTATTTCTGTAAGTTTGGTTCAGGGGTATCTGGTTCCTTATACGCAGTTGATTTGTGAATGTGTGGTTATGATCTCTATTCTTTCAGGTTTGATTTTATTTAATGTTTATGTATTCCTGTTGGTCCTGGTGACTTTTGTTCCGATCACGCTAACGTATTACCGTTTTTCACGCGCCCGTATAAAAGCATATGGAAATATGTTATTTCAGTTAGTACCTCAAAAGGGAAAATTGTTACAACAAACTTTTGTCGGTTATACGGATATGGAAATGAGTAATTCTTTCCCTCAAAGTTTTAAGAACTTTCAGGAGTTGATGGAAAAGCAGAACCGGATAAATGTGCGGAATCTTTTGTTAAACGGTTCTTTACAGAAAGCGTTGGAAATAGCAATCGTTTGTTCGCTGGTTGTTTTAATTCTGGCAACCCGTTTCTTCGATCTTCCGGCGTTGGGACTGATTATCGGATTGTTTGCCATCGCTGTTTATCGTGTGCTTCCCGGATTGGTTCGCAGTACCGGATTTGTTTTTGCAATGAAAAGTAATTCTTTTTCAGCCGATTTGTTGAATGATCTGGAAGCGGAACAGGAAGAAACTTATGTGCAGGAACAGCTATCTATCGATTTTCAAAAGGAAATATCGCTTCGTTCCCTTTCTTTTTCATACGATAAGAAGGTACAGGTGTTGAATAATTTCTCTCTGGATATTCATAAAGGAGATTTTATCGGTTTTCGCGGAGAATCAGGTTCCGGTAAATCCACCTTGTTTCATTTGTTACTGGGTTTTATCCAACCGGATCAGGGTGGAATTTATATTGATGATCTCGAGCTGACACCTGACAGGCTGGCTGCATGGCGAAATAAAATCGGATATGTATCACAACAATTGTTTATGATCGAAGGTACTTTGCTGGATAATATCGCAATGAGTTTGGAAAAAGGTAAAGCCGACAGGGTACGAGTGGAATATGCAATTCGGTTAGCCTCTCTGGATACTTTTATCAAAACCTTGCCACTGGGTATCGATACCCCGATAGGTGAAGGCGGTTGCTTGCTTTCGGGAGGCCAGCGTCAACGACTCGGCATTGCACGTGCTTTGTATAAGCAGGCTGAAATATTAATGTTCGACGAAGCGACCTCTTCTCTGGATGAAACAACGGAACATACCATTAATGACGCGATTGTCCGGTTGTCTGAAGAATGTTCGGGGCTGACATTACTGGTTATTTCCCACCGTTCGGAATCACTGGCTGTTTGTCGCAGAGTAGTAGATATTCAAGAATTGAATAATAACGATCAGATAAAATAAATATGGAACAATTACGAATAAAAACCTACATCATAAATTTACCGAAAGACATGGATCGCCGGATCAGTGTAACGAAAGAATTAAGTAAGATAACCTGCCTTGATCCAGAGTTTGTAGATGCGGTGGATGGGAGAGAGCTGGGTAAGGAAAAGCTGGGTAAATTATTCGATTTCGAAAAAAGTAAAAGTTATCAATCTAACGATTTGGCATTAGGAGAAGTCGGTTGTACTTTAAGCCATTATGAGTGCTATAAGCGGTTGCTTGCTTCAGATCAGGGGTTTGCTTTGGTTGTAGAGGACGATGTAGGCTTTAAGGGAAACGGGCCGTTTGATGAAATATTGGAGAAAGCTACCCGGTATGTTACTTGCGAAAAGCCAGTTGTGTTACAACTTTTTTCTTTTTTTGATTATAAGAGAAAAGCGATCTCTTTGGGTAGAGAAAATTTTATATATGATACATATAAAAGTACAATGGCAACTATTTATTTAATAAACAGACAAGCAGCCTGTATGATTGTGTCGGAAGGTTTACCTTTCTGGATTGCCGACGATTGGAGTTTGTTTCGCAGGAAAGGAATCCGGATAATGGCTTTATATCCTTCGTTTACTTATCATAAAGATGATACATTGGGATCTTCAATCGGTTGGGACGACAGGAAGAAGCGAGCGATAAGGATCCCCCGTTCATGGATGGAGTTTCGTGCCTTGACGGATGAATGCTTTCTTTTCTTGTTAAAAAAACTGGGGATTATGAAACATAAGGAATATATCCGATATCGGGAATAGAAAAACAAGGAAGATATGTATCTCATATCCTCCTTGTTTAGATGACCTATGCCAGTAATTTCATCAGATACCCGCTCAGTGCACAAATAATCAACGCCCACCCCATCAAGTTTTCGGGGGAGGGGGAGTTTTTCGGTAGAGCGATAGTATCGCCCCCATGATTGCCAGCGACACTTCCGTGTTTGTCTGATGGACTGCCAGCATTATATAATGAAATATCGTTGAATATAATTGTCTAAAGTGTTGTTTATGTGGTTGTTATTTAGTAAATTTAAACCATGTAAACCAATAAAAATACATTCTCGTATGAACACAAGTAATTATCCCGAAGAAAAGAAATTTGAAGTCAGGACATATGGCTTTATGGAACTAGCCATGTTGTATAATCCGGATTTACAACCGACATCTGCTGCCAATGCTCTTCGCAGATGGATCCATTACAATCCCAAGCTTATAAGTGCCCTCGAAGAAGTCGGTTGGAGAAAAGGACAACGCAAGCTCACTCCATTGCAAACCGAACAGGTAAGGCGTTTCTTGGGGGAACCTTGAGGCGGTTGAAATCTCCTAAATAAAAAGCTTCAATTTATGATTAATTATTCGATAATAATTCCGCATAAAAATATACCGGACTTACTTACTCGTTGTGTGAATTCTATACCACAAAGAGGAGATATTCAAATAATTGTAGTAGATGATAACAGCGATCAGGCATATTTGGATATTTTTCCGAGTTTTTATCGTTCGGATCTGGAGGTTATTTTTACGAAAGAAGGGAGAGGTGCAGGTTATGCCCGAAATATTGGTTTGAAAAGAGCGAAAGGCAAATGGCTTTTATTTGCTGATGCGGATGATTATTATACGGATGGTTTTTTGGACGTACTTGATAAATATAAAGAAACAGATATTGATGTTGTCTATTTTTGTGCGAATAAAATTCATGATCCTTCTATTCATGTAGGAATAGATTCTCGTAATGATCATATTTTCAGCTATTTGGAAAATCCGGTAGCCGGTTCGTTTATTCTGAGATTAAGATATTGGGAACCGTGGGATAAGTTGTTTCGTCGTGAATACATCGTGTCGAATAACTTTCTTTTTGAAGAAATACAAGTCGGTAATGATGCCATGTTTGTCGTAAAATCAGGATATTATGCCAACCATATAAAAGCAGATCCTTTCCCTTTATATAATTATGTAATAAGACCAGAGAGTTTGACAACTGCTGTGAATAATGAAAAATTACTGATTTGCTTCAAACTTTATTTAAGATTGAACACCTTTTACAGATCGATACATCAAAATAGTTTTATGTTTAGCTATGCTCATCTGCATAAGGCCATTCTCGAAAAAAAAGATATGAAATTATTTCTTGCTTGTTTCATGGAGATATTAAAACATAGACAATTTCTACATTTTGTGTATTCCTTTTTATTATATAGTCGAAGTAGGTTTTTTCGATTTTTACAATTAGCTGTTCAAAAATTGTAATAATATGGAAAACAAAATCAAATGTACCTGTTCTATTTGTGAGAAAAGGAACTATAACAGTGAAGATTATTACGTGGATATGTCTTTCCTTACGAAAGATCGGCCTGTAGGAATATCCGGTTTATTACGTGTCAGAAATGATGCTGAATTTCTTTCTGATTGTATCGATTCCTGTATAGACGCACTGGATGAACTGATTATTTGTTATCAGGATTGTGAAGATAATGCACCGGAAATTATTTGGAAAAAACAGCAACAGTATCCCCAAAAGATTAAAGTTTATTATTATGCTCCTCCAGTCTTGTGTTGGGGATTGACAGAGGAGGAAAGCAAGTTTGCTTTCTCTTTGCCGGATACGTCTATACATAAACTCTGTAATTATTATAATTATACTTTATCAAAGGCAACTTATCGGTATGCTATGAAAATAGATACTGACCAGATTTATTTTACTAATAAATTGAAGCGGTATTGTGATGCCTATCGGAAGGAAAGTAAACTAAGTATGTCTATAGGGGATTATTTGGGGAAATATTATAATATAATATATAGGTGTATAATGACTAAATATACTTTTTTGTTTCCATTGGATTTTTTTTCACAGATTCCCATGGTTCGCAGATGGATCATGAAAACCTATGAGAATTATCTGATTAAGGAGATAACAAACAATAAGTATGCTTTGTCTTTATCCGGTATCAACATGGAATATAAAGATGGTAAATGGAGAGTATTGAATAGGCTACCATTTAATGGTACAAATGATCATTTAATCTTTTGTATAACAAAAGATACTTATTATATCACCTTTGATGGATATTCTGCTCCTATTGAAAAAATGTGTTATTATAATCGTCTTTTGTCAGGAGGCTGGTTTTGGTATCATTTGCAAGCAATGAGGAAAAGATCTGTTGAATTGTCTAAAGAATGGTTGGACATAGCTTCTGTATCGGATGTAAGCGGTATACATACAGCCTGGTCGGGCGTTTATAAATCTTTATGGCTCTTTGGGGAGGCATATGAAAAGGATATACCGGCCCCCAGCGAGTTATTGAAAGATACGACTTGTAATTTGAAACGCCGAAAATAATCAATAAATATCTTATTATTATGCCGGAGGATTAAATGGTGGAACGACATCTGCTTTCCTTAAGATGGCCGAAACTCTTTGTTGTCATATTGATGGCGATGGTAAAAAGGGAGTTGTCGCTCTTATTGTTTTCCTGAAGATACCTGATTTGAATCTCTGAGATTATTCAATCAGTTTATCCTAAATATGAACGGATCGATTTAGGAGGAGCTTTCCTGAATAATATGGGAAGAAGAGTCGACAATACCTCGTTCATTGAAGAAATCATCAAATAAAACTAATATGAAGTATGTTATGTTGATCCCCGCTCGTGGAGGATCCAAGCGTTTTCCGGGTAAAAATATCCGGCCATTGATGGATAAACCTTTACTGGCTCATTCCATTTTATATTCGCAACGTGTATTGCCTGATACGGAAATATATGTGTCGACCGATAGTAAAGAAATTGCGGATGTTGCCTGTGGCTATGGGGCAAATATTATCTGGCGTCCGGGGGAATTGTCGGGTGATTTGTGTACAACCGATATTGCCTTGCAGCATGCTGCCATCGAACTCCTTTCGACAGGAAAGGAGTTCGATTATATGATCCATATACAGGCAACAAATCCCCTTCGTCCCGAAGGAATGATGGAAGAAGCTTTACGAAATATAGAAAGCGGTCGGTACGACAGCTTGTTTACAGTAAGCCCTTTGGTCAGGAAATTAGGTCGTTTGGTAGACGGAAAGTTCGTTCCTTGGAATTTCGTATTCGGCCAGCGTAGTCAGGATATGGAAACACTTTATTTTGAGAACGGATTACTTTACATCAGCCATCGCGACCTGATACTGAACGGTCGTATTCGAGGTGACTCTTTGTACTCTCAGGTAGTCGACCATCCCTTCGGTTATCTGGATATCGATACAAAAGAAAATTTTGAGGAGGTCGAATATTATTATATGAAATACCGGTATTTTGAAAATTATAAATAGAGATAAAATGTGGTGTTTTAAAAAATATAAAGCTATTGCTTACCTGCCTACTACTTATGCACTATTACAGTATTATTTGTTGGAACCCTACGAGGTGAAAGAGACTCTTTTTTTTATTAATACGACTTTCCCGGAATTAATATCCAACCGTTTATCAAATGTAATACCAGTAAGATATATCTCTTTATATTATCATTATCTTTTTTTAATGAAGATCCATCTTTATTCTTTTTTCAATCCTAAAACTCCGGTATATTTAGGTGGAAATCTCCCATTTGCGGATCTGTTTATGAAATCCTTTGAAACGGTTTTTTATCTGGAAGATGGAGTGGGATCTTATGAACTTGTTTATAATAGAGAAAGACAGGTAGTAAAAAGAAATAAGTCAATGTTAAGCAGATGGCTGCATGGTGATAGGTATCCCTGGTATGGTTTGGCAAATAATGTCAGAATAATCTATTTAACCGGTATTTTACCGATACCGGAAATTATTGCAAATAAAGTGGAGTTGATAGACTTGCAATTATTGTGGCAACAGAAAAATTTGAGTCAAAAAGAGAGTATACTGAAAGTGTTTTTGCCGGAAGGTATTGATAAATATATGTTTGTTGGCTATGAAACATTGTTGTTGACGCAGCCTTTTAGTGAAGATTCTGGTATTCATTTTTTAGAGTCGGATAAGATAGACGTATATCGGAAGTTGTTATCTGGTTATGACGAATCGAAAGTGCTAATTAAAGTTCATCCCCGGGAGAAAACAGATTATTCGTGTTATTTTCCGAAGGCTCGGATATTAAAAACACCTTGTCCTATGGAGCTTTTGACATTGATGGGTTTACCGGTAAAAAGAGCTATCTCTGTTAATTCAACGGCTATTTTCAATTTGGGAAGTTCGGTTGAAAAAATTATCAGCGGGTATGATATTACTCCGGCTTTGGCAGAAGAAGCGAAAAGACGTGGATTGCATGATGGTATTTCGAATAGATTTACAACAAAATAATTTGAAAATGAAAAAAAATCCTGTAGTTATAAGTTTCGACAGAGCTTTTTTGATTCCGGCAGGCGTTTGTCTGACATCGTTAATGTGTAATTCTTCAGAGGATGAGTTCTATCATTTTGTTTGTCTTCATAAGGGAGTGACCCAAAAAGAGCTAGACTTATTCTATACTTTGGAGCGGAAATATAAGCGTTGTAGTTTTCAGTTTGAAGATATGTCCGATAAATTTGTTGATGCTCGTTTATCAAAAGAAGCTCCCAATAGTGTTGTCGTATATTATCGTTTACTTATACCGACACTTCTGAGTGATTATGATAAAGCCTTTTTTGTCGATGTTGATTTTATCTTTCGCAGTGGTCTGGGAGCTCTTTATTATAAGGAAGATATGGATGATTATTACCTGGGAGGAGTTCGTGATACCTGGATGTCTGTAGTTAACAGGAAACATCCATTGGCATTGGGTTTAAATCCGGATGAATACATAAATGGTGGTTTTTTATTGATGAATATAAAAAAGATCAACCAGGATTGCATGGTTGAAAAATGGCTTCAGGAAGTTTCAAATACACGAATGTCTTATCTGGATCAGGATATATTGAATCTTACTTGTCAGGGAAAAATAAAGATATTGAGATTTAAATATAATACGTTTCAGTTGAATAATGCAAAGACTTTTTATTCTGAAGAAGAATTTGAGGAAGGACGAAAATGTGGGAATATACATTATGTAGAGATTAAACCCTGGTCTAAATTTCACAGAATGGGGTGGTTTTGGTGGAAGTATTATTGGAAGCTTCCTTTTGGACAGTCTAAACAAAGGTGTTATTATTTAAGGAGGTTATGTGAGCTGATCATCCGGCGAGTAATAGATATGTTGATATATAAACTTAAATTTATATAATTATGTAAATCGGGATTTTGTATATCTGTATAGATTTATTAACATAAATTGAGTTATGAAGAAAAAAATACATTGTTATTTTATCGATTTTTGGCCAGGATTTGATTACAAATATCATTTTAATTTTTTGTTGTCCGAGTATGAGTTTGTGTTTGATAAAGAAAATCCGGATTATCTTTTTTATTCTTGTTTTGGAACAGAACATTTACGATATGATCGTTGTATAAAGATCTTTTATGGTGGTGAAAATGCAATACCTGATTTGAATCTATGCGATTATGCGATCAGTTTATCCGAAATTCAATGTGGAGATCGTACATTGTATCATAATCTATTATTGTCTGCTCGGTATACATATCATCCGGAGATAAATAGAGGAGACTTACTTAACCGTAAATTCTGTAATTTTGTCTATTCGAACAATTGCTGTGCAGATCCTTTCCGCGAAAAGATTTTTCATGCGTTATCAAAATATAAACGGATTGATGCCGGAGGAGATTTCCTGAATAATATGGGAGGAAGAGTCGACAATAAATTATCGTTTCTGAAAGAGTATAAATTTACACTTGCAATTGAAAATTCGAGTCAACTGGGTTATGTGACGGAAAAAATATTTGATCCGTTTTTTTCTCAATCTTTGCCGATATACTGGGGTAGCCCCAGTATCAGTTTGAACTGTCGTTCGAACTCGTTTATCAATTTAATGGATTTCTCGACAATAGAAGAGGCTGTAGATGAAATTATCCGTCTGGATAATAATGATGCTGCTTACCTGGAAAAAGTAACCACTCCTTTCTGGCCGTATGGCGATACTTTTGAAGAGTGTTATGATATTCAAAATGAGAAAAGACTGGCTTTTTACCGGAATATATTCGACCAACCTTTGGATCAGGCACGAAGGCGGACTGAATATGGATGGGTAAAAGCTTATGTACAAGATATGAGAAAGTATTATCTTACTCCGGAACTGGTTGTGAAAGAAAAATATAAAGCCTCTTTGAAAAATATTGTAAAGAAACTGATCCGCAAATAAAATAAGGGACTTTTGAAATGTTAAGACCAGACTTTTGGAATCAAAATAAGGGACTTTTAAAATCACAATTCATGACTTTTTTTAGCTGGAAAAGCATCCTCTTTCGGGCATAAAATGTAAAAATATGAAAACAAATAAATTAGAGATAAATAAAAAATTTTTACAAGATGTCAGGAGGAAAACAATTATCCTTTCCTGTTTTTAAAGCAACAATGCATAAAGGTTATCATCCGGATAAAACGATTATGGAATGTGCGCTTTTCTTGTGCTCTACCGATCTGGTGAAAACAAGAAATTCGTGGAGGGCGTTTGCCGGTCGTTTTTTTGAATATTACCGACCGGTTATTCTCGGCTATTTCGGGTATGAGCCGGATGTGTTGACAATTTCTAAAGTGAAAGTGAACGACACCGGTTTGTTTATGGCGGTTATGACCGCCATGTTGAAAACATCAAGGTTAGATTGTCAGGCGAATGAATTGACTGTTGCTCTCGATTCTGTATTTGAACTACGGCTCAAACGGTCGAGCATTCAGCAAGGATTATGTAGCCAATTACTGGAATATGAGGAGGTTTTAAACTTCTTTAAGAATTTCGAAAAATACGATTTCAAAAAATAAATAATTAACCTGCTCTGAATGAGTGTGCTTTGCCAGTTTTTCTTTGCATTTTCATTAAAACCGTCGTACTTGAGTCAACCCTTATATTTGCCGGTAACCGGATAAGTATTTGGCAGGTCTTTAAATTTTTTTGAACAAGCCCCTTTGTATTTATTATATAGACTATTTATTCTATATTAAAGAGAGCTGCAATCGGGGCTGTAACCATTACTGATCGTAACAGATCGGACAATAATGAAAATCAAAAACTTTCGGATGAACCTTTGTCGGGACTTTTGCCGGGACATTTCAAGTCTTAAATAAATAGGGTAAAATTATGAAGAAATGTAAGGAAAACATGACTCCGGGTTACCGTAAATGTGGTTATCTGAAAGTGGGAAGAAATGTGCTGAAATCTTTTTTCAGTGGTGATTGCGAACAACGCCGTCTGGCTGGCGTATTGCTGTGTGTGCAGACTTTTGCCTATTTCAGTGAAGGGGTGGTGCGTTTGAATAATCTGTCGTATGTGTGTCGTCCGGGCGAATGGGTCACTTCGCTGACGGAGCTGGCAAGTCTGACCGGGCTGTGCCGCAAGTCGGTTAAAAAATGTCTGGATCGTCTGGAAAATGATTGTTTTCTACAGATGAAAGAACTGGACGGCTATAAGCTGATTGTGTTGATGAACTATGAACAGCTGGTCGAAATTAAGAGAAACGAAACGTATGTGCCGGATGTCCCCCGGTCTGAAACGGAAAACGAAAGCAGTCTTTTTGCTGCTGCAAGCAATTTTTATTCACTCCCAAACGAACGGAAAGGAGGGGTGAACTGATGAATGCAAATATGAACAACAACCTGAAGCAGGTACATGTAAGTCCTGAGATCGAGAAAGCGGTGATTGCCGGTTTGCTGAGTAATCCGGATGCCATCTTCGACGTGATGGGACGTTTGCGTCCCGAAATGTTCTATCATCCCGGGCTCGGGTTTGTATATACTTCGATCCTTTCGCTGGCGAATGCCGGCAAAGGGGTGGATATGCTGACGGTGGAGCAGGAGATGATGCGCCTGGATATGGCGCAGTACGAACGGCTGAACGGGTTGTCATTCCTTTCGGATATGCTGCTCGATGTGCGTAGTGATTACCATATCCGTTATCATGCCGACGAACTGGTGAACAATTATATCCTGCGCCGTATGCAGGACGAGTTGAAAAAGAAAGAAACGGAGGTGACCCATCCCTCAGCGGATGTGACGGAGCTGTTGAACGGGCTGGATCAACTGGTCGACTCGTTGCGTGGCGAGCAGATGAAGGTGTCGACACTGGAAGAGGCGGCAAAAGTGGCCACCCGCGTGTTGACCCAATCCTATCAGGAACAGGCTGATCGCGAATCGGGAACGAATACGCATATACGTACCGGTTTCGGTGAACTCGATCAGTTGACCGGTGGCCTGTATAACGGAGAACTGGTGGTCGTTCCCGCCCGTCCTTCGATGGGTAAATCGGCGGTGGCGCTCTGGATGGCTTTGTCGGCAGCCCGGCAGGGGAAGGCGGTTGCTTTCTTCAGTGTGGAGATGAGCAAGGAGCAGTTGGTGATGCGTTTGCTTTCAATGCTGAGCGGAGTGGATACCGACCGGATGCGCTTCAAAGGAACCTCGCAGTCGGAGCGCGAACGTTTGACAAAGGCGCAGCAGGAGTTGGAGCAGCTTCCGATCATTCTGGAATATTGCGGTTCGGACACGATCGAGGAGATGCGCGCCAAAGCGCAGGCTTTGCATAAGCAGAGGAAACTGGATGTGCTGTTTATCGATTATCTGAATTTGATCAATATCGTGGTGTCGAAGAGTAACTTGCAGGAAACAACCGATCTGGCATTGGGAAATGTAGTCCGTAAAATCAAACTGATGGCCGAAGAGATGGAGATCCCGGTGGTGTTGCTGGCACAGATGAACCGCGAGAGCGAGCGCCGTCCGGCTCCTCACTTGCCGGTATTGAGCGACTTGCGAAACTCAGGTGCAATCGAACAGATTGCCGATGTGGTAGTCTTTGTCTACCGTGCCGAGAAATACAATATTTATTATGATCCGAAAACGAAGGAAGACCTTCGCGGAGTAGGGTTGCTGCTGGTTGCCAAGAACCGTAACGGAGCCACAGGGGTTGCTAAATTCCGCTATAACCCGGCAATGACTTGTATGACGGATTATGATCCGAAAGTGATATGAACCTAAAAGATCAGATACTGCAAAAAACTTGTTTGGAGGAGGTAGTGGAACGCTACCTCCCTCTGCGGAGGAACGGAAGCTCGGCAAAGACCCTGGTGGGGCTTTGCCCTTTCCACGATGACCGGCATCCATCGCTGTTGGTCAATGTGAAGGGGCAATATTATAAATGTTTTGCCTGTGGCGAAGGGGGCGATCTGTTCAGATTCGTGCAGAAGATGGAGGATTGCGACTTTCGTGGAGCATTGAAAAAATTGGCGGGCTGGTATGGTTTGTCGGAAGCGGAGGAAGATTACCAACCGATGAAATATCCTCCGGTAAAGAAGAAACCGCAACCTCTGCCGGAAGCGTTGGTCAGCCCGCTGCAGATAGAGTGTTTGCTTCGTAACCACCGGATGATGCTTGATTTGTTGGAAGAATATATTCCTGAAAATGAAATTCTACGCGAAACATATAAAACATTTGAGGTCGGTATCGCTCCGGCATTCTTACCCCGCGATTATACTTATTTGAGTAGCCGTCTTGTTTTCCCGATCCGTAACGAGCGGGGCGATCTGGTTGCTTTTGCCGGTCGCTACCGGGGAGAAACGGTAGGGACGGATATTCGTAAATACATGAATTCCTCTAATAGCGCGATATATCATAAAAGTGAAATATTATATGGCTTGTATCAGGCGCAGGAGGAAATCCGCAAGCATGGTTTTGTGTATATCACCGAAGGCTACAAGGATGTGCTGGCGATGCATGCAGCGGGGTTTCGAAATACGGTTGCGTTGTGCGGTACGGTACTGACCGAACAGCACATAACATTGCTAGGCCGGTACACTCACTGCGTTATCGTGATGCTCGATGGTGACGAAGCCGGTCGGACAAACGGCTACAAATCAGCCCGGTTGCTGGCAGGCAAAGGCTTTTCTGCCGGGCGCATTATCCTCGAACCGGGACAGGATCCTGATTCGCTGCTTGGTTGGCTGGGGGGCGAAGAGTTTATCGGATATATCAGAAAAACAACTCGTTTCAGCCGTTTGGAAATATATGAAACAGACTTGCTGAAACAAATTAAGCATCTGTTAGCTGATTTGAGTATGGCATTGACTGTAGTGGAACGTTCGGATATTTTTTCTCAAATGATCCCTTTGCATAAACGGTTGGGGAAAGTAACGACACAGCTGACTCATTCTCCGGTACTGAAAGCTATGTGGTTGATTAATACTATAAATGAAAATGAATGTAACTCTTAAGAAACAATTGCTTATTCTTTTTTTAGAAGCATCCGGACTTGCTAAAAAGTTCGATTTCTTCATTATTGGTGCTCAAAAGTGTGGAACCACTTCTTTATTTGATTTTATGAATCAACATCCATCTTGTGTTGGAGCCGGTGGAAAAGAAACGTTGTTGTTCTCTTCCACCGGGTATAAGAAAGTGGGAGTAAAGGAAACATTATCTTCTTTCGTTGCAAAAGACTTACTGAAAAATAACAGGAATCGTTTATTTTTTGAAGCTACTCCTGATTATGTTTATTTGGAAGAAGTACCCGGGCGTCTGTATCAATATAATCCGGAAGCCTGTTTGATCTTTTTGGTACGTGAACCGGTGAGTCGTGCTATATCCGAATATAATATGGCATGTAGGTATGCTGTAGAGGATAATTTGTGTGTTAGAGAAGATCCCTGCCATGAGTATTTTGATTTTTTGAAAAATCCGGAAAAATATCCGTTCTCCTGGTTTATAGAGGAAGAATTTCGTAGAATTAAAGAAACCGGTTCTTATTTGCCATCGGCGTTTCATTTCCCTGATTTTATCCGTCATGGCTTATATGCAGATCAACTGAAGCGGTATTATCATTATTTCAAACCGGAGCAAATTTTAATTATTGAAGATAAAGAGCTGAGAAACCATAGAGTTGAAACATTATATCTTATTGAAAATTTTTTGGGAATACCTCACTATAACTGGAAAGAAGATAAGTTGGTAAACTCCAATGTTGGAGTTTACAATCAGCAGATATCTGCTGATTGTAAAGAGTTTTTAAAAAGTTTTTTCAAACCGTGGAATGAACGGTTTTTTCATATGATCGGACGTCGTATGGATTGGTAATATAAAAATGAGTCAGCATGAATCAATCAACTTTAATTTCCATTATTGTGCCTGTTTATAACCGGGCATATTGTTTGTCCCGATGCCTCGATTCTATAATGAATCAGTCTTATACCTATTGGGAATGCCTGCTGGTAGATGACGGTTCGACAGATACCAGTTTGTCTGTTTGTCGGGAATATGCGGATAAAGATAGCCGTTTTCGTGTTTTTCATCAGGAAAACCGGGGAGTCTCAATGGCCCGCAACCTGGGGTTGGATCATGCCGAAGGGCGGTATGTCGCTTTTATTGACAGTGATGACTGGGTGGCAAAAAACTATCTGGAAAAACTGTATGCAGGAACAGGGGAGAAGTGTATCGCTATATGTAATAGTAGTGAAACTTTTGAAAATACAACCAAAAGTGCAGTTGATGTTATTCCGGATGGATATTATGCCTTTGATAACAGCTCGGCTGATTTTTTAGCAGACTATTTTTTTTCCAGAGTACTTCCTCCTCCTGTTTGTCGCTTATATGACCGTGAGATTATAGAACGTGAAAAAATTCGTTTTGTCCGGGGGATACACTATGGCGAAGATACTGTATTCAACTGCTATTATTTAAGGTATGTGGATCATATACGCATGATGTCTGATGTCTTATATCATATTATGAAACAGGAAAATTCATTAACAACACAGGTTCGCATCGATTTTTCACTACCTGATTGCCATAAAAGAATAGTGGATGAAGCCGCTGTATTATTGCACTTTAAAAATCTTTACAACGGTAAAGTGGAAGAGATGTTTTACTTTGATTATATACTTAAGTGTGTGATAAGTATAAGCAGTATACAATATATGCATTCCTGTTTGTCGTTCAATGGTCGCTATATCTGGGTGAGAGATCAGGTTAGACAAGCAGACCGTAAACGAATAAAAAAATATCTTTCAAAAATCGATTTAAAACCGAATTTGTTTAAGCTGATTTGTATTTTAATCTATCTGAAGTATGCATCCTTACTTTTCCTGTATTATGAAATGAAATCTTTTTTCAGGAGATACATGTAACCTGACTGGAAATAACAATTAAATCGAGAATACAAAATGAAAATCATTCATGTAATAAACTCCATGAGCACCTCTCATGGTGGCCCTACACGTACAGCGTTGCTGACCTTGTTGGGAACCAGAGCGCTTGGTATGGATGTAGGAATCATAACCAATGAGCCTGCTTTGGGAGAAGAAGCAGTGTCGGATGATCCTTCCATTCGTTATCTTCCCCTTCCCCGTTTCTGGGATACACATTGGGGATATACGAAAGCAATCCCACGGGAACTGAAAAAAATAAAAGGAGTCGATATCTATCATATTCAGGGGATATGGTTGTACTCGGGATATGTTACCGCCCGATATGCCCGGAAGCAGGGACGACCTTATCTGGTTACTTTGCATGGAACTCTCTATCCGCAGGCTCTGGCACATTCGTCGCTGATAAAGAAAGCAACATTATTCCTGTATCAACGGCGGCTATTACAGAATGCTGCTTGTATTCATGCTACTTGCCGAGAAGAGATGGAATATTATCGGGCACTGGGGTTTACCAATCCGGTAGCCGTGCTTCCTTATCCGATGGTATGCGACGATAAAGCGGAACCTCTGTATCCGAAATCGATAAAACGGATCGGTTATCTGGGGCGTATACATCCTCGTAAACGAGTGGAACGATTGATAGAAGTCTGGTCGCAACTGAACGAACCCGGTGAGCTTTTGATTATGGGAGAGGGAGATCCTGTCTATATGAACTTTCTGAAAAAGGAGGTAAAGCGGTTAAATCTGAAAAATGTTCGTTTTGAAGGATTTGTAACCGGAGAAAAGAAGAATCGTTTGCTGGCCTCCCTTACCTGTCTGGTTGTTCCGAGTGATTTTGAGAATTGTGGAATAATAACGCCCGAGGCTTTGCTTCAGGAAGTTCCGGTTATTGCTTCTACCGGCTCCCCCTGGCAGGACTTAAACACTTGCTGTTGTGGATGGTGGGTGAATAACGATGTCGATACACTGACAAAGACAGTGCGGGAAGCTCTGTCGCTGGATGAAGCAGAATTGCAGGCGATGGGAAAACGTGGACGCAGGTTGGTACTGGATAAGTATTCGGTCGATGTCGTTTCCAGGCAGATGGAGCGGCTGTATGCCTGGGTAGCCGGACAAGGAGATAAACCTGAATTTGTATATAATTAAACAAATACTAATAAACATGAACAAGATTGAATTAGCAAAAGAAGTGGCCGGCCGTATGTCGGTGACGGTAACACAAGCCCTGTGTTTTATTGATACGATGAACGAAGTGATAAGTGATTCGATAACGCACAACGAATCTGTGTTGATACAAAACTTTGGTCACTATATGCCCTGGAAGCAGATTGAGCGTATAGGACGTAATCCCCGGACTGGTCAGGATTGTACGATCCCAAACCGGGTTAGCGTGAAATTCAAACCGGGAAAAGGTTTTATTGAAAAATTAAATAAATAGTAAATGTATGAAAAAGATTCTGATGCTTTTATTAAGTTGTCTCTTGATTGTTCTGTTGGCTTCTTGTGGTTCGGTAAAGGATATTGCTTATTTACAGGGGGACGACTTGCTGAAAAAGACAGCTATGATGGATACGGTGGTTTTGAAGATTCAAAAAGATGATTTGCTGGATATAAATGTGAGTAGTCCGGATCAGGAATTATTGCGCCCTTTTTTGCGATATGGTAGTGAATATAATAGTACCGGAAGTATCGGTGGAGGCAGTAGCTCCGGGTATCTGGTGGAAATAGATGGAACGATAAATTTTCCGTTGTTAGGTAAAATCAAAGTAGCCGGTTTAACTCGCAGGCAATTAATAGATCTGATTCAAAAGAGACTGGAAAATGAAGGATTTATCAAAAATCCGGTCGTAACGGTACGTTTTCTGAATTTCCGTATATCTATACTCGGTGAGGTTAGCAGACCAGGTACTTATGCTATTTCTTCCGAACGGATAACCTTGTTTGAAGCACTCAGCTTGGCAGGCGATTTAACTATTCACGGACGTCGTAACCGGGTGGCGGTTATTCGTGAAGCAGACGGGGTACGTACGATCTTATACCATGATTTGCGCTCGCGGGATATTTTTCAGTCGCCCGATTATTATCTGAAGCAGAATGATATGGTGTATGTGGAACCGAATCGTGTGAAGGCAGAGTCGAGCGTGCAGAATCAGTTTACGAATGTGGGAACCTGGATATCGCTTGTATCTTTCCTTGCTTCTATGAGTGTTTTGATATTTAAATAAAAGAATATGAAAGAACAGACCCCTTATACGAGTAGTTTTAATTTGGTGGATGAATTTAATCTCCGTACTATTTTAGATGTCTTGCTAACGAAATGGCATTGGTTTGCCATATCTGTGTTTTTGTGTGTGGGAGGTGCATGGGTTTATACAAAGACTGTTCCGGTCGTTTATAAGCGGGAAGCCATTGTGCAGTTAAAGAACAAAGTAAAATCGGAAGAGGCTTTCAATGAAAAGCAGATGTTCGATGACAGCAACAATAATATCGATGGAGAAGCGTTGGTATTCAAATCTCGTTTGTTGATGGGCGAAGTGATCCGGCGGTTGGGACTGGATATCGGGTATTCGACGGATGACGGATTGAAAGTCATGGATATATATACGGATATACCGTTGGAAATAAGTTTTCCGGACTCGACGTTTATCAAACCGGCTTCATTTTCGGTTATTCCTTTGACAAACGACCGTTTCCGGATAAAAGGCCTGGAAGATGATCCGAACGGGGTGATGGAATATACTTTCGGAACATCGATAGATACTCCAATCGGACGTATGGTGGTGAGCCGTACTTCTTTTTTCAATGACGAATGGTTGGATACCCCGATATTAATTACCTGCTATGATTATGAATCGCTTATTTCTTCCTTGTTGGGAGAACTGGATGTGAAGCGTTCTGTCAAGGATGCTAACTTGCTTACATTGACTTATCTGGATACGGATATTAAGCGAGCAGATGATATACTGAATATGTTGATACAGGTGTATGTGGATGAATCGATGAAAGATAAAAATCAGATTATCCAGGCGACGGCTGTCTTTATCGATGAGCGTTTGAAGTTGATCAATGAGGAACTGGGAAATGTAGAGAGTAATATTGAAGATTACCGGAAGCAAAACCGGTCGGCAGATTTTAATATAGAAGCTAAAATTTCTTTGGAAAACCGGAGCCGGTATGACCGTGAAGTTACAGATTTGCTTAACCAGATAGAGTTGATCGAACTGGTTCAACAGTATTTACATGATCCGTTAAAAAATGAATCTCTGTTACCGGCTAATACAGGAATATTAAGTAAGGGAGTCGAAGAGTTGATCAATAACTATAACGCTACCTTGCTGGAACGGGAAAAGTTGAAGGAAAACGGAGGAGAGAATAGTCCGGCAGTAAAGTCGCGGTCGAACGGAATAGCCTCACTGCGTCAGGTGATCAGTCAAAGCCTGAAAAATGCCAAAGGCGAACTGAATATGAAACTGGAATATGTCAGTCGGATGTTATCGCTTGAAGCTAGTCGGATCAGTAATATTCCTACCCAGCAGCGATATGTGCTTTCGGTAGAACGGCAACAGAGAATCAAAGAAGAACTCTTTCTCTATTTATTGAACAAACGGGAAGAGAATGCTTTGACATCGGCTACTTCCGAGAGTAATCTTTTTGTAGTTGATCCGGCTTATGGAAAAGGAACGGATGGTGCAAATCCACTGGTAGTTTTACTGGGAGCATTGCTTGCCGGTCTGCTTATTCCGGGATTATTCTTTTATCTGCAACCGATGCTGGATGTAACCGTGCGGGGGCGGAAAGATCTTGAAGATAGTCTGAGTATTCCCTTTTTGGGAGAGATACCGCATAACCGGAAGAAAGAAGAGTTGGTGGTCGCTAAACTGCAAAGGGATGGTGTATCCGAAGCCTTCCGCATAGTGAGAACCAATCTGGATTTTATGTTGGATAAGCAGAAGCAGTCGCATGTATTGATGTTTACATCTTCTAATCCCACTTCCGGGAAATCGTTTACTTCATCTAATCTGGCAGCCTCTTTGGTACTGACCGGAAAACGCACTATTTTACTGGAGATCGACCTTCGTAAGGGATCGAAGAAAGATAAAGACGGAAACGTTTTGCCGGGGATGACTCATTTTCTGTCGGGCAAGATAACCGACCTGTCACAACTAATCCGTCCGTATAACGATTTGGAGGAACTGGATGTCATTACCTCCGGTCCAATACCTCCAAATCCTGCCGAGTTGTTGCTGGGAGAGGCTTTGGATGATTTGATCGGGCAGTTGAGAGAGCGGTATGATTATATCATTATAGATACGGTTCCTTACGGAATGGTGGCCGACCCTCAGATAATCAGTCGTGTAGCCGACCTGTGTATTTATGTCATACGTGAAGGTTTGATGGATCGCAGGCGATTGCCGGATGTGGAAAATGTGTATACTGAGGGGAAACTTCCGCATATGTCTGTCTTACTGAATGATGCCTGTTATAAGCATGCCGGTTATGGTTATGGCTACGGGTATTATGGGTATGGATATGGGAAAAGTTATTATGGATATCAATAAATTGGAAATGAAAATAAAAACGTATGTGATCAACCTGAAAGACTCGGTAGATCGTAGAGAAGCTGTGCTGGTAGAGACTGCAAAATTTCCTTTTATGGATGTCGAACTGGTGGAAGCTGTTGATGGCAGAAAGTTGGATCCCCAAGAAGTTAAAGCCTGTTTCGATTTAAAGAAGTTCATCAATCGTTATCATCGTACTCCCAAAGGTGGGGAGATCGGTTGTACACTGAGTCATAGGAAGTGTTACCGGAAATTATTGGAATCGGATGAAGAATTTGCTTTGATACTGGAAGATGATGTGAATTTTCTATATCCGGAAGATGTTGGAATAACATTGAAAAATATATTGGATAACTGCAGTGATGATAAGCCTTATTTTATTACACTGGCGATGCACTATGTTTATTATACGGAGAAATACCGAAAGCTGGGTAAATATACTTTTTATAGAATTAATAATGCATACGGAACTTGTGCTTATTTAATAAATCGTAAAGCTGCACAGTGCATGCTTTCTGTCTCTCGTCCATTTATAGTAGCAGATGATTACCCTTATATTAGAAAAAAAGGGATACAGGTTAAAGGTATATATCCGACATTCACAGTAGATGCATCGGGAAAAGATATAATACCGACTGAAATTCAGCAAGAATCAGTTGTTCGGTATAAAATATCGGTATTCCAATATCTGGGAATGCTCTATGGAAGATTGTGTCAAAAAATATTGTTTCTGTTGGGTCGATTGGCTATCCGCCATTATCGGTTGGGTATTAACGAATAAAGTCCTTTGTAGATACTACCTTCTTATACAAAGGCTTTATTGACTCCAGGTTGGATGTTCTTTTGAATGGATATTATGTAGCTCTTTTTCATTCTCAGATGGAAGGTGTTCTATCTGTGCATGAACGATTATCGTGGACAGGGCGGTATAAGCGAATGAAATTCAATCTGTCAGTTCTTATTTTTTTCTTTTATGAGATAAAATATCTGTATCAGAGGAAATAGCTTGCTAATTGATGTTAACTTATAATCAAGTAAATGCGGAAAAGAGTCGTAATTATCAATAAATACGGCGCACTGCACCCTTCTGCAACCGGTCGTCCGGTTCGTAAACTGGCAGATTTTTTGTGGGAGAACGGGGTCGATGTTATCGTACTTTCCATTCATGCCTCTTACAAAGGGCAGGTTTCCGGACAACAGGAGCAATTGCCTTACCGGACAATCGAATTACCTGATTTTTATAGTGGAACGAATAAATATCTTCGCTTGTTGGGTAATTTGGTGGATGGTTTCCGGTTGATGTCCTATTCCATGCTGTTGCCACATCATCAACTGAAAGTGGTATTAACGGATCCTTCCTTAATAAATATCTGGGCTGTTTTGTTCCGTCCGTTATACCGAAGTAAGCTGGCATTTTGGACAATGGATTTGTATCCGGAAGCATTTGTATCGGCTGGGTTAGTGTTTCGTCATCATCCGGTTTACCGTATAATATCTTCTTTTGTTTATCGTCATGTGCCTGATTTTCTGATCACATTAGGAGAGCAGCAATATCGTTATCTGTGCCGGCAATATAACCGTTCTTTTATTCCTCATATCGTATTGCCTTGCGGAATCTGTCAAAGGGAAAATGCAATTGAACCTTTCTGGCGGAAAGCCCATCGGGATAAGATTATCTTTTGTTATGCCGGAAATATCGGAGAAGCCCACAATGATGTATTTCTGTTGGAGCTTATCAGGCAACTGGATCCGGAAAAACATTTGATATTACTTCGTCTATATGGGGCAAAAGCTCGGCGGGTATTGGATAATATCAGTGTTTTCGAGTCGGTAATCATACTTGATTATATAGCGCCGGCTGATATGCAATATATCGATATCTGTGTGGCGTCTTTATTACCTGCATGGAACCATGTTTGCGTACCATCGAAAGTGGTCAGTGCGATATGTAGCGGATTGCCTGTTTTATATAATGCCGATAAGGAATCGGAAGGGGCTTGTATGTTTCCTGATGCAATCTGGCTGTTGCCCGGTTCAACGGATTTATCGAAATCAGTTTCTTCTTTTTTGTTTGAACTATCTTTTGAAGATCTCACCTTGAAAAGAAGCGCGGCTGAAATATATTCACAGGAACTTACCCGTATGGAATATAAAAGTCAATCAACTTTATTAAAGATAATCTGATGAAAAAATCGATAAAAAAAATTTTGCTGATAGCAGGTGGAAGTATCCTGGTCTTATTTGTAGCAGGCGAAGTTTATCTTCGTCAGGTATGGGGATTTTGTGATTCGGTGTTAATGCAATCGGATCCTGATTTTGAATATATTGCGCGATCCGATCAAAAACGTTATCGTTTTAAAAAGCATATTATATACAATGAGTATTCGCAACGGAGTGAGCCGGTAGATTCTTCGGCATTTATTGTTTTAGGGTTGGGGGATTCTGTGTTGAACGGAGGGGCATTGACCGATCAGGACAGTACTGCCACTACCCGGTTATGTAATGATCTTTCATCTGTTACAGGTAAAAAGGTGCAGGTCTTGAATATCTCAGCCGGTAGTTGGGGGCCTGATAATTGTGAGGCTTATCTGAAGCGTTACGGTATGTTTAATGGTAAGGTAGCTTTTCTGATCTGCAGTTCCCATGATGCACATGATAATATAAATCATCAGCCGGTCATAGATGTAATTCCCGGCTTTTCCGGTCGGCAATATTTGCTGGCGTGGGGAGAACTGCTTCATCGTTATCTGATCCCCCGATATTTGTTGCCTTATTTAAAGCCTCATGATTCGGACAAGGTTATACCGACCGAAATATCCAAAGACGGTCAAGTCTTTAATACGGGTTTCGAGGCATTGGCTTCTCGTTTTCACGGAGCCGGTATTCCTTTCTTTGTGTGGCTTCATCCTGAAATAACGGAGTTGGAACAAAAGAAATATAATCAGGAGGGTGAGTCGATACTCGATTTCTGTGAGAAAGATTCTCTTTTGGTAATTAAAGGGATGGAATATATGTTACCGGAGGATTATCGGGATAACATTCATCTGAATGAAAAAGGACAAAAGAAATTAGCCCGATATCTGGAAATACAACTCGAAAAAATCATAGAACAGTATGAAAAATGAAGAACGGCTTCAGGTCGATTTATCTTTTTACCGAAACGAGTGGGGTATCAGAGATAAACTGAAAAGAGCCTGCTGGAATGTTGTGTATGTATTCGCATTCAGACCTTTGAGTTTGTCCGCTTTTAATTGCTGGCGTCTGTTCCTGCTTCGTTTATTTGGAGCAAAGTTGCATCCTACGGTACATATTTATTCTTCTGCCCGTATATGGGCTCCCTGGAATCTGGAAATGGATGCTTATTCTTGTCTGGCTCCCCATGTGGATTGCTATAATACGGATTTGATAAAGATAGGAGCTCATACGATAATCTCGCAAAAAAGTTATTTATGTGCTTCTTCACATGATATTTCAAATCCTTGTCATCCGTTAATTACAGCACCTATTGTGATAGAAGACCAGGTATGGATAGCTGCTGATACTTTTATCGCTATGGGGGTAAAGATTAAGCAGGGAGCAGTAGTAGGAGCCAGGTCTTGTGTCTTTAAAGATGTGGAGCCGTGGACTGTTGTCGGAGGAAATCCGGCAAGAGAAATAAAGAAACGTATCTTGAAATCAGAATAAACAGTATGGATAAAATTCCTGTATCGGTAGTTATTCCGGTAAAAAATGATTGAGCACATTGTACTGCGGAAATCTGTATATCTTTCCGCCGAGCAACTCAATTTCGTCGTCATAGTCATAGCGATCCGGAGTATGTACGATGAAATCGAACTGTATAGACGACCGGTCTATTGTGCGGTAGATGTTCATAACCAGCGTTTCTGCTCCGCCGCGTTTCAGTTTTCCGAGAACTATCAGTACTCTTTTTGCCGCCATATTAACTCACCCCTCGTAAAATTCAACAAGCGTGTTTGCGCAGTCGGCTATATCCCAGCCGCATTCCCTGACTTTTTCAAATGCGGCGGCGCGCAGCCCGTCGGGAACTGTTTCGATTTCTTTCGCCCAATCCGCGGGGTCGACGTCAATCGACAGGCGCTTTATATTATCCGTTATGCAGACCTCGTCCGTCACGGTATCGGACATCAGCACCGGCAGCCCGGCCGCCTGCGCCTCGACTACGGATACGGGCAAGCCCTCCCGCAAAGACGGGAATATAAAAGCATCCATTGCGCAGAGCAGCTGCGGTATATCAGAACGTCTGCCTAGGAAACGCGCACTGTCCGATATTCCGAGCCCGTCCGCAAGCTCTCCGAGCTCGTCCGTCTCCTCCGCGCCCGCCGCTTCTATCAAAAGCTCGGCTACGCCGAGATCGGCGTCGTGCCGTGCACGTTTAACGGTATCGCCGGTGTGCAGCTCGTGCTGCTTGAAAAGCGGCTGCCGCCGCTGCGACAAATCAC
>NZ_CAJJWO010000035.1 GCF_905196875.1 uncultured Parabacteroides sp. | reverse complement strand
ACCCGCGACCCTAACCTTGGCAAGGTTATGCTCTACCAACTGAGCTACTTTCGCGATAACGGATGCAAAGATATAGGTATTTTTTTATTTTCCAAAACCGGAAGATACTTTTTTTATACTAAATTTCATTTCCTCACCCGTTCAAAATCCTATCTTATTTTAATACAGCAACTTCCACTCTGAAAAAAAATCAGATGCAAGAAACCAATTCACTGAACAAAGTTGTCATAACAGCTGCAGCCTTGTTTGCTGCAACAATTACATCAGCTCCGTCATTCACAAAATCGTCTGCAAAATGATATCCTTCATTCGTGATAACCGACATACCGAATACTCTTAATCCGGCGTGACGCGCTACAATAACTTCAGGGACCGTACTCATACCGATGGCATCCCCTCCTACGCGACCATAAAAAGCATATTCGGAAGGAGTCTCAAAAGACGGACCGGTCAATCCGACATATACTCCTTTTTTCAAAGGTATGGCATGTGAAGCTGCGATTTCTTCTATCGCACAGATAAACTCGCGGTCATAAGCACGTGTCATATCCGGAAAACGAGTTCCAAACAGTTCATTATTCGAACCGATCAACGGGTTCGGCATCATATTAATATGGTCACGAATAATCATCAGGTCACCCACCTTGAAAGTATTGTTTATTCCACCGGCAGCATTCGACACCAACAGATTCTTAATACCCAGTAACTTCATTACACGAACCGGAAAAGTCACCTGCTGCATGGAATAGCCTTCATAATAATGGAAGCGTCCCTGCATGGCAAGTACCTGTTTTCCGCCTAACTTACCACAGATAAAGTTTCCTTTATGTCCTGCAGCAGTCGAGTGCATAAAATGAGGGATTTCGGCATAAGGAATAACAATAGCCTCCTCTATCCGGTCGGCTAAAGATCCTAATCCACTACCCAGAATAATGGCTGTTTCCGGACTCCCGGTAATACGTGCAGCTATAAACGCCACCGCTTCCTGATATTGTTCGTTCGTATAGTTCATAATCATTTCTATTATCGGCACATTGCCGTATCACATTATTTATCGTTTCATTAAATCATAGGCAGTTTGAGCTGCACGTTCCATGATCTCATCTTCACCCGGTACTTTCTTGTTTTGCATCAGGACTTTTCCATTACAAATAACCGTATCGATACAATTACCATTGGCTGCATACACCAGGTTGGAGATAAAGTTGAAGTTCGGAGTAAATGCCGGTATATTCAAATCGACCAAAGATAAATCGGCAAGATAACCTTCTATTATCCGACCAGCTTTAAGACCTGCAATAACAGCACCACTTTCCGTGGCTGAATGAAAGATATCACCAGCTGTAACAGCTTCCGGATCTTTCCGCCAGGCCTTTCCTAACAAAGAGGCTAACTTCATGGCTTCAACCATATCCAGATTGTTAGAGGAAGAACAACCGTCCGTCCCTAATCCGACTGTAATTCCGGCATTCTGCATTTCATTGTACTTGAAGTGCATACCTGACGCCAGCTTCATATTAGAAGCCGGATTATGAGCTACTTTAACTCCATGATCTGCCAGCATCCTGATTTCATCATTATCGATATAAATACCGTGCGAAATAAGTAGTTTGGGAGATAATACACCCAGTTTATACAGATAACGTACCGGCGTCAGTCCGAATTGTTTTACAGAGTTTTCCACTTCTCCTTCCGTTTCCGCCAGATGCAACTGAAGCAAGACATTATGTTCTGTTGCAAAAGCATGCACCCACTGCAACAATTCACCGGAAACAGTATAAATGGCATGCGGACCGACAGAAAACTGAACACGCTTGCTATATCTGTCCATCTCATCATAAAGTTTCCGGACGGTCTTTTTACTTTTCTCTGCCAGTTCCGGTTGAAAATGGTCAAAGCAGGCACTGGAAATAACACCTCTGATGCCCATTTCTTCCACAGCCTCTGCAGTTGCATGAAACTTGTGATACATATCAAAGAAAGTCGTCGTACCACTTTTTATCATTTCCAGACAAGCTAGTTTGGCTCCCCAATAAACGTCCTCTTTTGTCAGCTTGGCTTCGTTAGGCCATATCTTTTCTTCCAGCCAGGGCATCAGCGGCATATCGTCGCCAAAACCACGAAACAAGGTCATTGCAGCATGACCATGTGTATTCACAAAACCGGGAATAACGGCTTTACGACGACCGTCTATAACAGTATCGGCCGTTACAGGAAGGTTTGCGCCTATCTGTTTGATGTATTTGTTTTCTATATAAATATCGGTAACAACTCCATTCAGTTCTACCTCTTTAATCAATATGCTCATACAAATTTCGCTTTCATATTCTTTATCTTCTCTTCACGGATACGTGCCAGCAAGTCTGCTTTCTTATCACGTTTTACTGCCGCATAAGCACAACTTTCCTTTACTTCGACAACACCGAGATCGTCTTTCTCCAAACCGCCTTTCTGGAAAAGGAAACCGACCACATCCTTTTTACTCAGCTTGTCCCGTTTACCGCGGTTGATCGTCAGTGTCACCCATTCCGAACGAAGTGGCTTCTTCGCATGCTCCGGCAGGAAAAACTCATCCGGTTCACGGGTGATATATTCAGGGACAGCCTCCACTTCGTTCAGGATCATAAAGGCATTTCCTTCCGCATTCATACGAGCCGTTCGTCCGTTTCGGTGGATAAACGCCTCTTCATTGATCGGGAGATGATAATGGATGACATTCTTCACTTCCGGAATATCCAGTCCACGGGAGGCCAGATCGGTGGAAATAAAAACAGAAGCACTGCCATTACGGAAAAGCGACAAAGCCCGTTCACGTTCCGGCTGCTCCATCCCTCCGTGGAAATATTCATTATCCACACCCATCTCGGTCAGGTAATTGCTGACACGTTCCACCGACTCACGCTGGTTACAGAACACCAAAGCCGATTCGCCTTTCAGTTCGCCCAACAGTTTGTATAACGTCTCTAGTTTATCCTTGATCGGAGATTTCACGATACGCAAAGTCAACCCTTTCGCTTCCTTTACACCAGTCAGGAATGACAAACGGACCGGTGCCGTAATACCGGTAAAAGGAGGTATTTCGACAGCTTCCGTTGCCGAAGTCAACACCCTGCGACGCACGCCCGGAAGATGTGCCAGAATGTCTTTCATCTCATCCTGAAAGCCTAATTCCAGAGATTTGTCGAACTCATCCAGAATCAATGTTCGGACAGTATCCAAATCGATATTACCCCGTTCCAGATGGTCGAGGATTCGTCCCGGAGTTCCGATCAATACGGTCGGCGCATGTTCCAGGCTCTTCTTTTCCGTCCGGATCGGATGACCGCCGTAACAGCAATTCACCTTATATCCGGCACCCAAAGAACGGAAAACCGTCTCTATCTGTAAAGCCAGTTCACGCGACGGAGCGATGATAAGCGCTTGTATCTTTTTCTCTTCGTCAGTCAATGTAGTAAGCAAAGGCAGCAGGAACGCCAGGGTTTTACCTGATCCCGTGGGACTAAGCAAAACCATATCTTTGGTTGTACCGGCATCAAGCACGGCCTGCTGCATTTCATTCAACGCCTCGATACCTGTATTCGATAAGGCACGGGCTACGATTTCATTTTGTGTCATTTGTATTCTTTATAAAATTCGGCAACCGATTCAATCCCTTTATAGAAAAAGTCCAACATACAACTTTCGTTAGGAGAATGAATAGCGTTCTGTTCGAGTCCGAAGCCCATCAGGACGGTCTTTATACCCAATACCTGTTCAAAAGTGGAGATAATAGGAATACTTCCTCCCCGGCGTACAGCCAGCGGCTTCTTTCCGAAAGCAACCGTACAGGCTTTCTCCGCTGCCTGATAAGCAGGCAGGTCGATCGGACAAACATAACCCTGTCCACCGTGTTTCGGTGTGACTTTTACCTTAACACAAGCAGGAGCCACTTGGTTTATATAATCTTCGAACAGCTGAGATATTTTCGTATGATCCTGATGCGGAACCAACCGGCAGGAAACTTTTGCATACGCCTTCGACGGCAGCACAGTCTTGCTTCCTTCTTCCGTATAACCGCCCCAGATACCGCAGATGTCGAATGACGGACGGCAACTGTTCCTTTCCAGCGTCGAATATCCTTTCTCACCGAACAGGGCATCCACACCGATGGCTGCTTTATATTTTGCTTCATCGAACGGGATCTGTGCGATCATCTCCCGTTCTGCCGGAGAAACTTCTTCTACATCATCATAGAATCCGGGAATCGTGATACGCCCGTCGGCATCGATTATATCTGCCATCAGTTTACATAAGACATTGATCGGGTTAGCCACTGCCCCGCCGAAATGTCCGGAATGCAAATCGCGGTTAGGCCCCGTCACTTCGATTTCCCAATATGCCAGGCCCCGCAGACCGGTTGTCAATGAGGGTGTTTCGGCACTGACCATGCTGGTATCGGAAACCAGAATCACATCGGCCTTCAACAATTCTTTATGTTCGCGGCAGAAGGTTTCCAGACTGGGCGAACCGATCTCTTCTTCTCCTTCAAAGATAAACTTCACATTACATTTCAGCAGGTCGAGCTTCAACGCTGTTTCAAAACCTTTTACCTGCATCATCGACTGACCTTTATCATCGTCTGCACCACGTGCCCAGATACGTCCATCGCGTATTTCCGGTTCGAACGGCTGGCTTTTCCACAACTCCAACGGTTCGGCAGGCATCACATCGTAATGGGCATAGACAAGCACGGTCGGAGCATCCTGCGAAATGATCTTTTCACCATAAACCACCGGATTTCCTTCTGTCGGCATAACCACCGCTTTGTTCGCACCGGAAGACAACAATAACTCTGTCCACCGTTCGGCACAGGCTTTCATATCCGGTTTATGTTCGTGTTTTGCACTAATTGACGGAATACGGATCAAGCTGAACAGCTCTTCCAGGAAACGATCTTTATTGGATTCTATATACGATTTTACTGTCATAAAACTGGAGATTTAATTTTAAATTTAACGTTTTTATTTAGGGTTACAAGTTTACGAATAAATTACTTAAATCTACCTTTTATTGTCCTATAAAATATATCAGAATGTTAACTTTCCATTCCTGTATGACGACTATATGACTGTCTTTACATATATTTGTGACCACAGAATACTATTACTCACGAATATAATAAATAAGATGGGTGCTGAATTAATTTTCGCGACAAGAGAAGACTTTCAGGAATGGTTAAAGAATTACGGCCAGACAAGCGAGGGTGTCTGGTTACTATTCGGGAAAACAAAAACATTAAAAACATTATCCGCAGAAGAGGCGTTGGAAGAAGCATTGTGTTTCGGTTGGATCGACGGGCTGATTAATTCTATCGACGAGCACAGCTACAAAAAGTATTTTTCCAAAAGAAGGAAAGGAAGCAAATGGTCGGAAAAGAATAAAAAGATTGTAGAAAAGCTTATCAAAGAAGGAAGAATGACCGGGTTCGGAATGCAGGCCATAGAAGAAGCCAAAAGAAGCGGAGAATGGGAAAAGGTACGGGACAGAAATGTTACCGATGCTCAAAAGTCTGAGTTTGAATCCCTGATAAAAGACTACAATCTGGCTTATGCTAATTACCTAACGACAGTAAAGTCGACCCAAAATAATTTTGTCGGCTTCTACTTTGAAGCGAAAAGAGAAGACACCCGGCTGAAAAGATTAGAGAAAATAATCGGGTTACTCGAACAGAATAAAAAGTTAATGTAAAAAGAATATTCTTTTCAGGCATTGATATTTGGTATTTACCCAATATATATCGTACCTTTATCGAATTTAATAAACCTTGAATTTTACAATCATGAAAGAATCGTTCGATTACTCAAAAGTACCATATGATTTTGGTATGTGTGCAGCAGAGAACTGCCCGAAAGCAACAACCTGTCTACGCCAGATCGCTTTAAAACATGCTCCGGAAAATATAACTTTCCTGCGGATAATGAATCCAAACACGCTAAAGAAGATGAAAGGGACGTGTAAACTCTACCGTCCCAATACCAAAATACAGAATGCAATAGGATTCATGCGCACAGTGAACGCTTTGACCCTAAACGTAGCAGATACCTTCCGTCTACGGATGATAGCTTTTCTAGGCCGAAAAAACTATTATCTGAAACGTAAAGGTGGATCGCCTTTGTCACCCGCCGAACAACAGTATATTGTAATTCTTGCCAAAAAGCTGGGAGTTATTCTGGACGAATATTTCGATGGATATGTAGAGTCGTATGATTGGGGAAAGTAACCCCTTTTCTGTTTCTTCATAAAGATATTTCAGTTTCCATAGGAGGAAACGCTGATTTCCTATGCAGGAAACTACAGTTCCCCCCTATGGGAATTACAGTTCCCTGCGGAGGGAACTACAGTTTCCAAAGCAATAGACTACGAGGAAACTGTAATAAACTAACAATCAAGCAGTAGTCCCATTTCAAGCATTATTGCTTTTTCCTCTGATTACATTTATATATTTACGACTTGCATTAAGCATACGAAATTGATAAACATTCCGGAAAGCATTTCTTCTTTCTACAGGTAGAGAATAAATGTCCTTTTTTTACACCTCGAAAACGAAACAATATCGATAGATTTGCATCCGAGATGGATAAGTTTCAAGTTATATACCCCTCCTTATTGCTTACTCCCTATGTGAAGCAATATTGGTTCTTAACACTGGAAGATGTAATGCAGGGCACACAACGTTATATTCCTAACGGATGCATAATACTTACCTTTCAACGTGGAGGGCAAATCGATTCCTGTTTATCCGGACAACAAACAAATTTTTCCAACTTTGTTTATTCTGGAAACATAGATTTCATTTCGATCGTTTTCCAGCCAACAGGCGCTATGGCCATTTTCAAAATGCCAATAGTTGAATTGAACAATCAAATTATACCTCTCGATACGTTGAATGATCCTCAGGTCGAGGAACTGGAAAAAAGATTAAAAGAGACCTCGCATAATAAAAGAAGCGTTCAACTGATCGAAAATTTTCTACTAAGACGTATCTATCAAACAGAACAATACAATTATAAGCGTTTGCTAACGGTTATCGACTCTATCAATCTCGGACAATACAATGTATCCTTACTTGCACAAACAGCTTGTCTCGGATACAAACAGTTCAAGCGTGTTTTCACTGAACATATCGGCATAAATCCTAAAGATTTTATACGGATTAAACGTTATCAAAAAGCAGCGTACATTTTACAGACCGTTCCACAGATCTCATTAACACAATTAGTCGAGAATTGTGCTTATTACGATAAATCGCATCTGATCAGAGAGTTTAAAGAATTTTCCGGTTATACGCCTAAAGATTTTCTTTCGGTTTGTGACCCTTATTCCGAATATCATTCTTTATTCAGGTCGGCTATGATGGACATAAAATAATAATAATACAAAATAGAGTAATCATGAAAATTCTAATCTATGGACCTGGCGTAATAGGTTGTACTTACGGTTGGCAATTAGCTAAAGCAGGACATGACATGACCGTTTTGGTACGGCAGGGGAAAAAGTCGAGAATAGAAAAAGACGGTATCGATATCTTTTGTTCCGACTTCAGAGGAAAACAAAAACAAACAGAGCAAGTTAGATTCCACCCGAAAGTCATTGACAATCTCTCTCCCTATAATGATTTTGAATATATTATCGTAGCGACCAATTGTATTTATTTGAAAGATATCTTGCCGGTATTGGCCGAATCAGCAGGAAAGGCACATATTCTTTTTTTCCAAAACATATGGAATGACTTTGAGACAATAGCCAGGTTCCTTTCTCCCGAACAGTATTTCTTCGGCTTTCCTTTTAAAGTGGGTGGTGGTAGAGATGAACATTGCATTCATTGTGCAATTTCAGGAATGAAGAATTCTGCCACACTTCTTGGAGAAGTTAACGGAGAAATGACACCCCGTATAGTAAAAATGTCAAAAGCATTGGAGAATGCGAATCTAAAACCGCTTGTCTCCAAACATATTAAAACCTGGCTTATAACCCATTACGCTATTGCCGCTAGTTTATCTGCCGGGATTATAAAGGCCGGAGGAGGCAAAAACTTCGCCGGTAACTCACAGCTACTCAAGAATACCATCAAATCAATCCGCGAAGGCTTTGAAATCTGTTACAGAAAAGGATTCGATCCAAAGGTTGAAAAGGCAAACCGCCCCTATTATCTTCCTTTGTTCTTTCTCGTGCCCGTTTTAATGAAAATTTACAGTAACGAAACTTTATGCATCATGTTTGACGGACATACGCAGCATGCCCCCGATGAAATAAAAAGAATGCTTGAAGATGTCATCGTAGATGGCGAAAAGCATAATGTTCAAATGCCATATTTAAAAAGTTTACAAAAGCCTGAGTATTAAAGTTGATTTATCAGTAATGTGTACCAGAGATATCGACGACCTGTCCGATCACCGGAACGATCAGCTCCAAAGAGTTTTCTTTTGCCATCTCAATTTCGTTTTTCAACGGTTCATCCCAACGGTGTCTGGCTAATGCGTATTTGGAATAAATGTTCGCCCACACCCAAAGGGCAGATCACTTTACGGATACGATCTTTCAGCCGGATTACCGTCTGATAATCCAAATGATCCCAATGGTCATGGCTAATAACCAGATAATCGATATCCGGCATATCTTCCGGTTTATATATATCCGTTCCTTTAAAAGGCTTATTGACAAAGGAAACCGGAGAAGCCATACAAAACACCGGATCGACTAAAATTCGTTTACCGGATAATTGAAGCAGATAGGAAGAATGGCCGAACCAGACCATTACATTCGAATTGTCCGCCAAGTTTTTCAGATCAGATTTGATAGCCGGAACCGGAACATCCGGATTCAGCCCGTCAGGCCTGGAGGAGATCAGGAAATCCCACATGCTACGCAAACGTCCTTTACCGGAAGTCATTAACGTCGTCGGATATATATTCTGAAACTCTCCGTTTTTATAATGGGGAGAATGTTCTATTTTTTCCAGTCGTTCCCCTTGCGGCAGACGTCCGAAAGCCGGTTGATTGATAAAAGCGACCACTGCCACTCCTAAAACGATCACTATACCTATTATAAGTCCTGCTACCATATACCATCTATTTTTTATTTTCATATCTAATCCTTTTATATAAAACAAAAGTACATCCCTTTTATCAGAAGTCTGGTATATGGATTACTGATATTTTTACCTTTATCACTGTTCTTGTTTGTTGATTTTCGCTTATCTTTGTTAAATATTAAACCTTGAATCAAATTAAATAAGAAATCATGAACGAATTTGAAGCAGCACTAGTCAGCAAAGGAAAGAGTGAAAGAATACCGGAAGAGTACAATTTCTTTGGTAAAGTGATAGGTGAATGGGATCTTGACTGGAACGACCACCTCAACACACCTACTCCCAGACGCGTAAAAGGAGAATGGATCTTTTCATGGGTACTCGACGGAATGGCAGTACAAGATGTCTTTATTGTTCCGTCACGAACAGAAAGATTGATCGATATCCAACCGGACGCAGCTTACGGGACTACTCTCAGATTATTTAATCCGGAAAAATGTATTTGGGAAATCTTCTACGGATGCCCGGAAGAATGTGCCCGGCTGGAAGCCCGGAAAGAAGGAGATGAAATTGTCCTGACGGAGATAACTTCGCAAGGTATGAAATGGATATTTTCTGATATTACAGACAATTCTTTCACCTGGCGAAGTACCGCTATCAACGAAGACGGGGAATGGATAACTTTAGCTAAAGTTTTTGCTACCCGCAAAAAGAAATAAAGGTCAATTCTGTATCCTAAAGAACAGGGCATTGTCTCAAAACTGCTACTTTTGTCCAATAAAGATTATATATATGAAAGTATTACTTATTCATACACGGTCGCATGCCCGGCGAGGCTGCACAGGATGCCGAAGGTTTACAGACCATGCGGACACTCGGTAAGAATATGGCCTGGTTACTGAAAAACATAAAGGCCGGGGCACAGCCTTCGCCGGAAACTGAAGAGCGTCAAATAACGAACTTTATCAGATAATATAAAAAACATTGATAGCTATTGAGGATTTATCGCCGCCGACTGTTTTTTTCTATACTCCGTCGGAGTACAATTATATTTCTTTGAGAATGCCCGATAAAAGGTGGAGCGGTTGGTGAAGCCGGACTGAAAGACTATTTCATCGATGGTCAGTTTTGTTTTTATAAGCAAATCGGCAGCTTTCAGTAACCGACAGTTATTGATCAGTTCGGCAAGAGTGATCTCTTCAATCTCTTCCAGTTTACGGTAAAAGGAACGAAGGCCTATGTTCATTTTCTCAGCGATCAATTGGGCAGACAGGTCTTTGTTCCTTAGATTTTTATTAATGATCTTCAATATATCATTGATGAATTTCTTATGCTCTTTATGAGATAGCTTTCCGTTCTCTAACGTGTATGAACTCAATGGAGACGAGAAATATTCACGGAGACTTTCTTTTCTCTCCAACAGGCGTTGTACGGAAGATTTCAGAAAATCCACATTAAACGGCTTGGTTATATAAAGTTCTGCTCCGGCATTCAACCCTGCAGTCTGCCCTTCAACATCTTGTCGAGCCGATAACAGGATAAAAGGGATATGAGCAGTTGTTTCATCCTCTTTTACCTGCCGTGAGAAGGTCAGACCATCTGTTCCCGGCATAATCACGTCACAAATGATAAGGTCGGGGTGTATATCTTTCAATATTTCAGAGGCTTCAATGGGACCGGCAGCTGTCAATACATTATAATCGTCCCTGAATATATCGAAGATAAGCCAGCGAATTTCTATTTCATCATCCACGACAAGCAGTGTCGGTTTCGATGTGTCAATAGGAATTTCAGGGATTTGACAGACAGGTGTACGTTCCGGATTGTAATCGGGCAACGACACAGCCGTCTCTTCGTTCGATCCGGCAAGAGAAGCTTCGAGGTAAGGCAGTTTGATCCTGAAATGTGTCCATTCATCCGGGATACTCTCTACTTCAATCGTTCCGCCGAGCAGATGCACCATATTGTAAGAGATTGCCAGACCTAACCCGTTACGCGACCAGAATGAGGTATTATCGTTTTGTTCAATGTTCTGCAGAATGCAGTATCTGTCAAACAGAGTTGGAATATCTTTTGCAGCTATTCCCTTTCCGGTATTGGAAACAGTGATATACAAATTATCGGAGTCGGTTCCGATCCTGACAATTACTTTCTTCTCGTTTTCCGCGTATTTGAATGCATTGGATAAAAGATTAAAAAGGATAGTGACAATAAAATCCTTGTCGGAGTTCCATTGAATAAAAAGTGATATCTCTTTTTCAAATCTTACAGCATGCGACTCCGCCATATCGGTGAATGACTCTGCCAGTTTATTGGCTAAAGCGGTTATATCGACAGGTATTATTACAGGTTTCTTATAACCCGACTCGATCCGGTTGAATTCGATCAGATCCTGTATCAGCGAATTTAGCCTCTCGGCATTCTGCTTAATGATGGAAGTGTATTTCCGGGCAGGCTCACTCAAGCTCTTCTGCTCCATCAAACGGTTGCAAGGACCATAGATAAGCGTTAACGGCGTACAGAACTCATGGGATATATTCGTGAAGAACTGGAGCTTGGACTCGTATATTTCCTCTTTATGCTTCTGTTCCATCTTCTGCAGACGATCCGTTTTTTTCTTTCTATTGTAAACAATCCATATCCGGGTGACAAGCCCTGTCACAACCAATAATAGTAAAAAATAAATACATCGGGCCCAGGGTGAAGCATACCACGGAGGTAAAACTTCGATATTAAGTTTATAGATATAACTTTCTTTTCCCAGTACTTTATTATAGTACTTTATATACAATGTATAATTCCCCGGATGAAGGTCAGCGAAAGTGATTATATCGGAACTTCCGTTGGAAGTCCATTCCTTTTCACCGCTATCCAACTTATAATAATAGGAATAACCATTACCGTTCAGATAGTCGGTCGCAGAGAAAGAAAGCGTAAAAAAATTCTCGTCATGCGATAATTTCAGGATAGTCTTTTTTCCCTTCTGCGACAGGAATTCCTCAACAGGGTACTGCCTATCGCGTATAGTGATCGTCCTGAAATAGACTGGCGGCATATAGTGTTGTCCTTCATCATAATAATTACGACGGATAGTAACAAAGCCATTGGTTCCTCCGAAGAAAAGCGTCCCGTCATTTTCGTTTTTGAAAGAGGAACCTTCATTAAATTCAAGTATCGAAAGACCGTCGTGATGATCGTAAGTGCGGAACAAATCCTGGTCTGTATTATACAAGATCAGCCCCCGGTTGGTACTTAACCAATAACCGGCAATGGTGTCAGGAAGAATACTATAAATACTGTTGGTTGGGTATTTATTGATCTCATTCAATAATTTATAATCGTCCAGGCTATACTTTACCAACCCGAAATTAGTTCCGACCAGATAGTTTCCGTGATAATCTTTCTGTATAACATTGGTTTCATTGATCGTATTTCCTTCAAAACGGATATTGTCCCAGGTAGACGTAGCGATATTCAGCCGGAAGAAGCCTTCTCCCCTATTCATACACCATAAAATAGAATCGTTTTCCTGATAGATATATTGAAAACGATTGGTAAACTCGTCATCTTCACGGACAGTGAATTGTTTTACAACCGTTACTACAGGATAGCTGTTCCGCCATTCAAGTGTAGCCTGTATGATCCCCATGCCAAGCGTAGATATCCACAATAGGGAGTCCCGTTCATATATATCGGATATGAATTCTACATTTCTATTCCCACATAACACAGGGACAGGAATGATACGTTTTTCTATCCGGTTAAAATAGCCCAGTCCGTGTTCACTTCCGATCCAGAGGTTACCCTTATGACTGGCTGAAAAAGAAAGGATCGTATTATCCAGCAGTCCACTGTTTGAAGTAGTGATCAATTCCATACGGTGATCTTCTACCTTTTTGTCCGGTTGAAAATCAAAGACACGAAGAATACCGTCTCCCCGGCTACCCAGCCATAACGTATTTTCTTTGTCTACGAACAAAGCATTTACTGGTTGGCGCAATTTTAACGGAAGATCATTCAGGTGGACAGACCGGATGGAATACAGGTCTTCCGAACAAGTAAAAACACCGTGTCCTGAAGTTCCTACCCAAATCATATCCTGATAATTATCCTTACGCAGGCAGCTGATTCCGCCGGTAATCTCCAATGTATCGAAATGATAACCATATTCACCTTTCCTAAGTAAGGATAGTCCCTTCGTCTTAAAGCCGATGAAATAGTCGTCATGGAATTTCAGAAGGGATGTGATGTTGTCTTTTCCGGCAAGATAATCCTTTAAATGATATACGGGAAAAGCTTTACGACTGGATGTATCGAATTCATACAACGTATATGTGTTATCCACGAAATACGAGATGTTATCTTCGTTCGCACAATAGACGATACTGGCGGGATGCTTATAACCGGGCAAAGGAAAAAGGTTCGCATTACCTTGCTCGTCTATCTGAATAGAAAAACAAATGTTGTCGCCGTTTTTCCGGAAGATCCACAATCGATCGGAGTCATCGATAAAGAAATCGGCTATATCGTCTGCTGCCAGATCGGGAATGAACTTTTGCTCAAATTGTTCCTGATCCTTAAGCGTATAATAAATGCTATTGTTACCCTGTACCAGGAAGATATTTCCCCGGCTGTCTTTATCGAGGAAAGCTATCCGGTTAAACATATCGAACGATTGGGTGACAGATGTTTTCAAGTCTATCTTATATAGTCCGTGATAAGTCTGAAGCCAGACCTTCCCACCGGTCTGCTCTATCTTCTCAATCCGGCTACCGGCAAAGTATTTCTCGCCGTCCCCGGGGCTGTACTTTATAATACGCTTTCCATCATAGATATCCACCCCACGACTCGTACCGATCCACATAAATCCTTTTTCGTCCTGATAGAATGAAAAGATATTACTGCTGGAAAGGTTTTCCGCATTATTTATTTTCCGCAGGTTAAAACCCTGGACTGACGGAGCAATCAGCAAAAGGGCCAATAAGAAAAGAAAACAATAGAAAGTTCTCTTTCCAATAGCTATATCGAAGAATGAAATCATAGACAAATATAGTCTTATTTCCTGTCTCCGCTATGTCTGACAGTGACAAATGTATCTCTCTCCATGACACGCCGATCAGATCTTTTATTTCTCTTCTCCGTATAGAAAGTACTTGATTAGTTTTGCGACATCAATCATAAATATATCATCATGAAAGGTAATTTAATTCTTATTCTTTTAGTGTTTAGCCTCAATTCCGTTATGGCTGTTTCTCCCCGGATAAAAGGGATGATCCGGGATAAAAGCACAGGTTATCCGATCGAATTTGCGGATGTCATAGTATTAAAGAAAGGGGAAACGGCAGCTGTTTCCAGTACGTTATCCGGAACAGATGGGTCTTTCCGGCTAGCGGATATTAATGACGAGGAATATTCATTATTGGTCCGGTTGATCGGATATGACGTCTATACCCGTGAAACAATTGCGCTTCGCCCCTCTCAGCCCGTATTGGATCTCGGTATTATCGAATTGCAACCACTGGAAGTCGGATTATCCGAAGTCGTAGTGGAAGGTACGAAAAGGCAGATCATCTATAAACTGGATAAAAAGATCATCGATGCCTCCAATAACCTGATGGGAAGCGGCGGTACGGCTGTCGATATTCTTGAAAATACTCCTTCCATACGGGTCGATGTCAATGGTGACGTAACATTCAGAGGGAGTAGCGGCTTTAAAGTATATATCGATGGAAAGCCGAGCTTTTATTCTGGTACACAGGCATTGCAACAGATACCGGCCGGACAGATAGAAAATGTGGAAATCATCACTACTCCATCGGCACGTTATGATACGGATGGTGAAGTCGGCATGATCAACATCGTCACTAAAAAGCATAAACGCCAAGGTATTAACGGCATGGCAAATATGTATGGCAGTACAGCCCTTTCCAATGGAGTCGATTTCCTTATCTCCCAGCAATTGAATAAATTGCAATGGCATTTTGCCGGGCATTGGAACCAACCGATCCGGGAAAGCCACTTCGATCAGCAAAAAACAACTCTTGTCGATAATGTAACAACAACATCCATATCTCATGGTCCCAGAAAAGGAAAGAACTACCATTACGGATTGCGTGGAGGTATCGATTATTCTTTCTCTCCAAAAACATCCCTCAACGCAGAGTTGCAGGTCGTCTACGACAAATTCACCCGCTACGGAAACCTGGACTACACAGAAACCCGCAAGGATGCTACCGGCGAATCCACCCCGCACAACTTCAACAGCCGCGATGAATTCGACCTGCATTCGACTGTTAATATCGGAAAAGCCGGATTTTCCCATAAGTTCAATGACGATGGACATGCACTTTCCGGCAGTTTCATGTTAGGATATGAAGGAAATCCTATGGAGTATTTCCAGAGCGACCTGTTTGATAAAAGTAACCAACGACAACAGGGGCATCGTGCCTGGGAAGATGAAATACGTTGGACGGTACGCGGTAATGTCGACTATAAATATCCTTACAGCAAGACCGGTCATTTGGAGAGCGGCTATCAGTATCATTCTTACCTGGAAGACGGCGATTACAGTATGCAGTTCTGGAACCCGGAGAAAAAGGAGTTCTATTGGCGCGAAGATATTTACAACACATTCTATTTTCAACGTGGCATCCATTCGGTTTATCTGATAGGCAGCGATAGTTATAAGGCATTCGATGCACAGGTCGGTGTCCGGGGCGAACATACGCACCAGATATTACGCAGCTCCATCGAAGGTGCAAATCGGAAAGTGAACCGTTTCGAAGTTTTTCCTTCCGTACATATCGGATATACACTTCCCCATGAACAGAAACTGACATTTGCCTATTCGTACCGTACCAACCGTCCGGAACTCTTTTACATGGAGCCATATATCACTTATCGCGATTATTACACAGCCGAGATTGGAAATCCCGACATCCGTCCTGAATATATACATTCCTTTGAACTAAATTACAAAAAGAACTTTGGAGAACAGGTATTGCAATCCAGCCTGTTTTACAGGTCGCGAAAAGATAAGATCGAACGCTTACGTGTCCCGTATCAAGCAGGAGTAACCCTCGACTCTATGGCTAATGTCGGAAACGACCATGCTCTGGGTATCGAATTAAACGGACAACTAACAATTAACAAATGGTGGAACCTGAATGTAAACGGAAACGTTTATTACTATAAGGTAGTGAACGATATTCAATCGGGTGGAAAGAAAGAGACCAGTACGAATTATGATATTACATTAAATAATATGTTTCGTGTATTTAAGAACACTCGCATCCAGTTGGACGGTAACTTCGTAGGTCCGTCGGTTACGACGCAGGGACGGTCGGACGCTTTCTGGTTTGTCAATCTGGCAATCCGTCAGCAACTGTTCAGTCCAAATCTGCAATCGACACTTTCTTTCCGGGATATATTCAACTCTGCCCGTTACAGAAGCGATATTACAACAGCAGACCTGCAATCCATTACACGCATACGACCGGATTATCCGGTTATAACTTTGTCTATCAGTTATACATTCAATAATTTCAAGAAGGGTTCACAAAACTCACGGGATAACCGGGATCTGTTTGAAGGAACCAATCATTAAAAGAGATCTTAAGGGTGTGCCAAATGTCCGTATAAAACCGTAAAAAGGGTAATGTTTACCTTGATTTGGGTATGTAACAAGATGTATATTCCTTGTAATTTTGCTTCGTGAAAATATACATCTAAAAATTAAGCTTATGATACTCAACGACTTTTTACAGGTTATCCGGACACGGGAGCCCCTCAATACGCCAGAGATTCATCGTTTCATGGACGAGATGAGCAACGAGGCACGGCGTATAACCTTCGAACTGAACAGTTCCTATCATACCTCCGATGAGGTTCGGACATTGCTTTCGCGATTGTTCGGATGCGAAGTCGATCAGACACTACGTGTATTTCCTCCGTTCTATACTGATTTCGGGAAGAATATCCAGATTGGTAAAAATGTTTTTATCAACGCCTGCTGTCACTTTCAGGATCACGGCGGTGTTACGATCGGTGATGATTGTCAAATCGGACACAACGTCGTGTTCGCTACCCTCAACCACGGCCTTGTACCGGAAGACCGTAAAACGACCTATCCTGCTCCCATTATACTCGGCAAAAATGTCTGGATCGGTTCGAATGCCACTATTTTACAAGGCGTAACCATTGGTGACAATGCCATCGTTGCAGCAGGAGCAGTCGTAACAAAAGATGTACCTGCAAACACGGTAGTTGGCGGTGTTCCGGCAAAATTCATCCGAGATATAGAATAATGTACGGAATAAGAAATTCAGAATGAATTCATTTTGTTTATAAATAGCTATTTACATTAAGATTTCAAAAAGGTATTTCCTATCCGGTAGATAATTACTTCTTTTGCCCTCCATACAGAAATGTTGATTAATGGGCGGTAGTTGTATTGACATAAAAACGATTGAAGCCTTATGGAATAGCGACCATAAGGCCTTTGAGACTGTCTTTATAACCTATTACAATAAAACGAAGGCATTCATATACGGATATATTAAATCAGAATCCGATGCAGAAGAACTGACGGAAGATCTATTCGTAAATCTCTGGATCAACCGTCAGTCTATCGATACTTCCAAATCTTTCGAAGCCTACTTACATACGATCGCCCGTAATGCTGCGATCAATTACCTGAACCATAAATACGTACATTTAGCTTACACGAACAAATTTCAGTTTCAGGAATGTAGCTCTACTTCGGAAGAAGACCTTATAGCCAAGGAACTCGGCCTATTGATAGATGATCTTGTCGAAAAAATGCCGGAACAACGAAAACAAATTTATATCCTTAGCCGGAATGAAGGATTAAGCAACATCGAAATTGCAGAACGGTTAAACACGACAAAAAGGAATGTGGAAAGCCAGCTAAGTCTTGCTCTGAAAGAGATACGAAAGGCCATATACACTTTCATATTCTCCCTATTCTGATCTTTTTTCAATAAATATCCTTTTTCTTACTGAGTTTTTCTCTCTTTACCTGTATATATATAAAATGCAGAAAAATGGATAATAGCAACCTGTCAAAAATCATCAAACAATATTTATCCGGACGCTTTCCTGAGGAAACCGAAGAAAGGGTCCAAAGATGGATTATTGCAGACAAAGATACAAAAGAAAAAGAAGAAGCCTCATTCGAATATTGGAACGAATTGGACACCGAAATCAATGTAAATACCTATTCCGCCTTGAAACGGGTAAATCAAAAGATCGGATATTCAGGAAGGCAAACGATCCATACTCCATTCTACAAGAAAACTTTGCAGATTGCAGCAGTACTTATTCCCCTCTTGCTTATCGCCGGAGGATACTTGTATTATACCCAGAATAAACTTATCGAGATCACTGTCGCATACGGAGATACCAGACATATATTCTTACCTGACAGTTCTGAAATATGGATCAATTCAGGATCGAATATAAAATATCCAAAATCTTTTACGGCTAACCAGAGACTGATATACCTTGAAGGTGAAGCATATTTTTCCGTAAAAAAGGATCAGGCAAAACCATTCATCGTAAAAACCAAACAACTATCCGTGAAAGTTCTTGGAACGAAATTCAATGTCAAAGCCTACTCGGATGATGAAAACATAACAACAACACTTACAAACGGGAAAGTGGAAGTGAGTACCCAATCCCAGGAAAAACAAATCCTTAAGCCGAATGAACAACTGACATATAACATCAAGACCTCTGAAATGAATATTGAAAACATATCACCGGCAGAAACCGATGCCTGGCTTACAGGACAGATATTATTTATCAATTCATCATTTCAGGATATTAAGCAAACATTGGAGAGACATTTTAACATCACAATTGATGATAGGAGCAATATTCCGGCATCCCGGTTATATACAGTTAAATTCCTGAAAGGCGAAACACTGGATGAAATCCTTCATGTATTGAAAGATGTTATCGGCTTTACCTATCAACAACAAGGAACCCATATCGTATTAAACAAATAATACAAATGCAGCGTAATGGATCGAATCAAATCAATACAATTCTATAGGATTATCATTTTACTATTTTTCATTTTCTTCTCTTTTGGAGCTATCGCCCAAGAGAAAGAGAAAAAAATCTCCATACAAAACAAAAGCATATCGATCAAAGAGGCATTCTCCGAAATAGAACAGCAAACGGATTATAGCATTGCTTACGAACAATTAACTTTGGACCTGAATAAGAAAATTTCTCTTTCTTTGAAGAATGTCAATATCGATAAAGCACTGAAAGAGATATTGAACGACAGGCAACACACCTATAAGATAAATGGCTATCACATTATCATATCCCCTATCAACAAGGAATATGCTCCTGACAATTCAATAGAAAGGCCCACGCAGACAATACGAGGAATCGTTACCGACTCCAAAAGCAACACTCCGATCGAGTATGCAACAATAAGTATTTTAAGAAATCCATCTTTAGGAACTGTCACTGATAGTCTTGGAGAATTCTGTATAAAGGATGTACCTGTCGGACGCTATAATATACAGACATCCTATATGGGTTACCACACCAATATCGTCAATGAAATACTTGTCACTTCCTCCAAAGAAATATATCTGGATATCTCGTTGAACGAAAACATGCAGCAGCTGAACGAAATCGTTGTACATCCGGAAGTAAAAAAGGCAGAACCCGTAAACCCAATGGCCATTACCGGAGGACGGATGATCAGTATGGAAGAAGCGAGTCGGTTTGCCAACGGATTTGATGATCCTGCACGTCTGAGTTCCGCCTTTGCCGGTGTGGCTGGAGGTCTTGGAACGAATGCAATAGCCATCCGCGGAAACTCACCACAATATACACAATGGCGACTGGAAGGAATCGAGATCCCCAACCCTACCCACTTTGCGGATCTGGCCGGATTAGGCGGTGGTATCTTATCTGCATTAAGTACCCAGATGATAGGTAATTCTGATTTTTATAACGGAGCCTTTCCTGCCGAATACAGTAACGCATTATCGGGAGTTTTCGATTTTCATATACGTAACGGGAACAATCAGAAATACGAATACGCATTTCAACTAGGATTAATGGGGATCGATTTAGCATCGGAAGGACCGATCAGCAAAAAACGAGGAAGTTCCTATCTGTTTAACTACCGGTTCTCTACAACCAGTCTTGCCAGCGGAGGTGAAAGCAATCTGAAATATCAGGATCTTTCGTTTAAATTCCATCTTCCTACTAAAAAGGCCGGAACATTCTCTATTTGGGGATTAGGGCTAATCGATAAAAATAAAGCCGATGCAGAAGAACGTTCCAAATGGGAAACACAAGTGGACAGGCAATCGGCAAAAAACAATATGACCAAATTAGTCGGGGGAATAACTCATAAATATTTCATCGATGAAAATACTTACCTACGTTCCTCCCTGTCTGCCACTTACTCAGAAGATCATATATCGGCAGACCAACAAACGCTGGAAGACAAATCAGTACCTGTCGGAGATATCCGGAACAGAAAATGGGATATCGTATTCAATTCCTTTATAAACAAAAAAATCAGTCCGTCTCATACCAACAGATCCGGGATTACCATTACAGGACTAAACTACAACCTCGATTATAAAGTCAGTCCTAATTTCAGTTTGAATAAGCCGATGGAACAAATATCGAAAGGGGATGGAGAAAGCATAGTTCTGTCGGCTTTCAGCAGTTCGGTTCTTGCCATTAGCCGGAATGTGACAGCCAGTTTAGGTATTACCTCCCAATATTTTGCCCTTAATGACAACTGGTCTCTTGAACCCCGGGTTGCCCTGAAATGGAAGCCTGTAAACAGATACTCATTCTCTGTCGCTTATGGTCTGCATAGCCGCAGAGAAAAGTTGGATTACTATTTTATCGAACAGGATATCGACGGTAAGAAAACAAGTAATAAATATCTCGATTTCTCCAGAGCACATCATATAGGATTCAGTTATGATTGGAATATCAGTTCTAACCTTCATCTAAAAATAGAGTCTTATTACCAGTATTTATACGACATGCCGGTTGAAGAAAATTCCTCTTTCTCCCTGATCAACCATGAAGATTTTTATTTAAACAGAATATTAATCAACAAAGGTGCAGGTAAAAACTATGGTATCGATATAACCCTGGAACAATATATGACAAACGGGGTTTATTACATGCTGACAGGTTCCGTCTTCAAATCTAAATATAAAGGTGGAGACAACATCTGGCGAAACACAAGAATGGACAGAGGCTTTTTACTAAATGCCCTTGCCGGAAAAGAATGGATGGTCGGAAAGAGGAAACAAAATATGTTTAGTGTCAACACCCGTCTGTTTTTTCATGGTGGCGACCGTTATACCCCTATCGATGAAGATAAAACAAATGAAGAACATGATATTATTCTGAATGAATCCAACGCTTTCAGTAAAAAGTTCAGCCCGATCCTGAACGGTGATATCTCTGTAAATTATCGAATAAACAAACGAAAACTATCCCACGAATTCTCTTTGAAAATGCTCAATGTCGGAATACGTACCGGAATGCATTTCTATGAATATAACGAGAAAACAAACAAGATAAAGAAAGAAAATAGCACAGGAATAATTCCGAATCTGAGTTACAAATTGTATTTTTAAAACCACCATCTATACGACATCCTAAAGCCCAACCAGCATTGGGATCCGTACAGTTGTTGAGATAGCATCACGCGAATCTTTTATTTCCGGTTCCGGCTTCTCGCGCAGTTCGAATTTACCATGTTCAATATATGTAATAGTGCGACTAATGCCGTAATCATCGGCCTGTCGAACCGTATTCACGGCAGTTGAAAGAGATTTCATCTTTAACGCGGGAATCAACGGAGTAGTGTCGATCAGTTCCAGATGTTTTACCATATCGAGCGTTCCTTGTTTGTATTTCTGGAAATGAAGAGTTTCGATGTGGCTTTTATAAGCAGTTTCATCCGCATAGATTTCAAGTATAGTCACCTTATTCGGATGATTCTTTTCAGCCATTGCATAAAGTAGCAGTACACCCGGTTCCAACCGCATGGAGGCTTCTATCTCTTCCTTCAGATAGGCATTATATTCAGCCAACCGTTCCGGATCGACTGTAATTTTCGACAAACGTACCATATTTTCAGCTTCTTGTGCGATCACCGGGATAATCACAGCGGTCAGCAACAAAACGATTAGTAACTTCTTCATTTGCTTTATTTTTTATTTCTTATCCTAAGTCAAACTTCGCTAGTTTTATTGTCTTTCAAATTTCACCACTATATCACCCGCCACATTCAAAACCCCGATACCATCACCGTCGATACGACCGATCTTAATCAGATCGTTGCTTTGTGACCAGTTTTTACAAAAATAGAGTATCTGAAACACCGGGATTGTATACATTTTACAGATAATTATACCTTAATCACGGATTCTGAAACAACGGTAGAAATCGTATGAAGAAAAGAACTACATTTGTAATGTATTAAAACATAAAGTGATATGGAAGAGATCAATAAAGATGAAATTATCGAACTAGACAGCGTAGATCGTTACAACAAGATATTCGGACTTGAAACCCAGCATCCTTTGGTGAGTGTCATCGATCTGACCCAGTCCACACAATGGCCTGAAAGAGCCTGGTTCCGATATGGGGTGTATGCACTATACCTGAAAGATGTCAAATGCGGTAATATCAAATATGGGCGTCAGTACTATGACTACCAGGATGGGACTATCGTCTGCTTTGCTCCGGGACAGGTCACTGACATGGAAATGCTACCGAACATACAGCCTCATGCACATGGTATTCTCTTTCATCCTGACCTGATACATGGTACCGCCCTCGGTCAGGAAATCAGAAACTACTCTTTCTTCTCTTACGAGACCAACGAGGCACTCCATCTTTCCGAAGAAGAGCGGCAAACTGTCATGGACTGCTTACAAAAGATTTCAAACGAACTGAAACATGCCATCGATAAACACAGTCGCCGGCTGATCTGTGCCAATATAGGATTGTTGCTTGACTACTGCATGCGCTACTATGAACGTCAGTTTCAAACACGGGGTGAAGTGAATAGCGACATCATCGTCCGCTTCGAACAGTTACTGAATGATTATTTTGAAGGAGACGCACCGCAAAAAGAGGGATTGCCATCCGTGAAATATTTCGCCGACAAGGTATTCCTTTCCCCCAACTATTTTGGCGATATGATACGTAAACAAACAGGACGCACTGCCTCTGAGTATATACAGGACCGAGTAATAGGAGTGGCAAAGGAAAAACTACTCTCATCCGACAAAACGATGAGCGAAATAGCTTACGACCTCGGCTTTCAGTATCCACAACATCTCAGCCGTATGTTCAAACGGGTAGTTGGAATAACTCCCAATGAATATCGGATGCAGAACTGAAAAGACATCAAACACTGTTATATAGCTTCAAAAAGACAATACTCAACTCTACCTGAAGACAATAAAGCAAAATATATATGGATCAGTCTACATATAGAATTTAGATTTGAAAGTTGTTTTATTATTTAACATCTTATTTTAAAACAGAAAATTCAGTGAAAGAAGAAAATATAAAGAGATATATGAAGCTATTTTCGAATCTGAAGATATTTCCGTAAGTTTGTCCTGGAAAAAAAATTAGTAAACACACTTTAATTAATATGGCAGACGACAAGAAAATTATTTTCTCGATGGTTGGCGTGAGTAAGATTTTCCCGCCCCAGAAACAAGTATTGAAGAATATTTATCTGTCTTTCTTCTATGGAGCCAAGATCGGTATTATCGGTTTGAACGGTTCCGGTAAGTCTACCTTGCTGAAAATCATTGCAGGCATCGAAAAAGAATACCAGGGAGAAGTGGTATTTTCGCCCGGCTATTCGGTTGGTTACCTGGAACAGGACCCGAAACTGGAAGCAGGCAAAACTGTGAAAGAAATCGTACAGGAAGGTGTACAGGAGATTGTAGACACATTAAAAGAATACGAAGAAGTAAACGAAAAATTCGGTGATCCGGAAGTGCTGGATGATCCCGACAAAATGGATGCATTGATCGCCCGTCAGGCTGAATTGCAGGACAAGATCGACGCAACCGATGCCTGGAACCTCGACAGCCGCCTGGAACGTGCGATGGATGCCCTACGTTGCCCACCCGAAGACCAGATAGTCGATACGCTGTCCGGAGGTGAACGCCGCCGTGTCGCCCTTTGCCGCCTGTTGCTTCAGCAGCCGGATGTGTTGCTGCTCGATGAGCCGACCAACCACCTGGATGCCGAGTCGATCGACTGGCTGGAACAACACCTGCAGCAATATGCCGGTACGGTGATCTGTATCACGCACGACCGTTACTTCCTCGACCATGTGGCAGGCTGGATCCTGGAACTCGACCGTGGCGAAGGTATTCCCTGGAAAGGCAATTACTCTTCCTGGCTGGATCAGAAGACTAAGAAGATGGCTATGGAAGAAAAGCAGGTCAGCAAACGCCGCAAGACGTTGGAACGTGAGTTGGAATGGATCAACATGGCTCCCAAAGCCCGTCAGGCCAAGGGTAAGGCCCGTCTGAACTCATACGAAGCATTGTTGAATGAGGACCAGAAAGAACGCGAAGCCAAGCTGGAAATCTTTATCCCGAACGGTCCGCGTCTGGGTAACAAGGTGATCGAGGCACAACATGTAGCGAAGGCTTTCGGTGAGAAACTGTTGTTCGACGATCTCAACTTCATGCTTCCGCCAAACGGTATCGTCGGTGTAATCGGTCCGAACGGTGCCGGTAAGACTACGCTGTTCAAGATGATCATGGGCATGGAAAGCATCGACAAAGGTACATTCGAAGTAGGTGAAACAGTGAAAGTTGGTTATGCCGACCAGACACATAAAGATATCGATCCGAAAAAGACCGTTTTCCAGGTTGTTTCCGGAGGACAGGAATTTATCCGTGTAGGTGGAAAAGAGATCAACTCGCGCGCTTATCTGTCACGGTTCAACTTTGCAGGTGCCGACCAGGAAAAACTTTGCGGTGTCCTGTCCGGTGGAGAGCGTAACCGCCTGCACCTGGCCATCACGCTGAAAGCTGAGGCCAACGTGCTGCTGCTTGACGAACCGACAAACGATATCGACGTGAACACGCTGCGTGCACTGGAAGAAGGTTTGGAAAACTTCGCCGGATGTGCCGTTGTCGTTTCCCACGACCGTTGGTTCCTCGACCGCATCTGTACGCATATCCTGTCGTTCGAAGGCGATTCGAATGTGGTCTTCTACGAAGGAACATATTCCGAATATGAAGAATACAAGCGCAAACAGGGCGGCGATACAGAGCCTAAACGCGTACGTTACCGTAAACTTATTGTTGATTAATTACCATATAATTCATTTAGAACCATGAAAAAAAGAATGCTCTGCATGGCGGCTATCGCTACTGCTTTCCTATGTTTCGGAAGCGATGTAAACGCACAGAAAACGATTAAGTTGTTCAACGGGAAAGACCTTTCCAACTGGAATTTTGTCGTCGACAAGAATTCTGTTCCGGCCGAACAAGTTTATTCCGTAGGCGACGGCGTGATCAAGATCAAAGGACAGCCTTTCGGTTACATGTACACGAAAGAGAAATACGACAACTATAAGTTGCATGTGGAATGGCGTTGGCCGAATGGTGACCAGGGTGCGAACAGCGGTATTTTCCTGTTGATCGCCGAACCGAAGAATCCGTTCCCGAACGGCATCGAATGTAACCTGATGCTAGGCAGCGCCGGCGATTTCGTCCTGTTGGGCGGTTCCGACCTGGCACAATATCAAGGCAAACCCGGCGAACCTCGTCCCGGTTTTCCGGTAGTGAAAAAGAACGCTCCAAGCAGTGAAAAGCCTGCCGGAGAGTGGAACGAAGCCAACATCTACGTGAAAGACGGTAAGATTAACGTCTACATCAACGGTGTTTATCAGAACACCGGATGGAACAAACAGAAAGACGGTTACATCGGCTTGCAGAGCGAAGGGAAAGAAGTGGAATTCCGTAACGTAACGCTCACTCCCTGGTAATTTATGGAATACATCATCAGACCAGAGACGGAGCAAGATTACCCGGTAATCTACGAACTGATCCGGACAGCCTTCAAAACGGCGAACGTCAGTGACGGTGACGAACAGGACTTTGCCGTCAATTTAAGGAATAACAGTAAATTATACATTCCCGAACTGGCACTCGTAGCCGAAGAGGGTGACAAGCTGGTCGGTCATATCATGCTGACCAATACGTATATCACTCAACCAGACGGTAGCAGGTTCGACGTCCTGCTGGTTGCCCCGCTTTCGATCGCGCTGGAATACCGCAACAAGGGTATCGGCGGCGCACTTATGCGTGAAGGCCTGAAACGCGGTAAAGAGATGGGATATAAGGCGGCATTCTTGTGCGGCGATCCGAATTATTATCATCGGCTCGGCTTTAAGTCGATCGCTGATTTCGGACTGACACACAAAAGCATTCCGCCAGAATATGTCATGGGATATGAGTTAATCCCCGGCAGCCTGAAAGGTATTACAGGGGAAGTGCGGGTTGAATAAACGATTCCGAATCAGTCTGAAAAAATAACGAGGGTGTCAAAAAAGTATTTGGCACCCTCAATTTATTTGTATCCCTATTGGAGACTGAAATCAAATATCCGATTCTATAAGGAGATATTTTGACTTTTTGACTGCGAGGCAAGCCCCCCAATTACTACACCCACCGGATATTTATGAAAAAACATGATCTGCGCCGGCTTCACCGGAAACAATCACAAATATAGGATGAACATCTAACGTAACAATTTAGCTTCTTCATTGTTGTATCTAAGTCAACTATAAAAACGAACGCCAACATGAAACTGTACAGATCATTATATCTTCTTCTGCTACTATTGGTTATGCATATAACGGGGCAGGCACAATTGCAAAAGGTTATCAAGGATATTTTTTCGGCTGACGAAATAACGACGGATCATGGCGACTCAACTCGAGCTTCCAACAACAGATCAAGCACCACCGGGAATACAATTTCTGCCTCCTCCCCCGACTCTATTGCCTCGTCCGAACTGCAGAAATATCATGCAGCCTTCAAACTGAAAGCGGGCCAGATACAGAAACTGGATTCATTGCACCAGGAGACGGTAGCCAAACTAAAAGCAGGCAACCTCCACAAAAACTGGTGGGAAACCGGAAAACATATTCTCTATTTCATGCTGGTACTGTTGGGACAATACTTGCTGTTCCGCCTCTCCTCCTGGCTCTACCGGAAAGCAAAAGCACGCATCCAACAACTGAAAGACACCAAACTGAAACCAATTGCCATCCAGAACTATGAAATTCTGGATACGCAGAAACAGGTCACTCTGTTGATCTTCCTGGCAAATATCCTCCGCTACCTCCTGCTGTTTATCCTGCTGGTACTGACGATTCCGATCCTTTTCTCGATCTTCCCGCAGACCAAAGAACTTGCCTACAAGATCGCTTATTACATCTGGAATCCGGTAAAAAGTATCCTGGAGGGAATCCTCGATTATATCCCTAACCTTTTCACGATTATCGTGATCTGCCTGGTCATTAAATACGTCATCAGGGGAATCCGTTACTTGGCAACAGAAATAGATGCCGGAAGATTGAACATTAACGGCTTTTATGCGGATTGGGCGATGCCGACCTATCATATCGTCCGTTTTCTGTTGTATGCGTTTATGATCGCCATGATTTATCCCTATTTACCCGGTGCCAATTCGGGAGTGTTTCAGGGAGTATCCGTTTTTGTCGGGCTGATCGTCTCGCTCGGTTCCAGTACGGTGATCGGGAATATTATCGCTGGTTTCGTGATTACTTATATGCGCGCTTTCAAGCAGGGCGACCGGATTAAACTGAACGATACGGTTGGCAATGTGATAGAAAAGACCGCCTTCGTCACCCGTCTCCGTACGATAAAGAACGAGATCGTAACGATACCGAACTCGTTCATCATGTCGTCACAGACAGTCAACTACACGTCTTCGGCACGGACCTACGGGCTGATCATCCACTCGGAGGTAACGATCGGTTACGATGCCCCCTGGCGCAAAGTACATCAACTCCTGATAGATGCCGCCAAAGCAACACCCGGCGTCATGCCTGAGCCAGCCCCCTTCGTCCTTGAAACGGCTTTGAGTGACTTCTACCCCGTCTATCAGGTCAACGCCTATATCCAGGAAGCGAACAATATGACGACCATCTATTCAGCCCTTCACCAGAATATCCAGGATTATTTCGATAAGGCAGGTGTAGAGATCATGTCGCCCCATTACACGGCATTCCGCAACGGCAACGCATCTACGATCCCTAAAGAAAAAGATACGAAAACGAATTAAGCAGGTTTAGTGCCTATCTGTAACCTTTTCCATTTGACGAAGCCGTCGATGGGTTTGTCGAGCTAGAAAAGGAGACGGTCGTCGGCAACGGTGCGGAGGACGGCGGAACGACATAGAGGAAGGCGCATTTGGGCGATGTTGAAAGAAGCCTTCATCAAAACGACTTCGTAACCATCATGAACAACCTCTATGTCCAGGCTTACAGGAAAATTCATAACTGCAAGATAATAAGCAGAACGTTCGTAAGCACACCAGGTCTCGCCTTCCAGATATAGATAGACATACCTCTTGTTATCTACTTCGTTGAGTAAGATTAATTCTATGTCGAATACTTGTTTCATAATATGAAAATAAATTATTTAAGACTATCTAACGATGTGTTATCATTGTTGCTTTTCTGCTTCTTTTTTCTTCTGTCATGTACCAAACTATCTTTTCTATTATTCAAATATTCCAACAAATCTTTGCCCGGTTTGAATTTAACGCTGTTACGGGGCTTTATCATAAAGGGCATATTCTTTCTCGGATTACGTCCCGGTCGTCCCGCTTGTTTCCATAAAGAGAAAGTTCCGAATCCCATCAGAGTTATCGAGTCCTCCTCCATCAGAGACTTGCCCAACTCTTCTTCCCAGACTGTCACAAAAGCCTGGGCTTCTTTCTCTTTTATGGAGAGCCTTTCGGCTATTTTCTTGATTAAAATTGTTCGGTTCATATGATTATTTTTTATCCTGTATACAACGATAGCCTATATTTGATGGAGTATCAGAAACGGTAGTTGTAGTGCTTCCCCATTCTACCAGACTAAACTTTGAATGATCATAGCCATAATACAGATCACCTGTAACTGATTTTGTACAACTAAAATAACTTTTACTGATTTCCATACCTTCTCTATCGTCAACCCTATTATAAATAATAACTGCCAATTCTTTTTGATTCGGAAGGCGCCAATCTGTACCTTTTTTTTCAGCACAAGGATTACTTGAACTTGCCAAACCAGCATTAACACTACCATCCTCATTACTTATCCAATCGCCAACATAAAAAATTTCAGGCAAACGGTTTTCTTCGTCAAAAGCATTGTGACCAAAGGTTAGTGCGCCACTCACATTAGAACGTTTAGCCTTTGAATTTAGTCGTTCAAACGAATAAAAATAAGCTGTATTCTCACCATAATGGTTATTAGAGGTTACTACAAAATTTACCGCATCATTACTTACATTTCTCAAATTACGTATGCAACGGTATGGATAATCGTTTTTTTCTTTATGATATCCAACAGCCGCCCCCTCATAGGCCAGCAAAACATAATAACCAGTAATATATGCCGAACTACTGACATAAGAATAATCAGAATTACTACCACCATTCTCCTGATTATATAATCGTGCTTCTTTCGGTAAAGCATCTTCTCCCACAACAAATCCCAAGTATTGTTTCACAGAAGGAAGATACCATCGTAATTCATTATCATCAATAACACCATTACCATCTAAATCCCGGTTTCGTGACAGGCAAGCATATTCGGCATATTTTTTATTTAGTTCATTATTTTGATAATTGATATATGAATTCCAAGACCACTTTCCTTTTGAATTTGGATTATCTAAATTCAGAAATCCTACCATATTAGTACGTCCCTGAAATGCACCATTCTTATACGTGAGATTTTTGACAGGTAAACCCTCTCCTTCCTGACTCCATTCCGTCCCCCAACCATTTCCACTCTTCTCTAAATAGTCCAAATCGAATATCGTGCAAATCGGTCGTTGGGAAAATGTATATGCAGCCATACTGAGCGTACTGGAGGACAGATCATTTTTCCTAAAATATGTACAAATTTGAATTGTACGTGGCTGCGTATTAATAAAATCTTTCAGAGGTAAACCCACAAACGGGTCATAGCCTCCCCCCGGACCTCCGTAATAATATTCATCGATAAAACAAGTATAGCGTATAGAATCAGAATCCTCATAATCAGGATCTGAAGCTGCATTAAACAGGTCGGTTTTAAACTCGTCTGCGTTAAACGGATTTCCACATGTAGGATCATTGCTGTCTCTATATTTAGCAAAGGTCGTGACATCTTTCGGATTTCTTCTATATTCAACCCAATCCAGATCTGTCTCATCTGACACAAATTTGTTTCTGGGAGTTGCTGCCTGTATTAAAAAATTTTGTTTGAAAATCTGCAAGGCTTCATCTCCCCCATCGGCTGTTATTCCATACTCCGCAATTAAATCCAATATTTGTCGTTTTGAAAAAGATATTACAGTCGTTTCATAATGGGCATCGAAAGTTCGTACTCTTTGAGATGAAAGGAACATATCGCCATCACCTCCCCAGTTCTCATTATCCGCTCCTGATTTTTCGACCTCTACAATCAATTTATCCACACCTGAGATATTGACAGTATAAGTGTAGCGGTTGTTCCTAAAAATGTCGAAATTCGTAAAATCCGTTTTATCTCCAACTTTCCAAAGTCCCAAATGAATATAATAGGTTACCTGTGCCTTTACATATTTACTGCCATCTACATTATTAACTGTTTCTGTAGTTTCTCCTTCATATGTACCTTCTAAAACAAGGTAAGCAGAGTTATCGTTGGCAACTTCAAAATGTTCCGGTTTTCCGTTCGTCATTTCTCTTTTATCATATTCATCGACAATTATGTCAGTATTCTTCATCTTCTTCCGGTTTTCCATCATAAGGAAAGAGAAAATGTTATAATCACCTTCTTTACTGAAATCAGCATTGGCTTTAGATTTAAAATAAACAGCATCAGTTTCGTTATAATCATTCTCTTGCTCAAAAATGTTCGTGTTCTTAGGTATTTGTTTTAGTTGCCAGCTCGTTGGCACGAAAGTCGCAGCTGTATTTACACAAGCAACTTTGAACATAATGGATGACATCACATGCTTAAGAAGAATCTTTCCGTCGACAGTTCCATTTGTGCTGATTGAACAAGATTGATCACGGTTATAATCATATTCCTTTCCATTGGAAACAACCCAGCCACTCATCAAAAACTCTCCATCGAGAACCGATATGCTTTCCTGCAATAATTGAGTACTCAGCCTTTTTAACTCCTTGATTGTAGATATTTTTTCCAAGTCATCCGTTTTCAAGTTAAAAAGTGAATTTTGATAATTAGCAATCGCATAGATATAACGTGAACCGGACGTTGTTGTGATTTTTACTGTTTTATTCTGTAATTCTTCCGCAGAACAAATATGCGTCTCACCAACCTTCTCACCATTCATCTTAAAAATAAAGACGGCCAGCGAACCAACCCGGTTCTCCTCACTTATATCCGTAGCACGGGTTTCTATCTTTGTCGGATCTGTCGACTGAAAAGAGATAGTAGCCGTTACCAGCACACCTTCTTCTACTTTCGGCCCGATCAACGTTTCATCCGTACAGGCTACACATGCTAATAAACTGATCAGTAAACAGATTAAATTTTTATTTGAGTGTATCATAAATTTTATTTTTTATTTCCATGAATTGCTACATTATCATTATGAAAAAATATGAATCATTTGAACTTAATATTCTGTTCTTCGTTATCTTTAATCTTTACTATTTCATATTCAAATGAAACACCTTGTCTCTGATTAACTGTTATATTCGCATTGATAGTCTGATTGTAAGATCTCCCTGCCCATAAAGCTTTCAGTTTTCCATCTTCTACAGAAGTGAAATCAACCGTGATCTCTTTTTCGATAGTTTGCTTATTTCCATTTATAGAAATTGTTAATTCTGCATTTATGATAAGTATAGGATTATTTACTGCGTAAGTGTAATAGAAGAAAGAAGTCCGTCCATTTGATTCCAAAGATATTTCTTTTGCATCGATCGTTTTAGGATGACCAGTGATTTCTGTACTTTCAACGATGTTGGCCTTATAACTGTATGCTTTAATTTCGACAGTAACCAGATCTTTCCCGTTCACATCAACAATCGGTTCATTCAATACAACGTTTACACGTGCCGTCAGTTGTTCTAATAAAACATCTAACGTTTTATTATATTCATTGATCACCTTATCCTCTATTATGCAAACTTTGGTCAGATTGCTCAGATGTCCAACAGTCTTGGAAGTAAATTCTTTGTATATATAAAGATTATTAAATTCATTTATATCATCAACATTAGCTACAACGACCACATTTACTATACCCTCCTTAACGCCCGGGACTATTACATTTCCTTCTGGATTACCTTCTTTGGCTACATAACCGATGCGGGCATTTGTCCCTTTTTCAAAGACTGCGATCACATAATTATTAATAGTCAGTTCATCTCCAACTCCACTTTTTGTGCCGATCCCCTCTGTCATCATACATACAGATATGGAAATTTTACCGTTGCTTACGTTTGTTGTGATGTTGTCGATACCTTCTATTTCAGAAGAACAAGCGGTGAATGACATAACCATTAAAATTGCCAGAATGATATTTTTTGCGTTCATAGGAATGAATATTTAGCGAATTAAAATTTTACCCTTTCGATTACAATGCAAATGTACGGCAAGTCCGAATAGTGGACGATAGGCAAATATTACATGTGAGCGAGGTATTTTTTAAAGCGTTTATTTTAATACAAACACCCTATTAAAAAGATAAATATACCCTACAAAAAACAGTTGTTTCAAATAAAAAAAGAACAGAAAAATCCGGATGAAAAAAGTGTTTCCGGAAATGAAAAAAAGACCATGCAAAGTGAGAAAAGTATTTTTTAATGAATACCTACATTGGATAGGCATTTATTGCAAAGCAAAGGGGAAACGACCAACTAATGACGGTATCCCCCTTTTTTCTCAAAAAGCTACACGATATTATTCTATTACCGGACGATCATCATCACCACCTCCCGGAGTATCCGGATCAGTCGGTATGAGCGGGATATCGGTCGACGGAGGAACGGATTGTTTTAAAACCTGCTGCTTATAATGTACTATCTCCTGGTTTTGCAACATGATAAGGTTCTTATAAAGAGTATCCCCTTCCAATACGACATGTGCATTGATCTGCCGGACCACTTCCTGGTAGATAGCATCGGTCGCCTTGCGTGCCCCGGCCAATTTATAATCCGGCTTATCGAGTAATTCTTTATTACGACTGTCGGTGTAAGTACGAACATTGAGATTCGATGATTTCAACTGGGTAAGAAACATATCCAACCCGAGCTTATGAACTTCATCGGCATATTTGTTTTCCAGGTCATATATGATATTTATCAATAGACCGGTTTCTTTATCCAATTGTTCCCTGACATTGAGTTTATAGTCTTTGATCAACTGGTCGATCCTGACAGCAGCAGCATGGACCTCTTGGTCAGCAACAGATAATTGCGCTTTCACAACAGCCTTTATCGCCATAAAAAGAGAGTCACGCTGTTTATCAAATTCACTTATCTTGTCTGAATTCAGGCTTTTCTGCGAAACTTTCAAGACTGCATCTTCATTGTCAATGGCCTGTTTATAGGCGGCCAAAACTGCCGTTAGTTTCTCTTTTACTGCCGTATCGGCATCGATGCGGTTATAGAAATCGAGATTGTAGAGATAGTGTGCCCCATTATTCATGCGGCCGACACTGATTGTGCTAATTTCCATGTGATTTATGATTTAAATGATCTTTTTCACCCTGTAATACTGCAAAACGCTCATGCAACATTGTTTGAGGTTTTTGCAGTGCTGCAAACTGTCCGTACAGTTCTGTTCGGGGCTTCGCACTGCTGCAAAACGTCCCCACAGTCATGATTGAAGCCTTTGTAGTGCAACAAGGCCTCCAACAGGACTGCGTGGAAGTCTTGCAACGCTACAAGGGCTTTTATCAATTTACACCTTCGTGCTGTTCTTCTTCAACAGACCAATCGTCGGGAGTAACCGTTACCGTTGCAAAGGCATTTTCACGATATTCTTCGTCGCCGGAGCCTTTTCCTGAGATGGTCGCGCTGATGCGGATCACGTAATTACGGATCACACCGGCAAGTTCCTTTCCCTGGGTATCTTTCATATCTTTCAACCGGATAAAGAAATAACGATCTTTCAGAATTGGTTCGTCATCCGTTTCAGGTAGAATATCTCCTTTCAGAATCAGCGTAGTCGGTAGTTTATTTCCATCTTCCGTATTTTCCGTTACGTAGCATCGCCAAGCTTTCTTACCATTTATTTCCTCCGATGTCATAGAACCTCCCGGAGATATAATAACCGCCTCTCCCCCCTCTGCCGGATCAAACAAATTCAGACTTTCCAAATAATTTCCGGGAGTATAAGAATCGTCAGAATCCGCCTCCTTTTTACCATGCAAATAGGTGAGCCCGGCAGCTCCGTCTTTCAGTTCGACCGAATGTTCGCTGAAACTGCGGTCTGACAAATAGGTATGGCTTTTAACCTGGGTGGTATATACCCGTTTCAGACGAAAGCGGGCATTGGCCTTTTGCAGGTCGGCAGCATTTTCATCACTCCAGATTACACCGATCTTCTCAAAGTCGATACGACTGGCGGTACGGTAGACACTGACAGGTGAAGTACTATGAAATTTTGCATCTACCGGAGCATCTTTGAAAACCTCTTTAGAACCGATATAGTTAGCTCCCGCATTAAGGGTGATTTCTATGAACTGGCTGCACATAGGTTGGTTATCGACCCTTATATCTTTCAATGCAAAAGTTTCCTCTTTTAATTTTTCAAGTGTTGAAAAACTTCTATTTCCGACATTGACTAAGATCACATACGTATATTTTGTAATGCTCTTGGCACTGATCCGGATGGTGTCGGGTGTTTCGCTTCCCTCCGAACCATAATCCACATAAGACGAAGTTAGCAAACCGCCGTCCTCCTTGAACAGGGCGGCACAGATATTATGGATCGTGGCTTCGCCTTTCTGGGTTTCGGCTGATTCATTTTTCTTCGTATTTGTATCACGTAACGAGCTTTTTGTCAGTACCGAACCGGGGGCGACCGATAAAGTAAGTGTCGCATCCTGCGGCACGATCACTTCGGGTTCGTCGTCACCTGAAGAACAGGAGGCCAGCAAGCACATGGCCAGCAGAAAAGGGATGATATTGATTGGTTTCATATTTTTCTTCTTTTATTTTATTTCTTCAGTCTGATGTACATATCCCCAACCGGCCACTTCCACACGGACATCGAGCGAGGCATCGTTATCGAAGCTGGTTTCCGTAAAAGTGACATGAAGGCGGTAGATATAATTCCGTTTCACATAATTATGATCGTAGCCGTTCAGCACGCCGTTGCGGTTGATCGGCGAAGTGAAGAGACGGGTCTGGTTCGTTTCCAACAGGGTCGCCTTCACGACCAGTAAGGTCGGGGCAGCATCGGACGAACTGTTTTCAAACGCATAAGTTTCAAAAACAGGTGTTAGGCGGGGAGTCTTGTCATTCACTGTCAGGTTAAAATCGCTTCCGAGAAAATCAGACGGATAGGAAGCGGGGGCAAAAAGGGAGGCTGCTTCCGAAACTCCTGCTCCGTATATCAGGCTGGCTTGTCCGACAGGGGCTTCCACCTTGCCCCAATCAGCTTCGCTGAAGTAATAGGATTTGCTTTTAACATTCGCGAGTGCGATATGATCGATACGTACTGTTTTCCCTTCCAAGGGAGAGTTGGCAAAACGGGTCTCGATAGTATTCATTTCCACACGGGCGGCGATGCGGGTAAGCAACAGCGGGGTGGAAATATTGTCGATGTTATCTCCTGCCGTAAAGCCGATCAGGTTGTCTTCTCCCTTTACAAGTGGCTGTTCAGTACGGATCACTTGCGTGCTAAAAGTCAACGACTCCTGCGACTGTGATGCGAGGTCGGCCAGGCTCGACTGCAACCCGGCATAATTACCGATCGAACCGGCGATGCTTTCAGGAAGGTTTGCCAATACGACAAGCATAATACGCTCCGGTCGGGTTTCTATATTGGTGACGGTCAGCATATCGGAGTTGGGATTCTCCACATGCCCATAACCGATTAATTCAGAACCGTCGCTACTGAACACGTAGGCACTCAGACTATGTATATCGCTTTCACCGGGCAAGGCGTTCGGATCGTCATTCGTGGCCTTGCTCTCCGTCTCACTGCGCAATTGCAGTCCGACGGAAAGAGTGGCTTCTGTGACCGGAGGCGTCGACGGCCCTTCGTCTTTCGAACAGGACGCCAACAACGTCACAACAGATATGGATAAAATAACTTTATGTATGATCATCTTTCTAAGTCGGTTTAATTGTTGATTGATTTAAAATTCGATATGGTCGTCCACCGTTCCCCAGGGACGAACCGTTTGACGGACAGAAAGCAAGGCTCCGTTTTCCCCGAAACGGAGCACGACATAGAGTACACCGGCTTCGGGAGCTTTTAGCGGATCGCCGTTATCGTCGTGGGTAGCGGTAGCCAGCGTACAATCTTCTGCCGTCAGCTCCACACTCAGGTTCTCACCAAAGCATATCCGGTAGTTAGGGGCGAAATATTCCTTGTTTTCATCCCAACCGGCGTCGGGTGAATAATAGACACTATCCCCGATCAACTGTCCCTGATAATCGAAACCACTCAAAGTTCGGTTTATGAAATAATCGCATTTAATGTCTTCGTTCGCCACTGAAGGGAAATTTTTTTCCAATGCATATTTGATATTTTCCGTAACAATATTGACTTGCGACAATTTGGGACGAACCACGATCGTATCATTTTTATAATAACCGCCGTCGGCTTTTGTCTGCACCAGACGGTTGCCGTAGAAAAGATCGTCGGGTTTCTGAGCCAAACCGTTACGATTTTTGAGCATGACCTTCAATTCTTCAATCAGCTCGCTTTCCGTAACAGTTTGGTTTTTTCCCGAAAGATTTCCCCAGGCTACCACATGTAGGTTACGATCTTCGGGATAGATAAGTCTGATTTCTTCGCGGTTGCGTATCTGTCCTTCCGTCAAACGAACAGTTTCCAGAAAGGTATAGTCTTCATCGAAAACATAGAGGGAAGCGTCGGCCAGGGCGATTCCCGTGATATCATCGCCTTTTGCGTTTTCGGCTTTCAGGGTCAGCTTATAACAGGCTGCCAGATTTTCCTGAATACAACCGGTCAATATCAGAGCTGTGCCACAGACAGCAGCCAACAGCCATCGACGGGGGTGATTGATCTGTTTCATATTATATTTCGATTTCTTCATTTATAGTTATTGTATCAAGTGTCACATCGTCCCATGTATTCACTTTAATAGTAACCGACATGTCGACATTATCCTTGTTGTCTCCGGGTTCAGGCGAACCTTTTCCCTCGATGGTCGCGGAAATCTTGTAAACGGTGTTGCGCTGAACACCTTTGGCGAGTTTGATGCGGTAGTAACGGTTCGTAAGGACAGGTTTATCGTTTTCGCTGTCGTACAAATCGCCTTTGATATAAAGGATAACACTCTCTTTCGTATCAGAATTAGTCATTGCGTAAAAGCGGGCGAGGTCAGTATGATTTTCTTCGCCGACCTTTATAACAGTAGCCGGAGAAAACCCTTTATTCAGATTGTCATCCTTCATATTTCCTTCTGCAATATCACCACCTTCAAAATAGTCGTCTATTCCACATGAATAACCTTCCTTAATCTCAATGGGATGTTTTTCCGTCGGGGTATCAAATTTCCACTCTGTCATGTCGAACAAATAAGAGTTCGGACGGACATTGGCCAAAAATACCTGGCTTAACCGGAATTCCAGACCCTCTATATTTTTCAGGTCCTCATCTTTCCAAGCAACATCCAGTTTGCTCAGTTCCACACGGCCGACTACTCGTTTGACTTTTTCTTCTATGGGATTCTCTTTGGAGGTGATTTCTATATCTCGGGCAATATTGCTCATAACAAATCCTTTCGTATTCCCTTGTTCAGACAGTATTGTAGACAAGTTGTAATAATCAGCCGGAACGAATGAATTTTTATCTTCGGTATTAGCCATTACCAGCATTTTATAAGTACCAGTTTTCAAAGCGACACGAATCTGTTTATTGCCTCCAATACCTATTTCCTTGAATGCATGTCCTATCACTTCATTTCTTGCCATATCGAAAAAAACCACGGTCAGGTTTTTAATCGCATTTTCATCCTCAGTACCAGGTTGCGACTCTTGGGATTGTTCCCCGTCACCACTTTTCGTTGCGGTAATGCCATCCACCCCCACGGAAACAGTGGCAAAAACATCATCGTCCGGAACCGGTGCAGGTCCCTCCTCCTTTGTACAGGAGATCATCAACACACCGGACAACAGCAGGATATATAATTTATTTCGTTTCATATCGGAATTGTTTTATCTGAATTAATCAATCGACGGATTTTCAACGATCTCACCCCAGGCTTGCACTTCCACCATACTTGTGAGAGTCGTATCGGAATATGGTCCTTTGATAATAGCATCGATCGAATAGATGACATTACGCCGTACATACAAATGCTCCGTAACATTCGTGATATCATCGTGTTGCCGGTTTACTACGATCGGATAATAAATATTTTTTATTTCTTGCATCATTCCGTTTTTATCTTTATAACGATAGGTTCCACGAATGACCAGAAGGGTATGCCAGGTCGTTTCCTGCATATTTTCGTAAACGGTATAGGTATTGCTTGCACAGTTCGCAATAAGGCCAGTCTCTTCCGTCACATTGCGGAAATCATAGTTATAAACTGTACGCAGGTCGGCAGATAATTTCGGTGCTTTTTCTTTATAGATACTTTCCAGATCGGCATTTTCTCCTGTCAGGAAAAAATCAGAAAAAGAATGATCGGTTACTTCTACGGCTCCCCAGTCGTTTTCACTGATATAATGGGAATAATTCTTTACGTTGGCCATAAAAACGGATTCGAGTTTGAAACTTGCCTGGTCGGCGTATTCCTCCAACGGACGCAGGAATAGTTTGTTCAGATAAATACGGGCTACCGTGCGATAGATGGTCACCGGAGAGGCCGTGATCAGGTGAGCTCCCTCCTTTTGCAACCCGATCGTGTTCTTACCGGGTTTCAAAACATAGGAATGTACTCCCGAACTCATTGTCGGGGCTGTATCTTCATTTTCAAGTTTTTGGGTAAGGGCCAGAAACTGGTCCAGCGAGGTTAAAGCATTGAAAGTACCTTCTGGCGCATTGGCGACAAGAAGCATACGGATAGTCCCGGCTTTCAGCGGGGTAATGTCTTCAATAGTGTCTGTTTGTGTGACTTCGCGGGCGACAATCAATTTGTCCGCATTCTCTCCTGAAGTTCCGAAAATAGCCACATAAAGTCTTCCTATCGCAGAGTCACCGGCTTTTGTCCCTATCTGCGGGATCGTGATACGTAATGAGAGCGTAGCTTCCCCGATATCATCTATCTCCCGGCCTCCGTCATGGGAACAGGATAGCAAGGTGAGAAACAGGAATACATTGTAAAATAAAACCCTACTGTTCATATATTAATAGTTTTATATATCGTCAAACCGGAATATTTTAAAAGTAAATCAATCCGAGGAATTGACCCCGGATTAATAGGTATGATCCAAAACGGATGTTATTTATGATAAGTGATTGTTAGTCGATATTCTCGTCAAGAGTTACCGTACCCCACTCAACAACCTCGATATTTGCAGTCAGACTGGCTGCTTCCGATGGTGTTTCCGGATCTATGCTACCAGGACCGGTGATGGTTGCGTTAACTATATACTGAACGTTACGAAGAACTCCACAATGAACGGTTACAGCTGAATAATCCGGATGTCCTGCCTGGGCTTTTGTATTATTAAGATATACAGTCCAATAAGCATCTTTAACAGTACGTGCTTCTCCATTCCCTGCTGTGTAGGAGTAGTCACCTTGAATAACTAATGCAGTAGCATTGGTTAAAGCATTTTCGGCAAATGGTGAATCAGCACTATTATCATATACAAAGAAATTTCCCTCAGTCATATTAGTTGCAGGGGCATTTGCCGTGACTTCCTTTTCGAATACGTGAGTATACTTATCTTCTGTATCAGATCCTGTTTTATTAGAAACAATTCGAGCATCGGTATCTACCACTTTACACCATGGAGTAGCTGCACCGAAAAATTGTACGCCTTCACGATAATGCATAATATACGCTTTCTTTACTTTCAGCTTTGCATCTGTTTTAAAATCTTCACGAGGTTTTAGTTTGATAGATTTTAACTGAATGTTTGCAATATTGCGGAATACTTTAATATTACCCTCTCCAGTTATTGAATTACTTACATCTTTAAATTTACTGATGTCAGTTGCAGATGCAATAACATTTCTACCTTTCTTTACATCAACAGGAATGACAGAACTAGCCATTATTGGTTTGGCAGATTCCAATTCTACGTTTTTTGTGGCTGCTGCTTTAAAAGCATCAAGTGTATTTATATCTGTAAAAGCACCTGCAGGAGGGTTTACAATCACTAAAATTTCTACCCGACCTGATTTAACGTCTACACAAGCCGTTGAGTCAACTTCAGAGTCTGTTACCGATTGTTCTTTGTAATTAATCAAAGCACCATCTGCCATAGCTGGTGACATTGCTCCTGCGTTAAAAACAGCTATACCAACCCTATCTACTTCTGAATCTGTAGCATTCGATCGCGTAACAGGTGTACTGAAAGTTGAAGGAGCTTTATTTGCTCCGATTGCACTAAACCCAACCGTCAACGTAGCATCCAACTCCAGTGCCGGATCCGGAATATTCGGACCGTCGTCGTTTGAACAAGCACTGAATGCGCAAGTAACCATAGTTGCATAAAGTAAATTCTGTAATTTCATAACTTATATGTTTTAAATGTGATAAATCATCCTTACTACCCTATACTTAAAATTTGACTGTCTTAAAGATTTAAATTATTGTGTTGTTTCTTGTTGACAGTGCAAATGTAGAAAGCTTTGTTTTTGAGGCTTAGCGGTATATTTATCACTCATGAGCGGTAATTTTTAAATGATAAAAAATCCTCTGTTTATTTACATTTATTTTAAAGAATACCATGTTTTAGGCCTTTACCGATTGTCCATACTGAGAAGGATTTACACCATATTGCTCAGTAAATCGTTTACGGAATGTCGCCATATCGTTGAATCCGACCATTTCACAAACCTCGATAATCGAATACCGCTGTTGTGAAATCAATTCGGCAGCCCGTTTGATTCGGACGCTTCGCGTTAGTTCCAGAATACTGCAATTGGAGAAAGCTTTCACCTTGCGATAAAGCGTCGGAACACTCATGCTCATTTCATCCGCCAGATATTTTGCATCGAAACAGGGATCATCCAGATGCTCTTCAATGGTCTTCATGATCTTATCCATAAAAGCATTACCGGCAACTTCTATTTCATTGAGTGGGGCTGGCATTACTACAGCACCGCCTTCAGAAGATTCCAACGGTTGGGTATAAAATTCCTTCATTTGTTCACGGCGTTTGATCTGGCTGATTAGTTTGCTGCGCAGTACTTCCAGGTCGAAAGGCTTGGTGATATAATCGTCTGCACCGGCTTCGATACCGGCTATCACATCTTCATTTTCCACTTTGGCAGTCAACATAATGACCACAGTCTGACAGGTTGCAGGATTTGATTTGATCTCGCGACAGGCAGTGAAGCCGTCCTTTACAGGCATCATGACATCACATAAGATAGCATCCGGTCGCTCTTTCTTTGCAACTGCAACACCTTCACCACCGTCGCGAGCTTCCACAATGCGATACTCCTTATTTAAGGCATGGCGGAGGAACCAACGTATCTGGTCACTATCGTCGATTACCAGCAGCTTCTTACCTGTCTCTTTCTTCTGGGGAACCAGTTGTACGAAGCTAGAGATTTCTTCCTTCTGGATTTCGTTCAGTTTGACCAGGTCGGCATCCGGTTCGACGAACTCGACCGGAAGCTCCATCAACTCACGTTTACCCAACGGCCCCAGGATTGTACAGCGAGTCCCTCCCTGGCCGGGAAGGCTCTCCTGTATGAACCGGGCATGTACCGACTCGGCCATATCTTTGATCTGCTTCAATCCGATACGGGTATTATCTTGTTCACTCAAACCATCATCCTGTATGCACAAAGCCCCATAAGCTTTCCCCTCTTTTTTAACAACAGAAATGTCAACCGTTATTTTACCATACATAAATGTATTCTTCAACGAGTTGGATAACAGAATTCGTAAAGCATACTCCATTTTCCTGCGATCTATCCACATCCATAAGACAGGGGTTTGCGTATTGATCTTGAAGTCAATATTATTCATGGCAATCCAATCGACGAACAGGTCACACATCTGCTTGGTGATCTCGACCAGATCGTAGCGGGCAAGACGCATGTGATTCGCCACATCGTCGCCATGGCGAATATCCTGCAACTGAAACATCATATCCTGTAAGGCCAAAGTATTGCGGTAAGCGGAAAGAATCTGGGTAGACACAAGCCTGTCGAAGTCACGGTTTTGCACCAACTGTCCCAAATAACCTAAGATCAGAGACAGAGGTGTACGCATTTCGTGTACTGCTTCAACAAAGAACGAGTTATGGATCTTTTCGAGTTCGGAGGCTTTACGGATAGCTTCCTGATATTTGGTTTCCTGCTCGAGAGTCCAGTTGTCCGTTTCTTTGATCTTGTTTACCATAAGTTGCTGCATTTCCCGGTTCCGGACGGTCAGGATATTGATAGTTTGTTTTAATTCTTCGTTTTCTGTGCGAAGGTCAGGATATGAGGCTGATACGGATACAGGAGATGGCTCTGGTGAAGATAGTAAAACAGGGACCGGTTTCTGTTCCTGCCTGTCTTCGATTTTCTGTTTAAGTATGCGATACAAGAGGATCGAGAAGCCAAGCATGATCAATAATAAGATCAGAAGAATATAAAGGATGAAATTCGTTCCACTCAGCAACGTAGTACCATTTTCATTTGCGGCTATTAGAGAGCCTGCATTCCCTATCAGGATAACACCTGAGGGCAAAAATTTTTGAAGTAGATATATCTTTTTCATTGTATCAGTTATTTAATTTCTCGTTTTACAGAGTGCATCCTGCATTTCCTGTCCTTTTAGTAGAAATAGGATAGCATTTCAAGACGTTTTTCTCCGGTTTTAAACAAAAAACTGGTTGTTACACCAATACTTTGAAATACTTATTTCCCATACAATCATACGTTTACAGAATTTCAAAATTTACAGGAGCTAAAGGCATAGTCCATACAGAACTATGGCTCAATTAGATAGACGCATTTTTTGAATTGAAAAACATATCAAAACTTCCGATGACAATAGAGATAACATCAAAAAACAACGAAAGTATAGAAGGAGTTTACACATAATAACAAGTGCACCGACCCCCCGATTGGTACCGTGCACTATTTCACCCTCAGAAATAAAAAAGAAGAGAAAAAAGAAAAACGTAGAATTCCTTTATAAAATAAAGGCTCAGGCATAACCATATCAAATAATTTCCTACCTTTGATGCGGAAATAAAGATAGTTCTGTATGAACTATGGTGCTTTTTTCTGTCCCGCCTCACCAGCAACTGGTTATTTTCTTTTCCTTTCATTTATTTTGTTAATCAGTTTCTTGCTAGGCTTTAAGCGTATGGTGTCGCGTGATTTGAACATAACGGCCTCTCCTGTTTTCGGATTTCGCACCGCCCGGGGCGCTTGTGGTAACAAAAATATCCTTCCAAAGCCATGAAGGGTCACTTTTTCGTCTGTAATCAGCCCTTCGATCACAATCGACAAAACTGTATCCATACAAACACGACTATCGACTAAACTCATATTCATTTTCTCCGCCAGCTTTCTGGTAATCAAATTTCTATTCATCCCTATTTCTTATCAAAATCCCCACAATACATTTTCGCCACAAAGTTCGGACTTTCAATTGACCTACACAATCTCAATTTTTTTTTTCTAAATATGTTCTATTTTTTCTGTGAAAGGAAAAATTTAGGGAATTTATGTTATTCGATCGGAATATATAAACGAATGCCACTTTTATATAAGAACAGGACTATTACAATATCGTAGATTTGCACAGTCAAAACCATCTAAGAATATTTATTTCAATTTATAAAAAATGAGAACAACGAGTAAATTAATCACTGGAATGCTTGCACTGGCTTTATTGAATGCCTGTAGCAACGACGAAATGAATGAAGGAGGTAACGGAGAGAAAGCATCTATCACCATCACACTGAAAGGTGAAAACCTGTCATCGAAAGCGACGGGGAGTACTTCGGATACCGAAACCGACGAACGGAAGATTGTAAACTATAAAGTCTACGTTTTCAGTTATAACAGCGGCGTATTGGAAAAAGAGGTGGACGGTGCTGTCAGTAACGGTATAGCAGGATCGACACAGGTCGACGGGCTGAATACTGCCGGTACGAAACGTGTGGTAGTTGTCGCCAACCTCCCCGCGGGATTTCCAGCCGTCAGCAACTATACCGACTTTGAAATAGCCACTTTCGACCTCGGAGTGCAAAACCCGGCGAACCGTGCAACGACAGGCCTTGTCATGAGCGGTGAGTCACCGGAATTGACCTTGACCAGCGGAAGCCCTGTTCCGGTAACCGTAAGCATCAAACGTGTGGTTGCCAAGATTGAACTGGGTTCGGTCACCATTACCCCGGAAGCCGGACACACCGAACCCTTTGTCCTGACCCATGTCAGCATCCAGAAAGCGAAGTCGAAAGCTACTATCGGACCGAAGACAGTCCTGTCTGAGATACCGTTCTACGGCGGATTCGGTGGTACGGAAAGTACTGTCCCCACACCCGACAACTATCTGTTGGACGCCATTACGACCGATCAGCCGAACGGAACTGCCAAATCCTTCGATAACTTCTTCTATGTATTCCCGAACGAGGAAACAGGAGCAGAAACCTTGCTGACTGTCAGTGGAACATACAAAGGAATCGTCACCCATTTTCCGTTCCGCATCAACAGCATTGCTTCCGGTTCCGCCGACGGAACACTCATCAAACGGAACACCCGTTATATATTGAATGTAACGTTAAAGAAATTAGGAAGCGGAACGACCGATCCCGACGGTCCGGGTGATCCGGCAGCAGTCGAAGTAACTGTCACTACCGAAGGTTGGGAAGGTCCGCTGGTACAGGATGTGGAATGGTAAGATCGACAATCAGGACTATCGTTCTGTTGTTGTTGATTTTGGGGCAGATAAGCTGTATTCGCGAAGGTTTACAGGAGTGTGAAGAAGAGTATTTCGTGACTATAAAAGTGGTGGATGCGCTCACCGGAGAAGATATCACCGCCTCCGGGGAAGTCAGCCATGCTGATCTGTTCGTCTTTGATGCGGACGAGCAATACCGGTACACGGTCAGAGCCGACTCGAACCAGATCCGGCAAAGAATACCGATACCCATCACGCTCGAAAATATCGATGACTACTGGCTGTCCGTCTGGGGAAACCTGGACGGGAACCAGCATGTCACCGAGCCCGGACCTTCCGACACCCTCGACAACTCGACCGTCTCCGCATCCGCCAAAGAAGGCGAAAACCAGTATCAGACATTGGACGACCTCTTTTTCGGCATTGCGCAGATCGGCAAATCCTTGAAATCTCCGACCAGAAATGAAGAAATAATCATTGCCAGGAAAAATGCCCGGATGTATTTAACCGTCCGGGGCCTTCCTGCCTTTCACAGAGCGATAGATTATTACTTCACAATCCATCTGAACAACAACGGATATAATTTTAAAGGGACACCAGTCCCGAATGCAATAGAAATCAAGCAAAACGGCATCACGCTCGCAAACAACGATTTTGTCTCTCCCTCCTCCTTCAACCTGATCCATACGGACAGCAACCGGGAGGATTACGCGACTGTCAATCTTTACAGAAGATCGGATGTAGAATACGGAGAAGACATACTTATTGCTAGTATAAATTCTGATTTAAACGGAAATCCCATTGTTCTTCCGGCCGGCCTGACAACCAATCTGCTGATCGACTTGCGCCAGGAGATCAGCGTCCATGTCAAGACAAGCCCCTGGGAGAAGACAGAACAATGGGTCGAATGGTAATTAATTATGAATAAAAGATATCAAGCTTTTAACCGGGTAACAGTCTGGATGCTACTTCTATTGGCATTCAGCCTGACGACCGTTTCCTGCACCGACGAGACATTTGTCGGCGAAAAGGATAGCAAGTACGCAGAAGACCGAATGGCAGTCCGGCTGACCATCAGCACGCCTGCTATCCAAAAGCCGGAAACCCGGAGCGCAGAACTGGAAGAACAGATCGAGGAAGTACGCGTACTGGTACTCTCCCGCCAATCGGCGGATCTGGAATACCAGTTCCTGTACAGCGTAGAAGGGATAAATATTAATCGTCCCAACAACAATACGACGACCTTCACCGCCATGCTCAAATCTTCTAATGACCCGGTCAAACTCATACTGATCGCCAATGCCAGCCAAGCCGTAACAGAGAAATACCCCGAAGCAGGCGATACGGAAACCCGGATCAAAAAGAAGCTTATACACGAACTGGACAACGGTAACGGCAGCCCGGAACAAATCACCGGCTACCTGCCGATGTACGGCGAATACTCGCTTCCGAAACTGGATGCTGCGCAGGTCAATGCCGATATACAGATCAGGATGCTGCGCTCCGTAGCGAGGGCGGATGTCTATAATAACGATGCGACAGGGCATTTCCGTTTGCAGAGCATTCAGGTATTCCGTCCGTACGATAAAATGCAGCTTATCCCCGACAACACGACTGTCAACAGCGAAGGAGGGCCGAAAGTCGATGCCCCTTCCCTGCCCGACCAGTCGGTCTTCTATCCAGCCGGGTTCCCCATGCCACAGCAAAATATAGCAGGCAGCAATACTTCGATCGAACAGATATATCTTCCTGAAGCCCCGGCTCCGGCTACAGGGAAGCAGATCAGCGATGCCACCTGCCTTGTAGCCGGAGGTATCTATGACGATGGCGTCCATCCCGCCAAAACAGTGTATTACCGGATCGATTTCAAACCATCCGGACATCCGCTCGGACAGATCCTGCGGAACCACCGGTATATATTTCTTATACAGAAAGTTTCAGCTGCCGGTTGGAGTACGCCTGAAGAAGCAGCCGTAAACGCATCTTCCGGTATTATTGCCACCGTCGAATCATGGGACGAGCATACGACCGACATGTATTTCGACGGAGAGCATCATTATGGCGTTTCAACCCGTCATCTTAAATTACAATACCGGATGAACTCCAAAGGGATCATTTATATAGACACTGACCTGACAGGTGATCTCCTGCAATGGGTGGATGCTGAAGGTACCCCTATAGACGGTAACGGATTGTCCGAATCCCTGTCGAGTACCCGTTTCGAAGTCTCCCTGGCCCAGGAAACAGATAGCGATAACAATATCCGGAGAGTGATTCAATGCCGTGCCAAACAGCCGAACGATACTTACTCCGACTATTCAGAATATGTTATGATACATATAAACCGTTGGAAAATAATGATCACGATCACCCAGTCGGCTAACAACAGTAAAGACGAAATCATCCATATATTGAGTACCAACGGTATTGGAGGTATCGATTATGCCTCGTCCAGACCGATGAAGGCAATACTCGACAATCATTTCGGCATCGGAAAAACAGTCCAACTCGGAGGTATAGTCTATTCCCAGATCCCTATCTCCATCAACGAGACCAATCTGCCATACAGCAAGTTGGCACAACAAGATATTTTGATTCTGGGTTACGACAGTCGTCCGGACTCAGCTTCCGCCCGCCGCATTCTGGACTGGCTCGGAGCACGGAAAAACAGAGTTCTTGTCATAGGTACCGACTGGAAAGCTCCTGGCATCAACGACAGTTACGGCAACGGAAAACCCGAATTGGCTCCAACGACTAATTACCAATTGCTAAAACTATTGCGGGAAGATATAACCCCTTATTGGTACAACGGAGCAAACAATGAATCGATCGGCGATACCGGTCCTTCACGTTCCGCCTTGATTACTTCATTCGATCCTACTGCCGACAATGATTATTTTTTCCGGACAGGCCCTTTCACGGAATCATTGGCTACAGGAATCACAAACTGCGGCTACTGGATAAATGATGTTATCTGGGGACGTATGGAAGTCCATTCTCCCACTATCACCCCACTTATCCGTTTCAAGAATGTGGTCAAAGACGACGGCTCCGGCTCGCTCCCTTCCTATACCCCCTATCCGGAAGGAGACGGACGGATGATACTGGGAGTAGATAAGAAAAAGCGGATCGTTTATATGGGAGACTCACAAATATTTGAAATAGGTTCGGGAAACGCAGTGAGAACAAATTCACGAATCGACAACAATGCCGGTAACCTTACGAACGACTATTCCCGAATCATGGCCAACCTGTGGGCCTGGATGATCGAAGAAGTCGTCTTAGGAAACAACGAATAATCTTTTATCGCCAACCGAACGAATACATGTATCCTATTCCGAAACAACGATATCGCAATATACGAATAAGGACACAAAATAAATAAAAACCTCGTTTTGTTGGCGAATAATACGTCTAAAAATCACATTAATAGACGATTATAGGACCTGAAATCCAGAAGACAATACATATTTTTGTCCTATTCTGATAATTACACAAAACAAAAAATCGATTATGGAGCTTCTTTATAAGCATGAACACGTTTCCTGCAACAATTTCCGGTTGCCGACACAACGTTCTTTCCAGGTTTTCCGTCCGCAGCCTGGAGAAAAATGTTCCGAACTAGACAATACACGATCCATCCTCCTCTTCATACTGGAGGGAGAGATGATCTTTAGTAATGAAACCGTACACAACCGGCTCCTGCAAAAGCATGACATCGCATTGATACCTGCAGGCAGCCACTATTCTATCGAGATAAAAAAAGTCAGCCATATACTCACCTGCTGGTTCAGCAACGATATCAAATTATGCAACCGTGTTCATCTCGAATCTCTGTCTGAATATAAAAAAGAAATGGCTTACAGTTATAACACATTGAAATCCCGAAAAGAGATACAGCTTTTTCTGGATTTGCTTAACAGTTACATAGAAGCCGGTATCGGTTGTAAACATCTGCAGGAACTTAAACTACAGGAACTTTTCATACTATTCAGGGCCTATTATACCAAAGAGCAGCTGGCCGCCTTTTTTCATCCTATCCTAAGCCGGGATACAGATTTCAACCACTTCGTCCTATCCAACTACCGATCGATTACGAGCGTTAAAGAATTTGCCGACCTGGCACATATCAGCCTCTCGGCATTCAACCGGAAATTTAAAAAATATTTCAATGAACCAGCTTACCAATGGATGTTGCGACGCAAGACAGAAGGTGTCCTCGAAGATATCCGGAGCACGAGCAAATCTTTCCTAACGATCTCACTCGACTGGAATTTTTCTTCGCAAGCCCATTTAACCAAATTCACCAAACAACAATGCGGCCTATCCCCTTCGCAAATCCGGGAACAGGCCGCACATGATCTTATCCTCGACTGATCAGAAGGGAACTTCGCTGCTGCTGCCCTGGTTCAGGAAATCTGCAACGGCAGGTGGTATCGGAGGTAACGGATCCTCACTATTCATATTCGATGAGAATTCGCGCACGGCAACATCCTCATCTATATTCATAAACTTCGCATAATCACCTTTAAACCGCAGACGCACATCACCTGTCGCACCGTTACGATGCTTGGCAATGATGATCTCTGCCAGACCGACCAGCGAGTTACCACGTTCATCTTCGGTGATCTTGTAATATTCCGGACGGTGGATAAAGCAAACCATATCCGCATCCTGCTCGATAGCTCCCGATTCACGAAGGTCGGCCAACTGCGGACGCTTTCCTTCGGCTCCCTGACGGCTTTCCACACCACGGTTCAACTGAGATAGTGCGATGATCGGTATGTTCAACTCCTTCGCCAACCCCTTCAACGAACGGGAGATGGTACTTACCTCCTGTTCACGGCTACCGAAACTCATACCGCTCGCATTCATCAACTGAAGGTAGTCGATGATAATACATCGTACCCCATGCTCACGCACCAGACGGCGTGCCTTGGTACGCAACTCAAACACCGAAAGACTCGGCGTATCATCCACATAGATAGGTGCATCATACAACTCCTTGATCTTGAAGTCCAACTGTTCCCACTCATAACTTTCCAAACGTCCGCTCTTGATCTTCTCGCCCGGGATCTCACATACGTTTACGATCAGACGGTTTACCAACTGGACGTTACTCATTTCAAGCGAGAACAAAGCAACCGGCACATTATGGTTCACCGCCATATTTTTCGCCATGGAAAGTACGAACGCCGTCTTACCCATCGCAGGACGGGCAGCAATAATGATCAAGTCGGAATTCTGCCATCCCGAAGTGATCTTATCCAGCGCATCGAAACCGGTACGCGTACCGCTCAGACCTTCCTTCTGGTTCGCTGCTTTCTGCAACAAATCCATCGCATCCTTGATAACCGGATTGATCTGGGTCACGTCTTTCTTTACGTTTCTCTGGGATATCTCAAACAGTTTACCTTCCGCTTCCTGCATCAGGTCTTCCACATCGATCGTTTCGTCAAAAGCCTTTCCCTGGATCATCGCAGTGAAAGAGATCAACTCTCTCGCCAGGTATTTCTGGGCAATGATACGGGCATGATATTCGATATGCGCACTACTGGCGACCTTACTGGTGAGCTGCGAGATATAAAACGGTCCGCCCACCTGATCCAGTTCGCCGCGTTTCCTCAACTGCTCCGTCACGGTCAGCATATCGACCGGACGTTGGCTGGCTGCCAGATCTACAATAGACGCATAGATCATCTCGTGCGACTTTTCGTAAAAACATTCCGGCTTCAAGATCTCACTGATGATCGAATAAGCATCTTTTTCAAGCATCAAGGCACCTAAAACGGCCTCTTCCAACTCACGAGCCTGTGGCTGCAGACGTCCCATATCAGACACTACAACAGGTTTTTGTTTCCCCCTTCCGGAGTTTCCTCTTCCGGTATTTTTAGTTCCTTCTGCCATTCTCTTTAGTAATTTTCGAATGCCAAAAATACGATTTTTATTTGGTATTCATTCCTTTTTTCTACCTTTGCAGCCGTAAAAAGTAATTAACTAATTATGGACGACAGTATTCCGCGAGAAACATTAACAAGTAAAAATTAGCGGACGGAGGTTTCTTATTACCTCTGTTCGTATCAACAACGAAAGGAGGCAATAATGAGATCGTTTCTTTATTGTGAAGCCGGCTTTGTGGAAAAAGACAAATGGCTTCCCGACTGCTGGGTAAATGTAGAATGCCCTACCCCCGAAGATATCCAATACCTTTTAAACCAATTTCACGTACCCCAATCATTCCTGAGCGATATCGAGGATACCGACGAACGTCCGCGTATCGAGTATGAAGGGAACTGGTTGCTGACGATTCTGCGTATCCCGGTACAGAGTACCGAAAGCGGTATTCCTTTTACAACTGTCCCGATCGGCATCATCACGAATAACGAGATCATTATTTCCGTCTGTTATCACAAGACGGAGTTATTGCCTGATTTCATTCGTTACAGCCGACGTAAAGAGCTCGTCGTACGTCATAAATACGACCTGATCCTGCGATTGATCCATTCGTCTGCTGTCTGGTTCCTGAAATATCTGAAACAAATCAACAACGAAGTGGCGCGTGCTGAAAAAGCGTTGGAGAAAAGTATCCGTAACGAAGACTTGCTGCGATTGATGAAGCTGGAGAAAAGTATGGTTTATTTTAATACGTCCATCCGTGGAAACGAAGTGATGCTTTCAAAGTTGCAAAGTATCTTCCAGGAACCGATGTACATGGATGCCGAACTGGTGGAAGATGTGGAAACCGAGTTGAAACAGGCACATCTCACTGTAAACATTTATAGCGATATCCTCACCGGTACGATGGATGCCTTTGCTTCCATCATCTCCAATAATGTGAATACCATCATGAAGCGGATGACATCCATATCGATCATTCTGATGGTTCCGACCCTGATCGCCAGTTTCTACGGTATGAATGTGATCAATTATGTAGAAGAGCTACCACACGGATTTGTCGTCATCGTACTCTTTTCCATCATCTTGTCGGCACTGGCTTTCTTTATTTTCAGGAGAATCAAGTGGTTTTGATATATCTTCATTATAAAAATAGCCACGGGGTAAACCGTGGCTATTTGGTCTGTCTTTATAGAAACAATCACTGTCTCCTAAACAACAATATACTTATTTAAGGGTTGCGCCTCCGTCTCCTCCCTGATTCCGGACAATCCAGGGTAACACATTAAAATCCATTTTCAGATAAGCTTCATACTCATCCGGTTTTTCCGGATCGATCTCCGGAGTTCCCGTGCCGAGTCCTGAGATATTGGTCACCAGTAAACGATAAATATTGTTGCGTACGATCGCGAACTCCATAACTCCCATCTCATTTTCTTTATTATTATCCAGATGTCTGATCCAGTAATTATAATAGCAATAATAGGTAGACAGTTCCTGATCTTTCCGGTAACGTTTTACAAAAACTTTTGCTAATTCTTCGTCGGTCGAATTATCCGTAATACCATTCAATTTGAATCCTGCATCTTTCATAGCCTGGATACTGGTATAAAATTTATAGTTCGCATAATAAATCACATCAGGTCTCGCATCAGTCTCTACCTTATTCTCTCCCCAAAGAGTGGTAGGTGTAAAACTAGCTTTAAACCTCACTCCGGTAGAATAAGCATTCAACTGGTTCGTTTTAAACATACAGTTTTCTAGACAGTAAAAACCGTGATACGAATTAACCGGTACAGACTGCCAGTTTTCAGCAACCGTCTTCAATGGGTAAGCATAATATCCATCCGCATTATCGAAACCATTAGCTCCGTCTATCGTTTTCGAGAAGAAATAGGGATCGATCACATAGCCGTTAGTGGGATTTATCTCTCCGAAATTTCCGTTTGTAATGGTATAGGAAGAAGGAGCTCGGTTTGCGGTCAGGACTGCTGTATGACGGAAGGTGTAAAACCAACGGCTTAAGTTGATATACTGGAATCCGGACAGGCTGATGGAAACATATTTACCACCATCGCCGGTCGTCAGATCGTATTTCTCTTTCGACTGTCCGACCAATACCTTAGCCATAGCCCGCTCCAGGTTAATCGTTACAATTACAGGATCTTCGTTCGGTAAGATTTCACGAACGGTTACTTTTAAATTCGAATCCGTAGTCCCTTCATACAAGCCACTATTGTCGGCACGCCCTGTCATCAATAAGGTACCATCCTCAGTTAAAACCCCAAAACCATCTTTATAAGTGGATTTGTCCACCAGATTGATAAACTCATTCTCGGTATTGAAAGAGCCTGTCACATCCCCGTTGGCTATAGTTAAAATATCATATGTCCCCGGGTCTATCAGTACCCTGTTGGCTGTATACTTTACGATATGCTCGCTCTGGTTTCCGGAAGAAGCATTTTCCGAAACCTGTGGTCCCGCCGTACGGGTTATATTCTCCAGCGAGATCTTTCTATATAATGCCTTCGTATCCGAATTAAACAGATAGACGGCAAGCGATTTTACATTATACTCATTGGCGTTACCGGTTTCATAAATACCCGAAGTTTCCGCCCCGCCGGCTTTGGATGAAGAACTGTTAGGAACGACAAAAGTAAACCGGACATTTCCTTCTCCCTCGTCTACAAAGCCGGAATTATCTTCCGGCAATACATCTGCATCGTTAATACATCCCGACAAGCCCAATACCAGGCATAACAGCCATGCTGATTTTACAAAAAAGTTGTTTTTCATATGATAAAAGCACTTAGTAAATAATTATACATTCAATGACGTTTATTATTCTCAAAAAATGCGGCTAAATTCATACTGGCCTCTTCCGATCCTTCCGCTTTTGCCGCTTTCAGCAGACGAATACCTTCATACAGATTCCCGGTCATCAACTCATACACCCCTTTACAATTTTTATAAGCCAGGGTTTCATGGGGTGCCATCCGCAGATACTCCCCAGCTACCTGCCAGTTGCCCTGCTCGATAGCAGCTGCAGCCGCATTCAGATTGGCTACCGGATGAGCCGGGTAAATATTTACACTCGTTTCTATTATCCGATAAAATTTCCCCGGTTCATTTTTATAGCTCAATGCCACCATATACAATTCGCGTAAAGAAAGCATCTGGGGATTCATTTCAGCTACCACCCTGGCCTCTTCCACGTTAAAATTCAATTCTTTCTGATTCCGGACATCGGTCGCATCACTTTCCGGAGAAATGTATGAAGCTTTTAAACCGGATACATCCGAAACCTTCGGCGAAAGTGTAACATCATTGGTGGCAGTAACTTTCTTTACCTCCGGTGACCTTCCCGATTCTTTCAGACCGACCGTTTCCTGAACAATTTCCCCGGAAGAAGCCAGCTTGTTTACTTTCAAAAACAGTTCCGGCATACGCATCCAATTTTCGGAAACAATAGAAGTGTTATAAATCACTTCACAAGGGTATTCCCCCGACAGCTCCCTGACAAGAAAATATTTCTCCCCTTCAATACCTTTTCGTTTATTCAATACACGGTTCCGTTCATAGATGCGATGTCTTTTTTTACCGTTCAGCAAGACAGGAGCAAGTTCTTTTTCTTGCCTGTTCTCTTTTATCACAGGAATAATGGTAAACGATTCGTCTGATGTGAAATCATGAGTATTGATAATACATTTTACCGATACCATCAACGAATCACCTTTCACAAAACATGACTGCGATTTTATCTCCACATCAATATCCTTTGCATATAAGGAGTTGCAAATAAAAAATAAGCCCAACAACACGAGCGGATTGTTTTTCATATTTATTGTTTTTTTATTGTATAAAATAAATTAGAGATATACCTATTTGTGTCGGTCCTACATAATTGGTATGTGCCTTTTCTATACGGGGTGTTCCTTTTTCCTGCCCATATTTATCATAACTCAGATAAGCATAACCCAAAGCAATACTAGCTTCCAGGTTCCATAGTGGACTAATCATCCATTGATATCCGTAAGAAATTCCGGCACCGACCAGACTTCCCTGAAAACGATAATCGGACAATATTCCTCCCCAATTAAAACGCGCATAATGAGCCTGTATACCCACAAAATTACCCTGAAAAACTTCATCAAACCATTTTCTGAATTCCGGCTGTATAAGCAGATGTTTCATCTTTTTATTATCAGCAAAAGTCCACGGGTTATAACTGATAATCGAACTGATAGAATAGGCACCTTTGCATTTTATTTCTCCACCAATGTTCAAAGAAGATGTCAAATCATAAAGTACATTTGTTTTCACAGCTATATTTTGACAATTCAATTTACATAATGAACTGATAATCAATATCGCAATAATGATACTTTTAAGACTACAAAGCCAAATAAACACCTCATGACAGATTAGCATAATAACATGAAAAACAACCGTATAATTACTTTTATATCGCATACCAGATGTTATAATAAAATATTAACACTATATTAGATTATTTCATTTGCATTTTAACAATAAAATATTGACTAAAATAAACGATCGTTTTTTCTAGTCATT
>NZ_CAJJWO010000034.1 GCF_905196875.1 uncultured Parabacteroides sp. | reverse complement strand
TCTATGGAAGCTGATTTACTTTCATGCATACTCTCATCCGGATTGTCCATTGGGATAGTCCGATAGCCACAGGAAGGAATATCCTTCACAAACATCACCCGATTACCAACCTTCACCAATCCGGAACGAACCCAGGGTAAAGGATTATATACGACATAAGAGGTACTGTTCCGTTTCACATTTTTAGCCAGACAAGCCAGATCGTACGTTGCTATAGCCTGCGTAATTTCAGACGCATCACGGATATAATCGGTCTTATCTTCCCAGGATGCTTCCAAATCTTTATATTCTTCAGCCGGCAACTTACAGAATGCTTCGCCATAAGCACTTATCGCTTTGGACCCTCCCCAGGTATGTTCCCCGTACAAAGCAATTTTTTCATACGCATTTGCTACCTCTTTGGAAACAGACGGCATTTCAACACCCCAGCATTTAAGCTGTGTATTCAATGCCTCTGCTGAAGAAATAAGCGAACGGACTTCACGTGACAAACGAACACCTCCGGGGTCACACATCACTCCATGTACCCAGGTATCCGGCATAGCCGATTTTACAACGGGTAATACAGGATTCTCCTGCATCATTGCATCATAAAAATCATCCATCGTACCCATGTGTACATTGACACCGAGCATCTTTGCCTTTATTTCTTCAAACATGGCTTTTATTTGTTCGCCGGTAGGAGGTCCGGAGTTATCACCCGTAACTAATATGGCGGGCCAGACCTTATAAGGCCAGTCTTTTGCCGGTATCAGGTTTTTCCCGATCATCGGATCGTCAGGGCTTGTCCATGCTTCAGGATACAGGCCGTAACTAGTTCCATAGATAGGAGAATATAGGGTTAGAACACGCGATCCATCAGGACCTTCCCACCAAAACAGCCCTGGAGTTTTAACAAATCCACTGGGCCAGTTACAGCCAATATGTAAAAACTTAACACCTGCATTAGCCAGAACCGTAGCCAAAGCCCCCGTATGCGATGGTTCATCCGTCAGTTTACCGGAACGGGAAAGCGGTAGGTCATACTTACGGCTTAACGCAGAAGAAAAGCCCAATCCTCTCACCATCTCTTCCAATCCACAGATATCAGATGTGATAGTAAACGGCAATGCATGAGAGATGATCTGTCCTGATCTGTACTTTTCCTCCAGCTTCTTTTTCCGTTCAGGATTCTGCCCGTCCCAATCCTCCATCGTCTTCGACAGAACCCATCCGGGAAGTGTCCAGGCAAATTGCTGCTCTTTCGGAAGATCTCCGGAAGCATCCATTGCCTTAAACGCATTATCTATCATATCTGTCTGATAGTAATTAACGATATCTTTTACACGATGTGTAAAACCTATGTCAAAATGAGTTTTACAGATGACTATTATTTCTTTTACATGGGGATTATATTCCTCCGGAGCCTGACCTCTCACAAGAAAAGGAAGTATGCACAAAATAGCTATGCTTATATTTCGTATTTTCATAGGACTTAATTTTATTCGGCCATTGTAAACAAGTACGTCTGACCGGCCTCTGTCTTCATTTTTATAAAATCACCGTCCACGGTTCTCTTACCGGCAACCGGGTCTGTAATCTCGACTTTCTTACCTTTCCACGGATTCTGTAAAGTTAAATCGCGACCTTTCTCACTAACAAGAGTCAAAGAAGTGACTGCTCCGCCTTTCAGTTCACTAGAAACCAAAAAGGCACCTTCTACCCGAATCTGATGGAACGACGCGTCCTTATCGCGAGGCCATACAGGAAAGACACGGACAATATCCTGATGTCCCATACAGAGCATTTCGTTGATCGTATTGGGTACCGTGCTCCAGTTTTCGATACCATGCGGGTTATTTAGCTGAAAGCCATTCGGGTAAGTATGTTTTGAATAAGTGTTCAAACGAGCCAGGATACTATCCGGCTTATAACCGATCCGCACGGCTGCCGGGAAAAAGCTGTTACTTCCATTAGAATCCAGCCAACGTTGCATTTCATCGACTGTGTTATAAGCAACCTCCAGCAACTTGGGATCACTATTCAGACCGATCTGGCCTGCGGGATAAATATGCTGGATTCCCAGAGTGTTTCCGTCCCACCAGTCGCAACCTTTTTCCGTATACCGGAAGACTGTCTTACCGTTTCGCTCCTGCAACGGATAATCGGGAAGATGTTCTTTGATAAACTGCCACTGCGTTCTCTTTTCTTCATCGACTCCCAAAAGAGCGCTCATGTCAGAAACGGTCTGCATCACCATCCGCACCAGTCCCAATGAAAGAATCGGATTCATCGTCCCGACCGTACCTTCATGGATCGCATCATTATAAATGACATAGCGGTCACCTTCACGCGTCAGGTAATTCTCCCAAAAGGTGGCAACCCCTTTTACGAAAGGATACACTTTCCGGGTATAGGCTTCATCCCAGGTATGATAAAACTGCATAGACATATTAACAACCGCATAAGCTGAATTGCTTTTTTGTCCCCAAAACATACCTTCGTCTTCTATATTTCCACTTTTAATCCAGTCATAATAATAGGTATCCATGAACGGAGTCCTGCGGGTCGTCTCAACACCTAATGGTCCCGCACCTACAGGCAGCAAAATGCCCCCCGGAATGCCAGTGACTTTCTCCGAATAATAATTACCCCGTTCTATGGAAGCTAATAAAGGCATATAATAGGGATCTGCCTGCTCGATTCTGTTAGCTGAATAAAGCGCATAATAAGGGGCCATATGGTTATAGTTCAGATGATAGTCTCCATTCCAGTAAGGGCGTTCCTTCGTGATCCAGGTACCAAAAATAGAGGGTGGAAAATCAATATCCCGGCTACAGGCGCCCATACCGTAAAGAGATAGATAATATTGTTTTTCTATTACACTATCCGGTATGCTGACATACGATTTTTCCCAATAATTCCGCCACCATTCCCGATGGCTTTTCTCTATTTCAGCCTGTCGTGCCGGAGTAAAATCTTCTACTTTTTTTATGACGGTAGCCACGCAATCGTCACTCTTGAAATTACTGGAGAAGGCACACACCAAACGAACCGTTTTTCCCGGTTCCAGGGTGAATTTGCCATCCGTAGATCCGCTCACCCGTAACGCCATAGCTCCTTTAGTCGGTATATCGACAGAGTCTACAAAGGCACGGGACAGATACTCGATACCATTCGGTTTCGTCTCATGCTCCCTGACATCGGGGAATATCCGTTCACGAGGCGGATTATAAATCTGTTCTTCTTTCCCCAAGAAAGATATTCCGGCAGAACCTTCCACAGAACCATCCCCTTCCATATTCAAATCCACAATCAGCATATCTTCCGTAGCAGGAACAAAGGCTTTATAGGAAACGGAAATATCTCCTTGGGTAAAACGGGCGGTCGATACGGCATCATATAGCTGTTGTTCCACCAAATAGGAGGCATCTTTCAATTGAGGGATATCCAGTTCTATCTTACCCAGGACAAGTGGAAATGATTCGTCCAAAGCAGACTTCAGTCTCCAGAAATCATTCCTGGCAACATAAAAGACCTGCGACTCCGGCGTTCCCGACAAGGCAACCCCGGTAAAACCATTCCCCAACAAAGGAGCATCGACCGAATGCGGTGCGGGTATCCGCTTCGGAGGTGCCGTAAAACGGATAGTGTGTTTTCCTATGATATTTTCTGCCTGACTTTCCGGCAATCCATCCCCATTGCTACAAGCAGAAAACGACAACATACTGCATGCAGCCAAACAGATTACTAATTTATTATTCATATTGTTTAAAGATTAAGACTCAAATAAGACTGTTTCAAATATAACAGCATTTACCATTCACAAGAATAGCAAATAATTGCCTATTCTGTGGATTATTATTGCGATTTCATGTCTATGAGATTTCCTCACGGATTTTTAAAAGAAGAGTGTGCCTCTCTCCTAAATGATAACAGACACACTCTATTTATTCTATTGATAATCGGGATTTTGTTTCAAAATGCCATTACTCTTATTTATCTCAGTCTGAGGAATAGGCCAATGATAATTACGTTTCTCAAATTTCCGGGCTACAACAGCCTGCTCTGCCGTCATATTCAGACGTTCTTCTGCAATTTTCCATCGTTTCAAGTCATTGAAACGGAAACCTTCGAAGCATAATTCGATGCGGCGTTCCTTACGGATTTTCTCACGCATCTGATCTTTTGTCAGACCGGCCGGAATAGCGGGCATCTTTACATCCGCTCTATCCCTTACCTGGTTTATTGCATTTCGCACAGCATCCGTAGGACCATCTACTTCATTGGCTGCTTCTGCATACATCAACAGCACTTCAGCGTATCGCATCAACGGCCAGTTTGAAGACCAATTGTTACCTCGTGGATTGCGGGCATCATCTTCAGATATGATTTTCCAGAAATAGTAATCTGTGAAAGTAGCCCCGGAAGGTTTATGAGTAAAACCATTTTCAAAAGCACATGTACCGGAAAACATTGTTTTAGCCATACGTGGATCTCTGTTCTCATAGACATTATCCGGATTATATAGAGAATTACTTTCAGAGAAAGATGTACCATCTTTAAAATCATATTCATTCACCAGATTTTTTAGAGGATTAATACCACCACCAGCATCAGCCGTACCAATATAATTAACAAATACACCCCAATCATGAAAACTGGTTGCATTGTTATTAGGACCTAAATAATTTACCGCAAATATATATTCCGGATTATTTTTTTGTTCCCCCTGATCTTCACAGAATAAAGCCCTATATGTCAAAGCAATTTGATAATATCCAGTATTAATAATATCACTGGTAATTTGTTTCACTTCAGACATGATATCCTGTTTAGCCACACCATTATCATCATAAGCTTCAAAAAGCAAAGCTCGTGCTTTTATAACCTGTGCTGCATTTTTCACAAGATGTCCTTTTCCATCATTATAAGAATGATCTGATAGATTCGCTATTGCAAAATCAACATCAGTAATAACCTGATTATATATCTCTGTAGATTCTGCACGTGGTTGATCCTGAGTCTCATAAGTTAATGGTTCAAGAACCAATGGTACAGAACCATAATAACAATATAAATCCAAATAAGAAATAGCTCTCATCAATCTGACTTCTGCTTCCATCTGATTTTGTTCACTTTCAGTAATATCACTACCTACATATTCATCTAGGTTTTTCAAAAAGATGTTGTAACGAACTATATTCTTATATTGAGCATTATAAATTCTATCAATTCCTCCAGATGTCGAGTTGACAGGCCCTTGCGAAATAGTAGTACTTGATAAATAATTTTGATAAGTATACCCATTATCCGTCATGCATTCCATATAAGGAACAGACCATGTGTATAATTCATGGTTTTGCAATGTACCGTAGCAAGCTGTTAAAGCCATATCAAAATCACCTTTACTTTTATAAAAAGTCTCACTAGAGAGTTGATCAGAAGGTTGTTTATTCATAAAATCTTCAGAACAACCTACTAATAACAGGGAACACAACGCTACAATTCCGACTTGTATATTTAGTTTTTTCATTGTTTATTCTTTATTGTGTTAATAGATAATGTTACAACCAAAGGATATTACTTTGTTTTGCGGATAAGCCAGGAAAGTTCCACTTCCTGATCTTTCCGGATCAAGTCCTTCATAGTTGGTAAATGTTAATAAGTTGTCGCCAGAGAAATAAAAACGAATTTTATTCAACCCAACCTTAGACGTCCAATTTTGTGGCAATGTATAACCAACTTGAAGTGTTTTCAATCTTAAATAGGAATTATCCTGCAACAAATAAGTGGAAGGATGATTATAAGAAAGAGGATCTCCCAACATCACATGAGTATTCGAATGGTTTTCAGGAGTCCATGCTTTAGCCAACTGATCTTTGGTAGGAGCAGTTCCTTGCTGGAACGGTTGAATTCCCCAACCTGTTACATACACTTTCGATCCGGCAACCCCCTGGAAGAAAGCATATAAATCGATTCCTTTCCATTCTGCGTTCAGGTTGAATCCATACGTGCAAGAAGGGAATACACCTTTTTCCATAGGAACACGGTCGTCATTATCAATCACCCCGTTGTTATCTATATCTTTATAACGTAACATACCAGGTTGTGTATTTTCACCGAATTGCTTGGGAGCTGCTGCAATTTCTTCTTCTGATTGGAAGATTCCGTCTGCTTGCAATAAATAAAATGTATTCCACGGACGTCCTTCTTCTTTCATGACATTATTTCCATCTTCCCATGTACCGAACTTAACTAGCTTATTTTTAAAGCTTCCCAGTACTAAGCCTGCCCCGTAAGAAAGTCCTTTGAAGATTCCTTCATTAATTCGATCCTGCCATTTGATATCCAAGTCAAAACCGATATTCTGCATCGAACCGCTATTAATAATCGGTGCATCTAAACCAACCAACGCATTAACCTGTGCTTCACGAAGTATATTTTCCGTTAATTTCTTATACACTTCAAATGTTACAGACAATTTGTTGAATGCCATCATATCTACCCCGATATTGGTAGTTGTTGTAGTCTCCCATTTGATATTATAATTATTCAATTTTTTTTGTGCTACTCCCTGAGACAGATTAGCATCATCAAACGGATATGCTCCGGTAAAATCCAACATAGCCTGATAAGGATATATACCAATATTCTGATTACCAAGTTTACCCCATGACCCACGAAGTTTCAGGTTATTCAACCATGATCTAGCCGGCTCCATAAAACTTTCTTCTGAGATACGCCACCCAGCAGAGAAAGAAGGGAATACTCCCCAACGATTTCCGGAAGCCATACGAGAAGTTCCATCATAACGCAAGTTAGCCTCAAACAAATAACGATCATTGAATATATAATTTACGCGACCAAATAATGATTGCATAGCCCAGGATTCGCTTTTACCGCCGTTGGTTTGTCCTGTCGGACTTCCCGCATTGATTTCCGGTGTCTGAGGAGAAGAGAAATTCTGTCTGTATCCAGATAACCAGTTATAACGATTTTCTTCATTGCTATATCCAAACATAGCACCTACTTCATGTTTCTTGAATTTTTTAGAATACTCCAGATAGGTTTGTAAATTGGTATAGAAGGTCTGTTCGTTTTTCTTATCCAAATGAGATGGCTGGTCATATCCCCTTACCGTATCGTCCCTGTAAAGTAACAAACAAATATTCTGGGCAGAGAAAGCTGATTGTTGTATAGTAGAATAATTAGTAGCTCCCTTTACATTCCAGTGTAAGCCATCGATAATCTCAAAATCAGACCATACCTGGGCAGAGAAATTATATTCATCTATTTGTTTTGTCTCTTCTTTCAGCTTATAATACGGATTCCAGTTACACATTTCATGTTCATAAGCACGCCATGTATATCTTCCGCTACCATCAGCCAAAGTAGGCATATAAGTTGGAGCCTGAGATGTCACGCATAAAAAGTAATTTGTTGTGCCACTTATCTCTTCTTTTCTATCTCCCTTGCTGAATATAATATTACCTCCCAGCTTCAATCTTTTACTTACATCGGATACGACATTCAACTGTCCATTATACCGTTTATACTGGAAAGCTTCCATAGTACCTTTTTCATTAAAGTATCCCAATGATAGGTTATAACGTGTTTTATCTCCACCGCTGACGCTGATATTGTGCATTTGTGTTGGTGCTGATTGGATAAAATTACCAATCCAGTCGTAGTTTGGATATAAATTACGATCGGTAGCATTCCGATATTTATCGATTTCCTCCTGAGAATACATGGCTTCCGGCAATGCCACTCCATAATTATTATTTACACGGAAAGTGTTGTAAGCTTCCATATAATCCGCAGAGTTAGTAACAAGATCAAGCATTTTAGTTGGAGTATGGATTCCATAATTAAAATTGTAAGAAACACTTACCTTTCCATCCTTATTACCTCCATCTTTGGTTTTTATCAAGATTACACCATTTGCCGCACGAGAACCATAGATAGAAGCCGAAGCAGCATCTTTTAAGACAGATACCGATTCGATCACGTTCGGATCAAGTTTATTCATATCACCTTCCACTCCATCAATCAAAATAAGAGGCTTCGAACCCGCATCACTGAATGTACCCATTCCTCGTACTTGAATATTTGTACTACTTCCTGGCTGGCCTGTTGATTGAGTAACCTGTACACCAGGCATCAACCCCTGCAACATATTAGCAGCATTCACAACTGGTCGCTTAGTGATTTCTTCACCTTTTACTGAAGCCACAGCTCCTGTCAAATTTACTTTTTTCTGAGTTCCGTATCCCACAATCACCACCTCATCCAGATTTTGTAAGTCTTCTTTCAATACAATATTCAATTGCATTTTATTACCGGATTTTATCTCCTGAGAGACATATCCTATATACGAAACAACAATAACTGCATCACTGGAAGCCTCTAACATAAAATTACCATCAACATCAGTAATGGTACCGGTAGTCATACCTTTTACAGATACATTAGCACCGATAATAGACTCTCCATTCTGATCTTTTACCGTACCACTGATTTTTCTCGATTGGTTACTCTGTGTATTCCCTGGTAATTTCAAAATAATTTGTTTTCCTACGATCTCATAACTGATTTGTTTCGCGGCAAGGGCTTTTTTCAAAATAGCATCCAGACTTTCCTGACGGGCATCTACTGTGATCTTTTGTGACTGGTCAACCGTCTGATCCAACATAAAGGTGTAATCTGTTTTCGTTTCTATCTGTTTAATAAATTGCCTCAGTGACACGTTCTTAACGGATAGATCAATCTTTACACTTTGGGCATAAGCAGAGTTAAATAAAAATAACGTGACTAAAATCGGAAGTAACTTCCATTTCAATTTAAACATACGTAATAGCTTTAAGATTATAAAATTATTATATCTTTGCCAGTTGTATATCGACTATTTATTCTGTCTGTACAGACAGAATAACCTAAGAAGTATATATACTTCAAAAGGCATGGAGATTAGGGGTCTCTGTGCCTTTTACGCATAAGGCAGGATACGTTTAATAAAAAACTCACTCCTATTTATATCTGATCGTCACCTCCTTTCCGTTCAATTTATACTCTATTGGAGTTATTTTATTAATCATCTCCAATAAATCCGTCAATGATTCTGTTTTAACCGTAAACCAATAAACCCTGGACGGATCGATATTCGATAACGTAATATCCACGCCATACCAACGTTCCAGTTTCTTCCAGACTTCTCCCGCCGGTATTCCATCAAATTTCAATAAATTATGATGCCAACTGGATTCGATCTCTGCATCACAGGATTCTACCCGGCAGGATAAATTCATCTTTGATACCGTCGCTATTTGATCCGGTGATAAATACGTCAATACGTTTTGATCGGCAGCCGACAACAGACTGACCTTTCCGCGAAGCAAGGCAACCATGATATTTTCTTCATCGGCATAGGCACTGACATTAAAAGCCGTTCCATGTACTTTGACATCGACTTCTCCTGCCTTTACTATAAAAGGATATTGAGTATCTTTTTTCACATCAAAGAAAGCCTCCCCTTCCAGGTTAACGACACGGTCACGCGTACTATATTGATAATTATATGACAAACGCGATCCGGAGTTCAGCCAGACAAGCGTTCCGTCAGGAAGGACAAGCTGTGTTTTTTGTCCGGGAGGGGCCATTATCACATTTTCAAACTGAGCTGCCTGCCAGGATTCATCCTGATTATTAAATAAAAAAGACAATGAAAATCCAAGAACTAACGCTATAACAGCCGCCACAGTAGAAACACGGATCAATAACGAACGGGAATACATCGGAACCTGCTTGATCTTACGCTGAATACGATTCTGGATATTATTCCAAACAGCCGCTTTATCCGGTACGACAAATGCAGAAGTATCTATGCGTGCTCCTTCCCATTGTCTTCGTAACTTTTCCAATAGAATATGGTGATCGGAATCTTCCTTTAGCCAACGGTCTATTTCCTCCCGCTCAGTTGATGTACATTGTCGGGATAAATATTTAGCCAGTAACTCATATGGTATTTGTTTCTCGTCCATTTTCTACATTTTTGTTTAGTAGACACACAGACACCCCCAAAACCCCCAAAGCCGCCGGAACTATTTTATAAATATTTCCGGCGGCTCTATCCTATTAGCCCCAAGGAAGAACCAGGTATTCACAATTCACTATTTCCCCGAGATAAGGGATACTAACAGGACGATCATCACTTCGTCCATACGAATTCAGTAAAGCCAATTTACCTCCACTTTGCAATTTAATCAAGAACTCCCTATTTTGTCCGCTAGAAATTTAAAACAATAGGATATTTCCCATATTCCTTAATCGTATCTATCAAACACCGTACATTCTCCGTCGGGATCAGATCGTGGATACTATGATCTGTCGAGATGATATATCCTCCGTCGGCAGCAGCTTCCCTGATACATTCCAGTACTTCCTTACGAACATCCTCGGGATTGGACGAGGCCATTGTCACTTTGTTGTTGATATTACCGATAGGTGTCAACTGCCCTTTGTATTTTTCCTTCACTTTTTTCAGTTCCATACCAGCAGCTCTTTCAACCGGATGAAGTCCGTTGATGCCACAGTCGACCAGGTCATCCAGTACATCCCATATTCTTCCGTCATTATGCATGATGACCGGTAGCCCCAACTTTTTAATACCGGCAACCAAACGTCTGAAATAAGGGATAAAGAAGGTACGGAAATCATCCGGAGAAATCAGTAAAGAATTCGTTCCGCCCCAGTCATCTGATATTTGTACACAATCCACTCCACCTTCTTCTGCTGTCAGACTAATAACATCCAGTGTCCATTTCAGTACGGCTTCATTTATTTCATGAACCATTTCCGGATCGGTATACATGGTAATAGCCAGTGTTTCAAAATCCATAATATACCACGACAACATAGTAAACGGTCCTAAAACTCCCAAAACAACAGCCAGATTTTCTGTATTAGCGGCTTTCACATCCTTGAGGATATTGATCCGGTAAGACGTATCAACCGGAGGTAAACTGTACTTCTCCCAGTCTTCACGGCTTTTTACCGGCGTATCGATCTGTGCGATGATCGGCCAACCGTTCTTCTGATAAGTGACGCCCCACTCATCTTTATAAATTTCATTCGGTTCATGAGGTGTTTCTTCGATACCACAAAAACCATTAATAGGTGTCCAGATAGCATCGATACCTAGTTTTGTTGCCAGTTTTGCCTGCGCTTTTCCATCATATAGGACTGTCGTATACCCTAGAAGCTCCTTCAGTAATTTCAAACTGAACAAATGTTCCGTAATAGGAATTCTGTCGGGTACTCCACCCGACAATGCTGTCAAAAAACGCTCTCTTGATGTCATATTAATTTGATGTTAACTGGTTTAAGACTTCCACTAGTCGCTGAGGCTCTTCCGTATAATAGTCAGCCCCTATTTTCCGGGCAAAATCATTACTCACAGGTGCTCCTCCTATAAATGTTTTCACTTGAGGAAACTCAGCCTTTATTGCAGCATTGATTGATTCCATATTCACCATTGTCGTCGTCAACAAGGCAGACATTCCGACAAAAGCGTCCGGATTTTCACGGACTGCTTCTACGAATTTCTCTTCCGGGACATCCACTCCCAGATCAATGATTTCGTATCCGTTACCCTCCACCATCATACAAACAAGGTTTTTGCCGATGTCATGCAAATCACCTTTTACCGTACCAATGATCAGCTTCCCCTTGCGCTTAACAGAGCCATCATTGAAATATTTTTTCAAATGTTGCATACCTCCGCTCATAGCTTTCGCGCTCATCAGAACCTGAGGTACAAAGACTTTGTTTTCCTTAAACTTTACACCGATATTATTCATACCGACAATCAATCCTTTTGTTAAAATGTCGTTTGGAGAATACCCCTGCTCCAAGGCCTTCTGTGTCAATTCATCTGCTCCGTCTTCTCCTTTCATTGTCGGAGGATAAGGAGTTTTGGCATTGATTTTGCCAACTTCAACGCAAAGCGCAATTCTGTCTAATGTGTTTTCCATATTATTCTTTATCTAGTTAATTGTTCTCTTCTTCTTATCTCTTTTACTGCATCGACCATAGCATAAAATCCTTCAATCTGCATGTAATCCGGTATTGAATTACCCGACCCCAGTCCATACCCGTTAGCCTTTTCACGAAACCTTGTTCCTTCTTCCAACACTTTATTAAAAACCATGTCATACGGATTCAGGATCAGATAGTTCATATCAAATCCGCCAAACAAACCTATCTTATCCGCATAATTATCGATCCATTCATCAAAAAGACATATCTGATCCTCATTCGAATGTTTGGCGTCTATTCCATTCTGAAGAATATCCGGCATGATCTCTTTAATATTACCACAACAATGCAACAGGAATTTCTTGTTCTTCCGGTGTACAATATCGATCACCTTCTTATGCTGAGGCAGAACAAACTGACGGATCGTATCCGGTTCAAGCATTGTCGCCATGCGATGTCCTAAATCATCTCCCATACGGTAAAAAACAAAAAGATCGTCATAATCTTCCAGCATTTTAGTCCATAAGGTTTCATACAACTCTCCAATCTTCAGGAACAAATCAGCAAAAAGTTCCGGATCCAGATACTGCATCACGCAGAGGCTCTCATAACCGACCAAGTCCTGAGCTGTTTCAAAAACACCATATCCGCAACCTCCGTAAGCTTTCATTCCAGCCGGCATCATTCTACGGATAGCATCCAACCTCGGACCGTATGTTTCCCAGAAAATACGGGGAATATCATCAAAGGGGTATTTTTCAAAATCATCACGAGTTTGAATCGGTCCCAGCATTCCCCCTAAGATAGCACCATGCCCGGGAAGAATTTCACAGATAGCCGCTTCATAGCTGAATGCGTCATAGGTATTTTCCTTCCAGAAAGAAATATATTTTCTAAAATATTCATCCAGGTCGGAACGACTCTTACGTCCATTCAATGATAATTCTTCCCCGATACATTTAGAAACAAACGGGGCATCGATATTATGCTCGTATAACGGCAAATAGTCTGGTTTCTGATTATACAGTACTTTCAGGATATTTCTGTAATCAGGTTTAAATGTATTCATGCTTTTCTTTTATTTTAAAATGAAACTTGCAGGTGCATAAGCTCCTAATTCAAACTCTATTTTTCCTGCTCTTACCGGTACAGGTTCTCCCTTTATCTCTCCCCGGAGATTGACAGGTACTGCCTTAGTCACTTTCAGACCTGCCGGTAAATAAAGTGTCAAGCTGCCGGATTCGCCAGCTTGTTCCCATACACGTAGCAACAAACCTTCATTTCCGTCCGGATCCTGTCCGAAAGCAGTAACCAATACCCCCTTCTTAGACAATCTGATACCTTCGGATGAGACCGGTAAGTTGCCTCCGTTATTCTCTGTATAAGTAGCCATCAAAGGAACACGGGTTTCTTCCGTAGGTGTTATCAAGGATGCCTCATGACTGTATTTATCGACCGACCATAGATATACTTTAGCTGATAAACCACCTTCTATCCATTCCGTGAAATTTGTTCCCCATTGATTATTAAAAAGGTTGACAAAAACATTCGGCCTCCGGGGGATAAATTCTCCGGAGAAACGGAACAGACCGGGACGATCCAAACTGACAGCCGGAGCATTCGGAGTGTTTAATCCAAATCCTTTCCCCTGATCATCAAGAACAGCCAAACCTGTATTCAGAAAGAAATAATCATGATTGGTATTTTTGATAAAATCTGTCGCCGGATTGACGACACCACCGGTTCTGCCTAATCTGAATGAAGGATTCGATAAATTGAACGGAAAAGCAAGCCAACCACCTTCCGGCTGGGATTCGACCGGTTTATTCCGTATTCCCCAGCATATTTCCAGATAGGGAGAATTGTCTTCCAATGTATAGGTCAATGTATAGTTATCTCCGGAACCGGTCCGGCAGAATGCGGTGGCACTAACCGAATGAGCAGTCTGTGAATATTTGACTTTTATCAATTTACCTTTTATCATCTCATATTTCAAATCAGGATTCTCTGGCCGTCCCATTTCCTGGTCCGCCCAACCATGATGTCCCGGTTTTACATAGCTGGCATTATACCGGTTGATCTCCTCCTGACCGAATTTCTCATGAATATACTCCCCGAATCCGTATTCATTTTTCTTGTCGACCATTTCTTTCTGCTGTCGTTTGTCCCATACAGAAAGTAATGCACCGTTTTCCCTGTTTATTTCTATCTTGAAATATTTGTTTTCCAAAACTGCTTTTGCCTCATCGATACGGGAAGTTCGGGAATCCTCAGAAAGCGGAGTTATTATCAATGTATATGTTTTATAGCCTAAAGAAGGGACCTCTTCCGCATAAAAAGACAGGTGATTATAATCGTTATATGCCGGCATGATCTTTCCTGTCGATTCATCCTTCAAACCATAAACCTGGAAATTCTTTTTATATACTCCCATATGAAAAGCGACGGAACCGGAACGTTTCCAGGGAAGAGGGTTGTATACAACGACTTTACGTCCTTTAATATCTACATTCTGAGCAAGTTTCTTCAAATCTTTCCGTAAAGAAGGAACAATATATTGTTCAGCCCGGTATGCCCGGTTCCCTTTTTCATACCAGGAAGTTTCAACAAAATCGTACTGACCTTGTGCCCTGGCAATAGTAAAATCATCCCCATATTTCCAAAACTCCTGATGCCCGTGACTCATCGCCAGTCCGAATGTATGTTCATCAAACAATAAAGATTGTTCAATCGCCTTTTCGACATAAGGCTCGACCGGTTCAGAGGTTATATTCCATTGCTTCAGTAATGTATTCAACGTTTCCGTATTATAGATGATGCGTTGCATGGATTTATTGATCTTTACCTCTTTAGGCATCGACATATAACCATGAATCCAGGTATCCGGCATATCTCCCCTGACAACAGGCAATGACGGATTTTCCTTCATCAGAGCATCATAGAAATCTTCCAACTGGCCGATCCGTATCCGGGCATTAGGAGCTTTTTCATGAGCTTCTTTCAAAACAGCTGCAACATCTTCGGGTGACGGAGCCCCTGTATTCTCATGTGTATGTATCATTGCCAACCACGTCTTATATTTCCATGTAGCCGGAGGCAACACACCCGAACCATAATATTCCGCCCAATTAAAAGTTAATAATCTCGAACCATCCGGTCCCTCCCACCAGAACAAAGTCGGTATATCCGGTGATACAGACCCCGGATTACAGCCGATATGCAAAATTTTCACACCGGCCTGTGTCAATAACGTAGGAAGTATCCATGAATGGCTGGGAACATCTGTTAGTTTAGCACCACGCACCAATGGCTGACTATACTTCCGGTTTATCTGCGAAGAATAAGACATTCCCCGTACCAATGTCTCCAGATCACTCGATTCAGTTTCAAATGTGAAGGGAAGTGCGTGAACTCTAAAACGTCCATCCTGCAATGCTTTTTCAATTCCTGATTTATAAGTTTCAGAAGTATTTTCCATAATATACTTCATCGGCCATCCGGGAAGAGTCCAGACAAATTGTTCCTCCTTAGGCAATTTTGAGGTTTCCTTTACCGACCGCAATGTTTCATCCATCATAGAGGTTGTGTATTTCTGTAAAATAGACTCAGACCAGTCGGTATAACCAATGTCAAAGTGCATTTTGAAAACAATGATTATATCCTCTACTGCCGCCTCATCGGCTCCTTTATCTACATCTATAGCCGCGATCTGAGCCTTCAATGCACTTACAGATAGAATGAAGGTACATACTAAAAAAATAAACTGTCTTTTCATATTTCATGGTATTATGTTTTCTATCGTTCAACTTAACCAGTTAAGTTAAGTATGAAAAAAATAACAATATTGATATAAAGTTCTACACAACTCGTTATATACCATTTGATATATAACTCCTTACCTCTTTATTCAATTTTGTTATTTATTTTTTTTACAAACGTAGACGTCTTATCAGATATAAACAATGACTTTTTCTCTGATTCCCTTATACTATCTTACGATTAGTGCAAATTACTCATACATGGGTAAAACCAATTGGACGTTTTCTCCTTTATTACCAGAAGTTTCCAATTTGTCAATCAAGGTACGGACTGCTTGACGCCCTATCTCTTTTATAGGTAAAAGTGCTATATGCATATTAGGTGCTAAAAGCTCAAAACTCGGAGTGCTATGCAAGCAAGCCAAGCCTATTTTACCTACATCTATATTCCGTTTATAAAAATAACGCAGCCCCTCCATTCCCAAATAATGTGTTGTAAAATAAAAACCATCGACATCCGGAACTTCTTTAAAAATAGTATCCAATACCCGAACAATATCCGATTCATACTCATTTCGTGAAACTTCGCCATATAAGTAAGGGGAAATAAAACAATCATGTTCCGTCAACGCCCTTTTATATCCTTCATATCTCAAACTCATCGTAAAGAGTGTCGAAGCGGTTGTTATAATAGCTATCTTTTTACGTCCTTCATTAATTAGCTTTTCAACCAGATTATAACTACATCCAATATTATCAATAATAATATAATTCGTATCCAACTCCGGGAAAAAACGGTCGATCAGGACAAACGGATATCCTTCTTTCATCAAGATCTCCAATTCTCCTTTGGCATAATTTGTGGGAGCAATAATCAGCCCATCAATATTCTTCGATCTTAACATTTGGATTATATTATTTTCTCTTACCGGATTAGATTCGGAACTGCAAAAAGTCACGGTATACCCCAACTGTTCGGCTACAAGCTCCACTTCCATAGCTACCTGTGCATAAAATGTATCACCAATAAAAGGAACAACCAATCCAATGGTCCGGGTTTTACCTGTATTCAGGCTTTTCGCCAGAAAACTCGGTTTATATTTAACTAACCGGGCATAATCCTTTATTTTCTTCTGTGTAGCCGTACTGATCTTACGTTCGTCTCCATGGCCTGACAAGACCCATGAGACCGTTGTTTTTGAGAGATTTAGATCTTCTGCAATATCTTTAATTGACTTTCCCATCATTTTTTAATTTAGGTAACTTAACCAGTTAACTGCAAAGTTATTGCTTAATTTGATTTTACACAACAAACCATAGACATCACATTCCCTCTAAAAGGTTGTATTTTTTTTATTTTCCCGTCCATTTTATCAAAAGAAAAAGGAGAGTGGCTGTTTCTTCCGAATGAGACATCAGGTATTCACGGATCTTTTTTAAAGCTATCCCCATCTGGTTTTCAACAGTCTTTACTGAGATTTCTTTTATGGTTGCTATTTCTTTATAGCTAAGTTGCTCTTCACGACTCATTACAAATATTTCCCTGCATTTCTCCGGTAGAGATTCAACGGCAGCCTGCAATAATTGATAAAACAACTCCCGGTCTACACAATCGACAGCCTCGCTTTTCTCCAGTTCGATACGGGCCCATTTCTCCAATATAACAGAATGATTCTCTTTGTCACGCAGATAATTCAACATGCGGTTGCGAGCACTGTTATAAAGAAAGGTTTTGATATATTGGATGTCTTTTCCTTCATAATCTTCCCAAAGGGTAACAAAAACATCCTGTACCACTTCCTCTATTGCCTGATAATCGCGGGTATAATAGTTCAGGAAACGGCATATAATTTCAAAATAGTCATTATATGTGTCTTTGAATGTTTTTTCATTAATAATCATAACCAGATAGCTTTTTCACTGTATATAATAGTATAGAACCAATCAGACTTATGATACGTGATCCCCGTCGACAAAAATAAGTAAATAAACGATTGTATAACCTATATCCGGCTAAAATATATTAAAGCTTGCAGGGTTGATCTCAACAGATATGAAAACGGATCAATTGCCTGCAAGCTTATGTACCGGAGTGTTCTATCTCCCTTCCGGCTATAAATTTTAATATACTACATATTTCTCCCCTTCGATTTTCAGTTCCCCGAAACTACCGGAAGATTTATAAGGCTGTCCCCCGCCGATATACAATTCGACCGAACCTTCTTTTTCCACCTGGTTACCTTTTTCATCCACCAGTGAAAGTTCTTCGGGAGAAAGGGTGAAGGTTACCTGCTGACTCTGGCCTTTATCCAGATGAATTCGTTTGAAACCTTTCAAAGCACGCAGAGGGACACGGGTATTTCCATTCTGAGGATGAGAAACATACAGCTGGACAACTTCGTCACCGGCACGCTTTCCGGTATTCGTTACGGTTGTAGTGACCTGTATGCTTTCACCGGTTTTAACTGCAGAGGCATTCTGCAAAGGAGCATATTCGAATGTCGTATAACTCAGGCCATAACCGAACGGGTAACGGACATCGCCCTTATAGTAACGGTAAGTACGGTTCGCCATCGAATAATCCTCAAAATCGGGCAGGTCGCTATCGTTCATATAGGTAGTGAGCGGCATACGGCCAGCAGGGTTATAATCGCCGAAAAGGACATCGGTAATGGCATCGCCGGCAGCCTGTCCGCCATACCAGGCTTGCAGGATGGCGTCGGCGTTACGACTTTCCCAGTCGAAACTCATCACGGAACCGGACATGTTGACCAGGATCAGCGGACGGCCTGTCTTTTTCAGTTCCTTCATCAGTTCCGTCTGCACGGGAGGTAATTTCATGGTCGTACGGTCGCCACTGGCGAAACCACCGTAACCGGCAGCTCCAGCGTCACCGGCTTCTCCTTCGTAATCGGCACTGATACCGCCGACAAAGATGATCAGATCCGCTTTCTTCGCCTGGGCAGCTACCTGGGCAAAAGATGGAGCACCTTCCAGTTTCTGAACAATACCGACACCAGTCAGCGTATCGATCTGAATATGGTTACCGAAACGTTTCTGCAAACTCTTATACGGAGTGATGATCTCGCTCGGCGTTCCGAAATAGTTTGCCAGCTGCGTACTTCCGTTATTCATATTCGGGCCGATCAGGGCGATACGTTTGATCTTTGAAGCGTTCAACGGCAAGATATTCTTATTGTTTTTCAGTAAGACCATCGATTTCTGCGCCATCTCGTACGCATGCTTTTTATGGGTATCGCTTTCAATCACCTCACGACCGATCGAAGCATAAGGCACTCTGTCGGCCGGATCGTACATACCCAACTTAAACTGGATTTCGAACAGACGGGCCAGAGAAACATTGATCTCCTTCTCGGAGATCAACCCTTTTTCCACTCCCTGTTGCAGTTTTTGGTATAAGTTACCACATTCCAAGTCGGTCCCGTTCAACACAGCATCGACCACAGCTTCCGTATCGTTGCTATGCGTTTTGTGATACTGGGCAAAATCGCTGACCGCCCAACAGTCGGAGGTTACATACCCGTCGAACTTCCACTGGTTGCGCAGGATATCCTGCAACAATTCATTGTGGCCGCAGCAGGGAGTCCCTTCGAAGCGGTTGTAGGCACACATCACGCCATGTACCTTCGCCTTGGTTACCAGCTCGCGGAAAGCCGGCAGGTAGGTATCCCACAAATCGTACATGGAGACGCGGGCGTCGTAGGAATGACGGTTATGCTCCGGGCCGCTGTGAACGGCATAATGTTTGGCACAAGCTACCGCTTTCAGATAATGCGGATCGTTTCCTTCCAGGCCGTGAACGATAGCCGAACCCATCTTTGCTGTCAGGTACGGGTCTTCGCCGTAAGTTTCCTGTCCACGTCCCCAACGAGGATCACGGAAGATATTGATATTGGGAGTCCAGTAAGTCAGTCCCCGGTAAATATCACCGGTCTTGCCTTCCCGCAGGTCTTCGTTAAACAGAGCACGACCTTCCGAAGAAGTGATATCTCCCATCTTTTGAAGGGCTTCCGGGTCGAAAGTGGCCGCCATACCGATCGCCTGTGGAAATACGGTTACTTTCTCCTTCGTACGGGCCACACCGTGCAAGGCTTCGTTCCACCAGTTATAAGCAGGAATACCCAAACGGGGAACAGCCGGAGCGGCATGTTTCATCAACTGGACTTTTTCTTCCAGTGTCAGACGGGAAATGATATCCTGTACCCGGACATCCAAAGGAAGGTCCGGATTACGAAACGGATAGTCGTACGTTTGTGCCGTCAGGCCGCCCCAGGAGAGAGCGACCAGTAACACGATACTTTTCAGTTTGCTTTTCATGTGATTGCCTATTTTATTTGGTTACTTCTACAATAATCTTACTCTCTTTCAACCCTTCCGATACAGCAGTCAATTCGATAGGTTGTCCGGAACGGTCACTAGTGACAAGCACCTGAGCATAGCCGTTAAAAGCATTCCGGTGTACATCGCTGCCGGCAGGGAAGACATCCGGTTCTTGACTACAAGGATTACCATTACCCACTCCCAGGATCTTGCCGTTACGGACATCGAAATGAATTCCGTTTTCAGCAGTAGGTACTACACGTCCTTTGGCATCCAACACTTTTACGGTAATGATAGCAACGTCGTTACCGTCACCCTGGATAGCAGTACCGTTTTCACTGACCAGTTGCAAGGAGGCCGGATTCCCGGTGGTTTCCACCAACTCGGTGTATTTCTTTCCGTTCTTCTTCCCTTTAGCCAACAGCTTACCCGGGGTATATTTAACACGCCAAGCAGGAATATCAAACTTTTCAACCGTCTTTTTACCCAGGCTTTTGCCATTCAGGAACAACTCCACCTCATCCATATTGGTATACAGATGTACATCGACCGAATCCGTACCGATTCCATTCCAATGAGGAAGCACATGCAACACCGGTTCTTCCGTCCACCAAGCCTTGTAATACCAGAATGCATCTTTCGGGAAGCCGCAATAGTCTAATATTCCGAAATGAGAAACTACACCCGGCCAGAAATGCAACTGCGCCTCGCCTCCATAATCGAAACCGGTCCATACGAAAGCACCGGCGACAAACTTGCGTGCATCGACATAACGCATCCATTCTTGTGCACGTGCTCCCCATCCCGGAACATCACGATCGTAAGCTTGATGGAAACCTTTCTTTGCATCAGTCTCATAAATACCACGCGTCATCACCGTACTTGCCTCTTCGGTGAAAATACAGGGCAGATTCGGAAACTTTTCATGTACTGCGTCGATATTGCCTATTTTATAATAATTAGAACCTTGTACATCTACGGCATAGGTAAAACCTTCCCCCCAACTACCGTTCATGGCAGCCGTGCACGGACGAGTAGGATCCAGTTTGCGCTGGACGGCTTTCATGCGCTCAACAATCATACGCCCCTTCTCTGTTCCCTGTATGGCAGGTTCTTCGTTTCCCAAACACCAAATGATAACAGACGGATGATTCCTGTCGCGGCGAATGATTGTCTTCAGCTGGCTCAGACCTTCATTACTGGAACTCAATACACGCAGTTCATCCATGAACAACATACCTAATGTGTCGCAAGCATTCAGCACAGCCGTTGTCGGGGGATTATGGGAGGCACGATATGCATTTACTCCATACTCTTTCAGACGGGCGATTCGCCACGCATTCAGCTGGTCCGGAACGGCAATCCCCACACCGGCATGGTCTTGATGACAGCATACCCCCTGGATCTGTACACGTTCGCCATTGAGGAAGAAACCTTCGTTAGCATCGAAACGGATATCACGGATACCGAAAGAGGTATCGTAGCTATCGACAACTGCCCCATCCAATAAAATATCAGTATGCAACGTATAAAGCGTCGGAGTCTTCAACGACCATAAGTCAACTTGCCGTACATCCATATATGTTTCCACCTCTTTCGTCTCCAACGAGGGTACGGTAAGGGTTGTACCAGACTTGTTTACTTCTTTCCCTTGACAGTCGATTATACTGTTTTGCACAATAAGATCGACCGATTTACCACTTTGGTTCGTCACTTCTATCTGTGCCTTCACACGGGCTTCCTTCTTTTGCAGATCCACTTCGCTGGTGACAAACGTCCCCCATTGCGGGATATGCACGGGAGCCGTGCGGGTCAACCATACATTCCGGTAGATACCAGCACCTTCATACGACCATAATTCGGAATGAGTCGCATCTACACGGACGGAAATCACATTTTCCGCATCATTTTCATAATTCAGGCATTCCGTTACATCGAAGACCAAAGGTACATAACCGCTCTCACCGCGTCCCAAATAGACACCGTTCATCCAGACCTGTGCATCACGGAAGATACCCTCAAACTCCAGCGTATACCGATCCCCTTTTACCAACTCGGGCGTAAACCGTTTCCGATACCAGCCCACACTGTTTTCGGGTGCACGTCCACCCAACTTGCGGTACCCTTTCATCTTGAATTGCTCTTGGCTATATCCCAAAGCCATCCCCCAGTCATGAGGCAAAGAGATCTTCTCCCACTTGCTATCGTCAAACCGTTGCGTATGAGGAATAGCCAAACGTGATTCCTGATCTGCATCCAACATAGTCGACTCCTGCAAAAAGGCAATCTTAGAGAACGACAATGCCTGCCCGTAATTAAAATCCTTTTCAGGATTGGCTGCATGCCCTTTGGCAAAGAGCCAATCCTGGTTCAACAACACTTTCTCCCGTTGTGACTGTGCTCCCATCCAAAGGGCCGGAAGCAATAGCATCACTGTAAAAATCAATCTTTTCATTCTTAGATCTTTTGTTTTCTATGTATATTATTATTGGCAAACTTCTATCTTAGACGTCTGGGTTATACCATTCTCATTATAAGTATCTATTGTAAAATAATAAGTAACACCTTTATTCAGACTGCCAATTTCCAGCACTGTTTCTCCCATCACCTGGAAGTTATTGTAAAGCTTATCTTTTGCAATGCCATAACGGACGATATATCCCTGAGCATGCGGAACCTCGTTCCAGCTCAGGCTAACCTTGCAAGGATCAGTTTCATCCCGTTGTACGGTGAAATCATTTACCGCACGCGGTTTACTGCCCAGGCCATTGCCGAATATCCTCAAATCGCGGACGGAAAGGTTCGACGATACCGTATATTCCTTATTTTGCAATTTAATATAACGGGCCTTAAACGGTGCCTCGAATTCGATATAATCGTGAGGAGCATCCGTTTTTTTAGTACTGTAGTCTACAACCGGCGACCAATCCTCTCCGTTAGCCGAGGCATAAATCTGATAACTCTGGTAAACACCCGGAACAAAACCTCTCTGATTCGCCCCGTATTCATCGAAGTTTACCTGGATAGCCTGGATAGATGCAAGCTGTTGCAAATCGACCTGCAACCATTCCGTCTCATTATTCGTTGCTGCAACCCAGGCCGTGCGGGCATCTTCATCTACGCTGTTCTCTGCCGGATAACCGTCCAGCGAGGAGGAGGTCGTTACCGGTTTCCGGTAAGAAAGCAACATCCAACCGGGTTGGACAGCTCCGGTCGCTTGTTCCTTTCCTCCGGGCAGAAACATCGGATAGTCTCCTAAATACGTATTTGTATATAGATAACCGTCTTTGTCGAAACCGACAGGATAAAAAGAAACTCTCCGTTCAAACATGTGGCGGACGGAAATCGAATTGGTGGCTGCCTTCCAATAATTTTCATTACCGGCAGTAAAGAGACAACCATGTCCGGCACCACCGATAAAGCCGGTCGGTTTATACGATACAGGGTTGTTCTCCGCATAAGTGAACGGACCGGTAGGCGATGTACCTACATAAACTCCGTCGGCATACGATTTCCATTCGGTTCCCGGACCGGCATATTGTAAATAATACTTCCCCTGGCGGGCAGTCATCCAGGCTCCTTCGATATAAGGACGGCGGGGAAGTTCGTTCAGTTCCCCCGTCCGCTCCCATCCATGATTTTCTTTATCGCTGTTAAAACAAGCGACCACCTCCGTTTTGGCCTCCAATGTATTCAGATCCAATACCTGTGCATAGATAGGATCGACAGGAGAACAACCATAATACATATACAGGTTATCCCCTTCCACATAAAAGGCCGGATCCCAGTAAGACCAGATTTCTTTAACCGGTTCCCATTCGCCTTTTTCGGGAGCAGCCGAACGGTACAACATGCCTTTTCCATGGGTGGAACCTACATAATAAAGATAATCTTCGTGTATAAAAAGCCCGGGAGCATAATCCTCGATCGGCAATACGGAGTCGGTGATAAAAACATGTCTCCAGTCGGTAAAATTATCAGAATACCAATAGCCTGACGACTTGGAGGCAAACAAATAATATTTCTCTTTGAACGAGACAACCACCGGATCGGCAGCTTCCCGAATTCCCTCACCTCCATCTATTTTCATAAACCGGTAATTCAGGTTTACCGGGTTACAGAAGGTTTTCGGAGACTTAGCAATCTTTGCTTTAATCGGACGAGTATCCTGACAACCGATCAATAAAGGAACGATCAGAAAGGTTAGCAACAAACGTTTCATACTTCTTGTATAAATTAGATCTTTTATTATGTTTTTCAATTAAACTTACCCGGCAAATATACAGATTATCAAATATATAAACAATAAAAAAACCAATATTTACTGTACCTACAACAATATCTATTTCAAAAGCGAAACAACACTACTGTGCTACATACAATAACACTACTATGTCGTGGTTATCAACACAGTAGTGCTATTATACTTAATACAGTAGTGTACTATCTTACGAATTAGCTGTTCCCCCTTTAAGTGCGAAAGCTTCTACTCTCTTACCATCGACAAGTCGGTATAACGTCCAACTATTGCCGTCTTCACCGGCTTCCAACCGCCAGTCGTAAGACGGGTCACGCAACAGCTTCTTTATAGAGCGGGGAAAGGCATCGGCATGGCGGGCCTCCTCCCAGGTACGGATGGCCTGGAATATCTGCTCTTTTTGCGGACAGCTTTCTACATCTTTCTGATCGATAGCCAGGAAATAAGTAGCTCCGTAACCGACCGAGATGGCCTCTACATGCTCATACTGTTCGACGGTAGAGGTATCTTTGATAGCAAAGTTACCGCCAAAAGAGACCGGATAGTAATTGGAGTAAGTAACATCGCGCAGGTCTTTTCCCTGACTGGTCGTGCTTCCCCATTCCCGAGTATCGATGTCATAAAGGTTACGGCCACCTCCGACATTCCAGACACTCTGGTAATGCCAGGAACCTTCCGAAAGGGTAGCTCCCGAGAAACGGATATAGGGCACACCCAACTCTTCAGCCCGTTCAAACATCTTCCGGAAGAAACGCTTGGCCGAGTAATATCCATGACCGTTGTTGAACAGAAATTCCTGTCCGTCGAAGTCGTAAAGGGTTACGCCGCACAGGTGGGATACATCGGCATAATATTCGGCAATCTTATCCTGAAGGGCAAGATTCGGAATGATACCTTCGTAACCGTAATTGATGGTTACCTGCAATTTATAGACGGGATCATTCGCCTTATGTGAGGTAGCCTTGGTTCCCCAATAGCCCCGGGTCACATTTTTCAGGGTATAGGGAGCCGTTTCGGATACACCGAGGTAGTGGATCAGTTCGCCGCCGATCTTTACCATATTCAGGTTTTCACAATGTCCCTCCCAACTGGCTATTTCTTCCAGATACGCAGGATCGTCGACAATAATAACGGTATCTTCAGAAGAAAGGTCTTTCATCAAGACACGTTTCTGCTGATAGCACAGGCTGTCGCTAGGAACAGGACTGGCATCTTTCGTGCCAGGAGCCAGCGAGTTCGTGATATTGACACGCCCCAGCATGATCCCTTTTTCTGCTGCCATATCGGCAAATTCGCGGTGGGATTTGTTACCCGCTTGAAAGCGGAAAGGTTTCTTTTCATGGTTTCTTCCGTCCAGATACCCTTCGTTAGCCCTGTCGGGACGCAGGAAACCCTGGTCGTAGGCATGAATAGCCGGGAAACCCAGTTTAGCCGTATAAGAAATGATACTGTCGTACTGATTTCCACTAGTCATTACATCGGGAGAATAAGCGGCGGGATCTTTGATCCATTTCCCTTTCACGGTCGGGTACGGCAAGCCTTCCGACAAGACGATATTTTGTATCACATCCAGTAGAGCCGTGCTGTCGGGACTTCCCCACAAGGCAATGGAAGAACCTATAAAATCGATGCCGGGGATAGGTTCCACATCGATATGGTTCGGGATATTGGCGGGCATATTGGGTATCAGCGAATAATGAACCTGCCGCTTCCCGCTACGATCGCGCGACTGATAATTCAGGAAGATACGCCCCAGGCTATCCACCATCGCCGCATTTCCGTACATAATCCGATAATAAGGTTCCTTATTCGCATAGAAGGCAACATCGCTGATACCATTCCCTCCCAGGGTAAACACCTGTCCTTCATGCAGGCTGTCAGGTAAGGGGTATCGCTCTTTATCGGGCGTGTGAATGATATACTGGAAAGGGGCGGCATCGCCTTCGATATCGGGTGTACCGCCCAATGTATTGTCGTCGAGGGCGAGCACGCCGATACTGTAATTCACCACATCGCTGGTATCGCGGGCGACACCGATAATTTCACCTAATAGGTTAGTGATGTTTGTATAATAGCTTCCCCATTGGATCGCATCGATACCGTTCCGCGGTTCCAGGCTATTCAATGTCAGTTTAAAATATTTACTATTGGGCTGTAATGCGACTTCCGCCACAGAGCCGTTCGGATACGTCAACGTAAAACACTGTTTTACTTCGTCAAAAACGGCATTTTGCGGTGTGTAATACACCCTTTTCTCCGAATCGTACAATGACATCAATGGAGAAGGCTTATCCTCCGGACTGAACTCGCGGGCAGGAGAAACCGTCGTATTCTTCATATTGGTTATATACCCCTTGGCATTTATACCGATACTGAAATAGTCGGTATTAAAATCCCAAGTCTTCTCGGTCGTGCAACTAAAAAGAAGCAACGAAACGGCGCATAATGAAAGGACTTTTTTATATTCTATCATAAAGTTATTTATTTGTTTTTAGTTTATAGGTTACGGACTTACCCGCCTTTACCGTCACTTTATCTTTCCATCCGAGGAAGGCATTGTCGCCCAACGGACGAGCTGCCTCTTCCGCATTCTCGGCAAAAAAGGTAACGGTAGCGTCGTAAGCGGTCGGGTTCATTATTTGCAAGACTAATTGTTTCTTGTCCTGCTTGATTACTTTTGCTTCTACATGATCAAAGACATAGAGGGAGCCGAGATCCGTCCGAACATAAATACCCGGAATCTCCAATGCCATCATGGCACCGTTTGTTTCATTCCAGCCGGTCTTACCCCCGTCTCCGCGAGAGCCACGGCTATCGGCATCACAATAAGTCAGACGTTCTGTAATCTTTCCATTGGGTTGTATGCCTTCTGCATGGGCATGAATCACGTCACGGAGTAATTCTGCATAAGAAACATCGCCAGTAGAACGGTATAGTTTGAACAAGGCATCTCCGGACTGCGTACAAAAACCCGGAGCTCCGTGCTTATTCTGCGTACTTGCCCAAACGGCACCAGTCAGATTGGCCCCCAGTTTTGCCAGCGGAGTATCTTCCGGCAGACGGTAAGGGAAAGAGACGGTCCAGGTGGCACATAGATTGGCAAGGTCGGCTGATTGTTTCAGATATTGTTCTTTCCCCGTCACTTCATAAAGTGTCATTAAAGAAGTAAGCAAAGCAACCGCCGTTTCAGAGTCTGCATTTTGAAGGATATCACCACAACCACCGGAAGTAAAGCCGACTAAAGCAAAATTATCGTAATAATCCGCAGCAGCTTCGCAGGCAACTTCCAGGTAAGAGGGATTCTTATAATATTCGGAAGCCAGAGCCAGTCCGGCTACTGCCATTGCTCCGCTCGTCGTATTGTATACAGCTACGTCGCCTGTTTCCACATTCAGATAATTACCCCATGTTCCCTCTTTTTTCCAGGTATTGACAAAGGCATCTGCCAACAGACGCACATTCGTTTCCCAACCGGCATCGATAACAGAAGCTTTCCCCTGTTCCTTCAATAACATAAATTGTTTGACCATCCAGTAAAGCACATCGCCGTTTTTACGGGTCAGGCCGATTCCCGGATTGTTGACAGCCGCATCACGGTATAAGACTTTTCCGTCCGATCCGAGAACATCATAATAGTAACCGCTTTTCCCTTTTGCACGCGGCAGTCCGAAGTCGAACGTATTTTTCACTTTCCGCAAATGATCCTCATCGCATAAAACCAGCATCGGATAGGTATTCATCAGACCGCCAATCCAACCGTAAGAGATCCAGTCGGCATTCTCCGGACAATAATATTCCCACTGGTCACCGACATGATAACGGTCATCGATATTCCGTACCATCCGTGTCAGCACCTCACTCATCGGGATAAGATTACGGGGAGCTTCCCCGGCAGTATGCAGTTTGCGATCTTTCATAAAGCGCGCCAGTAATTCCGGAACATCTTCACAGGGAAAAGCGATCTCGGTAACCCGTATAACGATTTTGTCTCCTTTCTTCACCTGTACTCCCCGGTCAGGACTTTTACTGAAACCAATAAACTCCGGTTTACGCTCCCGTACACCCGGAGCACTGATGACAAAAGAGGCGATACTGCGATCCGGTGTTTCTTCAACGATCAGAGCATGATCCAATAGTTGCTTATTCCATTCGATACCCTGGTCAGTCAATAAAATCGTCCCGGACTTCTTCCCCCGTTCCAGCATCGTCATAGCAGGAGTTGCCGCATTACTGACATTGACCTCCAAACGGGAGGAAGCTCCGAACTCAGGAGAAAGCTGCGGAATCGGATTGGAAGTCAGCACCAGATCCTTCCGGTTATAATCTGTCTTATCAAGCCCCGTAGCATACGAGCGGTTGACAATACGTTGCCTGTTACCGTTATAAACGGAAGAAGGGATCATCACATAGTTATCGCTTGTCCAACTATACCGGTCGAATGCTACTGCCACACCGGCATCTTTCATATCCTGTCTGGCTGTAAAAGAAAAAGTATATAGTTTGCCACCATTAGCCATTGTCTGTTCGGTTCGTACCTCCCAGGCAGAGGACGAATTGATCTCTTCACAATGCTTTAACTCGGCTTCATTGTAAGAACACTCCAGCAAACGGATATGTTTAGTTACATCCTTCACTGCCGGTAACCAGCTTCCTTTCTCTGAAAGCTGCGGAATTTTCTTATCAGCATGAACCTTCCTCCCGGAAGGTTCTGCCAACAAATTCTGCATAAAAGCAGAGCATACAAAAAAACTAATACATATAAAAACACACTTATTGAATTTCATTTGCTTATTTCTCCAGAATTAATGATAAAGGCTGGTAAGCCTTCAAGTTAATAGTTATTTTATTTTGCTTCACAGGAAAAGCTTTTCCCTGACGCTCTCCACGCAAATTACAATACTGGGCCGTACGATAACCACAGTCAGGTAATGTGATCACACATTCACCCGCATCCCCAGCCTGTTCCCAGACACGCAGAACGTCTCCGTCTCCGTCCGTATTGGCTCCGAAAGCTGTAACCAGAATTCCTTTCTTCGACAACTGTATTCCTTCTGCCGACACAGGCAGTTCGCCACCTTTTCCTTCCCGGTAAACAGCTATAAGAGGCACACGTGTTTCTTCTGTCGGAGTAATCAATGAAGGCTCATTTTTATATTCATCGACCGACCATAAATAGACCTTCGCCGACAAGGCACCTTCCACCCACTCTGTAAAGTTTGTTCCCCACTGGGTATTGAATAGATTGACAAACACATTCGGTCTTTGAGGAATAAAGTCACCGGTAAAACGATATAGCCCCAGGCGATCCAGGCTGACTGCCGGAGCATTCGGAGTATTCAATCCGAATCCTATCCCTTTCGGGTCGACAACAGCCATCCCTGTATTCAGAAAATAATAATCATGATTAGAACGCTTTATAAAATCCGTAGCCGGATTAACGACAGCCCCCGTACGTCCTAAATGAAAAGTCGGCTGAGAGACATTGAAAGGAAATGCCAGCCATCCGCCTTCCGGCTGCATATCGGCCCGCTTACCCTGCATACCCCAACAGATTTCCAGATAAGGAGAATCTTCATAAAGCGTATAGGTCAAGGTATAATCTTCACCACGACCGGTACGGCAGAAGGCTGTGGCTTCCACCGAGTGTGCAGTTTGATTATAAACAATCCGTAAAGCTTTACCTTTTACCATTTCATACTTTAAAGCCGGATCGACCGGACGGCCCATCTCCTGATCTGCCCAACCGTGATGACCCGGTTTAACGTATGTCTTGTTATATCGTTCGATCTCTTCATTACCAAACTTCTCATGAATAAACTCACCAAAGCTGTATTCATTGCGGGTATCGACCATCTCCTGCTGCCGTTTCTTATCCCAAACAGACAACAGAGCACCGTTTTCCGATGAAATAACGACTTTGAAATAGGGATTCTCAATCACATTTTCCGCCTGATCGACACGAATGGCATGAGCCTTTTCCGAAACAGGCTCGGTTATCACCGAATATGTTTTATATCCCAAAGTTGGTACATCATGAGCAGTAAATGAAAGATAGTTCCCCTCATTGTAAGCAGGAATAACCTTACCGGTCTGTTCGTCTTTCAATCCATAAACAGTAAATTTCTTCTGATACACATCCATAAACAAAGAAACGACACCCGAACGTTTCCAAGGTAACGGGTTATATACCACCACCTTCTGCCCATCTCCTTCTACGGCATTGGCCAGATTACGCATGTCTTTACGCAAAGAGGGGATAAGATATTGTTTCGACCGATGTACACGGTTAGCCTTTTCATTCCATGATTCTTCAATAAAATCATAAGCACCTTTCGCACGATCTATTACAAACGGATCGCCATATTTCCAGAAAGCCTGGTGACCATGGCTGATTGCCAGTCCGAAAGTATGTTCGTCAAATAATACCGACTGCTCGATAGCCTTGTCGACATACGGTTTCACAGGCTCCGCTTTCACGTTCCAGCCTTTCAGCAATGTGTTCAAGGTCTCTTCATTATAGATCAGACGCTGCATCGATTTATTGATCTTCACCTCTTTGGGCATTGACATATAACCATGAATCCAGGTGTCGGGCATATCTCCGCGTACCACAGGAATAGATGGATTTTCCTTCATCAATGTATCATAGAAATCTTCCAGTTGTCCTATCCTGACCCTGGCCCCCGGCACTTTCTTACGGGCTTCTTCCAATACGGTCGCAACCTCTTCCGGCTTTGGAGCTCCGGTATTTTCATGTGTATGGATCATGGCTAACCATGTTTTATGCTTCCACCCTTCAGGCGGCAAAACACCTGATCCATAATATTCAGCCCAGTTAAATGTCAGTAGCCGGGAGCCGTCAGGACCTTCCCACCAGAATAATGTCGGAAGTTCCGGAGAAACTGACCCCGGATTACATCCGATATGTAAAATCTTTACTCCAGCCTGTATCAGCAGCGTCGGTAAAATCCAGGAATGACTGGGAACGTCAGTCAGTTTAGCACCTCTTGTCAGCGGATGTCCATACGTCCGGTTGATCTGAGAAGAATAGGACATTCCGCGAACCAACGTTTCCAGGTCGCTCGACTCCGTTTCGTAAGTAAAAGGAAGAGCATGTACCCTGAAACGTCCATCTTTCAGGGCTGTCTCAATACCCGACTTCCGGTCTGCCGTCGTATTTTCCAAGATATATTTCATAGGCCATCCGGGGAGTGTCCACACAAACTGTTGTTCCGATGGTAACTTACTCGTTACATCCACCGAATGCAAGGTTTCATCCATCATGGAAGTAGCATATTTCTGCAATATAGATTCCGACCAGTCCGTATATCCAATATCAAAATGCATTTTAAATACAATTATGATATCTTCTACCGATGTCTTTTCAGAACCTTTATCAACATCTATCGCAGCTATTTGTGCGTTCGACCGGGATATAAATAATACCAGTACGATAAAAAGTAAAATTCGTTTCATATATAAGTGTAAGTATAAGTATAATGTGATGCAAAAATAGGAGGAATGGTATACAATCGATTTATACTATCCTTTTATTAAGTTATACAATCTTAGTATTGTACCAAATACAATTAGTACTTAGTAGCTGAACCTATTTTTATGTCGACTGTTGCCTTCTCCACCCCCTCTGATGTTATAGTCAAACGAAGCGGACGGACTCCATTCCGTTTCGCTTTGATTATTACTAAAAACAGGCCGTTAAAGGCAGGACGAGCCGGTTCTGAAAAAGTGATCAGGCAGGTCGGATCCCCATTATCGGTTGCCACAATCTCTCCGTCTCCCTCCAATGTGCAGGTAATCATATTTTCGGCAGTCGGTACGGCATTTCCATCTTTGTCTTCAAACGAAACTTTTACGAAAACCAAATCCTCACCATCCGCCTTGATTACGGTCTTATCCGGTTCGGCTTTGAAGCGAACTGCATCACCGGTTGTCTTCACCGAAGCCTCTGCCCATTTGCGATTTTGCTTATAGGCAACAGCTATCAATTCGCCCGGCTGATAGACCACACTGTCCCAACGGAAACGATATTCATAAGGTTGTTTCACTTTCTTCCCTAACGATTCACCATTTAAGAACAACTCCACCTCATCACCAGAGCTGTAAACAAATACAGGTGTTACCTGCCCAATCCTGTCCGGAAAATTCCAGTGCGGAAGAATATGTACCATCGGCGTATCCGGCATCCAGCGGGATTTATACAAATAATAGCGGTCTTTCGGGAACCCCGCTAAGTCGACAATCCCGAAATAACTGCTGCGGGAGGTCGGGCGGTTACGTTCTATCTTTTCCAGTTCTTCACGCTGTGCAGCCAGTTCTTCTTCACTCATAGCTGCCGAATGATTCAATAAAACACTGGCATCACTGTTGAAAGGAGTCGGTTCGCCCAGATAATCAAAGCCGGTCCATACAAATTCCCCGCAAATACCAGGATACTTGTCCAATGCGGCAAACTCCCAATCCGGTAGTCCGCCCCAACCCGGTTGCACCAAATCGTAGGAAGAGACATGGAAACGACGCGGGAAATATTCCCCTCTCGAACTCATGGTCGAACTCGATTCACTAGAGTAACCGGATAAGTGCTCATGTCCCTCCTTATTTAGGAATTCTCCATAAAAATCAGGTCCACCATACACACCAGCCGCATAATTCATGCCATGTACATCGACTTGCAACTCCGTACCGTTCAAGGCCGACTTACTCGGATAAGAAGCCCCGAACGTAGCCGGGCGGGTACGATCGAAGCGATGTACCACCTCCGTCAAATGACGAGCGATTCCTCTCTCCGGTTCATATTGTTCGTGCACCTCATTACCCGTACTCCACATGATAACGGAAGGGTGGTTACGATCGCGGCACACCAACATCTCGATGTCTTTTTCATGCCACTCGTCATACAAAACGCTATAATCATTTTCTTTCTTCCCAATTGTCCAACAATCAAAAAGTTCATCCATCACAACAAACCCCATCTTATCGGCAAGCATCAGCAATTCCGGTGCAGGCGGGTTATGGGATGTACGAAGCGCATTACAACCGAAACTTTTCAAAATACGCAATTGGCGTTCCAAAGCCACCACATTCATCGCCGCTCCTAAAGCACCCAGGTCATGGTGGTTGCATGTTCCATTGATCTGCACCCGTTTACCGTTCAACAAGAAACCATTGTCGTGTGTAAATTCGATCGTGCGGATACCAAACGGTGCGTCGTAAACATCTACCTGCTTGCGTTTATTATACACCGTAACCCGGACCAAATAACGATTCGTCTCTTCGATACTCCATAACTTGGGTGATGCTATGCAAAGCTCCACACTGTCTATCCCGGTCTTTCCGGAAAGCAATGTCAACGGGCGTTTATCGGATTCGGCAACTAATTTGCCTGGGCGGTCCGCCTCATCCAATTCATAAATATGTACTTTATATGCACCCTTCACATCATCAGGGAGTGTGTTCCGTACCTCTACAGCCACTTTAGCGATAGCTTGTTCGGGGGTGATTCGAGGTGTTGTCACAAAAACACCCCAATGGGCAACATGTACCGATTCCGTTTTGACCAACCGCACATGCCGATAGATTCCTGCTCCCGGATACCAACGCGATCCGAACTTCTCAGTGTTCAACCTCACAGCCACCACATTCTCTTTTCCGTAAAGAAGATGAGGAGTCAGATCAACCCGGAAAGAACTGTAACCGAAAGGACGTTCACCGACTTTCTTTCCGTTCAGCCAAACCTCGGCATTTGCCATGGCTCCATCGAAGTCCAGATAAAACTGTTTCTGCTTATCTTTCACCGACACTTCGAAATGTTTACGATACCAACCGATCCCTTGCCAGGGGAGCTTACCGGTATATCCATCCAAATCTTTACGAAACGGACCTTCAATCGCCCAATCATGAGGAACATCCAACAATCGCCAACCCGAATCATCAAACGAACTGGCTTCGGGAGAAGCCGGTTCCGGACAACGAGAGCCATCAGCCTGTAAGCCAAACCGGGCAAACCGCCAGTCCCTGTCAAAATTCAATTCTTGCCGCTGTCCCCATGCAAACAGCCCGATACAGATAATCCATATACTAATTAAAACAAACTTTCTCATAACGATTTTACCATGCTATCTCTTATTCGATATTCAATTATCTTTTCTCAAAAACAAACCATTCCAGATTCAATAAATTTTCCTCGGAGGTCTCTGCTCCAACCGCCTTAAAGACCAATATCAGTGCATGTTTTCCTGTGACCGGTTTGATTTTCGTTTCATGAATAGCATACGCCGTTTCACCCTGCATCGGAGCTATCTCGCAGGTCCCGAGCAACTCACCGTCCGGACTATCCAGGCGAATTTCGATCTTAGCCGCTTTGTTTTTATCCCAGGTCTTACAAATGAAATGGTTGACATCCGAACCGGTAAAGTCATAATATTTCCAATACGCATGATCACCATCGCGAATAGCAGCCAGGTATTCGACCGGAATATCATTCGCCGGACGACGTACGGATACCATAACATTACCAGACATCAGACAAGCTCTGGCAGCATCCATCCGGTATAAAGGAGAAATAGGTCCGCCAATCCCCTGCGTAGTCATTTCTACTTTTGGGATCGTTCCGTCCGGATTAAAAGTAATAGGCTCCAGGCAAGCCTTTCGCATAGTTGCACTAGCATGAGTGGGGCGATGATAAGCAATGTACCACTGACCGTTGATTTCGGTAATACAACCATGGTTATTCACCAAATTCCGGCCACTGCCCCAATTATCGATAATAACCCCTCTATACGTATAAGGGCCTAACGGCGATGTTGATGTCGCATAATCCAACGTTGCACAATTGGATTCTCCATGCTGCGAATGGCTTCCATACACAAAATAGTAGATACCATTCCTTTTCCGGACAGAACTGCCCTCGTTAAAGAAATGAGTTTCATACGTCAGCAAGTTATCGTGCACGGCACCTTCAATTGAGAGCATATCTTTACTCAATTTCGCTCCTTTGGCATATCCTTGTCCCCAATAGAGATAGGCCTGCCCATCATCATCGATGAATACGGAGGGATCGATACCTTTTGCACCTTCCATCACTTTCCCATTTTTAAACGGACCGTAAGGAGAAGAAGATACAGCGACACCTTCATCGTCACCACCTCCTGCCAAACAATAGTAGAGATAATATTTCCCGTCATGATAGATACAATCCGGAGCGTATAAGATCCTGTCGGTATAATCCACTTGTTTACCCGGTCCGTCAGTAGCAAAAGAAAATTGTTCCACATTCCAGTTCACCAGATCAGAGGAAGAAAGCACGTTATAGGAACGCGAACACCATGCATTGCCTGGTTCATCACGCGATCCGTAGACATAGATACGTCCATCGGGCATCTGTCTCACTTCCGGATCGGCTATAAATACTCCCGGAGGTGCGATAGGATTCAGCATCCGGTTCGTTGAGACAGGAATGGCATGGCCATCCGATGTTTGTTTCGTATTAAACTGGCAACTGGCAAGCAGTCCTGCCATAAGCAGGCTGCCCGCCAAGAATAAAAAATGTGTATGTGACATTGATTCTTATTTTAAGCTTGGCCATACTTTTACACGTTTACCGGAAAGTGTTTTCTCGATCGGTCCTACAACCGGAGAGGCGGAACGTTCGTTCCCGAAATAGTCTTTATCCACATTATAAGGAGAGCCGTCGGGGTTCTCAAACGGGAGACCGGAAAGCTGGGTAATGCCTAAGCGATCGGAAAACACTGTTTTTCCTTTGAAAAAACATAATTCTTGCAAGTCGATATCACTGATTAAGTAGACTTCACCATCCGCCGTCTCTTCCACGCGAAGCTTCGGGTCTACCGCTTTCTCAACCCAATCCTCTTTCTTATTCGTCATAGGCAAAGCACCATTCAAGAACAAATTGTGTTCTGCATAGATAGGACGCTTGGAAGCATCGAATACGACCATTCCATATTTCAACTTTTCGTTATTCCCGCCGATAAAGATATTGTTATAGTAACGGTGGTCGCCCTCCGTGATCGTACAGATTCCTTTCACCTCGGTAGAATGGTTCAACTGGTACGGCGTGTAACGTGAGTCATCCAAACGATTGATGTCACCCATGAAGATGTTATGTGCATAAGCGCCCCCATCGGTATTTTCCTGTATCGCCCGGGAAGACAAAGAGATGTTATTATCAATCTTGTAAGGTCCATGTGACACCTCAAAGAACAAATCTTGCGCCAGATTATCATACAACAAATTGGAAGAGACACGTGCGCCCTGTGCCATCCAGTCCAGCCAAATGCCATAATGTCCTGTTTTATGGATTCGATTGTGATGGATATATGTATCTATTGCGCCATGCAATTTGATCCCCGCCATCTCGGCACCGCCAAATTGTTGTTTCACCAAAATATTATAAATATGGTTTCCATAGATCTCGCTAAACGCCGCACCCATGCTACCGCAAATGCCTGTCTGCTCGCAATCAGAGATGATGTTGTTGCGCACGATATGCGAACCGACATTCTCTTTGCTCCATCCACGGCGCAAGGTATTGAATATAACCTCTATATAATGCGCCGTACCATCCAACCGCTTATCGTTGCAATCCAAGTTATGTCCGCTGGCACACTCTTTGCCCAACGTGATACCGTTGGCGCGTGAGTTTTTGATGACGTTATCCTCGATGATCCAACCTTTACTCCAATGCGGAGCGACCATACCGACCTGTTCAGCCGTTGGGGCAGCCCATTGCGTAGCAGCCTGGCTGATATGGAAGCCACGAATTGTGATGTAATTCAGTCCTTCACGAGTCGGATAGAAGCAGGTAGGGCGAACTGAAACCTCTACTGTCTCCTTATTCGGATCGAGGTTGCCAAAGTGTGCATAAATGGTTGTATTGTTAGCGTCCACCTCTGCAAACCAAACATTTGTACACCCTTGCGGATCACGAATCGTGCGGATCGTATCCGGTGTAAACACCTTATCCAAACTGAATTCTTCATAAAGTGAAACATCATTCAGATAAACATCTCCCGTATGATGAATCCGCTCGGACCAAAGCCAGTCGCCATATAAGCGGTCGTTAAACGGATTATAATTACCAAAGAACGTGTTAGGCAATACCACCTTCCATACACCTTTTGCTTTCTTCTCTTTTTTCCAACCGGTGACCAGCTCGGAACCTTTAATCTCCGCTTTTTCACCGTCAGCCACCCGATAAAGGATACGTTTCCCTTCCCGTTCACCGCCACTCAGCGGATTGACCCATTCACGATAAGTTCCGTTATGCACTGTTACCGTATCGCCCGGCAATGCCTGTTGGGCAGCCCGATTAATTGTTTTGAACGGTGAAGATACGGCTCCGTCGTTGGCGTCACTCCCTTTCACCGACACATGATATTCCCTGGCAGACAACAAAGTTCCACATAAACAGAATATCGGGATTAAGCATAGTACTTTTTTCATGGTTTGAATATTCTAAACTGTTACACTGATTTAATCACGCAAATATAAAAGCAGCTACTCCCATTTAAAATAGCAAATAGCTGCCTATTCTGTGGATTATTATTGCCTGCTGTTGTCACACAAATCGAACGAACGAATTTGTTGTCCTTTCTCCATCTGATACAACATCCAACCGCTGTTATCTTCCTTTTCCTCCAAACGCCAACTCAATGCGGGGTTTTGCAACATTTTACGGATATATGTCGGGAAAGCGTCTGCCCTACGAGCCTCCTCCCAGGTACGAACCACATTGAATATTGCATATTTTTGAGGGCAACTTTCCACATCCTTCTGGCCGATCCTAAACGCGTATGTGCAACCATAACCGATAGCTGTAGCCTCGATATGCTCAAAATCTTCTACAGTAGACTTCTCCGTTATCGGAAAATTACCACCAAAGGAAGAGGGGAAGAAGTTAGCATACGTTACATCACGCAAGTCTTTACCTTGGCTGGTAGTGCTACCCCAGACACGTTTCTTCACATCATAAATATTCAAGCCGCCACCTACGTTCCAAATGCTTTGGTAGTGCCAAGAACCTTCGGAAAGGGTTGCTCCCGTAAAACGAATATCCGGCAAACCATATTCCTTCGCCTGGGCAAACATATTGCGGAAGAAACGTTTCACACCATAGCCGCCAAAGCCGGTATGGAAATAAAACTCCTGTCCGTCGTAATCAAACATGCCCAAACCGCTGTTCTTGCAAATATCGGCATAATAGCGTGCCAACTCATCCTGCAATTCCAAGTTAGGAATCAATCCGGTATACGCTCCGCCTACCGCCGGTTGAAGTTTATCTACCGCATCGCCCTTTGCATGGGCAACAGGTTGAGTACCCCAATAACCACGTGTCACATTCATCAAACGATACGGTTTCTCTTTCGTTACACCGAGATAGTGGATCAACTCCTTGCCGATCTTAACCATGTTCAACTCCTTAGAATGCCCTTCCCAGCAAGCTATTTCTTCCAAATGGATAGGATCATCGATATAAATCAGCGTGTCTGTTTCATTCAAGTCTGCCGTCAAGAAACGACGATGCAGGATACAGATACTATCCGAAGGAACCGGGCTACAATCCTTCGTACCGGGTGCCATAGAGTTGGAGATGGAAGTACGTCCCAAAATCAACCCATCCTTGGCCAAAAGATCGGCATACTCACGGGTTGACAAATCCTTGTCCGTAAAATGGTAACGTTTCTTCTCATGGTTCGGGCCGTCAATGAAACCACCATTTCCCCTATCAGCATGCAGGAAAGGCTGATCATACGTATGAATCACTTTCAATCCCATCTGTTTGGCATACGAAGCCACACTATCCATCAATCCACCATATGTACATATATCCGGCATGAAGTTAGTAGGATCTTTTACCCACTTCCCTTGGAAGGTAGGATAAGGAAGCCCTTCATTCAATACGATATCCTGAATGACTTCCATCAAAGACGTACTGTCGGAGCTCCCCCACAAAGCGATGGACGAGCCGATGAAGTCCACTCCGGGAACATCTTGGCGCATCATGTGGTTAGGTTCGTTATTTTGGAAGATAGGATTACCCTCCGGAGAATAGATCATCTTACCTTTTCTGCGGTCACGCGAATGATACCGGATATTGATTCGTCCGTTGCAATCGACAAAAGCCGTTGTTCCATATAAAATACGAAAATACGGTTCTTTCCGGTTATAAAAAGCCACATCGTTAATACCGTCTCCCCCCATCGTAAACTGCTGCCCTTCATGCAAAGTTAACGGTAGCGGATGATTCACCGGGTCAGGCGTATGGGCTATATAGCCCGAAGGACCTGTTTCGGAAGTATAACGCGATTCTCCCCCAATCGTATTATCGTCCAATGCCAATGCTCCGATAGCATAGCCTACTGCCACCGACGTGTCACGCGCCACACCGATCATTTCGCCTAATAAATTGGTTATATTTGTATAATAATTCCCCCATTGGATACCATCTATACCATTACGAGGTTCCAGGCTTTCCAGCTTCAATTTGAAATATTTTGTCTTCTCATCCAAACTGACCGTAGCCACAGAGCCGTTCTCGTATTCCAACCGATACTTGCCATTGCTATAACTTGCCTTTTGCGGATAATAATACCGCTTCAAGTCTTCATCATAAATAGACAACAAAGGCGACGGCTGGTCTGCCGGGCTGAAATTACGGCTTTCGCGTGTTAAATTCCACATGCCGGTTATATACCCCCGGTTATCTATATCGATACCGAAACGATCTGTTTTGAACGAACGAGTTCCTTCCGTTCCACAAGCTGACAACAATAAGGTAATTGCAGCCAATGAGATTAAATTCTTCTTCATTATCATTGATCAAATTAATTTGTATTTTTATTCACATATTTCATTAAACGATTTCATCCTCCCCTGCATTTCAAAAAGAAGCTCGCCACCTTGCAAAACCTCGTCAAACGTAATATATGTCCGGTCCAGAAGCTGATCGTTCAAGAATACCTTATCTACGTAGATATTCTTTTCCGATAAATTGTTAGCCTTGATAACAAATTCTTTTCCCGAGGAGAATTTGATTGTTGCCTTCTGAAACAGAGGGGAACCTAATTCATATTGTCCGGAAGCCGGATCCATCGGATAGAAGCCCAACGAACTAAAGACATACCAGGCACTCATCTGTCCGGTATCTTCATTGCCGCAAATACCCGCCGGAGTGTTATCATAGAGGGTAGTCAATACCTGGTTGACATACTTCTGCGTCTTGTCTGGACGGTCTACCCGGTTATACATATAAACGGTATGATGCCCCGGCTCATTGCCATGTGCATATTGTCCGATCAGTCCGGTAATATCACCGGAGACATTCTCTCCACGCAATTCGGAAGACATACCGAAAAGTGTATCCAACCGAGCCTCCAATACCTCCTTGCCTCCCAACAACCCGGCCAGTCCTTCCACATCGTGAGGGACAAAAAAAGTCCATTGCCAACCATTGCCCTCACAATAATCATCCCTGCGATGAGAAGAGGCCAACGGATCGAAAGGCGTACGCCAGCTACCATCCTTCAGCCGTCCCCGCGCCAGCAAGGTGGTCGGGTCAATCACATTCCGATAGTTGAGCGCGCGGTTCGCAAAGTAAGCGGCTTCCTTTTGTGCGCCAGTTGCTTCGGCAAAACGGGACAGTGCATAATCATCGAACGCATACTCCAGCGTACGTGCTACCGACTCCATCTCCATGTCGCAGGGAACATATCCATACTTCTTATAATTTTCCAATCCGACAAAATAGCCCATGGAATAGCCGCACGTATCTTTCATAGCCGATGCCACCATAGCCTCCAGCGCCAGCCGAGTATCGAAACCGCGGATGCCATTCAGATAGGCGTTCGCTATCACCGGCAACGAATGAATACCTGTCATCTGATAGTTCTCAATGCCCCACAACGTCCATATCGGCAACTGTCCGGCATATTTGTAATGCTCCAGCAACGTCTTCATATAATCATTCGCCACTTTCGGGTTCAACATCGCCAATAAAGGACAAGCCGCCCGGAACGTATCCCAAAAACCGACCACGCCTCCGTAATAATCAAAACCATCGGTTTGATGCACCTGCCAATCCGGTCCTCTGAAACGATTGTCCACATCCGACAACAGAAACGGATATAGCATGGCATTGTGTAAAGAGGTATAAAAAAGTTCTTTCTTTTTCGGATCATCCGTTTCTATTTCTATCTGCCCCAACGTACGGCTCCAGGATTCGGTAGCAGACCGTCTTATCTCTTGAAATGTCCTGCCTGATGTCTCCGATCGCAAATTCGTGGCTGCCCCCTCCATACTCACAGAAGAAAGTGCCGTCCGGACTTCCAGCTCGCCATGTTCGTTTTCAAAGGATAATACCGCCTTTACATTACGTCCCTCGGCAGAAGAAACTTCCTCTATACGTTGGTCATCGACATACAAGATACATGCTTTGATAGGAGATGAAAACGTTGAATAGAAATAGACCTGCTGCTTCGGCGTCCAGCCATTCGAAAAGCGATAGCCGCGAATCGTATAAGGGTCGACCCATTCGAACGCAGAGGCATACACCGTATCCACATCGTGCTCTGCCTGTATTGTACAAGCACTTTCCGAACCATACTTTAAATCGACAATTACCGGCATTTCCCCTTGGGATGCATACTTGTAGCGTTGTATCCCACACCGGCGGGAAGCAGTCAACTCCACCGTCAATTGCTTGTCATACAAATTGACCGAATAATAGCCCGGCTCCGCCTTTTCCTCCTGATGAGACAAAGCCGCCTGGTATTGTTTTAAGTGTAATTCATCCTCACCCGTAGGATGATTCAATGGCAACGGTATAAACAAGATATCCAGAAAGTCGGCACACCCTCCTCCGCTTTTATGCAGATGGCTGAATCCCAAAACAGTCGGATCGTCATAATGATAGCCGGCACCATAAGGGCGCGTATCCGCACCGATCTGCATCATGCCGAACGGCACAGAAGCGACAGGAGACACCCTGCCCTCCCAAGCCGTACCAATCCATTTATTCACATAGCGGTTATTCGAATCCGGGGCATCCTTGCATCCTGTGGTCAACGGTGCTAATTTCTCGGGTGACACTGCATAGGTTGCATTCCCCGACTTTCCGAAATTATAATGTACAACAGGTTTTACTTTGGCATCCCCGAACAGAGATAGAGCTATCAACGCTGTCGTCATTGTCATCCTTTTCCAATTCATAGACTTTTATATTTTTCAGATTAGACTTAAATCAACTACTACTTGCTTATATAAAAGACACTTCTTGTACCTAGAACATTTAGACCAAAGAGTTAAAAAAGTACAAACCAAATCAAGAAAAGAAGCTTCGAACAAAAAAATCCCTCTAAAGCAAGATTAACGAGTTCTACAAACATTCAACCTTAACAAAAGAAATTAGAAAGCAAAACAACGATCTTCATCCGTACGTACATAGATACCAGGCAGCTCCATAGCCATCATGCAAACGGGTACCTCTAAGTTCCACATCAAAATACCCCAAACGTTCGTAAATGAAACCATTTGGAGTGATCCCTTCTACATATCCATCCACTCCTTCCGCTTTCGTTGTGAAGTTGAACAAGGCAAAACGGTTACCGGTCCAAGGTAATCCCAACTGTTTACCATTAAACTCGTCAGTTGTGGCCGGAGCCATCAACCGCTGTTGTTTCTTACCCACATCCGGTTTCCGGTAAGTAATCACATCCTTACCGTCGACACCCAACATAGGCCATCCGTCTATCCACTTTACCGGAAGCAAATGAGGCACACGACCAATTGGACCACGGTCTTGCATAATAATGAACCACCAGTCACCATTCTTCAGTTGCACCATTCCTCCCTGGTGTAGTCCGTTGGGCGGATAAGAAGTCGCGTCCTCCACGATCACCTTATGTTCGTATGGTCCGTAAATATTTTTCGAACGGAGACAGACCAGCCAACCTTCCGTACCTCCTGCCGGGCAGGTGATATAATACATACCGTTTATCTTATACATATGAGAACCCTCCATTCCAAAATTCGGTCCCCAGGTCCTACTATCTTTAAAACCTTTCTCCCATATCTGCACAGGTTTTCCTTTGACAGATTTTACATCCTCATTCAGTTCGGTAATAGCTTGTCGACACGAAATAAAATTTATCATCAACCCGAATAACATCCGGATCCGGCCAGTCTCCCCACATGATCGGGTTCGTAAAAGTCTCGTTGCCGTTATCGGAATTCCACACTTGTTGTGCATCTACAACATAACAACCCATCATTAATAAAACGATGGATAAACATAACTTCGAACTCATATACTTTATTATTAATGATCTATCTTTATATCAACCGTCACCTTCACTTCTTTATCCGATACTCTATTGTCTTACCAGCCTTTACCTTTATCTTCTTCCAATTCACAAAAGCGACACTAGATAAAGGTTTTACCACCTCAGCCTCGCTCTCGCTCAAGACAGATATTTCCGCATCAAAAGGTGTCGTATTTGTGATTGACAAAAGCATCTCACGCTCGTTTCCTTTGATAAGTTTAACATCCACATGGTCGAACGCATAAAACATATTCTTATCCGTACGTATATAGATACCGGGCAGTTCCATAGCCATCATGCAACCATTCAATTCCGTCCAACCATTGCCGCCATCACCATTTAAGCGAGTACCTCTGAGTTCTACATCACAATACCCCAAACGTTCGCAAATGAAACCATTCGGAGTGATCCCTTCTACATATCCATGCCACACATCATGCAGCAATTCTGCATAACGAACATCTTCCGTTTCACGGAATACACGGAATAAAGCATCTGCCGAAGAGGTACAGAAACCCGGTGCACTATGCTTATTCTGCGTACTAGCCCATACAGCACCGGTCAGACGGCCATCCACTTGAGCCAACTCCGTATTTTCCGGCAAAACATAATCAAAGGAAATCACCCAAGTCGCACACAGATTGGCAGCATCCTGCGCCCTCTTTAACCAAACCGATTTACGAGTCAATTCATACAACAAATTACATGAAGTCAGAAAAGCGATAGAAGTTTCCGAATCAGCATTCTGAAGGATATCCCCACAACCTCCGGATGTAAAACCGACTAATGAATACTTTTTATAATAAGCATCCCCGATCTGTTCAGCAATATTCAAATATTCCTGCTTGCCATAATACTCGGAAGCCAAAGCCAACCCGGCAACCGCCATTACACCGCTTGTCGAATTGCAAACCTCAACCTCCCCGGTTTCCACATTTATATAATTTCCCAGTTCACCATGTTTGTTCCAGGTATTCACAAAAGCATCAGCCAACCGCATGATACTTTTCTCCCATTCCGGGTTGATCTCATCAGCTTTGTTCTGAACTTTCAGCAACATAAACTGTTTCAACATCCAATACAACATATCGGCATTTTTACGTACGAGCGAAATCTCCGGCTTACTCCTTAATCCACCTAAAACCTTTCCATCCGAGTTTAGCAAATCATGAAAATAGCCGGCTTTTCCCTGTCCCCGCAAACCAAAATCAAACGTATTTTTAACCTTTTGCAAATGCTCCGGATCGCCCAAAGCCAACATGGGATAAGTATTCATCATTCCCCCAATCCATCCGAAAGAGATCCAATCGGCATTTTCCGGACGATAAAACTCCCAACCGTCACATTTCATATAACGTCGGTCGATATTAGAAGTCATCAAACGCATCACTTCGCTGGCAGGCTTCAAATTACGGGGGCTATTCTCTCCTGTTTGCAGCTTACGTACCTGATGAAAACGGTCCAACACGACCGGTACAGCCGGTGCATCGAAAGCAAACAGGCGGATACGTACTTTCACTTCTTCTCCTTTCCGGAAAGCGAGACCACGGTCACGGCTTTCACTGAAACCGATAAACTCAAGCCGTTTTTCGCGTACTCCTGGAGCACTAACCACCAATGAAGACACGGAGCGATCCGGAGTTTCCTCCACAATCAAAGCATGGTCATAAATTGCCCCATCCTTCTCTATTCCCTGATCCGTCAGTAAAATATATCCTTTCTGTTGAGCACGTTCCAGCCAAGCAATTGCCGGAGTAGCAGCATTATTTACAAGCACTTCCAAACGGGAGGGTGCGCCAAACTCCGGAGACAATTGAGGTATCGGATTCGAAGTCAATGCCAGATCCGGCCTTTTGTAATCCGTCTCGTCCAATCCGGTGGCATACTGGCGGTTGACGATCCGTTGCCTGTTGCCGTTATAAACAACAGAAGGAATCATCACATAATTGTCACTGCTCCAGTTGTAGCGATCAAAAGCGACAGCCACACCTGCCGATTGCAGGGCACGTTTCGCCTTGAAAGTGTATTCATAAACATATTCCGTCCCATACGGGGATGTATGCCCGTCGGGATCCCCCGTCAAACGAACTTCCCAATCCGAAGACGCAGGTGTGATTTCTTCACATCGCTCCAATCGGGCTTTATCATACATACACTCCAATAAACGGATAGCATTCCTGGTATTTTGTTTATCCGGCAACCACGATTTCCGGTTTTCCGCTCCTGCATGAACCAAAGTCATAGCACTTATGGCTATTAAAAAAATCTTACTTTTCATTGTTATTCCATGTTATTTTTGTTTAGGCCATACTTTCCACTCCTGTACGCCGCTTTTTTTAACTTCAATCGGTCCCGGATAGGGATGCCTGGTATTTCTTTTGTTTCCTAAATAGTCTTTATCAATAACCAAGGGACTATCATCTGTATTAGTAAAAGCTTGCTGAGGTATAATAGCCTTCTCCAACAGCTCAGTCGTCACCTGTGAGCATAAAGGTGTTTCAAGCCATTCTTCGGGCACATCCATCGAAAGATACCAACCATCGGCACGTTGTTCCAGCTTTACATCGGAGTTGAAACCGGAAGCGTCCATAAACGACTTATCCCGCTGGTTCGGTTGAGCACCGAAAGTAAATAGATTGCCGGTGTATCGGATAGGAAGCAGACATTCATCCCAATTGACCAAAGATGCCTTTTGCCCAAAATGGTTGTTAAACCATTGCAAATCGCCTCCCATGTTACGATAATTCCCAATCGAAACCGTTCCATGCGGTTCATAGATGAAAGAATAGCGTCCACCGGCACAACGATCCAACCCGGCAAACACCTTGCCCGTCACTAAATTGTGAACACCAGCTATTCCTTGCGACAAATTCAGCGAATAGCCGGATAGTAGGATATTGTTTGCCAACAATACCGGTCCGTGACATACCTCTATGAAAATATCCTCCTGCACGTTGTTATCGTGAAACAAATTACCCGTCACCTGCATACCTTGCGACCCCCAATCAAGCCACAAACCACGGATAGCGTTATAGATATGATTGTCCTTTATGACCGCATCCACGGCAAAGTGCAATTTGATCCCAGCCATCTCGTCTCCCTCGAAAGTTTCGTTTACACAAATATCATGAATCTCATTCCCCTCAATCACGCTGAATGCGCCGCCGCTACAACCAACGATACCCGCCTGTCCACAATCGTAAATATGATTGTTCCGAATGATATGGAATCCGGCTTCTTCCTTATTCCAGGAAGCATTCTTAAAATAATCCAACAGCTGCTGCTCGGTTTGTCCTCCGTTCGCTTCCGGATAGATGCGAGGCGGCAAGAAGAGATAGTGATGCGAATGGCCGAATGTCGGTCTACCCAACGAAACACCGGTACAACGGGAGTTACGGATTGTGTTATTCTCTATAACCCATCCTTTTGCCCAGCGCGGTCCGATCAGGCCGGGTTGTTCGGCAGAAGGAGGAGCCCAGTTGGTTGCCGCATTCTCCAAGATGAAGCCTCTTACCGTAATATAATGGATCCCCGTCTTGTTCGGATAAAAAACTTGCGGACGTACGGCAATCTCCACCTCCGAACGATTGGGATTCACTCCAGCCGGGAACTGTGCCCAAATAGTCGTCTTCCCGTCTTCCGGCATTTCCGGAGCACGAACGACCAAGCATAAATTGTGTTTACCTTCCAATGCACGTTTCATCAGGAGACGGAACTCTGCGAATGTCTCCCAATCTCCCGTATTAGTCACCTGTGCCATTCCCAAACATTCACCTGCCGGCGAATCCAAATGCAATTCCACCAGTCCACCTTTCGCCAAAGTGGCAGCCTGAAAAAGCAATGTATCCGTACCCTTTCCGAAATCCACCTGATCGAAAAACATCTCCGACCCGTCTTTCAAATAACCGAAAGGCCATCGATTGACAATCGCGATACAAATCGCGGCATCTCCGCCTTTCACTGAAGCATGCATAGAGGTTGTACGTTTACCGCCCAGAGGTTGTACCCATTCAAAATTCATTAATACCGGACCGCCATTGCCGTCTGCTTCGGTGTACCAATACGGCTGTTTGCCATCAAGCGGCTTTAGTACCTCATCCAACGAAAACGCTTCGCGGATACGTTTACCTTCACAAACCACCATCCCGGTATGGTTGGGACGGCCTTTTCCACGGTACCAACTGCCATAAATCTGTTCGTCAAACGGATTGCTCCCGCCAAAGAAAGAATTGGGCAAAGTAAGTTTCCAAGTGTTATTTTGTACCTTTTTCCAACCTTTGACCCGTTCAGAACCTGTAATGACCACCCGTTCGCCCTCAGCTGCCTGATAAATGATTCGTTTCTCGTCTGACTCGCCTCCCCTGGGAGGAGCTACCCGTTCACGATACACACCTTCGTGCACAGTAACTACATCGCCCGGCAGCGCCCGGTCAGCAGCGGCTTGGATGGTCCGCAACGGGGCTGACACACTTCCCGGGTTCGTATCCTTGCCTTTTACGGATACATGGTATTCCCGGGCTGAAAGCATGTTCTCACAGTAAAATAAAAATGCAAATAAAATTGCTGCCTGTGAGATTAATTTCTTCTTCATTATCATTGTTTTAATTTACAAATCATATTATATGATACTACTTGCTGTTTTAGAGTATCAAAAAAACAAGACATCGATTTCCACCAAATGTTACCTCAAAAAAATAGCATACCCCGACACCGAAGCATACTTTACTTAAGCATCGGGGCATGCTGAACTTAAGCACCGAAGCAAGCTTCGCCTCGGCACCGGTTACTGCTGCATTCAAGTCTATTCAATGACAGGTCTGTCATCGTCATCGTCCCCTTCATCCGGTCGCGCACCGACATAGAGCGTCACTGGATAGTCGATGAGGCGTGCCTGCTTCAAGCGCATGGACGAACTGCTGAAACAGGTTTCTATCTGGAGAATATAGGCTCCATCTTCTAAAGACGAGGCGGCAAACATGATCCGTTTGGGGTCGTTGATAGCCAATAGGGAAACATTGTCCACCTCTTGGCGTGTCTCGGCATTGAGGAAACGGACTGCTCCCATGCCGGTTCCCTCTGCATTGATTCAACGGATCTTATTGCCGGTCACATCCAGGATACCGCCCGAAGTGATTGTTCCATCTGTTTTTTCGGTCGCCACATCGCACACCAATCCGATGCGAACGCCTCCCATCGAACGGACAAGTTTGGAGAATTTGAAGTACCCAGGAAAACACCAAGTATCGTAGGCACATAGGTCGCCGTGGCGGTCGACACGATATGGCCGTCACACACTTTCTTGATAATTTTATCACTCATCAATTGGTTACAAAGCCGGAAGGTCTCCGGACGGATATCGGTTCGTTCAACGGTAATTTCACCAATCAGGTCGTCTTCCGCCAGCGAACGACGGGTTTTCATACGGGCAACATAGTCTTCAAGCACGTCGGAAGTCATCAGATATTCTCCCAGGTCAAATTCCCACTCATACACTTTTTTTGTTGCCACGATAATTAGATTTAAATGAATATTAGTTTCTTTCGTGTCCTTTCCTCCCCCCTCCAGGAGATCCGGATAGGGGGGGGCAGGGATCACGATAACAGGTTTTATGAGATGAAATCAACTCTATTTCAAAGGGTCAAAAGTGCCACCCCATTCGTTGTTCTGCTCCAATTTGGAGTTACGGTCCATGTCGTCTTTCTTGATCGGATAGAACCAATGGTTATTATCCAAGTTGAAACGATACAAAGATTTGTCTCCATCTACACATTCGATATAGTCGAAACGGAACTGTTTGTTCACTTCCGGATCAAACATATCTTTCGTCCAATCGAAGTTACCCTTTTCAACAATGCTGTAATCGTTGATGACCAACCACAAGGATGAACGATATTTCATGTTGTTCAGGATATCGAAACGCTTCCAACGACGTAAATCGTTCCAACGCTTGTCTTCATAAGCAAACTCGATATAGCGCTCAGTCACATAGGCTTCACGAATTTCATCCTGAGAAGTTGCTGTAATACCATATTTACCTGTTGTATTTTCTATACCGGCACGTTTACGGACATCATACAACACCTGCAATGCTTCATCACTCTTTCCAACTTCATTAGCGCATTCCCCATAATTCATCAACACTTCTGTAAAACGTATTTCCACCCAATCGATTTGAGCTTCATAGACTGTACCGGCATTGATGTTATAGTCGAGACCTTTACGTTGATAGAAGTTTGAACTGGCACCGGCTGCTTTTCCTATCTCATCCATAACCAAATGAGCATAAGCGCCATCGGTTAAGATATGCCAGCCGTTCCAATATTTATTGTTGCCGACAAGTATGTCGTTACAAGGATACTCCGTACCCGGACAGAATATTGTAGCATGAAAACGCGGATCACGGTTGTTGTAGAACTCGTTTACGAACTTTTGGTTGTACTCCTTATCCGTGGCCAAACGATTTACATCCAGCTCCAACGGAGTACCATCTACTTTCGGGAAAGCCATCAACAACGGCAGGATAGCCTGGTTCTGTTCAGCCATATCCCTTGTAAGAGGTAACGGACGAATATTCTTCTGATCCAGATAATGATCCGGACCATAGAACTGGTTCACCATGATCACCTCACAATTTTGCTCATCATACCAAATATCTGCATATTTACCTTGATACAACCCTTTACCTACACTTTGCAAGAAATCGACAGCCTCCTTGTTTGCTTTATAAGCCTGCTCCCAACGAGCCTGATCGTGGTTCGGATTGAACAACGGGCTGGCGTATGCCAATAGAATACGACCTTTCAATGCCATAGCACATCCCTTGTCGATGCGTCCATAGTCACTATCCCCCCAAGTGCCAGGCAGTAAAGAAATAGCTTCATCCAGATCCTTCACTATCTGGGCCATACATTCACTGGTGGAGTTACGAGAAACCAAAAGGGAATTGATATCAGATACATCCTGTACATCCAAAATTAAAGGTATACCACCCAATGCAAAGACTTTCCCCCAATAATCCCATGCACGCCAAAACAAAGCTTGACCACGCATTTGATTATTTTCTTCCACAGACAAGACAGCAGGGTCAACCGTCTCTAAGTTAGTCAAAAAGAAATTAATCCTATCAATAAATCGATAATCCAGTTTTTGCCCACTAATGTCTACAGAATATTCACCACGCACATACTGGTTCATTTCCGTTGGACCATTCATACCTTCATCTGAATTATTTGCCGAAATCGGCCAACCGGGCATCATGTTTCCATAAATATTCGACAGGAACGCACTGATCATTTGAGGATCTTTCCACACTCCATCCGGAGTAATGGAATTTGTATTTTCGTAATCCAGGCTGCATCCATACATTAAAAATGCACTAAGCAAACCGGCTAATAATTTGATTCGTTTCATTGTTTACTTCAGATTTAAAATTTCACATCAACACCAAAATTGAATGACCGCATAATCGGATAAGCATTACCATTTTCCAATTCCGGATCATAATATTTGAAGCTACTCCATACAAAAAGATTTGAACCCGTCACGAAAAGCCGAACATTATCAAACAACTTATTATAGAATTGATTTTTCGGCAAATCATAGCTCAATGTAATGTATTTCAAACGCATAAAATTGGTCTTCTTCAGCCAGAACTGACAATCGTCATCTTTGTATGTTCTCGGTTCATTTGCACTCTTCTGCTTCGGAAGCATAGCATTCGGATTTTCTGGTGTCCAACTATTATCATACCATTCAGCCCAAACACGATTCCATTCTACATTACCCGCCAGATCACGGAATGAACGATCTTTACCTAATTCACCGGAGAACATCATATCCAAACTCAAACCTTTCCAACTACCACCCAAGTTCAAACCATACTGAACAGGGAAGTTCTTGTTACGCAATACAACACGGTCCCAGCTATCAACAACGCCATCAGGTTTACCATCAGGACCAGAGTGGTCTTTATAAACCAGCATACCTAATTCCGGCTTCATACCTTTAAATGAATAATTCGGATGTTCTGCATTGAAAATATCCAACTCTTCCTGTGTACGGATGATACGGTCGAAATCATATCCGATCCAACGAGTTGTGGATGTACCAATAGGAATGTCAATCCATTGAGCATTCTCTGCATAATCTTTGTATTTGATTTCGTTCCAACCATAGGACAGTGTCAAATTACCAAAGTAATTGAATTCACAACTATTCCCCCTATATCCCAACTGAAGGTCGATACCTTGTGCATTCATCTTACCGTAGTTTTCGGCAGGCATGTCACGACTAAAGGTAGTCGGCAATGTCGCTTGACGGTTATCCAAAATATCATAAGATTTACGGAACCAATAATCAGCGCTCAAATTCCAATGATCCAGAAAGCTCATATCCAAACCAATATTATAGTTTAAAGCCTTTTCCCAAGTTAGATTCGGATTGACCACATTACCATAATTCAAACCAACATGTTTAGAAGGATTCTTACCAAAATAAGCACCTTTGATATCATTGTTATCATTCAGCTTTGTTGCTGTATAAGACTCCTGCCATTGCCATCCACCGACAGAATCGTCACCGGTCAGACCGACAGAACCACGTATCTTCATAAATTGAATCCACTTTTTGTTGAAGAAGTTTTCTTCCGACAATACCCAACCTAAAGAACCAGCAGGGAAGAATCCCCAACGCTGAGAAGGAGCGAAGTTCATAGAACCATCTTCACGGAAAGAGAAACCTAACAAATATTTATTGGCATACGAATAACTGAACTGTCCGACATAAGACATACGTCCGTTCTTAGAAGAAGGGTCTCCTCCTCCTGAGGTGAATTCACGCGAACTACCAGCTGCCCAAAATTGATCTGTCCGATAAGTTGGAAAGGTTTCCCTAAGACCATAAACACTATCATTGAAACCTTCAGACCATTCTGTCAACAATACAGCAGCCACATTATGGACATCGTTAAATGTATTAGCGTAATTCAAATAGAAATTCAATTGCTGTGTGTCTCCCCATTCAGAGTCTTTACGTAAATAGTCTCTGCCATATTGGCTAGACCGTTTAACACCAACAATATCCTCATCTCGTGTAGACATAATACGCCCGTTAGCACCACTATGTTTGGTAATATACATATCATAGTTAGTATAATATCCGTTTACCGTATTATGTGTCCAGGTTTTATTGTATTGGATACTTGCACTCAATCCCTTCAGGAAAGGCATTTTATATGTACCCTTTACTGTAAATGTCGGATTCAAGCGTTTGTCATTACGATATCCGTCATATCCCAATACACGGGCACCCACATTGGCGATCCAACCATAATCTATCAATTTTCCGCTGTCGGTAAATACTGGCTGCTCCGGTTGCCAAATACGTAATTTACCATACGTATCGTATGCCCAATCAGTACCATCACTGGCTATACGACCGATCTTGTCATTGGTTAATGAAAATCCGGTATACAACTCAAAATCATCGGTCACATCAGCCGTCACATTCATACGTATATTATATTTATCGTATGTAAGCGGAGCCAGGAACCCTTCTTGCTTCATATAAGAAGCTGCACCAAAGTAATGAATTCGGTCATTACCTCCCGAGATATTGATATTGTGTGTCTGTGTGGTCGGATTCTGATATACTTCATCTAACTGATTATACCCATAGCCATTGTTGATCGTTCGCATATGATCAATTTCCTCCTGAGTCCATTTACTGGTAGACTCTGGATTGACACGGTTATATATCTCAGCTGTTTGTACACCATCTGTCAGATCATAACTTTTTGTCCGAGTATCAACTGAGAAACCGTATGAATAGTTGATAGTCGGTTTACCGATCTTACCTTTTTTGGTTGTTACGATAACAACACCACCGGAAGAACGTGATCCGTAAATAGCAGCCGAAGCAGCATCTTTCAATACAGAAATGTCCTCAATTTCATTTGCACTCATCGCATTGAAAGAGGTAGCATCTCTAACGACACCATCAATAACATAAGTTACCGGCTGCGGATTATACTTTTCCTCCTTCCAAGAAGAAACGGTACGGATCTGTAATTTAGGATTTGTACCCGGAAGTCCATTTTTAGAGGAAATATTGACACCTGCCATTTTTCCTGCCAACAAATTCGCGGCTGAGGCAGTAGGAATGGTCGTCAGGTTTTCTTCCATCTTCATATTAGATACAGCTCCTGTCAACGATGTTTTTTTCTGTGTCAAATAACCGACAACAACCACTTCATCCAATAACTCTGTATCATTTGCCATCGTTATCTTGAGTGAATTTTTCCCTTTTACCGGAATCTCCATATTTTTAAAACCGACAAAAGAGATAAGTAAAGTTGCATTATCATCTACATTTAAAGAAAACTTCCCATCAATATCAGAAATCGTTCCATTATCTTTGGTTCCTTTCTCTAAAATATTAGCACCAATTACCGGTTCGCCATTCGGATCAACGATCATACCGGAAATTATTTTTTTGTTCTGGTCTACAGCCGAAGTAATAGTAGATGTTACTTTCGGTTTGTAGATAGATATCGTCTTGTTTTCAATATCATACTTAACTTCCATTCCTTCAAAAACATCGGCCAGGACTCGGTTTAAAGTTTCATCGGTCACATTTACCGTAACCTTTTGTTTGATATTAATATCATTATTACGTACCAGGATTGAATAGCCTGTTTGTCGTTCTATGTCATCAAGAACTTTACTAATAGGGGCATTTTTGTGATGCACAGTAACTTTTACACTTTGTAATGCGGTATTAGCATATACAGAAGTAGATATTACGCCCATCGCTAAAAATAAACCCAATTGTTTGATTGAGAAATACTTTCTTTTCATACTTTTGTAACGATTTCGTTAGTTAACAACTAATTAATTCAAAAAAACATCTAATGAATCGGAGAAAAGTGCCAACCATCTCCGATTCTTTTTTTAACTGGTATTTTCCATAAATTTTCTTTTAAAGTTAAACATCATATTCTAATTGAAGTTTTATCTATCCTTTAGCATTACCACGCTTCCACTTTGTTCGAAACGATATTTCTTATCCACGTCGATAAAATTAAACACTTCTTGAAGCGACATTGTCAGATTGATACTTCCTGTAAAGTACTCATTCGCCACCTTATTACTTTCTATGTGGATCTTTATATTATATTTCCGTTCTATATCTTTCAATATATCCAGGAAAGAAGCATTCACAAAACTCAATTTTCCGGTCGTCCATAAGGATGATTTATAGGAATCGGTTGTTTCCCTGTATAAATCTCCGGTATTACGATCATATATTGCTTTTTCATCCGGTTTCAAACGTACCTGTTTATTATTAGCAAAAACATCTACTCCTCCATTGATCAGTGATACTTCCGTTGCCTGATCTTCCGGATAGGAGCGGATATTGAAGACTGTCCCTGTAACTTTCACCTGCATGCCGCCAGCGTATACCTTAAAGACTTTTTTAGCATCCTTCGCTACTTCAAAATATCCCTCACCCACTAAATAGACATTCCTCTCCTTCTTCCCATAAGACAAAGGATACTTCAGAACAGAACCTGAATTCAAAACAGCAGTCGAACCGTCCGGTAAGAGGATCTTTGTCTGTGAACCTAACGGTACTGTTGTTTCATTATATAGCTGCTCGGCTGACTCATCTAATTTATTGTATGTAAAAATAGAACCGATGGAAACAGATACCATTAATAAAAGAACTGCTGCAACGTTTCGTGCATAAATAAACCAACGGCGCCGTAAAGTAGTTCCGGACATTATATGCAACCTTTCTTTCAAACGGGCATATCTGGTTTCTCGCTGAGATTCAAAGGCAGGAACATGAAGAAGTGCGTGCAACTTTACCATCTCGTTGTACCGCTCTCTATATAAATCAGATTCTTCAACTAATATGAACAAAGAAACTTTCTCCTTGTCCGTTATGGAACCTGAAATATAGTTACTCATTAGCTCCTCAAATAATATATCTTTATCTTGCATATACTGCTAAATTTTCCGGTTGTTTAGAATTAATACACATCTCAACCAGAAAACATTTAGATAAAATCATTTTTTTTGAATTTAATATAAGAAAAGAAAGAGAAGATGTTTTAATACCGGCTTCAAACGATCTGTCGCGTTCTTTAACTGAACACGCACCGTACTGACTGTCACCCCCATATCATTAGCGATAACATCGACTTCCTTTCCTGCATAAAAATACTCCTCAAAGACTTGCCTGCATTTCAATGGTAATTGATTTACTGCCGAACGTATCTCTTCTTCTGTCTGGCGCATTTCCACATATTGTAGCGGAACCGGTGTCGATTGGATATAATTTTCCTGAAAAGCCAACATTTGGTCTTTATGTTCATCCAAAACAGTTTGTTGCGTTCTTTGCATTCGTATGTAATTGAGACACCCATTCTGGACAGAGCGGACCAGATAATAATGTATGGGATACGATAAGGTATCTCTCTTGTTCCATATATTGACAAAAACATCATCTACAATTTCAGCACTACAGTTTTTGTCTAACAGATAACATAAAGCAACCGCATTCAAATAGCTATAATACGCACTATACAACTCGGAAAAGGCCTTTTCCGAACCATTTCTGATCTGCTCTATTATCTCTTTATTTATATGGTTTATATTCATAAATATCCAGCCGCTTTTATCTAATAAAACAATAGTTCTGGAAGAACTCAGTCCTTTTTATTTTGTAATGTAAATAAGAATCAGCACT
>NZ_CAJJWO010000033.1 GCF_905196875.1 uncultured Parabacteroides sp. | reverse complement strand
ACTCAATTCTATCACTATATCTTTCCGCATTTCACTTTTTTGTAGTAACTTTGCATACATAATTTACACACTCTTTTATAACTAGTATTAAAAAAGATTACAAAAGAAAATAAATGAAGATTATGAAGAAAATTCTTATTCTTTTTCTGCTGCTTGCCGGAATGACTAGTGTCTATGGGCAAAAGTTTGCGGTAAAGTCCAATTTGCTGTATGATGCAACAACGACCATAAACCTGGGAGTTGAAATGGGACTGAGTAAAAAATGGACATTAGATCTGTCGGGTAACTACAACGGATGGAAGTTTGGCGACGAGACTCGTCTGAAGAACTGGATGGTGCAGCCGGAAGCACGCTACTGGTTATGTGAGAAATTCAACGGCCATTTCTTTGGGTTGCATCCTTTCTACGGGGAATTCAACATCGGAGGACTGAACTTTCTGAGCGACAACATGAAGAACTATCGTTATCAGGGTACTGCCTACGGTGCGGGTATTGGCTATGGATACCAGTGGCTGCTGGGGAATCATTGGAGTATGGAAGCTGAAATCGGTGTGGGGTGGATCCATCTGGATTATGACAAGTATCCGTGTACTACCTGCGGAACGATACAAAAGAGCGACAAGAAAGACTTTTTCGGTGTGACAAAGGCGGCTCTGTCTATTATCTACTTCTTTAAATGATTGAAACAATGAAAAATATAAAGAAATTATCTCTGATGGCAATGTTGCTGTCGGCCGGTATGCTGACAGCTATGGCCCAAACCAACAGCCCGATCCATGTAACGAGCAACGACCTGACACAGAAAGGCGACTCGCTGTATATCGATGCAACGATACGGGTACAAAGTAAACTGATCGAATCGCGCAAGTCGCTAACACTGACTCCGGTGATTGAAAACAATAGCCAGCGCGAAGGGCTACCCAATATCCTGCTGAACGGAAAGAACCGCAGCAAAGTGTATAAGCGTGAAAAGGCGCTGAACAATCTGAAGAATGAAGAACCTCATTTTATCGTGTTGCGTGCACCCGATGCTACGGAACATGTAATCAACTATAAGATGGCTATTGCGTGGGAACCGTGGATGAAGGACGCACGTTTCGTGTTGGCACAGGATCTGTGCGGATGCGGTAAGGAAGAGGCGGTAGGTCCGCTCTTGATTGCCGACAAAATTCGTATGGCTCCCACTGAACGCTATCAGGTGCAGCCTACGCTGGCTTATATCACTCCCGAAGCCGAAACGGAAAAGCATCGTGCCGAAGTGGGTACGGCTTATCTGGAATTCCAGGTGGGAAAATCGGTTATCCTCAACGATTTCCGCAACAATGCTTCCGAGTTGGCTAAGATCGAGAATACTATTAATACAGTAATACGCGATAAAAATATCACTCCGAAAGGAATCATGCTGAAAGGATATGCCTCTCCTGAAGGAAGCTATGCCAGCAACCAGCGTCTGGCCGACAGCCGTGTGAGAGCTTTGCGCGATTATATCCGTGTAAGAAACAACTTCGGTAACGACTTCTTTATTATCGAATCGGAGCCGGAAGACTGGGCCGGATTTAAGGCTGCCGTAGAAAAAGACAGCGAAGTGCCTGCCCGTAGCGAAGTGCTGGCTATTATCAATAGCGATGATATGCCCGACGTAAAAGAGGCAAAGCTGAAAACATTGCAGGGAGGTGCCGCTTATCGTTATGTGTTGAATACGATCTTCCCGTCGTTGCGCCGTTCGGATTACCGGATCGACTATACCGTACGTGAATTCACTGTAGAGGAGGGACGCGAAATTATCAAGACTCGTCCGCAGCAACTGAGCCTGAGCGAGATGTTCGCAGTGGCCAACAGTTACGAAACAGGAAGTGAAGCCTACAACGAAGTGTTTGACATTGCTGTGCGCATGTACAGCTCCGACCCGGTAGCCAACCTGAATGCGGCTAATATCGCAATCGGCAGAGGCGATTATGCATCGGCTGCCAAATATCTGGATAAAGCAGGTATTTCGCCTGAAGCAAGCCATGCACGCGGCGTGATGTTCCTGATCGAAGGTAACCTCGATGCTGCCGAACCCCTGCTGAAGAAGGCTGCTGAAGCCGGCATAGAAGCTGCTTCGGCAAATCTGAAGGAGTTGCAGAAGAAACGCGAGAACGACGAATTGTTTAAGAGTTTCGGTTTATAAGATTATAATTTGTTTATCTATACGAAAAGGTTGCCTTAGGAATAGGGCAACCTTTTTTCTTGGTTCGTACCCGACATGAGGGGGGGTAAGCAGTCGAAAAGCCTTGATTTATGTGCTATGATCTATTTGCCTATGTAGATTGATATAAACTATTATGTAATAGATAGTTTTGCCATAGCCGCGATAGTCGGAGCCACTGTATCTTTGTAACATCAAAAGATAATAATATAAACCTGAAATACAACAAAGCAATGACTAAAGAATCAGTATTAAATGGTGTAAAGTCATACGTAGAGCAAATATTGGTAAACGAAGTCGGAAACGAACAAAGTGTTTACCTGTATCTGGAGGATGGCCATTGGTGTGCTTACGAACGCTCGGCTTATTATCTGGCCAGCCTGAATATCCCTATTCAGTTAAAAAGGGAAGTGATACGCGACGGATTTGATGTGATCCTCCTGAAAGCAAAAGTAGCGGTAGAAAAGCTCGGTCTGTCGGCAGGCGATTCGTATATCAAGTTAAAGAAAATAGGGGATGATAATCTCCAGTTAGGGCTGTCTTCGAATATTTACGGTTTTCCGGAATGGAAGGAGTCTCAGCTGAATGTTTTGTTGGCTTGATAATCAAAATAAACTGATTTGATAGTTTCACACCTGATGTTGATAGATTTGTCGCTTATAAATGATAGTTTTACCATAATCGGTCAGTATTTAAATACTCTATCTTTGTTGTGAGAGGTTCATCGATGTTGAACAAATTAAAATTGTGGATCATGGAAACTACATCACGTGTGGAATTTGTTTTGGGAAATGAAGTAGACAACAGCAACGCTGTCTATCTTTATTTGGAAGGGAACGAGTGGTGTGCTTACGAACGGTCTGCCTATTATTTATCTTTCCTGAAAGCGCCGGTTCGGTTGAAGAAGGAAATTATACGTGACGGGTATGATGTCGTTTTAATGAAAGCTTGTTTCACGTTAGATGAAATAAGTTTACCATTAGCTCCCAAAACTGTACTAAAGCAGGTGGCGGATGATAAGTTGCTGTTTCTGGTAGATAGCAATATTGATGGTTTTTTTGAGTGGAAACAATCTCAACTAAACAAGTTACCTGCTTAAGATTTTTTTTTGACCGGCCGTGAGGCTAGTTTCTTTTTTTAGAAAAGTTGTAAAATTGAGGGTGTATTTAGAGGGAGTGCGATTATGTCGGCTCCCTCTTTTGTTTTTATTTGGCTGCTGTTGTCTGGTAGATGATTACTTTACCTCCTTTTGTGAAGGTGATGGTAAAAGAGTCGCCGAGCGCTTCATTGAGGCTTCCTTGCCACCAGGCGGTAAGGTTGCGGTTGTTGATGGGCCATTTCAGCCCTTCGGTGGTGATAGTGGTATCGCCGGAAAGCGAGAAGATGGATACCTGTTGTCCGGCAAAGCTGGATAGAGTCGTGGTCTGAAGGAGTGGGGTGAAGAGTCCGTAGTCGGACAACATTTCCACACGGTCGAACAGAGGAGCGTAGTCTGTCAGTAGAGATATATTTCCCAAGGTATGGTCTTCGCGCAGACCGGTAGCTCCGAGGATCAGTATTTTGCGGTATCCGGCAGCATGAGCGAATCTGATGGCCTTGGTCAGGTCGTTTATTTCCTGGTCTTCCACGATATGAATGCGGTCTGAGTATAACCGGAACATAGCGGTAGGGATACTGTCGAGATCGCCCACGATAGCTGTTGGCTCCAGTCCCTGTTTGTAGAGCGTTTCAATAGCTCCGTCGCAGGCAATAATGGCAGGAGCCTCCCTCAGTTTTAGCAAAGGTAATTTTGTTACCGGAAATCTTCCGTTGGCAACCACAACACAATCATAAGATGTTTTCATATTTATTTATTCCTTTCTTTTTCCATGTATAATATCCGGCGATAGCCAATATGGCATAGCAAAGATATAGAAACATGGTGGGATAGAGTCCGCGCAGGTAATAAAGATATACCGATACGAAGTTGACGATCACCCAAAATATCCAATGTTCGATGATACGACGGGCCAGCATCCAGGTGGCAACGATACCGACGGAGGTAGTAAAAGCATCGCCCATCGGGATGGGAGAGTCGGTGAAGTTGTGGAGCACGTAATAGAGCAGCCCGTAGATGGAGAGGATAGCCAGAGCTATCCCTCCGAATAACGGCCAGGTGATATGACGGTACAGAATAGATTCGGAAACCGGCTCTTCTTCGGGTGTGGCCTTGTCGGTCTGCGTCCATTTCCGAAAACCGTAGATGCTGATCGCTACATAATAGATATTCAATCCCATATCGGCATATATCTTTGAAAAGAAAAAGACAAAGACATACACCAGGGAGGTAAGGAAGCCTACCACCCACATGGCTTTGTGTTGTCTGATTTCGAGTAGCAGGTAAAGCAATCCGGTTACTACTCCGAAATATTCCAGTACTTGTTCCATCTTTCTTAAAATTTGAAAGTAATACGCGCCATTGCGCTGGTTCCTGCCTGTGTGAAATAACCGTCGTCCTTTTTCAGGGTTCCATTCTCTATATAGGAATAAACCCAGGCGTTTGTTTCATATTGTTCGTTGAACAGATTGTTGACTGTCACATCCACGCCGATCTCTTTGATGAACTTCGGTTTGAAAACATAACCTACCCGCAGGCTGTTCACGAAATAAGGATCGATCGAGCGGTCTTTTGTGGAGGTGTTGTCGATATATTGACGGCCGACAAACTGCGAGTTGAAGCTGGCGGAGAATCCTTTCAGGTTGAAGTCGAACATGCTGTTGGCAATAATGCCCGGAGAAAAGGCGATATCGGTTGTCCCCAGGTATTCACTGTTTTGTCCACCGGTATCCCAGTTATCTACGTACCGGGTGAAATTTTTTATCTTATTACGGCTTAGTGTGACATTTCCGTTCCAGTCGAGCCAGTGTGTGATACTAACACCTCCGGTCAGTTCGATACCCATGCGGTAACTGTCTTTGATGTTGCTGGTCAATGCCTCGCCGATCTCACTGATCTTACCGGTCAGGATCAACTGATTATTGTAATCCATATAATACAGGTTGGCTCCTACGCGGAAATGCTGGTTGCCGAAACTGTAACCGGCTTCGTAGTCATAGAGGGTTTCATGAACGGGACGTTCGTCGGCGGCAGCTTCTGTAAAATTGTCACGGTTGGGTTCGCGGTTGGCTACGGAGAAGGAGACAAATGCGTTATGTCCTCCCCGCTGGATGTTGATACCGGCTTTCGGGTTGAAGAAGTTCCAGTGTTTATCTACATCGACGTTATCGCCAGCTTTGTCGTCGCTACCTTCTATAGTATAATGTATACCGCGGTATTGCAGGTCGAGGTATCCGTTCAACCAGGGGAGTAGCCGGTAGTTTGTTTTTATATAAGCATTATAGTCCAGTTTATTACCAGTGTTGCGATAGTATTCGTAATCGGGTACCGGCAGTGTTTCGCTGTTTTTTACCCACATGACACGGCCGAAGTGGTCACCGCTATATTTATTAACGGCAGAACCGAAGCTCATCTGAAGACGTTCGGTACGGTAGTTGGCGCTGTAAACCGCTCCGTAGAAGTCATTGTCCAGCCATTTACGTCGGACCAGGTCCGAACGTGTTATCGTATCTCCTTTCCCGTCGATGTAGTATGCGGGTAGTTTGTATGACTTGAACTTTGCATCGGCTTTATAGTCTTCGTAATATCCTTCTCCGTGTGTATAATGCAGGGTCAGGTTCATATTCCATAGATCACCCAGACGTTGGCTGGCCATCAGGTGATAATTCTGCTGCCAGTAGTTGTCGGTCTGGTTGTCGTAGAATTTAGTAACCCCGTTTTCTTGGTATTCGCCGCATGGGTTATAGGTGCGGTCGCTGTTCAATAGATAGGAGGGAACACCGGTCCAGGCCTGGTAGGTCTTTTCTACATTCCCGAAAGTCTGGAAACGAACTAGCGTATTGTCGCCATAATAGGCGGCGGAACCAAAATAAGAATGCATATTGGCTGTTGCGCGGTCGATATATCCGTCGCTTTGAATGTTGGAGTAGCGGGCATCGAAAACAAAATGATCGTGCAGTAACCCGGTACCTGCTTTGACGGAGTTTTTTACAGTTCCGAACGAACCGGCGGAGATGGCATATTCCGCATAAGGTTTCAGGTCGGGTTTCTGCGTCTGCATGGCAACGGTCGCTCCGAAAGAGGCGGCTCCGTTGGTGGAGGTTCCTGCTCCGCGTTGTATCTGTATGTTATCGACGGAGGAAGCAAAATCTGCCATGTTTGCCCAGAACACGGTATGCGATTCGGAGTCGTTGACCGGGACACCATTAACGGTGATGTTTATACGGTTGGCATCCGTGCCACGAATACGGAAGCCGGAGTAGCCGATACCGGTTCCGGCATCGGAAGTCATGATCACGGATGGTGACTGGGAAATAAGGTAGGGAATACCTTGTCCGTCATTCTTTCTGCTGAGTTCTTTTTTTGATAATTCGCTGTAAGCGACAGGTGTACTTTGCGATACTTTGGTGGCGGTGACCACCACTTCGTTTAAAGATACATCCCGGGAAATTTTGAGAGAATCGACAGGGTCGGACTCATTGCCCGCAACTGCGAATGAAGCCAGAGAACCGGCAAAAATAATCAATACACTTTTCATCCTTTTGTCCTTAAAGTTTAAAACCTGATAAGTGAATAGGAGAGGTGTGTCATGTGAAGAAGTATACCATAGTTTACAATTCCCTTCGCCGGCATTATCCGTATCAGGTAATATGGGTATCATCTCAGCCTGCGGTACGTTCTGTTTTTTTGAACGCTGCAAGCACCCCCTTGTATTCAGCGTGCAAAGAAAGGGAAAAATACGGAAGATACCAAATTGCATGTCGGGGGAATGATTTTCTTCATTTTCTTAGAAAAAGATAGATTTTATTTGAAAACTCGCTGATTATTTGTATATTTGCGGGCGATTAAGCGAAGATGAGGAGGGGGCGGGTAGTCCCCTTCTTTTGTTCTTAACAGTATGTTTATGATTGAAAAGGGAGTAATAACTCAGTTGGTTGAAGAAAAATTGGCTTCTTCCGACAATTATTTAGTTGACGTGGTGGTTAAGCCGGGAAACCTTATTATTATTGAGATAGATAATGATGAGGGTGTTTGCATAGATGATTGTGCAGCGTTGAGCCGGTATGTGGAAGAACATCTGGACCGTGAGGTGGAAGATTTCGAACTGGAAGTAGGTTCGGCCGGTGTTACTTCTCCTTTTAAAGTACTTCGTCAGTATGTGAAGAATATAGGAAACGAAGTGGAAATGTTACTGAAAAATGGCGTGAAGCTGTGCGGTGTGTTGAATTCGGCAGACGAAAACGGGGTAGTAGTTTCCGTTGAAAAACAGGTGAAACCCGAAGGTTCCAAGCGGAAAGTGACAGTTCAGGAAAATCAATCCTATACATTCGATGAAATAAAATATACAAAATACCTAATAAGATTCAAGTAAAGAAAGATTATGGCCAAGAAAGAGGAAACAATCAGTATGATTGACACCCTTGCGGAGTTCAAGGAGTTGAAAAATATAGATAAGGATACGATGATCAGCGTATTGGAAGATTCCTTCCGTAACGTAATTGCTAAGATGTTTGGTACGGATGAGAATTATGACGTGATCATTAACCCTGAGAAAGGTGACTTCGAGATCTGGAGAAACCGCACCGTGGTGGCTGATGATGAATTGGAAGATCCTAATCTGCAACTTACGTTGACCGAGGCCCGTAAGATCGATGCCGACTGTGAAGTGGGTGAAGAAGTGACCGACGAGGTTCATTTCGCCGATTTCGGACGTCGTGCCATCCTGAACCTGCGTCAGACGCTGGCTTCGAAGATTCTTGAATTGCAGAAGGATAGTTTATATGCTAAATATAAAGATAAAATAGGAAATATCGTAGCAGCTGATGTCTATCAGGTGTGGAAGAAAGAGATCCTGTTGCTGGATGACGAGGGTAATGAGTTGCTGCTCCCGAAATCAGAACAGATCCCTTCGGATTTCTACCGTAAAGGTGAAACCGTTCGTGCGGTTGTACAGAAAGTGGATAATTATAATAATAATCCGAAGATTATTCTGTCGCGTACAGATAAAATGTTCCTGCAGCGCTTATTTGAACTCGAGGTCCCTGAAATTAATGATGGCCTGATTATGATCAAGGCTATCGCGCGTATCCCGGGGGAAAGAGCCAAAGTGGCTGTCGAGTCGTATGACGACCGTATCGACCCGGTAGGTGCCTGCGTGGGAATGAAAGGTTCTCGTATCCACGGAATTGTCCGTGAATTGAGAAACGAGAACATCGATGTAATTAATTATACATCCAATGTGTCGCTGTTTATCCAGCGTGCATTAAGCCCGGCAAAAATTTCCTCCATACGAGTGAACGAAGAAGAACACAAGGCAGAGGTTTATCTTCGTCCTGAAGAAGTTTCATTGGCTATTGGTAAAGGCGGTTTGAATATTAAACTGGCCTGTATGTTGACAGAATACACGATCGATGTATTCCGTGATGTGGAAGGAGCTGATGAGGAAGATATTTATCTGGATGAATTTACAGATGAAATAGACAGCTGGGTAATCGAAGCATTCAAGAATATTGGTTGTTACACGGCTAAGAGCGTTTTAGCGATGACCCGTGAAGAACTTATTGAACGTGCCGACCTTGAAGAGACAACAGTCGACGAGGTACTTGCTATCTTATCTGCCGAATTTGAAGATGAAAGTCAGGAATAAAATGTATTACGACAAAGTTAGATATGCCCATAAAATTAATACAAGTACAAAGAAAATTAAACGTAGGGATCAATACGGTTGTTGAGTTTCTACACAAGAAAGGTCATCCGGTTGAGGATAATGCAAATCCCAACACGAGGATCAGTGATGAACAGTATGCTTTGCTCGTAAAAGAGTTTGGAAAGGATCTGCCCAATGGCGGCTTTGAACGTCCTCGCGTGGTGGAACGTCCTAACAGAGATAGAGATAAAGAGAAAGAAAGAGAGTCGGCTTCTGTGAAAGAAGAGAAGACTTCAGAAATAAAAACAGTCATCCCGGAAGAGTTCAAGCCTAAAATCGTGACGAAGGGCCATATCGACCTGGATGGACAGCATAGAAAACATCAGGAAGCTCCTGAAGTGAAAGAAGAACCGGTTGCTATCCCGCAACCTGCTGCCGTACAACAGCCTGTGGTGGAACCGCAACCTGTTGTCGAAGTAGCTCCTGCACCTTCTCCTGCTCCTGAAGAAAAGCCTGTGGAAGCTCCGGCTAAACAGGAAAAACAGGAACCGGTTCACGTGGAAAAGCCGGTGGAAAAACCTGTGGAGAAAAAAGAAGTAAAAGAGATAGTTGTGGAAAAAGAAAGAATCGAAGAGAAAAAACCGGAGGTTATTAAAAAGCCGGAAACGACGACAAACTCTTCTGAAGAAGTGAGTAATACGACCGCAGAGAGTCATTCTTCGGCCGAGTCGGAAGAGGATAGCCTGTTCCGGTTGAATACTCCGAAGTTCGAGTCGAATATCAAGGTTACCGGTAAGATTGACCTGAATGCTTTGAACCAGTCTACTCGTCCTAAGAAGAAAACCAAGGAAGAGAGACGGAAAGAACGTGACGACAAGCGCGACAAGTTCAGTAACAACAACAGACCCGGACAGCCGGGATTCCATAAAGGTCCGAAAGATCCGAATGCCAAACCGGGTGCACCGGCTAAGCCCGGAGCTCCTGTGAAGCCAGGCGCACCTGTTAAACCGGGTGAAGGTGGTGCAGATGCGAAAAAGAAACGTAACCGTATTAAGAAGGATCGTGTCGATGTAAACAACACTCCGGGTACGAACTATAGCCGTCCTGCCAACCAGGGCGACCGCAAGCCACGTCTGAAAAAGCCTGTTAAGGCTGAAGTAAGCGAGGAAGATGTACAGAAGCAGATCAAAGAAACCCTGGCTCGCCTGACGAACAAGGGGAATAAGAATAACAAGGGTGCCAAGTACCGTCGTGATAAACGTGATGCCGCCGTTAAGCGCGAACACGAAATGATGGAACAGGAGGAAATGGAAAGCAAAATCTTGAAGCTGACCGAGTTTGTTACGGCAAACGACCTCGCCAACATGATGGATGTTCCTGTAACGAAGGTTATCGCCACTTGTATGAGTATCGGTATCATGGTTTCCATCAACCAGCGTCTGGATGCGGAAACGATCAATATCGTAGCCGATGAATTCGGTTTCAAAACAGAATATGTCAGTGCGGAAGTGGTGGAAGCCATCAATGCCGACGACGAAGACGATAACGAAGAAGACTGGGTAGCACGTCCGCCTATCGTAACAGTGATGGGACACGTCGACCACGGTAAAACTTCTTTGCTGGATAATATCCGTAAAGCAAACGTTATTGCCGGTGAGGCCGGAGGTATCACACAGCACATCGGTGCTTACAATGTGAAACTGGCCAGCGGACGACGTATCACCTTCCTGGATACTCCGGGTCACGAGGCGTTTACCGCCATGCGTGCCCGTGGTGCGAAGGTGACCGATATTGCGATTATCATTGTGGCTGCCGACGATGCCGTGATGCCGCAGACCATTGAAGCGATCAACCATGCTTCAGCTGCCGGTGTTCCTATCGTGTTTGCTATTAATAAGGTAGATAAGCCGCATGCTAACCCCGAAAAGATTAAAGAAGAACTGGCCAATATGAACTACCTGGTCGAAGATTGGGGTGGTAAATACCAGAGTCAGGAAATCTCGGCCAAGAAAGGCATGGGTGTGGAAGAACTGCTTGAAAAAGTATTGCTCGAAGCAGACCTGTTGGATCTGAAAGCTAATCCGAAAAAACGTGCTGTCGGTTCGATCATCGAATCGTCACTGGATAAAGGACGTGGTTATGTATCGACCGTGCTGGTAGAGAACGGTACCCTGAAGATGGGTGATATCGTGCTGGCAGGAACACACCACGGACGTATCAAGGCAATGTTCAACGAACGTAACCTGCGTGTGGAAAAAGCCGGTCCGTCAGAACCGGTATTGATCCTGGGTCTGAACGGTGCTCCTCAGGCTGGCGATACATTCAATGTATTGGAAACTGAACAGGAAGCACGCGAGATCGCTACCCGCCGCGAACAGTTGCAGCGTGAGTTGGGTATCCGTACTCAGAAGATGCTGACGCTGGATGATATCGGTCGTCGTATTGCAGTCGGTAACTTCCAGGAACTGAACGTGATCGTGAAGGGTGACGTGGACGGTTCCGTTGAAGCTCTGTCCGACTCGTTGATCCGTTTGTCTACCGAAGAAATCCAGGTGAATGTTATTCACAAGGCTGTCGGTCAGATCTCCGAATCGGATGTTGTACTGGCTGCTGCTTCGAATGCCATCATTATCGGATTCCAGGTTCGCCCGTCTGTACAGGCTCGCCGTAATGCAGAAAAAGACGGTGTCGAGATCCGTTTGTACTCGATTATCTACGATGCGATCGAAGAGGTGAAGAGTGCAATGGAAGGTATGCTTTCACCGGAGATTCGGGAAGAGATTACCGCTTATGTGGATGTTACCCAGGTATTCAAGATCACGAAAGTCGGTACGGTTGCCGGTTGTGTGGTTAAGGAAGGTAAGATCAAACGTACGAACAAGATCCGCCTGATCCGTGACGGTATCGTAATATATGCCGGCGAGCTCGGTTCACTGAAACGCTTCAAGGACGATGTGAAGGAAGTGGTTGCCGGTCTGGATTGCGGTCTGAACATCACTAACTTTAATGATATTCAGGTAGGCGACGTGATCGAGTCTTACGAAGAAACTGAAGTTAAGAAAACTCTATAACCATGAACTGGTTAGACATTACATTGCTATGTCTGGCAGGAATTGGATTTGCGAAAGGCCTGTTTGATGGAATGATCAAACAGGTTGTTTCGCTTATAGCCCTCCTTGTTGCTATCTTTTTCTGTGCAAAAGCTGCTGCCTGGCTGAGAGGATATATTGTTGCCCTGGGGTGGTTTCCGCCCGAGGGAGTAACGATCCTTAGTTATGTGGCCGGTTTTATCCTGATCATGGGAGTCGTTTTGCTGGCAGGAGAAGTAGTACATAGGGGGGTCGGGGTTACCCCTCTCAGTATATTGAACCATCTGGCCGGTGGATTTCTGGGTCTGGGCCTGATGATCGTATTTGTCAGCCTGTTGCTGAATATACTGGAAGGCATCGATCGTGGTTCGGTACTGATCCCGCGGGAATCGAAGGTAGAATCGCGGTTCTATCATTCAGTCAAAGATATAGTCCCAACCATTTACCCCGGAAATTTGTTCTCATGGAAGGAGTAAATGGTTTGTTTTAAATTTAATATATAGATATGCAGGAGTCAAACGACATAATTAATGAGGTAACGAGCAGTGATTACAAGTACGGCTTCGTTACCGATATCGATACGGAAGTGATTCATAAAGGATTGGATGAAGACACCGTCCGTATTATTTCTGCCAAAAAGAATGAGCCGGACTGGATGCTCCAGTTCCGCCTGAAGGCTTTCCGCCACTGGCAGACACTGGAGATGCCGACATGGCCTCACCTCGATATTCCGCCGATCGATTATCAGGATATCATCTATTACGCAGCTCCAAAGAAAAAAGAGGGCCCGAAAAGCCTCGATGAAGTAGATCCCGAATTGTTGAAGACATTCGACAAGCTGGGTATCCCGTTGCATGAACGTGCACAGCTGGCAGGTATGGCTGTGGATGCCGTGATGGATAGTGTGTCCGTAAAGACAACATTTAAAGAGACACTGGCCGAGAAGGGTATTATCTTCTGTTCATTCAGTGAAGCAGTGCAACATCACCCGGATCTGGTGCAACAATACCTGGGGAGTGTGGTAAGCTATCGCGATAACTTCTTTGCGGCGTTGAACTCAGCTGTATTCTCGGACGGATCGTTCGTGTATATACCGAAAGGCGTGCGTTGCCCGATGGAACTTTCCACCTATTTCCGTATCAACGCGGCAAATACTGGACAGTTCGAACGGACACTGATCGTAGCCGACGATGAGGCGTATGTAAGTTACCTGGAAGGATGTACCGCCCCGATGCGTGACGAGAACCAGCTTCATGCCGCTATCGTAGAGATCGTGGCCAAAGAACGTGCCGAAGTGAAATATTCGACGGTGCAGAACTGGTATCCGGGCGATAAAGAAGGCAAAGGTGGTATTTATAACTTTGTGACCAAGCGTGGCTTGTGCAAAGGCGAAGGAAGTAAGATCTCCTGGACACAGGTGGAAACCGGTTCAGCCATCACCTGGAAATATCCGAGTTGTATCCTGGCTGGGGATAATTCTGTCGGTGAGTTCTACTCGGTGGCAGTCACCAACAACTACCAGCAGGCCGATACCGGAACGAAGATGATCCACCTGGGAAAGAATACCCGCAGCACGATCGTCTCGAAAGGTATCTCCGCCGGTCATAGCCAGAATAGCTATCGTGGACTGGTGAAAGTTTCTCCGCGTGCGGAAGGAGCCCGCAATCATAGTCAGTGCGACAGCTTATTATTGAGCTCTACGTGTGGTGCCCATACGTTCCCTTATGCCGATATTCAGAATGAAACGGCTGTGGTGGAGCATGAAGCTACGACAAGTAAAATCAGTGAAGAACAATTGTTCTACTGCCAGCAACGCGGTATTTCAGTAGAAGAGGCCGTCGGCCTGATCGTAAACGGTTATGCCCGTGAGGTAATGAATAAGCTCCCGATGGAGTTTGCCGTAGAAGCGCAGAAGCTACTGACTATCTCCCTGGAGGGAAGCGTCGGATAAAACGGAATCGCGTGACCCCCGTGGTAGGTATCGCGCAAGGCCCGCGATTAGGATCGCGCGATGTCCGTGATAGGTATCGCGCAACGTCCGCGATAAGTATTGAATAAATATAGAGAAATAACAACAGATATGTTAGAGATAAAGAACTTACATGCCAATGTGAATGGCAAAGAGATATTGAAAGGCATCGATCTTTCTGTAAAAGCCGGTGAGATACATGCCATCATGGGGCCGAACGGTTCGGGAAAGAGTACGCTGAGCAGCGTACTGGTAGGTAATCCTGCATTCGAGGTGACTCAAGGCGAGGTTACTTTCAACGGCAAGAACCTGTTGGAGCTGGAACCGGAAGACCGCAGCCGCGAAGGTATCTTCCTCAGTTTCCAATATCCGGTGGAAATTCCCGGAGTGAGCATGGTTAACTTTATGCGTGCCGCTCTGAATGAACATCGTAAATATAAAGGGCTTGACCCTGTTTCAGCCACAGACTTCCTGAAACTGATGCGCGAAAAGCGTGCGATTGTCGAGCTGGATAACAAGCTGGCAAGCCGCAGCGTGAACGAAGGTTTCTCCGGTGGCGAAAAGAAGCGGAACGAAATATTCCAGATGGCCATGCTCGAACCGAAACTGGCTATCCTCGATGAAACAGACAGCGGTCTGGATATCGATGCGCTCCGTATCGTGGCAAATGGCGTAAACCAACTGCGCACACCGGAGAATGCCGCCATCGTGATTACTCACTACCAGCGTCTGCTGGATTATATCAAGCCGGACGTGGTACATGTGTTGTACAAAGGCCGTATTGTAAAGACCGCCGGTCCGGAACTGGCTCTCGAACTGGAAGAAAAAGGTTACGACTGGATCAAGAAAGAGATGGGAGATGAGTGAGATGAGAGCTGAACAACAATATATCGACCTCTTTACCCGCTATGAAGACCTGGTGTGCCGGCATAGTGCAGCGGTGATGAATGCTCCGCGCGCAGAGGCACTGGTTAATTTCGATCGGCTGGGCTTTCCTTCGGTAAAAAGTGAAGATTATAAATATACGGATGTAGCGCAGGCTTTTGCTCCCGATTACGGAGTGAATATAAACCGCCTGGCCATCCCGGTGAACCCGTATGACGTGTTTCGTTGTGATGTCCCGAACCTCAGTACCTCTCTCTATTTTGTGATTAACGACACTTTCTACGATAAGATGATGCCGAAAGCACACCTTCCGGAAGGTGTTTATGCAGGCGGGCTGAAAACGTTTGCCGAGAAATATCCTGAAGTGGCCGCCCGTTATTACGGGAAAGCGGCAAAAAGCAGCCACGACGGTATCATCGCTTTGAATACCATGCTGGCGCAGGATGGTTTCGTACTGTATGTGCCGGAAGGCGTTGCCGTGGAACGTCCCATCCAGTTAATCAATATATTCCGTAGTGATGTGGATGCAATGGCCAACCGCCGTATCCTTGTCATCATGGAGCCGCGTTCGGAAGCCCGGTTGCTGATCTGCGACCATAGTATAGATGATGTGAAGTTCCTGGCCACGCAGGTAGTAGAGATATTTGCCGGTGAAGATTCCTATTTCGATTATTACGATCTGGAAGAAAGCAGTATATCTACCACCCGTTTTACATCTGTACATGTGAAACAGGAGGCTTCCAGTAATGTCCTGGTGAACGGTATAACGTTGAATAACGGACTTACCCGTAATAACTATTATATCGAGTTGAATGGTGAGTATGCCGAAACGACTTTGTGTGGTATGTCGGTAGCAGACCGTGAACAACAGGTCGATACGTATAGCCATATTACGCATGCCGTGCCGAATTGTACCAGTACAGAATTGTTCAAGAATGTTCTGAACGATCAGGCTGTCGGTGTTTTCAGCGGTCGTATCCTGGTGAAGGAAGATGCGCAGAAAACGGCGGCCTATCAGACGAACCGGAATCTTTGTGCTACCCGCGAAGCCCGTATGTACAGTAAACCGCAACTGGAAATCTATGCGGACGATGTAAAGTGCTCGCATGGTATGACTACCGGACAACTGGATGAAAATGCCCTGTTCTATATGCGAAGTCGCGGTATTCCTCTTAATGAGGCCCGGATGATGCTGAGCGTCGCATTTACCTCGGATGTGATCGATTATGTCCGCTTGGATGCGTTGAAAGACCGTTTGCATAAGTTGGTTGAAAAGCGTTTCCGCGGCGAGTTAGCCCGTTGTGCCGATTGCCGCATCTGTAAATAAGATATTATTCTGATCTATATAAAGGCCCGGATGGATGTAATGTCTGTCCGGGCTTTTTGTTTATCTTTGTCGTTCATCAAATCACATTATATTATGCAGTTGACTCATATTGCTATCTGGACCAATGAACTTGAACGTTCCCGTGAGTTCTACGTGAAGTATTTTAATGGAAAGAGTAACAATAAGTATGTGAATCCGAAGAAAGGGTTTGCCTCTTATTTCGTGACTTTCGAGGGGGGAGCTTCTCTGGAGATTATGCAGCGAACGGATGTGACTGAGGAAAGGGAAGGGTTGTTTATCGGCCTGGCACATTTCGCCTTTTCTGTCGGATCGAAAGAGAATGTCGATAATATGATAGAATTGTTCCACAAAGAAGGATACACCGTTCTCGGTGAACCGCGTACTACGGGGGATGGCTTCTATGAAGGTTCCGTGGCCGATCCCGACGGAAATATTGTAGAAATAATTGCCTGATATGGAAATACAAATCAAACAAACGACAGATTATCCTTACGATCTGCTTTTACTGGCAGATCCCAGCCATGAATATGTGGATAATTATCTGAAGACCTCGGATTGCTTTGTAGCTCTCCTAGAAGATCGGGTAGTAGGCGTGGCCGTTGTTCAAAAACAAACCGTGGATATGGCGGAGCTGATGAATCTGGCAGTGGATGAATCTTATCAGCGTAGAGGAATAGCACGTCGCCTGCTTCGATTTATATCGGACGAATGGGCTCCGGCAAACCACCTTTCCTGTCTGAAAGTATGTACTGGAACTTCCGCTCCGGGTCCCCTTATGCTTTACCAACAGGAAGGTTTTGACCTGAAAGTGTTGGATCGTGATTACTTCGTCAGAAACTATCCGGAACCTATCTGGGAGAATGGCGTACAATGCCGTCATCGGTTGATACTGGAAAAAGAATTATGAGTTTAGTTGAGAAATAAGAAGAGGAAGACCGGGTAATAATCCTTCAGGTTGGTATGCAGTTTCTTTAATGCTTTAGAAATGTGATATTCTACCCCTTTAGTAGTTATGCCCAGGGCATCTGCGATTTCTTTGTGAGATTTGTTTTCGTAACGGCTCATGACAAAAACAATCCTGGTCTGTTCCGGCAAGCCGGCCAGGGTTTTATTTACGATATCCTGTGCTTCGGCAGTGAATAGCTCGCCCGGATCGCAGGCTTCGAGAGTAGATATACGGGTGTTCAACTCCCACTCTGCATGGTTCAGTAAATGTTGGTTTACATCTTCTCTTACCTGGAGATGCTGAAGATAGTTGAGGCATTTATTTTTAATAATGGTAAGGATATAGGCCGGAACATTCGAATTTTCTTCCAGTGAATGGCGGTTTTCCCAATAATACATCAAAGCTTCAATCGTAAAGTCCTCGGCAACGGCAATATCCCTGACATACGTATTCGCAAAGCGGATGAATCTGCCTTGATAATTAGTGAATAATTGATTGAATGCTTTTAAGTCTGTTGTATTCTCCATTTCTAAGGCTTGTAATGCGACGTAAATATAATAAAAATAGTGTTATAAATTCCTTTTCACCTTTATAATCCTATATAGATAAAAAAGAACGATCCTCTATTGTTTCAGAGAATCGTTCTTTTATTTGGTTTATTCTTTATTTATCAAAGAGGAGTTGTCATTCACGCATTTGTTTGGCCCAGATATTACCGGGGTATAGCTGGATTGCCTGGTTGAACTCCTCGTTTGCCTTAGAGGGATTGCTTTGTAAGAGATGAATCAGCCCCGAATAATACAGGATATTACTTTGTTGTACATTCTGGTTTGCTTCTCCGAATTTGGCGTATGAATCCATCAAGTTGGTTTGCATACGTTCCAGGCTCTTTTGCATATCTGCCAGAGTTGCATCGGCTTCTTCGTTCCTGTTCAGTTTTCTGAGTGATTTGACTTTGTAATAGTTCAGGTCAGTCAACCGGTTTCTGAAATCGGTATCTGCTGATTTCTCAAAGCACTCTTTGGCTTTGTCCGCCTGATTCATCGCTTCGTAAGCAACGCCTGTCAGGTAATAAACTTTTGCTTCATATCCACCTTTTGGTGAAGGAGCTACTTCGAGATTGACAGGATATTGGTTTGCCAAGTCGAATTCGTCGATAGCCTCTTTGTAACGTTTCCCTTTCAATAGCTTCATTCCTTTCAGCATATGCGAGTCCACATAGATATCGTGAACCTGTCCACCGCCTTCCCATAGATGGAAATGTCTGCTGTCAAGTATTTTTATCGCTTTGTCATACAGGCCGGCTGCATTGTACAGTGTGAGCAAGCGCATCACGGCATCATCGTGCTTCATTACTGTTTTCAGATGAGATTCCAGTCGTTTTAATCGCATATCTGCCGATATGTTTGCTTGTTCATAGATCTTATCCGATTCTGTCAGTAGGAGAGGATCGTTCGGATTGGCTTTGATAGCCATATCATAATACTTCATGGACTTATCCAGTTCATTCAGGCAACCATAGCCGAAGCCGACATTACGACAGGCAATGGCGAAAGACGGATTAAGTTCTGTGGAACGTATCCAGTGGTCGAGGCCTGCTTCTTTCTGTCCGAGATAGTAAAGTAAATTCCCCAGGTGATAATGAAGGAATGAATTGTCCGGGCTTTCTTTTAATAAAGTCTCAAACAGGTTGATCTCTTCTATACGGAAAGGATAATTATTCAACGGAGATAATGATCCGGCCTTATCCAGACAGGCAATGGCTTCAGTCTGATTGTTCTGTTCCAGTAAATTGTATGCTTTATAATAATAGAGCAGCGGGTAAGATGCATATGGATCTCCCAGAGCTATTGCTCTGTTTAGCAATGTCAAAGCATCTTCGGTAGCTCCTATTTTCATATAGTTGGAAACAACTTCCAGCAACTCTTGTACGGCAATGATTCCTTTACTGTTATGATTGGTTCCGGTATTAAGGAAAGAGGTGTTTTGGGAGGCCAATAGACTGGCTTCTGCTGCGCTCCAGTAATCCAGCGGATCGATTTGTTGGATATAACGGATTGTTTCTTGTGCCTCTTCTTTCTTTCCCTGCATCCGGAGGATATAAGCCTTTAACGTTAGAGCCTGAAGATCGCGTCCTCCCACATAAAGGGACTGGGTGATCATGTCCATGGCTTGTTTATAGTTTTTGTCTTTTACCGCTAATACGGCCAGTTCATAGAAGGAACGATGTTTGAAATCGGGGGTCCAGGTCGCTGCCCAATAGGCGTCTATCGCTTTGCCCGTATTTTCGGTCATTTGGTATAGGTATCCCAGATAATATAAGGCTTCCGTGTTTTTAACGGTTGTGTAGTCGTGCGACAAACGGGCCTGGGCACGATTTAGATGTAATGCCGCTTTCTCCCATTTTCCCTGGCGGATATAATGTTTGCCGACTTCGATGTTTACACGTGCATCCATGGAGTCACGCAACAGGGCTTCATTATAAAAGTCCATGTAATCCAGACGTGCATTATTGAATTGATCGACACGTAACCCGGCCAGATAGAGTTCTTCGTTTGTTTTGTATTCTTTAACTGGTTTGGTTCCGTCGATAACTTTAGGAAGCGGCTTTTCTTCCAGTACGATTGGACGATAATCGACCAGCAGGTTTCCATTTGCATCGTAGAGTGCGGTATACAATGCTGAGGCATCTGACGGATCGGGAACGGATACCTGATCGAGGAAATATTTATCCGGGTCGATGTTGATTCGTTTATCCATTAGTATCTGGTCTTTGTATTTTACTACGACACGTGCATTCTCATACAGTGTGGTTGCACAATAACCTACACGGTAGTTGTTCCCTTCGATCGGTTCAAAATTAACAGCAGCGTCGTCTGTCGCGTTTTTAACACCTTTGATACCTTTTACCGGATACCATATCTGGCTGAATTCCCTGATTTCACCTGGGTTTATCCAGCTATAATCCGGTTGGTTGTCGGAATAACCGCCTACCATTAATTCCAGATAGTGCCCGTCATTGTCCGATAATATTTTGTTCCACATCTCGCCATTTTCATTGTTACCCCATAAAAAGAATTTCTTTCCGGGAACCACATGGCGGTTGGCTACGTGTACTGTTCCGGCATCTTTCCCATAATCGTAACCAGCCAGAAATGACATTTCACTTCCCCATGCGAAAATAGAGCGGGAACTGCCTGTGAAATTTTTCCACCACGACAAATCTTCTATTTTCCCATCACCGACGGTCGTTTCTCCTTGCGGCCAGTTAGTGAAGTATACTTTATGATGATCAGCTCCGAATTGTACATCAGGCGGGAATATTACCTGATATTGATCGTTACAATGAACAGATACATTAGCCCAGTAGAGCATCGACTGGATCATTGGGGTTGGATTGATCACTTTTATTTTAGCTTCCACCCATGAACGATTGGGGTATACTGAAACACCTACCGACCATTTCAGTCGGTGGCGTAATTCCGTCTCTCCCACCCAGATTGTCTTGCTTCCATCTTCATTTTCTTTCATTGTCCAGTTGATAGGCATGTAACTGCTGGCACGGTGATGGTCGGGGATATTCCATTCCACGCCACCGGATAGCCAGGCCCCCAGCATACCGATCAAGGCTGGTTTTACTCCTGTTTGGGTGTAAAAGAAAGGATAATTGTTCGTTTTATCGGCGGCTGCAAAGATACGTCCTCCGATTTCAGGAAGGATAGAGATGTCGACATATTGATTGTCTAAACGGAGCACATTATATTCCTGTTCCGTTTTCTCTTCCGTCAATACGTCATACAAGGGATAAGGATAAATATATCCTTCGGCACCCTGATAAACGCGGCCAGTAAAAAAGATAGGGTCGATTTCCGGACTACCGATCTGGTAAGTTGGAATCTTTTCTGTTATGGACTTCATGTTAACTTGCTGTCCCCAAAGAGGACCGGTGCACAATAATAGAAGTGGTAAGAATTTAGATTTCATGGTAGCTATAATTAATTATTTAAGAATGTACACATAAAAAAGAAATTAAAAACATGAGTGAGGAGTAATACTGTCCCGATATCACTCCCGGGACAGTATTTTCTAAGGTTTATTTGTAATGCAATTCAACGTGTTAGGTTTGAATTCTGCTGTTTGTCTGTTGAGGGATAAGGTAAATAAATTGACTTTTCACCTTGCCATGTAGTTGCATCAGGAATTAATACCGTTTCTGCAATAGAAACGCCGGGGGCTACTTCAATCGGAGTATTGGTTTTACGTTCGTTGAAGGTCTGTTCCAACAATTCCATGCGCATCTGGTCGTCACGGCGAGTTACCATACCAACCCAGTAGCCTGCAACTTCCCAACCGTGTTCTTTAAATGCAGCATCAGCGAAAGCAGAACCGTTTAATCCTGATACTGGTTCCAAACCGGCACGTTCTCGTACTTTATTCAAACATTCATAAGCCATTGCATTAGGAGTTCCATCTGCACGTGCCTGTGCTTCAGCGTACCATAGCAACACTTCTGAATAGCGGATCAAACGGTGGCGATGATCGTTGGTCATCCAACCGGTATTGGCTGGTTTCGTGTAATCATAATCTCCTCCGTCTTCACCAATTGTAAAGATACAGAACATAGGATGTTGTTCCGGTATATCCTTATCCCACCAATCCAGTAATTCATTCCCTGCCGTATTTTTCTTCAAAATTTTAGGATTGTAAGTCGCATCTTTACGAGGACCTGCCGGGAATTCTTTCCAGAATTTGATTTCGCCCCAGCCGTCACCCCAGCCACCGAGCGATTCGAACAGGTTGCTATCTGTCATTTGAGAGTCTTCAACCCACGTAAATGCACGGGAATAGTTGATGCCTACGACCGTTTCATTTGTATAATTGTGACTTGGAGCATATACATATTTATATTCCGGCTCCAGAATGTATTCATATGTTCCTGCATTTGCACCGTCAATTACCGCTTTTGCCTGTTCTGCCGCAGAAGCATAATATTGCGTTTGTTTCAGAGGCCAACCTGCCATTGCCATATAAACAGCAGCCAAAGTCGCTTGAGAAGCTTGTTTTGTAATGTACACATTGGCACCTTCATATTTACGTGGTGCTGCAGAGTAATCAGTAGGAAGTATTGCGATACAATCTTGCAAATCTTTTACGATTTGAGTATACACCTCTTCAACTGAAGCCAGCGGACGTTCATAATTTACTTCATTATCCAACACTAAAGGTATAGGTCCCCAGCGACGTACTAACCAGAAATAATTGACTGCACGCCAGTATTTTGCCTGACCGATTGCAATGTTGATTTCTTCGCTCGTAGTAGGAGTTTTTTCAGCATTTAAAATAATGTAGTTGGCAGCCTTAATAGCTGTATAAGAGGTTTGCCAGGCAGCTTCTATTCCTTTATTAGCATCAGTCGGATGGAATGCATCAACCTCTGCATAAGCTTGTTTATTACTACCAGGGTTGCTAGTCAAATCGTCACCCTGCCAGCTGGGAATAGTAGGATTGGTATTGGTTTGGAGCATACATATCTTATTATATAAAGCATAAGTAGCCATATCTAATTCTTCCTGGGTGGAGAAGAACGTCGAGGGAGTTAATTGTCCCTTCGGATCTTCATCCAGGAAATCACTACAAGAGGTTGACAGTAAAGCCAGACCTAAAGCATATACTATATATTTAGTTTTCATAATACTGTATTTTTATTTAATGGTTAGAAATTCAAGCGAACACCAAATGTATAAGAACGAGTCAACGGATAAGCTCCTAAATCAATACCGTCATTTACATCGACGCTACCATTATTGGGATCTACAAAAGAGATACCTGCCGGATCCATTCCTTTATAGCTGGTAATTGTAAACAAGTTCTGGCAACTGAATGTAAAGCGAAGATCGGCGAATTTTGCAACCTTTTTCGGTAAGTTATAAGATAAACTTAAGTTGTCCAAACGGAAATAGTTTGCAGATTCCAGGAACTTTGTAGAAGCGGAGGCTGACTGATAATCGTTGCCTGTAACAGAAACTGAGGGATAACGGGCTGAAACTCCCTTCACATCATAGTTGTTATTCAAGTATTCACGTAATGTGATGAAAGCGAAATCTCCTGTCATAGCAGTTCCTGTAAAGCGAACCAAATTCAGGCGGTCGGCTCCAAACGAACCTGTAAAAAACATATTTAAATCCCAATTTTTCCAACGGAGCGTATTATTCCATCCTAATGTAAAATCAGGAGTGGATTTCCCAATGAAGGAACGGTCGCTGCTGTCTATTATGTTATCATTATTTATATCTTCAAACGAATCTTTGCCTTCAGCATCCAGACCAGTCCATTTGTAACCGTAGAAAGCACCGATAGGTTGTCCTACTTCCACGCGAGTCACACCATCTGTCGGGATCATACCTGCTGCCGGAGAAATTCCGGAAACGAAGTCTAATCCACCTAAGTCCTTTACTTCATTCTTCAGATAAGTGCCGTTGAATGTTGAACTCCAGCTAAAATCAGGAGTGTCGAAGATTGTTGCATTGATAGAAAAGTCAATGCCTCGGTTGCTTACTTCAGCCGCATTTACCCAATAAGAACCACCGCCATCATAATTCGGAATAGAGCGTTGCAACAAACCGTCTTTTGTTTTCTTATCAAAATAATCAAATGAGATATTCAGACGGTGATTCAACACGGAAAAGTCTATGCCTAAGTCCAATTGATGTGTTGTTTCCCATGACAAATTCGGAGTAGCCACTGTTGTTCCTACCCAATAACCAGTGTATTGAGAAGCACCTCCGAAAGCATACATCGCTTTAGACATCAATCCTAACGTCGCATATGGATTAATAGCCTGACTACCGATTAAACCGTAACTAGCACGAATTTTCAAATCCTGGAATATGTTCTGATTTTCCATAAAATCTTCATTGCTTAAAGACCAGGCAGCAGCGATAGATGGGAACCATCCCCACTTATCATCAAAGAATTTGGAAGATCCATCGGCACGGATTGTCCCTGTCAACATATAACGGTCTTTATAGTTATACATCACGCGGCCTACACCTGACATCAATGCCCATTTAGAATAACTGTTGTCTGAAGTACGGCTGGAAGCCATATTAACATTCCACCAACCAACACTTTCGGTCAATAAACCGGAACCGTTTAGTGTCATATAACGATATTCAGACTGAGTTGCCTCGTAAACAGCTGTTGCAGTAAGAGCATGGTCACCCCATTTGTTTTGATAAGTCAAATTGTTGGTCGTTTGTAACGTCATCCGGTAAGCATCACTATTTCCCATACCGTTATTGCTGTTAGTAACCTTTTTGGTTGAGAATGAATATCCTTTCTGATCATTATAATCTACACCATTACTAGTTGTAAATGTTAATCCAGGGAGAATATCAAATTTTAAATCGATGCGGGCATTGACAATATCGTTAAGAGTTTCTCCTACTTGTTCTCTCAATATTCCCACCGGATTATTTTGGGTCAAAGCACTGTATGGATCTCGGGTATATGTACCATTTTCATTTAAAATACCGAGTACTGGAGAATAGTTCATTGCTACATTTATTATATTACTTTTTCCAGCATTGAAATCTCCGCTTTTTCTCACATTATGAGATGCATTCACGTCAGCGGTAACATGCAACCAATCCAGTACTTGAGAGGTGATATTGGCACGAGCTTGATAACGTTTGTTTGAATTCTCAATAATAACGCCTTCTTGTCCTACATAGTTACCGGAAACTAAATATTGAATTTTATCGCTACCTCCGGAGAATGTCAGTTTGTAATCTTGCGTAATACCTGTCTTATAAATCTCATCCTGCCAATCTGTACCTGCCGTTCCATTTTGAAAAGCAGACAATTGATCGGAAGAGAATGTATTGGCTCTATAAGTATTATATAATGTAGCAAATTCATATGGATTCAGCGTGTCATAACGTTTAGCGACTGTGCCGACACCGATTTGTGCATCGAACATCACCTGTCGTGTGTTGGCTTTACCTGTTTTTGTCGTAATCAAAACAACCCCGTTGGCTCCACGCGAACCGTAGATAGCCGTAGAAGATGCATCTTTTAAAATCTGCATAGACTGAATGTCTTCCGGGTTCAATCCTGTCAGACCACTTTCACGAACAATGCCGTCGATTACATACAACGGATCATTGCTACGGTTGATAGAACCTGAACCGCGGACGCGGATCTTAACCGTACCGCCTGGTACACCACTATTCTGTACCTGAACACCTGATACGCGTCCTTGCAATGCATCTGAGACCTGTTTGATCGGTTGGTCTTTAAATGATTTGCTATCCAAAACGGATACAGACCCGGCCAAGTCTGCTTTACGGACTGTACCGTAGCCAACGACTACAACCTCGTCAAGAGCTTGATTGTCCTCTTCTAATACAATGTTGAACAATGTCTGGTTGTTTATTTCGATTTCTTGTGGCAGATAGCCGATGTACGACACTTGCAGAATAGCATTTGCCGGAACATTTTCCAATGTGAATTTTCCATCTAAATCAGTAATTGTTCCGTTAGTGGTCCCTTTGACAAGGATATTAACTCCGGTTATCGGTCCCATGTTATCCCTTATGGTACCTGAAATTGTACGAGTACCTTTCTGATTTGTTTCAGTGTTTACAGGTACTTCTTTCTTTGATATGATTATCTGACCGTCAGATATGGAATAGTTATTTTCCGTGCCGGAAAATAACTGGTCGAGTATGTCATCTATCTTTTTGTTTTTAGCATTGATAGATACTTTGCGGTTCAAGTCGATCGATTTGTCGAGATAAAAGAAAATAAACTCACTGCTATTTTCTATTTCATTAATAACTTCTTTAACTGTCTTATTATTGTAGTTGATGGAGAATGATGCTTCCTGAGAATATGTTTCTGAGGCAAAGCATGATCCGACGGTTAAAAACGCAAAAAGTAAAAAAATCTTCATGGCGCGTATTAGTCTTTTTTGTTTGGTTTTCCCTTGACTAAACCTGGTTTTCTTATTCATATTCTGTAACGATTTAAGTTTATAATACGGTTTAATGCTAGTGATTTGATAATGGGTAAGTCCTAGACTTTTACCCAGTTTAATTTAAGGTCCCATATTAATCTGAATTTTAAGGTTTAACAATGATGTTTATAGATTCATTTGTTTGCACTATTTCAATCGGGGCAGCATTCCGGAGTGCTTTGAATACCTTGTCCAGATCATCTTTCAAATCCAGTTTACCGCTACAAGTTAGTTCACTGACTTTATCGTCCCATTGGATTTTAACCCCATAGTACTTACAAAGTTTTTCGAGTACAATATTCATCTTTTGGTGCTTGAACTGGTAATAGCCATCTTTCCAGGCAACATAATCCTGGGTATTAACAGTTGAAGTATAAATCTTGTCGTTAGAATTGTCGTACGTGAACAACTGGTTCGGATTGAGCGTATTTTTCTTACGTCCTTTTACCTGTACTTCCACTTTCCCTTCTACCAGTACGACATTACTGTTGGGCTCGTTTTCATAGGCTGAGACATTGAACTGCGTCCCGAGGTCTCTGATTTCCATTTTTTTTGTCTTTATGATAAACGGTCGTTTTTCGTCATGAACCACATCCAGATAAATTTCACCTTCAACGAAGATCTCCCGGCTATGATCTGAGAATTTATTCGGATAAATAACTTTCGAACCGGAATTTACCCATAGTTTACTACCATCTGCAAAAGTGACGAATGAACGTTTACCGACAGGGACGATTAACTGATTGAAAGATTGAACTTCTTTCTCTTTTTGTTTTTCTTTCCCAACTTCTATATCTTGTGAGTTAACGCTAATACTTCCTTCTTCATTATATTCGAGTTGAGTCTCTTTTCCTTCAATCGAGAGCTTTTTGTTCTCAGAAAGGATTAATTGAACATTTTCCGAAGGATCATCCGTTGAGGGTATCGATTCGATAATCGCTTCATAATTAATTTCGGATTTATTGGAATATATGCTATACCATCCATAGGTAAATATGGCTAGTAAAAACACGGCTGCTACTGCTGTTATTTTCAGGAAACTGGTCCGGCGTTTCTTTAAGTCATACTGATTATTCGCTGTCTGAATACGTTTCCAAAGCTCTTTTTGTTCTCCTCCCGGTAAAAAAGGTGCTTCTGTAGATGTTCTTATATTTTTCAGGAAAGAGTGTGCAATCTGCATCTCCTGCCTAAAGGATTCGTTTTCGTCCTGAAGTTGTTGCCAGAATTGATGGTTCTGAGCAGTCGGATGCAATACCGATTCCAGAAAATAATCATCATTCAACAACTGATGGGCTTTATATTTTGTATAATCCTTATTCATATCGGGGGTGCTTTTGCAATAAGGATACAGTAGTTCTTTTTTTATACTCACTTAAAAAAGAAATTTTTAGAAAATATTTTATTTTAATGATATAGCGAGTATTAATAAGAATACTTCAATTGAATCGTAATTTTGTCTTACTTTTTTGAGTGAACGCTGGATCAGGTTTTGTGCAGACTGGTAATTTAGGTTCATCAATATGCATATTTCATCCATACTTAATTCCTGGATAAAGCGATAATAAATAATTTCTTTTTGCCGGGGAGTTAAAAGGGCAAGGATATTATTGATCTTTTTCTGCTGATTGGCGTATTGTTCATTATTGATAAAATCCTCTTCTACCGTAGATTCTAATGAAAACTGGATATTTTCCGGTAATTCCCGGTCATAAAGAGATTCCTTATATAGAGTGCGTATAAGGCAGTTTTTCAATGAAACGAATAAATATACTTTGATATTATCAGGAGTGATAAGAGTATTCCTGTTTTTATACAGCGAAGTGAAAACTTCTTGTATACAATCCTTTATGATTTCAGAGTCGGAAGTAAAGCGAAGACCGTACCGGTATAATATTTGTATATAAGTAGTGTATATCCAGCTGTACGATTCGTTATCGCCGGAAACAAATTGACGCCATTTTATTTTACTTTCATCTACTTGCATACCTGTGTTTTGTGTAGCAAATATAAGACAATTATGCTAAAATCAAAGGTTCGGCTTATCGTTTATGAGAAATAAAAAAGCTTTGGGGATAAATAAAGGCCTCTGATAGAATGTTTTCTCAAAGGCCTTTAATTTCAAAATTATTTAGAGTGTTTCGAATACTGAGAAGTTTATTATCTGAGGATCCGCTTTCGATTCGGTCACAACTAATTTTATCGCTTCAACTGTTCGGGAGCCAAATCTGTTAATGTGTTTATGTCCGATGCTGCTGCCCGAAGATAACTCGATCCATTCATTTCCTTTTTTACCTTTCAGTAAATATTTCAATATCCGTTCACCTTTGGATATATCTTCCTGTATGACGATACGGTTTATACTGGTCGGTTTATCGAAAGAAATGGTGTATTCTGATCCGGTACCTGCTATTTGTTGGAGCGGTGTACCATATTGGCGTGCAATCTCATGGCCAAGTGCTTCGACCTGACGGACGTCGGCTTCAGGGATAAGACCTTTATTATCGACAACCAAACCTAAAAGCATATTTGTATTTCTTCCTACACTGGTTTCATATTTAGTGAGTAGCTCAGGGATGGTAAACATCATGCTGTCTTGTCCGGCCGTCCAAAACCAGCCACCCTGGAAAGAGCGGTTCCATCGTAAAGTGAAATCAGATTCTCCCGGACACCAGAAGGGGGCAAAAGGATCACCATTCAACCCATTGATAACACGGGTGCCATCAGCATTTGTTGTTGAGTCGGCTGTCGCCCAGCAAGGATAAGGGGCAACACCTTCTTCGTTGCCAACCCATCTGACCAGATTCGGGTGTCCATAAGGGCCCTGGAAAGCAATAGCGTTGGGCTGTAAATTTTGAACTAGTGATAACACGTCTGCACCGCCCTGTTCCCTGGAGAGTACGCCTCCGTCGAACCATATTTCAAACAATTCGCCGTAATTACTCCATAACTCGGTCAGTTGTTGTGCTACGATCTTATTGTATTCCTCCTGGCTGACCGGACCTCCTTCCTGAACAATCCCCGGATTATCTACATACAGATAACCATTGGCCGTGGTGCTGGCATAAATACCCGGTTTGATGTTATATTTTTTGCAGGAAGCGACAAAATCGGCAACAATATCTCCTTCACCATTTTTCCAGGGAGATTGTTTGATGCTGTAATCGTGTGCTTCTGTCGGCCACAAGCTGAAGCCGCTACAATGTTTGGCAACAAGTACTGCATATTTAGCTCCCAACTTCTGGGCCGTTTCCAACCATTGATCGGTGTTTAAGTCTGTCGGATTGAAAATGGAAGCGTCCGGATGTGTCCCCCACTTCCTGAAATTATAATCCGGTTGATAAACCGGCATGTCGAAATGGATCAGGACTCCCACTTCTGCATCCGCCCAGGCTAGTTGCCGGGCATTGGGAGTAACTACCTTCGTTGTCTCTTTGGGTGAACAGGATATGAGGACAGATAGAACTGTTAATAATCCTACAAATGTTTTTTTCATGATTGAGTCAGATTAATTTCAGATACAAGTATAGTGAAAAATAATGAGCCAATTAATTTATTGGCTCATTATTACTGCTTACCAATCCGGGTTTTGTGGTAACAAATTAGGATTGTAAGTGAATTCGTCGGTCGGTATCGGACGCAGGTACAGACGGTCGTACCATTTACGGGTCATATTTCCATATAAAATACGATAGTTTCCGGTTTCCGGATCACGTGGTCCTAAGTATGTTTTCTGGTTTTCGAGCAATTTACCTGCTTTCCACCGACACAAGTCGTTCCATCGAATACCTTCGCAAGCCAATTCTACCCGGCGTTCACGGCGGATCTCGTTGAGTAGTGGAGAAATACTGACTTCCCAGTTAGGCCAGTTCGGGTCGGTAAATCCTACATTGGTCGTCAGATGAGGCATGCCTACACGATCGCGCAGTTTATTGATCGTTTTGTCCAGTACAGCCTGATCGCATTCACCTAATTCGGCTTTTGCTTCTGCGTAGTTCAATAGTACTTCACCATAACGGTAGATCAGATCATCCAGCGTACATTTAATATATTCATTGTCTTCGGCCAACGGAGAATACATTTTATATAAACGATAACCGGTGAAAGTCAGATTGTTGAAGATCGGTGAATTTTCATATTCTTCTGAGCCGTCGGCTAAGATTGCAATAGGGCGATCAGGAGTATACACACATTGTTTCAGACGTGGGTCACGATTCTCAAATTCATCCATGAATTTAGTATCTCCCTTATAAAGATTACTTAATCCGATTGGTTTACCGTCTGTACACAAGAATGATTCCACGAAATCTTTGGTCATACCGGTACCTGCTTCACGAACGGTACGCGGACGGTTGTTCATACGTTTGTCTGTAATATAGGCGGCAAAGAAGATTGCTTCTTTATTATTCGTATAATCCTGCTGGTTGAACAAAGCATGATAATCATCCAGGATATTTCCGGTTGAATAGATATCGAAGTTACCGCTGTTGATGATTTTTTCAGAAGCTTCCACACTGGCACGCAGATATTTGTCTGCATTTTCCATGTTTCTGTATTTTCTCCAGGTTCCTTCAAACAGGCAAACTCTCGATTTCAGCGTTAAAGCGGAGTATCTGCTAAGTCGGGTATCTGTCATTGTTTCCGGTAGCCACTCACTCGCTTTATCCAGGCAGGCACAGATCGAGTCTATAACCGTTCCGCGGTCATTACGTGGATTGTATAGCTCTTCCGAAGAAGTGGTCAGGTCTGTTGTCAACCAGGGTACGTCACCGAAACGAAGTACTTTTTCGTAATAAAATTTAGCCTTGAAGAAATAGATTTCACCGACATACCGGTGGATGTTTTCCGTTATTCCTTCAACCGTATGATAACGTGTCAGGAAGTAGTTACAGCTTCGGATGTTTGCCCAGTCACTCTTAGACCAGCCTCCGCCGGCAGTAGGAACGGTATAATCGCTCCAGATGAAATCGTCTTTTGTCTGATGCGCCTGGTTATCAGATGCATTGTCGTTGCCATAGGCTCCGGTGTTATCCAGTGTAGTATAAAACTGGTTGGCAAAGTTTTTCAAGTCACTTTCTGTCTTCCAATAAGTCTCGTCATTGATCTTATCTTCCGGGTATAAATCCATGAAATCGTTGTTACATGCAGAAAACCCGAGTAGTAAAGACAAGCTTGCAATATAATATACTTTTTTCATTCTGTTTTTAATTTTAATTATTCTACAATATACTGTCTTAGAATGTCAGGTTGGCTCCAAAAGAGAATGATCTGATGAATGGATAAGCATTCACTGTTGCCAATTCCGGATCGAAAGTATCAGGCATTCCGGAGAATTCGAACAAGTTGTCCGCATTGAAGTAAATTCTCAGCTTTGAAATCTTGGCTTTTTCCGTAATAAATTTCGGAATAGTATAACCGAGAGCCAGCTGTTTACAACGGATATAAGCACCATTCAGCATGAAGCGGGTCTGATTTTCATTTACGGCCGAACCGTTCATTCGGGCACGTGGGAAGAACGCATCGCGGTTGTCTTCTCTCCAGTAGTCGTAGTTCATTTTCTGTGGAACGGACCACTGGGATGTATAATGAGACAGATAGAATGTCTTCGACGGTATGATATCGCGTTTCATGGTTCCCTGGAAGAATAAAGTGAAATCGAAGCCTTTGTATTCAGCCGTACCGCGGATACCGAAGTTGTACCGCGGTGTTTCATTACCGATGACCTTCATATCTCCTGAATTGTTGGCCGTGTTTTCCCCTTTTGTTACTTTACCGTCGCCATCCAGGTCGGCAAACTTCAGGTCACCTGCATATTGAGGATAGCCAACTACTTTCGACTGATCCCATGATGCCGCTTCTTCATCCGATTGGAATAGACCGTCTGTAACGAACCCCCAGATCTCGCCTAACTTTCTTCCTTCGTAATAGCTATCGGCCAGGTTCTTTGTCGGGTTATCATATTTGGTAATTTCCGCCTGGTAATCGGATAATGACAAGGTGGTACTATATGCAAAACCGCTTTCCAGTGTAGATTTCCATGTCAAAGCCAATTCCCAGCCTTTTGTTCTCAAATCGGCTGCATTCATCTGTGGCTCTGATACACCCAGGATAGAAGGTAATGTTTTTGACTTGGTCAACATGTCTTCTGTTGTACGTACATAATAGTCGAATTCACCGGTCAGGCGGCTGTCGAGCATAGAGAAATTGAAACCTAAATCCCATTGCTTCACCGTTTCCCAGGTCAACTGATCGCTTACCAGTCCCGGAGAATATACTCCCATCTGCTTTTCTCCATTGAATAAATAGCCAACTTCGCCTGTGGAATAGGTAGAAATGTAGGGGTAATATGCTGCATAACCACCTTGATTTAATACTTGGTTTCCTAATGCACCGTAAGAACCTCTGATCTTGAAATCATTCACGATATGAGAGATCGGTTTCCAGAATTTCTCCTGTGAAAGTCTCCAACCCAATGAAAATGTCGGGAAGAATGCGAAACGATCGTTTTTCGGGAAACGTGAGGAACCGTCGTAACGTCCGTTCACCTGGAACAGATATTTATCGTCGTATGCATAGAACAGACGGAAGAAAGCACCGCGGATGGCCCACTGGTTCATGTAATCGCTGGTCGAGCGGTCGCCGGTTGCCAGGTTGAGAAATGGGATATCGTTGGCGATCAGATTGTTTCTGCTCAGTCCAACTCCTTTGTAAGTCGCATTTTCCTGATTGAAACCGATCATACCTTCTAAGGCATGCACTTTATTGATTTTCTTTTTATAGGTAGCATACGCATTGAATACATCGTATTGCGATTCGTTTTTTGTATATGACACTTGGTTCGGAGATGTATGCGGGAAAATAGAACCCGGGTTTCCGTCGGCATCATAGTCGATATATTCGCGAACATGATTCTTGAAAGAATAATTATAATAATTGTATGTATAGTCAACGTTAATCTCCAAACCTTCGAATGGATTTAGTTTAGCAAATGCCGTTGCATACATATTATTGTTTCTCATTTCGGCAACCCCTCCCTGGGACAGCCATGCTGCCTGGTTTGTGAAGTAACCGTCACCGCAATAACCGGCAAAATGCCCATCCGGATGGTAGATCGGCATCAAAGGGCGGCTATCTCCCGGGATCGTTGCTCCAAGAGAATTGTTCCCATATTTGTTCTGCGGGCCGGTATTCATTTTTACCATCGACAGGGTTGCCCTCAATCCAACCTGTAACCAGTTGTTTACTTTGTAGTTTACATGTTGTAAGACATTGAAACGTTTATAATCTTCATCCGTCCATTTGGAAATACCATCTTGCTGGAACATACCAGCCGATGTCATATACTTGGCTGTTTCGCTACCGCCCTGTACGCTGATGTTGTACTGCTGCATCGGATAACTTTTCTTATTCAATGCCTCATACCAGTCTGTATTACCGCAATAACGATATTTACTGGGCGAATCGTCCGGATGATGGAATACCGGAAGATTGTTGACTGGGTCATTGTAATAATTTCTGACATGTTCCATTGTAACGTCATCGAAATAGTTGCTGCCATTGCTTGTCATGTTGGCATCGTTCATCCATTGGGTATATTCCATCGAGTTCATATATTCGGCATGAACAGTAGGTACGTTGATGGAGTAGTTGGTACTTAAGGATACAACCGGCTTTTGCGTTACGAAACCTGTTTTAGTAGTGATCAGGATCACACCAAAGGCTGCACGTGCACCGTAAATAGAGGCAGACGCAGCATCTTTCAAAACTGTTACGTCTTTTACATCCTGCGGATTGATCAGGTTCGGGTCCATTTCGATACCGTCTACCAGGATCAGCGGACCACCGCCTGACAAGTTGGTCGTACCACGGATATTAAATGTCGTACCGGTTCCCGGTGCTCCATTGGAAGAGGTAATATTCAGGTTGGCAATAGCTCCCTGCAAACCGGCTCCCAGATTGGTTAGCGGACGGTCTTCAATAACTTCCGAACCGACGGTTGCCACAGAACCTGTCAGGTCGGCTTTTTTCATTGTACCATATCCAACGACAACGACCTCTTCCAGTGTCTCGGCATCTTCCTGTAGAATGATATCCATTCTCCGGTTAGGATTGGCTTTTACTTCTTGTTTGACATAACCGATAAAAGTGATTACCAGTGTAGAACCTGATCGGGCATTGATCGAAAAGTTTCCGTCTATATCGGTTGTTGTACCGTTGGATGTTCCCTTTTCAACGATGTTGGCCCCGATAACGGCATCCCCATTCGTATCGATCACTTTTCCTTTGATAGTACCGTTTTGTTGTGGAGTAGCGGCCATATTCTGTTTACCGAGTACGATATGGTTTCCTTCTACAGAATATGTGATACCCGAATCTGCCAACAACTCTTCCAGTACTTTTGAAACAGGTTGGTTTTTAGCTTTTAATGACACCATCTTATTTACATTTACCTGATTATTGTAGACAAACAGATAATCGGTCTGGTGTTCTATCTCATTCAGTACTGTCTCCAGTTGAACATTTTTCTTGTTGATACTGACCCTCGCATTTTGCGAATGTGTATTTTCTGCAAATGAGCAGAAGACACATATAAAGAGCAGGAATGTCGTGATTCTCATAATTCTGAAAAATTTTAAGGGTCGTGGTGCCCGATAATTACACCTCGACAAAGTGTTTTCTTTCATACTTTGTTGTGATTTGAAATTAATAAATTTAATAATTCAGTTTGTGTTAATTGAATGTCTGCCGGCTATTGCCCCCCAGCTTTCATCGGCATTACGGTTAACAAGTTTTTATCCCATAAGCATTTTAATTTAGGTGAAACATATTGTTAAAATCATTTGATATAAATAATGTGTTTATCATCATCCCGTTCATAGGCAAACTTTATATCTTTCTGCAGAACTCTCAATGCATAATCCACACCATCTGTTTGCCTGAACTTTCCGGTGTACAGGTATTTTTGTACTTGCAGGTTTGTTATATGTATGTTTATTCCATAATATTTTTCAAATTCTTTCATGATCGAAGCGAATGTTTCGTTCTTGAAACAGATCAATCCTTCCCGCCAGCGGTAGGAGTTGCAATCGTCTACCGGCATCACCCGTAATTTCCCTTCATATAAATAGGCTTTATTGTAGGGTGTGAGCATCAGACTTTCGTTAGCATCCGTCAGTGATGAAATCTTTACGCTTCCCTCCATCAAGGCTGTTTCGAAACTCTCGCTTTCTGAATAGGATTCAACATCGAATTTTGTACCCAATACTTCTATATTGTATTTGTCGGTTTGAACGATAAACGGTTTTTTCTCGTTTCTGGCCACCTCAAAGTAGGCTTCACCGTCCAGTTTGACCAGGCGCTCATTCGCGTTAAAAGTGACCGGATATTGAATTGTTGTCCGTGCATTCAGCCAGACACAAGTTCCGTCGGGCAATGTTATATTGATCCGTTGACCAGCCGGAACAGTGATTGTTTGTAGTGCTATTGGTGTTTGTTCCGTCTGTATCTGCTGATACATGAAACTCCCTCCGAGTGTAAGAGCTACGACAGCTGCTATTTTAATTAACTCAGTTCTAAGAGAACTCTGTCCACTGTTTTTCTCCTGGTAGAGTTTTAATTTTCCTTTGGATGGAATGAAAAATGAAAAGAAATGTAATATATCAAATTGTCATTACTATCGCGACTAATTCAGATTTCTACCGCGGGTAATTTGAATTAGTCGCAAGAGTAATATATTTTAACGTATCAGAAGGAGATGTGTTATTTTTTTTTTCATTACAATCTGATAGTAGAGCCGTGTACAAAAAATGGGAGAAATATGGTATTGAATATTTTTTTTTATTTCTTTACTAGGGATATTTGTTTATGAACTGTTATTATTATAGACGACTATATTGGGCGTATTGAACATGAATAAAGATATATTATATAAGTTTTTCGAAGGAACAGCATCTTTAGATGAGGAGAAGGATGTGAGACAGTGGATGGAAGCGTCTGCAGATAACCGGCGTGCCTTTTTTAAAGAAAGAAAGCTTTTTGATGGAATGTTACTTTTAGGAGACGAAAATATTATCAGATCAGGAAAAAAGAGATTTACAATCAACCTTAGTTCTCTTAGAACTGAGTTAATTAAAATAGCAGCTGTCGTAGCGATCACATTGGGAGGCAGCTTTATTTATTTTCAGTCTTTGTTGGAAAAAGAACAAATGGCGATGCAAACAATTTCTGTACCTGCCGGTCAACGGATCAATGTTATGCTGTCTGACGGAACGAATGTTTGGCTAAATGCTAGAACATCACTGACATATCCGACGAAGTTCAACAGGAGGAATCGTCAGGTGATATTGGATGGAGAAGCCTATTTCGATGTAGTGAAAGATGAAAAAAAGCCTTTTATCGTGCAGACCGATAAATACAATATAGAAGTATTGGGTACAAAATTCGATGTGGATGCTTATTCTGAGACAGGTGAATTCGAGACGACATTAATGTCTGGTAGCGTTAAGGTAGCTTCCGTGAACGATCCGGCCGAAGAATTAAGGTTAACCCCGAACAATAAGGTCTATTTACAAAATGGTAAATTGTTTGTTACGCCTGTTTGTGATTATAATCCTTATCGGTGGAAAGAAGGATTGATCTGTTTTAAAGATGCTACATTTATATCTATTATGAAAGATTTTGAAAAGTATTACGGATTGAACATCCAGGTTAAAAATAAGGAAGTACGAAAGTTCTTTTACACTGGTAAATTCCGGCAGACAGACGGAATCGATTATGCACTCAGGGTTTTGCAGAAAGATATAAAATTTACCTATCAGCGGGATGACGACAATCAGATTATTTTTATTGAGTAATGAAAAAGATGTAAGTATAAAATCGATTATTTATTAACCTTAAAGGAAAGGAGCTTATGAGAGATACATGAAAATAAAAAATGCCGGCAAACGCTGGGGGGCAATTACCGGCATTCAGTCAACACATTTCAATTAATTAAACTGTATTAACTTCAAATCAACACAAAGGTATGAAAAAAAACTCTTTGCAGGGAAGGTATTATCCTAAATCCCCGCAACTTAAACAAATCTTTAGAATTATGCGGATTACCACGTTTCTGCTATTAGTCTGTGTTTTTTGCTCTTTTGCAGGAAATACGCATTCTCAGAATGCCAGGGTTAGTATTACTAAAAGTAATGCTAACTTGGAAGAGATATTAAGTGAAATAGAAAGTCAGACTGACTATCTGTTTATTTATAATAACCAGGTGGATATCAATAAGAAGCTTTCTATTAAAGTGAAAAACAAACCAGTTTCTGATGTTTTGGATAATCTGCTGAAAAATATGGGAGTTAGTTATGCCATGGAAGGAACGCATATCGTCCTGACTAAAAAAACAGAAAACCCGATCCCTGTTCAGCAGCAAACGAAAAATGTAAACGGTACGGTTGTCGATGTAAACGGTGATCCGGTGATTGGTGCCAATGTGGTTGTTAAAGGTACGACTAACGGAACTATTACGGATATAGACGGCCGGTTTACGATCGATGCCGATGCTAAATCTGTTTTGAACGTATCTTATATTGGATATCTGACAAAAGAAGTAGCTGTCGGGAATCAGCAGACTGTCCGTATTGTATTGCTGGAAGATACAAAAACGTTGGACGAAGTCGTAGTAATCGGTTATGGTACACAGAAAAAGGCTGACCTGACAGGTTCCGTAGCTAATGTTAGTGCCGAGAAACTGAATACCCAGAGTAATGCTAATATCGGGCAGGCATTGCAAGGTAAGATTGCCGGTGTAGATATTGTTTCACAAGGAGGTAGTCCGGGAGCTGGTACCCGTATTATGGTACGTGGTATCGGTACATTGAATAATGCAGCTCCTCTTTATATCGTCGACGGTATGTATATGTCGGGGATCGATCATATCAATCCGAATGACATTGCCAGTATCGATGTTCTGAAGGATGCCTCTTCGGCTGCGATCTACGGTTCACGTGCAGCCAACGGTGTTATTATCGTAACAACGAAAGAAGGTTCGAATACGGAAGGCAAGCCTATTGTCGACCTGTCGATCAATGCAGGTGTTGCTCTGGTAAGTAAAAAACTGGACATGCTGGATGCCCAGGGATGGTCGGAAGTTACTTCCGTGGCCCGTCGGGCTGTAGGGAAACCTGTTCTGGATATGGGGACGGATCTGGCCGGCAAACCGGATAATAACTGGCAGGACATTATGTTCAGACCCGCTTTGATGCAGAACTATAATGCTTCGATTAAAGGCGGTGGTAAGTATTCGACTTACTATACAGGTTTAGGTTATTTCAATCAGGATGGTGTTGTAAAAGGTACGAATTATGAACGTTATACTTTACAATCCAAGAATGATTATAAGAAAGGTATTTTCTCTGCCGGAACAAACGTGCTGCTTACTTTCAACCATGATAAACCGTTGCATGAAGAATCTCGTGGCGGCATGGTCGGAACGATCCTTCAGGCACTTCCTACATTGGAAAAATACGACGAGACCCGTACCGGTGGCTATGGCGGACTATACGGTGACGTGGCTAACCTGCCGAACCCACTGGGTATGATCGATGATAACCTGATGAACCGTTATAGCGAAAACATGAAGGTCTATGCTAATATCTATGCACAACTGGAATTATACAAAGGCCTGAAATATAGATTGAACCTGACTCCGGACTTTGATTTCTACCGTTATAAGAAATATTTGAATGAATATGACTTCGGTATTACAACCAACTCGGTCACTCAGTTGACGGAGCGCCAGACTCGCAGACGTAATATCCTGGTGGAAAACCTGTTGACTTACGATCAAACATTCGGGGATCATAAGATTTCAATTTTGGCAGGTTATACTTATCAGGACAGTCGTTTCCGCCATCTGCAGGCTTATGGAGAAAATCTTCCGCAGGGACTGGAAGAGATCGATGCTTCTACAACCTCTCGTAGCAATGAAGGTTATTCCAACCGGAGTGTGCTGACCTCTATCCTGGGACGTGTATTCTACTCTTATAAAAATAAATATTTGATCACAGCGACGATCCGTCGCGATGGTTCTTCCAAATTCGGAAAGAACAACCGCTATGGTAACTTCCCTTCTGCTTCTGTCGGTTGGAACATGGCTGAAGAACAGTTTATGGATAATTTTAGCTGGTTGGATCAGTTGAAGATCCGTGGTGGTTACGGTGTATTGGGTAACCAGGAAATCGATAACTATCAGTATTCATCGACTATCACAACCGGTATCAATTACCCGGACGGTAATGGTGGATTAATTCAGGGTGCTTTCCCGAAGGATTTTGCTAACCCCGATATTAAGTGGGAGTCTACTGCAATGACCAATGTGGGTATCGACTTCGTTGCCTTTAATAATCGTTTGAGTATCACAGCCGATTGGTATGTGAAGAATACGAAAGATATTTTGCTGACAGTGCCTATTCCTATTTCTTCCGGTGGCGCGAACGATCCTGTTCGTAACGCAGGTAAGATCCGTAACAAAGGTTTTGAATTCAATGTTGCCTGGAATACCAACGTAAACAGCGATCTTTCTTATGGTGTAAGCGTATTGGGCAGTTTCAACAAGAATGAGGTAACAGCTATGGGTACAGGCTCGCAGGCTATCTGGGGCGGTGCAACCAATCAGAATATCAATACCTGTAAAACAATGGCCGGTTATCCGATCGGTTCTTACTGGCTGATCCCGACAGACGGCTATTTCAATAGCGAAGCTGAAGTGGAAGCTTATTCAAAGGACGGTGTTAAGATCCAGCCGAATGCACAGGCAGGTGATATTCGTTTTAAGGATACGAATGGCGACGGAACGATCGACGATAAAGACCGTGTTTTCTGCGGCAGTCCGTTCCCTGATTTCACATTCTCTGTCAATGGAAATATTACATGGAAGAACTTCGACGCTTCTGTTACTTTGCAGGGGGTTGTAGGTAATAAGATTTATAATGCAACCCGTCAGACACTGGAAGATGTAACGAAAGGTACGAACTTCCTGGCTTCCACTCTGGATTACTGGACTCCGGAAAATCTGAATGCAGCACATCCGCGTCTGACATGGGATGACCCGAACCGTAATACACGTGCGGAGTCAGACCGTTATCTCGAAAACGGTTCATACCTGCGTTTACGTAACCTGCAGTTGGGATATACTTTCCCTCAGCAGTGGTTCAGAGGCTATATCGAGAAAGTACGTGTGTATGCGAATGCCGAAAATCTGTTTACGATTACCGGATATTCAGGTTATACTCCGGACGTGAATGCCGATAATGCGAGATACCGTGGTTTTGATAATTTCATTTATCCGACAAACCGTGTATTTATGTTAGGTTTAAATGTAACATTTTAATTGAGAGAAAATATTATGAAGACATATATAAAGACAACACTAGCTGTGTTATTTTCGGGAATGTTCCTCTTCTCCTCGTGCGACAGTCAGCTGGATCAAACGAATCCCAATAAGGCGACGGAAGATACTTTCTGGAAAAATGAAGCCGATTTTAATCTGGCATTGACCTCTTGCTATACTCCTTTGAAAAATGCACTGAACGGCGGATATTACGGAACCCGTGGCGTGATGCTTCGTATCGCACGGGCCGATGAGGTGGACTTCCGTAATGATATTTCCGATGTGTATACGGTCAATCGTTTTACGAACAGTAATACGAACTCTCTGACCCAGGGTATGTTCTATCAGTTCTATAATGCATTGTATCGTACCAATTCGATCATGCAAAAAATGGAAGAAAAGAAAGACGAGTTCTCACAGGAATTTCAGGATGCTGTCATCGGAGAATGCTTGTTTATCCGCGGATTTTATCTTTTCCAGTTAGCTAAAGAGTTCAAGGATGCACCTCTGAGAATGACGGCTTCGCAATCGCCTTCCACTTTTCCATTGGCTAAATCTTCCCAGTCGGATATATGGGCACAGGCAGAAATAGACCTGAAGAAAGCAGTAGAACTTCTGCCTGTTACGAATAAAGTAGGAAAGCCGACACAAGGGGCGGCCAATGCTGCTTTGGGAAAATTGTATATCTATGAAGAAGAATGGCAGAAAGCGATCGATGTGCTGGAACCTCTTACCAGAAGTCCGTATTCATATAGCCTGGTCGATGATTTCTATTGGAATTTTGATGACGAACATGAAAATAACTCGGAAAGTATTTTTGAATTGCTGATCGAAGACGTAGGTGGAACAGACTTGTGGGGAAATGGTGAAAATATCAACTCTACCCAGTCTAATACCCGTCCGAAAGAATATGCAGCATCCGAAGTGGGTGGGTGGTATGAAGCAAATCCTACTCAGCAGATGATGGATATATTCCTGAAAGAAAAGGATAAAGATGGTAATTCCGATTATCGTGCACGTTGTTCTGTCGCTTGGGATTATGAAGGTTGTATGTACTATCAAAAGCCTTTCCGTGAAGTTTTTGCACAGGAAAAATGGAACACTTACTGGATTTTGAAGTATCAGAACTGGAAAACGTTGACAGAAGAGATTGCTCCTCCGAAATCATTCATCAACGAACGTGCTATCCGTTATGCAGATGTTATTTTATTATTGGCTGAAGCTAATTTGAATCTGAATAAGCTGGATGTAGCGATCAGCTATATCAATCAGATCCGCCAACGTGCTAATCTGAATAATTACAGTGGAGCTGTAAGCAAAGAGGCTGTTTTTGAAGATCTTGTACATCAGCGTGCTGTTGAGTTCTTCGTGGAAGGCGAACGTTTCTACGATCTGCGCCGTTGGGGATTGTTCGATGAAACTCTCCAATCGTGTGATCCGGTTCGTTATCAGAACTTCTTAGGCGGACAAACAGGAAGTACGAACAAGTTCTATTATTTCCCGATACCTGCGAAGGAATTGGAGACAAATGAATTATGTACACCGAATGAAGGTTGGTAATGATTAGTTTTTAATAGGTTAGTCTTTTTATCAAGCCGGCTGTGATGAGTGTATTACGAGTTATAGCCGGCTTTTATTATATCTATTCCGTGATTTGATAGAAATAAATATCATGAAAACATTTAATATTTTAGTAACATCCGCCTGTATCCTTGCAGGCTTCTCTTGCACGAAAAAAGAAAATGTAAAACCCAATGTAATCTATATATTAATGGATGACATGGGGTATGGGGATTTGCAATGCTACGGACAACAAAAGATCGAAACACCGAATATCGACCGGTTGAGGGATGCGGGAATGCAATTTACGCAACATTACACCGGTTCTCCGGTCTCTGCTCCGGCAAGATGTGTATTGCTTACCGGGCTTCACTCCGGCCATACGCAGATCAGGGCGAATGACGAGATGCCGGAGAGAGGTGCGGTGAATAGCCACGACTCGATGTATGTGCATCCTGAGTTGGAAGGACAATATCCTTTAAAAGCAGGGACAATGACGATTGGGCGTCTGATGCAACTGGCCGGTTACAAAACCGGATGTTTCGGTAAATGGGGACTGGGAAATCCGGGTTCGGAAGGGGTTCCCAATAAACAGGGTTTCGATGACTTCTTCGGCTATAACTGCCAACGGCAGGCACATACTTATTATCCTCCTTTTTTGTGGAAGAATGAGAAGCGAATCTATTTGGATAATAAGGTTTTAGATCCACATTTGACTAAATTGGATGAAGGGGCCGATCCTTACGACGAAGCCAGTTATGCTAAATATACGCAGCAAGTATATGCCAACGACACTATTTTCAGTGAATTGCAGCAATTTGTCGATCAAAACAAGGAACACCCGTTTTTCCTGATGTGGACAACTCCTCTTCCGCATGTATCTTTGCAAGCCCCGGAACGTTGGGTAAAGTATTATGTCGATAAATTCGGGGATGAAGAACCTTATACCGGTACAAAAGGCTATATGCCTTGCCGTTATCCGCATGCCACTTATGCGGCAATGATCAGTTATTTCGACGAACAGGTAGGAAAACTGGTCGAGCAACTGAAAAAGAACGGATTATATGAGAACACCGTTATTGTATTTACATCCGACAACGGCCCTACTTTCAACGGGGGGAGCGACTCGCCCTGGTTTAATAGCGGAGGCCTTTTCAAATCGGAATATGGCTGGGGGAAATGTTTTGTCCATGAAGGAGGAATACGCATTCCGGCTATTGTTTCCTGGCCCGGACAGATCGAAGCGGGTAGTAAGACAGACCATATCAGTTCTTTCCAGGATGTGATGCCTACACTGGCCGATATTGCAGGGATAGCTTGTCCATTGACAGACGGTATCAGTTTCCTTCCTACTTTGAAAGGACAAAAGGCAAAACAGAACGAGCATGAGTTTCTGTATTGGGAATATCCTGATGCAAAGATCGGTCTGAAAGCAGTCCGCTGGGGAAACTGGAAAGGGATCATTACTGACATCCGGAAAGGAAATACGAAAATGGAACTATATGATCTGGATAACGACCTGCAGGAACTGCATGATGTGGCATCCGAACATCCGGATATTGTGGAGAAATTACAGCATTATATGGATATTTCGCACCAAACTCCTGAAAATCCTAAATTTCGTTTCTAAAAGGCAGATAAATGAAATATATAGATAAGTTAGATAATAAATGGTTACTGTTCTTTTTGTTCAGTATCATAGTGAATACTGGGGCGGCAGAGGTTATCGGGTTTGATGTCGGCTGGAAGTTTTATCAGGGGAATGTAGGAGAGGACGCCTTGTCTCCCGGTTATAATGATTCCGGCTGGCGACAGCTCGATTTACCTCACGACTGGAGTATAGAAGGTATATATGAACAAACAGCCAACGGAACGGACTGGCAAAGCGGCTATCTTCCCGCCGGAACAGGCTGGTATCGTAAAACCTTTGCATATAATCCGGACTGGAAGGATAAAAAAGTCCGTATTCAGTTCGACGGGATCTATCTGAACAGCGAGGTTTGGATAAACGGTCATTCGCTGGGTAAGCGACCGAACGGATATGTCGGGTTCGAGTATGACCTGACTCCTTTTTTGAAAGAGGGTGATAATTGCATAGCTGTAAAAGTCGATCAGTCCAAACCGCTTACCGGACGTTGGTATACCGGCTCCGGTATTTACCGGCATGTTCGTCTGAATATCTCTTCGCCTGTTCACATTGCTTATTCGGGTGTCTGTTTCAAGGTGGATACTTTCTTGACTGATAAGGCTCTTTGCTCTGTTGTCGTTTCGATTGTAAATCCGGGTAAAGAAAAGGTGCGGGTTGTTTCCTGTTTGCAGGATACGGAGGGACGGATTATCGCCCGGACTACCGGATCGGAGAGTGTTTCTACTGAAGAAAAGGTAGCGATGAGTGTTACTGCTCCGGAACGTTGGTCGCCCGAAAATCCGGTTGTTTATACGTTGGTATGCCGGTTGGAGCAGGGTGGAAACGTGCTGGATGAGGTACAGCAGTTCGTTGGTTTTCGCTCTTTGGAGTTCAGCCCGGAGTTCGGTTTTAAGCTGAATGGTAAGGTTACGAAGTTGAAAGGCGTTTGCGATCATCATACGGCCGGAGCAGTAGGTGCAGCTGTACCGGAGGATATTTTACATTACCGGCTGAGGCTGCTGAAAGAGATGGGATGCAATGCCATCCGTACCGCCCATAATCCTTTCTCTCCAGAGTTTTACACGATGTGTGATACGATGGGGCTGATGGTTCTGAATGAGGGATTGGACGGATGGAACACGCCGAAGGCAGCCGACGATTACGGTCATTATTTTGAAGAATGGTGGGAGAGGGACATGACTGATTTCATCAAACGCGACCGTAATCATCCGTCTGTCATTATGTGGAGTATCGGAAATGAAGTGAATAAAGCCTCTCCCGAAATTCAGCGTAACCTGGTCGATTTGTTCCATTCGCTCGACTCGCGTCCCGTGACGCAGGGCGGCGCCGATCCAACCCGTGGCATGTCTGTCGATTATAAAGAGAATTTCGGCAGGCTCGATATTGTCGGATTTAACGGGAATGGGGAAGAAGTCGGAGAGTTCGAGAAGTTCCGGAATGATTTCCCGTCCGTCTGTGCCGTGGCAACAGAGGTTCCCCATACTTATCAGACCCGTGGCGTTTACCGGACGAAAACACAATGGAGGAGGAGAGACTTTCCGGCTCCCTGGGAACAAGGCGATCCGGTTAAATGGGATCAGTTCGAGAAACGGGTGTTTCCGATTCCCGACCTGACTGAAGAAGAGTTTTTTCCGGAGGAAGCGGTCAATCCTTATTATCAGTCTTCGTATGATAACGCCTCTGTCCGTATCAGTATCCGTAAAGCCTGGCAAAGAACCTGTTCGTTTCCTTGGCTGATGGGAGAGTTCCGCTGGGGAAGCTTCGATTATCTGGGTGAAGCGGAATGGCCGCAACGCTGCGGGAACTTCGGCATAATCGATGTGGCAGCCATGCCTAAAGATGCTTATTATCTGTATCAGAGCTTGTGGAGCGATAAGCCGATGGTACACCTGCTGCCTCATTGGACGCATACCGGAAAGGAAGGACAAATCGTGCCCGTTGTTGTGTATACCAACTGTGAGTCAGTGGAATTATTATTAAATGATGTATCTTTGGGAACACAATCTTATGACGGGGAGCAGCTGGTATGGAAAGTTCCGTATAAAGCCGGTAAGATAGAAGCGAGGGCAAAGAAGGGGGATAAAATCGTTGCGACGGATGTACAACAAACTGCCTCTTCGCCTTATACGGTCGCTTTTTCGGCTAATAAGCTGGAATTGAAGGCCTCCTCTTCCGATGTTGCTCGTCTGGAACTGGATGTAGTCGACAGGAATGGAGTTCTTTGTCCGTATGCTTCGGATGAGCTGGTTTTCGAACTGACGGGCCCGGTTCGCCTGCTGGGAGTGGATAACGGTGATCCGGTGGATATGTTTCCTTATAAGCAGCCTCGTTGCCATGCGTTCAGAGGGAAATGTGTTTTACTGCTTCAGGCTACCGATACGCAGGGTACGGCAGTTGTAACTGTCCGGTCGGCTCGATTGAAAGAGAAGAAAATAACATTAGATATAAAATAACTATAGACATGAAAACTCAATTAGTATTATGTGTAGGCGGTGCCCTGTTAGCCGGAATGTCCGCCTGTAAAAGTGAAGCTCCTGAAAAAGAAGTACCGATGAACGTGATTTATATCCTTGCCGACGACCTGGGATATGGTGATATCGGCTGTTATGGACAAACAAAGATTCATACGCCCAATATCGATAAGATGGCGCAGGAAGGGATGTTGTTCACTCAGCATTATGCCGGCTGTACGGTAAGTGCCCCGTCGCGTTGTTCCCTGATGACTGGTTTGCATACCGGACATTCGCAGATACGCGGAAACAAGGAGATCGATCCGGAAGGACAGCAACCGATGAATGCCGATACCTATACCCTGGGCAAACTGATGAAGTCGGCCGGTTATACGACCGGTATCTTCGGCAAATGGGGATTGGGTTATCCCGGTTCTTCTTCGGTTCCTTCCACGATGGGCTTCGATGAGTTCTTCGGGTATAACTGCCAGCGTCAGGCGCATAGCTATTATCCCGATCACCTGTGGCATAATAACGATACCGTATTCTTGCATGAGAACGATAATATGGGACGTAAGGTTTATTCGCAGGACTTGATCCACGAGCAGGCTTTGAAGTTTATCCGCGACAACAAGGATAAACCGTTCTATGCCATGCTGACCTATACGTTGCCTCATGCAGAACTGAACTTGCCGCACGACTCGATCTATCAGATGTATGAAAATGCCTTTGAAGAGGTGCCTTACACGGAAGGAGGATATTATCCGTCGGAGAAACCCTATGCTTCTTTTGCCGCTATGATCACCAGACTGGATAAATACGTAGGAGATGTGATGGCGGAACTGAAAGAACTGGGACTGGATAAGAATACGATCGTTATCTTTACCAGTGATAACGGCCCGCACCGCGAAGGTGGCGCAAACCCTGATTACTTCAAGAGCTACGGCCCGCTGAGAGGTATCAAGCGGGATGTCTACGAAGGTGGTATCCGTGTCCCTATGGTAGCCTGGTGTCCCGATAAGATCAAGGCGGGTGTTAAGGCGGATCATATCAGCGCTTTCTGGGATGTTATGCCTACGTTGGCCGAACTGACGGGGGTGACTTTGCCAGCTCAGGGCGACGGTATTTCTTTTCTGCCTACCTTGTTCTCGAAAGACGGACAGAAACAGCATGAATATCTGTATTGGGAATTCCACGAACAAAACGGTCGTGAAGCGTTACGCAGCGGCAACTGGAAACTGATCCGTCAGCCGATCGTTGGCGAGACTATTCTGGAACTTTACGACCTGAGTAACGACATCCATGAAGATAACAACCTGGCTAAGCAGAACCCGGAGAAAGTGAAAGAACTGGAAGCTTTACTGGATGGAGCACGTACGGAATCACCTTTATTTAATTTCGGAAGACAATGAGAATATCCTTATTCATAAGTATGCTATTGGTTACGGGCACTCTTTTTGCCCGTAACCTGGACAAGACATTTCAACTGTTGCCTCAACCTCAGTCGATCGAGGTTCTGGCTGGCAAAGGATTGAATTACGGGGAACTGTCGTATGTGGTAGCCGACGGAGAAGCTCCGATCCCTGTGCTGGGAGCCATCACAAACGGATTACCTCAGAGTCAACGGACTGGTAAAGGTATTCGTTTCCGGTTGTCGCAAACCGATGTGCCGGACTCTCCGGAAGGATACGTTCTTGAAATTACGGATAAGGGTGTGACTGTTACAGCCCGTAGCGAGGCGGGTCTTTTCTATGGCAGCCAGACGTTGGAACAACTGCTCGAGGATAGCCGGGACTTCAGGAAAGAAGTACCGCCGATGAAGATCACGGACTATCCGGCTATCGCCTACCGCGCCGTCCATCTGGATACCAAGCATCATCTCGACCGGATGGAGTATTACTACCGGATGGTGGACAAGCTGGCCCGGTATAAGGTGAATGCCATCATCTGGGAACTGGAAGATAAACTGCGTTTTACCCGTCGTCCCGAAGTGGCAGCCCCGAATGCGATCAGCAAACAGGAGATGCAGGCCTTATGCCGGTATGCCAAAGAACGGAATGTGGAGATCAGCCCCTTGGTACAAGGCCTGGGACATGCCGGATTTATTCTGAAACATCATTGGGAGTTGAGGGAAAATCCGGCCAGCGACTGGGAGTTCTGCCCTTCCGACCCGCGTACCTACGAAGTGCAGTTCGATCTTTACCTCGATGCGCTCGAAGCCATGCCGTATGGCAAATACCTGCATGTAGGTGGAGATGAGATTACTGCGATCGGTATCGACGACCGTTGTAAAGCCACCGGTAAGTCTGCTTTCGAACTGCAAATGGTCTGGCTGAAGAAAGTCTGTCGGTTTGCCGTCGATCATGGTCGCATTCCTATTTTCTGGGATGATATGCCGCTTAAATATGCCGGTATCTGGGAACTTGTTCTGAGTGACAAGCCGGAAGAGGAAGTGGCCAAAGAATGGAATGCCGAAAAGCTGGATAAGGCCATCGATCTCTTCCCGAAAGAATGTGTGTATATGCGTTGGAAATACGAAGACGCAACCTCTCCCGCCCATCAGCGCCTCTTGAAATGGTATAGCGACAAAGGGTTGAAAGTGATGGGGGCAACGGCTGCATCGGCGGGCGACTCTCCTTTCCTTCCCCGCAAGAATACCCGGTCGGAATATGTGAAAGGTTTCAGTCAACTGGTCGCCCAAAATCATCTGGAAGGAATTCTGGCAACGGCGTGGGACGACGGTTCGCCACATCTGGAAACAGTTTGGCGTGGATATATCGCACAAGGGGAGTTCGGATGGAATCCGACGGCACGCGATATAGAAGCTTTCAAGAAGGTACATGCCCAGCGCGAATACGGTTTCCGTCCCGAAGAGAACCGGATAGCTTTCCTCGACGAGTTGGAGAAGGCGATCTTTTTCTTCGATGACGCATTAGTCTCATCCGGACGGCGTAATCCGGCTTGGGGAGCAACTGATTTTACGTTGATCGATTTGCCGGAGAAAGAACACCCGGGTGTCTGGAGTGAAAAACATAAGGAAAAGATCGATCAGGCGAAGATGGAAGCGGAACGTTATAAAACAATCGCTGACGGTATTCGTGCAGCCGAACGGAATGCGTTGCGCAACCGCTATACATTAAATATCTATGAACAGACGAATAACCTGCAAAACTATCCGGTACGTCTCCTTTTGGCACTGAACGAATACGATACGGCGAACGATGATACCGCCCGCCGGACAGCGGAGGGGAAGATACGGGAAGTATGCGATTACTTTCAGGTAATGCGCGATAACCTGGAGTCTGTTTATTCGGAAACCCGTTTCATGCAGCAACCGGAGGGCTTTGTAGCCGACATGAATCACCATAATCACCTGGCCTCAAAAACAGACAACAGCGACTGGCTCTATCTGTATGAGATCCCGATGGTGAAGAAAGTAAGAAAATGGTTGAGTGATTAAGTATGATAAAGGAGGCGAATAGAGCTAAAAATCTCTCCGTAGGCCTCCGGAATAATCGCTGCGATCTTTGTGATGCCTCCGCAGGCCTCCGAAGTAACCTTTTAGGTCTCAGTGATGCCTCCGTAGGTCTCCGAAGTGACCTTTCAGGTCTTAGCGATATCTCCGTAGGCATCCGGAGTGGCTGCTACGGTTGTTGTGATACCTTCGTAGGCCTCCGGAGAAATCTCTGTCAATAATCAGAATAATAACATATAATTTATTTTATCATGAAGAAAATAATAGTAACTTTTTTTGTCTGTTTGCTCTGCATCCCTTTGTGGGCGGCGCATCAGCCCGAGTTTTCAACAGCCGGTTTCTTTCGGATGGATAATTCCGGAAGGGAAGTATTCTCGATGAATCCGGCTTGGCGTTTTTATAAGGGAGCTGCCGATAGAGCGGAAGCGAAAGATTTTGACGACAAAGACTGGACGGTCGTATCCTTGCCGCACGGTATCGAGTACCTGCCGACCGAAGCCAGCGGCTGTATCAACTATCAGGGTGAAGCCTGGTATCGCAAGCATTTCACACCGGATGCAGCTTTGAAAGGAAAGAAACTCTTCCTCCATTTCGAAGCGATCATGGGAAAGAGCAAAGTATTTGTGAACGGCAAGCAACTGACCGAACATTTCGGCGGCTACCTGCCTGTCGTTGTCGATGTGACGGATGCCCTGGATTGGAACGGCGACAATGTAATCGCCGTATGGACGGACAACAGCGACGATCCTTCCTATCCTCCCGGCAAAGCACAGGATGTGCTCGACTATACCTATTTCGGTGGTATTTACCGCGATTGCTGGCTGGTCGCCCATAATAATATCTTTATCACTGATCCGAATTATGCGGATGAGGTAGCCGGTGGTGGTCTGTTTGTCGCCTTCGACAAAGTGTCGGATGCTTCAGCCGATGTACTGCTGAAAATACAGTTACGCAACGAAACAAAGAAATCGTTCACCGGCGTCGTGGAATATGAGTTGCAACAACCCGATGGCCAGCAAGTCGCTTTTCTGAATGCAAAGATCCGGATAAAGCCGGGTAAATCTATGAGTAGTTCGGATAAGCTGTTGGTAAAGAACCCGCTGCTGTGGAGTCCTTCTTCTCCTACCTTATATAACTTGCTTGTTCGTATTCGTGATGCGGAAGGAAACGTGATCGACGGTTACCGCCGCCGTATCGGTATCCGCAGCATCGAGTTCAAAGGAAAAGACGGTTTCTGGCTGAACGGGAAACCGTATGATAAACCCTTGATCGGCGCGAATCGCCATCAGGACTTTGCCGTAGTAGGCAATGCCGTAGCAAACAGTATCCACTGGCGCGATGCGAAGAAACTGAAAGATGTCGGCATGGAAGTGATCCGCAACGCCCATTGCCCGCAAGATCCGGCTTTTATGGATGCCTGCGACGAACTGGGACTGTTCGTGATCGTCAATACGCCCGGATGGCAGTTCTGGAACGATGCTCCCGAATTCGCTCAACGCGTCTACAGCGATATCCGTCATCTGGTACGCCGCGACCGCAACCATGCCTGCGTCTGGCTGTGGGAACCGATTCTTAACGAAACCTGGTATCCGGCCGACTTCGCCAAAAATACCAACGACATCGTACATGCCGAATATCCCTATCCTTCCTGCTATTGTGGCAGCGATAGCGAAGCCCGCGGACACGAGGTATTCCCTGTTCTCTTTACCCATCCGCAGAACGCAGACCCGGAATGGGCTTTGAAGCATTCGGACGACACGAAAACATATTTCACCCGCGAATGGGGCGATAACGTGGACGATTGGAATTCGCATAACTCTCCCAGCCGCGTTGCCCGTAACTGGGGCGAACAGGCGATGCTCATACAGGCACAACATTATGCTTCCCCGTCTTATCCTTACACCTGTTATGACATTTTGTATCAGACCTCCCGCCAACATGTAGGTGGTTGCCTGTGGCATTCGTTCGACCATCAGCGCGGTTATCATCCCGATCCTTTCTACGGAGGTATAATGGATGTATTCCGTCAGCCCAAATTTTCTTACTATATGTTTATGGCCCAGCGTCCGCCGGTAAAGAGCGATCTAATTGCCGGGACAGGGCCGATGGTCTTTATTGCACATGAAATGACTCCTTTCTCCGGAAAAGATGTAGTGGTTTATTCCAACTGCGACGAGGTACGCCTCACTTACAACAAAGACGGAAAGACCTACACTTATAAGAAGGATAAGAACCGGAAGGGAATGCCTTCGCCCGTTATCACTTTCCCGGATGTATACGATTTCATGATCGATAAAGCAATGTCGAGAGAAAGTAAGCAGAATGATGTTTATTTGCTGGCCGAAGGTCTGATGGACGGAAAGGTAGTTGCTACGCATAAAGTCGCTCCTGCCCGTCGTCCCGAAAAGCTGTTGCTTTGGGTAGACAACGAAGGAACGAACCTCGAAGCGAACGGTTCCGATTTCGTTACCGTAGTAGCAGCCGTAGCCGATAAGCAGGGTAACATCAAGCGTTTGAACAACTATTTCATCAAATTCAATATAGAAGGCGAAGGCCGCCTGTTGGGTGGTTCGGACGTGATGGCTAATCCCGCTCCGGTGAAGTGGGGGACAGCTCCTGTCCTGGTACAGTCAACCCTGAAACCGGGCAAGATCAAAGTAACTGCCAGCGTCCTGATGGAAGGTTCGCAAATGCCGTTAAGCGCCGAGTTGGAGTTTGACAGCCAAGCAGCAACATCCCCGTTGATCTATAACCCGACGGAAGCTGCCCTGATCCCTGCCTCTTCTGTCGAAAGCGGGCAGTCTTCAACAGTCAAATCTTCCGCCGAACGTGAAGTGGAGCGTTTGCAAAAAGAGTTGAATGCCTTAAAATTAAAAGAGGTGGAGCGCCAGCAAACGGAGTTTGGAGAAAATAGGTAATGTATTCAAATCTGAAAATATTTAATATCTTTACCCCAAACTATAAATTTAATGGATTATGAAGAAAGGTTTATCAGGGCTTTTGACTTGTTTCGGTGCAATCTGTGTGCTTTCCTGTACGCAGCAACCCAAAGAGTGGACACTCGTTTGGGAAGATAATTTTGATCAGGCGGATGGTTTCGATCCTGCTTCCTGGAGTAAGATACCTCGCGGAGGATCTGATTGGAATAACTATATGTCCGACTTCGATTCCTGTTATGCCATGCGTGACGGGAAACTGATCCTGCGCGGGTTGGTCAATTATAGTTTGCCTACAGACACGGCGCCTTTTATTACCGGCGGAGTTTATACGAAAGATAAAGTCGGTTTTAACAACGGCCGTCTGGAAATCCACGCCAAACTCAATGGTGCCACCGGTGCATGGCCTGCTTTCTGGTTGTTGCCACAGGATGGAAAATGGCCGAACGGAGGGGAAATAGATATCATGGAGCGTCTGAATAACGATAGCATAGCTTATCAGACCGTTCATTCGAACTATACCTTCAACCTGGGTATCAAAGACAATCCGAAGCAAGGCGGTACGGGTCTGATAGACAGAAACGACTTCAATACATATACCGTTGAAATGTATCCGGACAGCCTCGTATTCTTCATCAACGATAACCATACGTTCACTTATCCGCGTATCGAAACAGACAAGGAAGGGCAATATCCGTTCAGCGACGGTCAATTTTATCTTTTATTGGATATGCAACTTGGAGGTAGCTGGGTAGGGGCGGTCGAACCTGACGATCTTCCTGTGGAAATGGAGATCGACTGGGTACGTTTTTATCAAAAGCAGTAAACGCTTTTAGTGAATAATATTTAATCAGCAAAAGAGCATTCGTGATTTTATTCACGGATGCTTTTTTTGTTTGCAGGCAGACCTTGTTCTGAAAACAGTCTCTTTTCAGTTTGCCTTGACTCTAATACCTTAAATTATAATATGGGGATACAGGTTGATTATTAAACGAAGTTTGTATAAATGACTATAGGAGAGTGTTTTTTTTCTGAATTTGTAACAGTTGTATGATATAAAAAGTTTATATTTGCGATGTTAATAATATTAAATATTAAAAACTAACTGTAATGATTGGATCTATTATTCAGCTGGCGTTATTTATACTGATGCTTGCCAGCATGTGGAAAATTTTCGAAACTTTCGGTCAGAAAGGATGGGCATGTATTATTCCATTTTACAACATCATCGTTATGTTGCGTATTGTAAAATGGGAGCCTGTAAAATTCTGGTTTTTCCTGATCCCTATTTACAACATTTATCTTTCTTTCTTGCTGTACAAGGATATTGCAGCAAAGTATGGGAAAGGTGACAATGCGTATGCAATAGGTTTGCTATTGTTACCGTTCATTTTCTTCCCGCTGTTGGCGTTTAAAGAAACTCCGATTGCAGAAGATGTAGAGTAATTAGTATTGAGGGAACAAAAAGCCTTTCGTGAGAACGAAAGGCTTTTTTTATATTCTTATATCTGTATAAATGAATATCTCTCCGTTGTTAAAATAAACATCGTATCTTTGGCGTTTGTTATAAGACTAAAGATACACGAGCTATGTTAGATATACAATCTATCCGGAAAGATTTTCCTATTCTGGAACATAAGATATACGGTAAACCGCTCATTTATTTCGATAATGGTGCGACAACGCAGAAACCCCGCCAGGTGGTGGAAAAGATAGAAAGCGGTTATTATAATGTGAATGCCAATATCCATCGCGGCGTTCATTTCCTGAGCCAGGCAGCTACGGAGGCACATGAAGAGGCACGAAAAACCGTACAGTCGTTTCTGAATGCGCGCTCATCCAACGAAATCATTTTTACACGCGGTACGACCGAAGCGATCAACCTGATTGCCTCCAGTTTCACCGACGAATGCATGTCGGCAGGCGATGAAGTGATCGTATCCGTTATGGAACATCACTCCAATATTGTTCCCTGGCAGATACAGGCGGCGAAGAAAGGAATAGCACTGAAAGTGATCCCGATGAATGAAAAGGGAGAGCTTGAAATGGATAAGTTTCGTGAGTTATTCTCCGATCGTACCCGTCTGGTTTCCGTAACTCATGTTTCCAACGTGTTGGGAACCGTCAATCCGGTGAAAGAGATCATCGAAGAAGCGCATAAGCATGATGTGCCGGTGTTGATCGACGGAGCGCAGGCTGTACCGCATCTCTCGGTCGATGTACAGGATCTGGATGCCGAGTTTTATGTATTTTCCGGTCATAAGGTTTACGGGCCGACAGGTATCGGCATTCTGTACGGAAAGGAAGAATGGCTGGATAAGCTTCCTCCTTACCAGGGAGGCGGCGAAATGATTTCAACCGTTTCTTTTGAAAAGACGACGTTCAATGAACTGCCTTTCAAGTTTGAGGCAGGTACGCCTGATTATATCGGTAGTACGGCTCTGGCAGAAGCGTTGCGTTACGTTAATCATCTGGGAATGGAAAATATAGCTGCTTATGAGGATGACTTGTTGCGCTATGCCACGGAGAAGCTGAATGCCATCGAAGGAATGCGTATTTTCGGACAGGCTGCTCATAAGGGAGCGGTTCTTTCGTTCCTGGTCGGTAATATCCATCATTATGATATGGGGATGTTGCTCGATCGTTTGGGAATAGCTGTCCGCACGGGCCATCATTGTGCCCAGCCGCTGATGCAGGCATTAGGTATTGAAGGTACGGTTCGTGCTTCTTTCTCTTTCTATAATACGAAAGAAGAAATAGATGTCTTTGCCGCCGGGATAGAACGTGTAAGAAAAATGTTTTAATAAGTAGTCTATGTTATATTACCTGAAGAGATATCCGATATCTTTAGCAGTCATCGCAATAGTCATTTATCTGTCGTTCTTCAAACCGCCGACAATGGATATATCGAAGATCCCGAACCTGGATAAGCTGGTACACCTCTGCATGTACGGAGGAGTATCGGGTATTTTGTGGATCGAGTTCCTTCGTAACCATCGGAAGTATGACGAGGTGATGTGGCATGCATGGATAGGAGCCGTACTTTGCCCGATCGGGATGGGAGGAGCGATTGAATTGCTTCAGGAATATTGTACTACGTATCGGGGTGGCGACTGGTTGGACTTTCTGGCCAATTCGACCGGAGTAGTGCTGGCTACCTTGTTCGCCTATTTTGTGTTACGTCCCTGGATGCTGAGAAACAAAAAAACAACCAATTAATCTAACCTGTATGCTATTACCCTTTTTAGAAGCCAACCGGATAGAAGCCGGATGTGATGAGGCGGGACGCGGATGTCTGGCCGGATCTGTTTTTGCTGCGGCTGTGATCCTGCCGCCTGATTTTAAGAACGACGATCTGAACGACAGTAAGCAGTTGAGCGAAAAGAAGCGTTATCTCTTACGTCCGGTCATCGAGCGTGAGGCAATCGCCTGGGCTGTAGGTATCGTTACTCCTGAAGAAATAGACAAGATAAACATATTGAAAGCCTCTTTCCTGGCTATGCACCGTGCTATCGACCAGCTGAAAGTAAAACCCGAGCATCTCCTGATTGACGGAAACCGTTTCACTCCATACCCCGACATTGCCCACACAACCGTAGTGAAAGGCGACGGCAAGTATCTGAGTATTGCTGCCGCCTCCATCCTGGCCAAAACGTACCGTGACGATTATATGGATGAATTGGCCAAAGAATACCCTGATTACCACTGGACCGAGAATAAAGGTTATCCCACCAAAGCCCATCGCGAAGCTATCCGCGCAGTCGGTATCACTCCCTATCACCGTAAAACATTTACTTTGCTACCCGAACAATTAACGTTGGATTTTTAGATTTGTGTCTTTTTCTCTTTATCTAATCTTTGATTTTGAATCTTTTTTAAGGTGAATGATCGGACTGTTCAAGTGAAAGGTCTTGGTTTATTATTGACATAGTTCTTGTAG
>NZ_CAJJWO010000032.1 GCF_905196875.1 uncultured Parabacteroides sp. | reverse complement strand
AAATTTGAATATCCCTGAATGCCGGGATGGCTTGTAATGCACGCAGCTGAATGTCTAATGGGAGAGAGGAGGAGAAGCCATTCAGGTAATATTCCTGTGTCGTTTCACCTTCCGGCTCCAGAAACAGCTGGTGTTGTGTTTTATCTGCGAAGGTCACGATCTTTGTTTCTATACTCGGACAGTAGCGCGGGCCGATACTCTGGATCTGTCCATTATACAGGGGAGAGTCGGGGAGGCCTTCGCGAAGGATTTCATGACAAGCTTCATTGGTGAATGTCGTCCAGCAGCTAAGCTGTTTTAAAGGACGCGGCTGGAAGTCGAGGTATGAGAATTTGTGGAAGTCATTTTCTCCCGGTTGTTCCCCCATTTCATCGAAATGTATGCTACGACCGTCGATCCGGACGGGTGTTCCTGTCTTCATCCTTTCAGATCTAATGCCTGCGGAAACCAACTGTTCTGTGAGTCCTGTGGCTGCCGGTTCGGAGATACGTCCGCCACGTAATTGCGTGCGTCCTATATGCATCAATCCGTTTAGAAATGTACCGTTGGTTAGAACCACGCTTTTAGCTCGAAATTCAACGTTCATATTGGTCTTAACGCCACAAACGGTATTCCCGGCAAGTAATAGCTCCTGAACGGTATCCTGCCAGATATATAGATTCGGAAGGTTTTCCACGATCCCCCGCCAGCAGTCGATGAAGCGGGCACGGTCGCTTTGGGCACGCGGGCTCCACATGGCTGGTCCTTTGCTTCGGTTCAGCATACGGAACTGAATAGCGGTACGGTCTGTAACAATACCCATATACCCTCCCAGTGCATCAATCTCACGAACGATCTGTCCTTTGGCAATACCGCCTACGGCCGGATTGCAACTCATCTGTGCAATCTTGTTCATGTCCATTGTGATAAGAAGCGTTTTTGAACCCAGGTTGGCGGCAGCTGTTGCGGCTTCACAGCCTGCATGACCGGCACCTACCACGATCACATCGTAATTGAAAGTCATTGTCGTAATTATCTTTGTTTCTTCTGCAAAGATAGTTATACTCCGCCTTTTAGTCATCATCCCAAAGGATATTTTGCTTATGCTTTGTTTCGTTAAAGGTTTCGGTCATAATTCCTTTAAAACATCCATCACGTAGTTTCGCCGTTGCCGAGAGATAGGAATGGATGATCCGTCTTTCATGCGGATATATCCTCCGTCACTTTTGATGAAACTTTTAATCTCATCCAGGTTGATCAGATGGGATTGATGTACGCGCAAAAAATGATAGGGGATTAATAGTTCGTCAAATTCTTTTAATGTTTTGGAGACAATCAGTTTCTCACCTGTCTTTAGATAGAAAGTCGTATAGTTGCTCTCCGATTCGCAACGGATGATGGAGCCGATCTCTACAAACTCTATTTTATCGGCGACAGACAGTGCTATTTTCTTTTGTTTGTCTATCGCCCGTGTGTTCTGCAGGAGGTTCTGCATCCGTTTGTTTTCCTGTTTCCGCAAGACTACCTGGACGGCTTTGTCTACGGCATGTGTCAGTTCTTCCGGGTCGATTGGTTTCAATAAATAGTCGAGTGCGCTGAAACGGATTGCCTGAATCGCATAGCTGTCGTAGGCGGTTACAAAGATCACCTCAAAAGGAATATCAGGCAGACTTTCCAGAAGGGAAAAACCGGTGTCGTCACCCAGCCGGATATCCAAAAAGAGGATATCCGGTTTTGCTTCGGGTAGGACGGTAAGAGCTTCCGTAACGGAACTGCAGATGGCTGATATGCTGATTTGGGGGCAATAGGTCCCGATCATACGGAGCAGGTTCTCTCGGTTACCCTGCTCGTCATCTACAATTGCTGCGGTTATTTTCGTGTTCATATTTTGCGTTATAAAGGAATGGATAGCCGGACATGGCAACCGGAAACAGCTTCTTTTTCCTGCCTGTTTTCGATTGTAACGCCGATTTCCGTATTGTACAAAGTCTTTAATATTTCAAACTCGCTGCTGACGGCACGGATACCGAAACCTCCGTTCTCTTCTGTTTTCAGTCCGGGACCATCGTCGGTAATGTCGATTATCAATAACTGGTTTTGCAAAGATAATCGAATTGTGATCTCTCCGGTACCGCGTGGAGCTATTCCGTGTTTAACTGCATTTTCAACGAAGGGTTGTATCAGCATTCCCGGAATCTCGATCGTATCCGGCTGAATGTTTTCGTCTACTGTCAGGGAGTAGGAGAAAGGGAAACGAAGTTGTTCGAGTTTCAAATATAACTGTAGCTGCTCGATCTCGTCGGAGAGGGGAACAAGTTTCTTTTCGGATGTGGCCAGCACCTTTCGCAGTAAGCGGGAGAAGTCGATCAGATATTTATTTGCCTCCTGATTGGCGGAGCGATTGATTAGATTCTGTATCGAGCTTAGTGCATTAAAGATGAAATGCGGGTTCATCTGGGAGCGGATAGCACGGAGCTCGAGTTCGCGGATACGGCGGCGGTTGAGTTCTTGCTTCTGTTTGTTTTTGTTCCGGAAATAGAAAATAATACCGACGATGGCAGCGAGTAGAAGTGCGCCTAAGACACCTTCTTTGAATCCTTTTATGAAATCGTTGAAGGATTTGTCTTCTCTGCTCAGGTCTTTTTTTACTAAATCGATGATTGTGTCTATGTCAAAATCCCAGAGTCTCCGATAGAGAATAGTTCCGTCTTCGCGCATCAGAATGGTGAGTGGGTAGATACCCTTAGACTTTAAATCTTGTACTTGCTGGCTGGGTATAGCTTTGTATGGCTTTACCTTTTCTGCATTATGAGAGGAGAACTTTGAATATAGTTCGAGTTGTATGGTCGAAGTTAGTCCTTCCGCTTCAATACGCTGTTTCAAGTCGAGTGCGTTTTGAAGATTATTGGCGGGAAGACCATCCCATGTCAATAGTTGTAACAGGATGTATTTCCGGTCGCTTCCTTTCTTCAGATGAAGGCTGTCGGCTATAATAAGATCGGTTTCCCTGATATCTTTTCCGGCTTCAAAAGGCAACAGTTTGTTGTATGTTTTTTTCAGGTCGTTTGTCAGGCTGGTATCCGGGCAGGAGTTGATAAAATCGTTATAATCCGCTTCCAATTCGGATAGCATTTTTTCACCCATTAAAACCTTTAGATTAACTTTGTTTACTTGATATTTTGGATAACCGGAAAGGATTTGTTTCGTTAATAGATAGTCTTCCTGTGGGGTTAATTCTTTCTGCTTGTTCAAGCGTAGGTTATCTGATTTGAGTTCTTGCTTTTTGTAGATTGAATACCTATACAAAAAATAATAATAATTTGCAGCATTCACTTTTTTCAAGCTGTATGCATAATCGATAAGTGGATTGAGCGATGCAAAGTGGGGGGCTTGCCAGTTAAGTAAACCGCTTTTATGCCACGTTTCTTTGTCGGTGGCATGCATATAGTAGGTGAGGATAGCTTCTCCTTTGAAATACTGTTCCGTGCGTTCGAATACCTTTCGCCAATAGGGGTCTATCTTTCCAAAATCTTTCTCTAAGACAATTTGAAAAAGGGCATTACGGGACTGGAAGGCTTTTTCCATCTGTTCGGGTTGTTTGAGATCGAAAACAAATATGTCGGACTCATAGAGATTGGCGAACCGTCGATAGCCGTATTGGAAGTTGTTTTGCTCGTTTCCTCGTCCTTCGTAACGGATGCGATGTGTATCTATATATAGTTTTTTGTCCTGAACAATCGAATCTCCGGGAGTTAGTAGTAGAGTTTTTTGTTCTCCGACTTTGTATTCTGTCGGGTAGGGGATAAATATTTTTTTATGAACAGTTGAATCTCCGGATGTGTCGAGATCTAAATTACAGCAGGTAAATTCCGTATTCGGTGGAAGAGGGAAGGAGGCTTCGATAATTCGTGTATTGGGTGTCGGAAAGCTAGGTAGATCCTCTTTCCATCCGGTCAGAAGATCGTTGGCTGTCGAAGTAACCAGCTTGTCCAGATTTAAAGAATCCTGAACAGATATATCCGTATTGGCTGATAATCCTTCTTGCCTTACTCCAAAAGGAATATACGTTTTCGAATAGGAGTAGAGTGAGTTCGTTCTGTCGAATGTGAGTGCTTTTCCGCTTTTCCGATCGTATGTGACATGTAGAATCTGTTTGTCTGAGGCGCTGTCTTTAAAACCGAAATCCTGCTGGTAACGGCTGTCGAAATAATAAAATCCCTGTTTCTCTTTGTCATTGTAACAATCATACAGGTTATCCAGCGTATAGTCGATAGAAATGGATTTATCTGTTCTATCCGTTACTGTTGCCCGGATAATGACCCTTCGGATATTCTCTGCTCTCCAGGGAATTTCTTCTTTAATCCCCGGTGCTACATAGGGATAATAATGAACGGACTCAAAAGTTAACCAATCCCCCTTTTTAAGAGAATCGGGACTGTAAGGAGTGAATGTTTCCGCCCATCCGCTCCACGCCAGGCATACGAATAGAAATAAGAGTCTTGCTTTCATAACTGTAAATTTAAGATGAAAAATCAGATTACAGACCAAATGTAGAAAGAAAGACTTCCGAATGGCCGGGAAATGAGTGAATGGAGGGTTTGGGTGAGAATCTGTCACAAAGAATAGTTTGCTTATCCTTTGTTTCATTCCCAAGGTAAATCTATTTCAAACTTCTCTTCAACTCTCCCGGCATTCCTCCGGCAAAATAGCCAAAGCCTTATTCTCATTTTCTTCCATGATCTCCCTCTCTCCCGGTCCTTTGTCGTTGATGCCGCACAGGTGGAGAATTCCGTGGATGATGGTACGGTGTAACTCTTCGTTGTAGTCGGTTTTGAATGTTTCCGCATTCGTCTTTACCGTATCCAGGCTGATGAAAAGATCTCCCGATATTTTGTTGCCGCTGGTGTAATCGAAGGTGATGATATCGGTGTAATAATCGTGTTGCAGGTACTGGCGGTTTACTTCCAGTATCTTTTCATCAGAGCAAAAGATATAGCTGATATCTCCAGTCTTTTTACCGTATGTTTCTGCAACGGCCTTTATCCAGTTGCCTACTGCTCTTTTCTTAATGGCAGGGAGTTCGATATCCTCTGCGTAAAATGATATTGCCATATTGCTATTGTTATTCTTATTTCTTACTCTAAATGATATGTTAAAAAATATTAGTCTTAATACTAATTACAATTAGTCGTTATATTAATCCCAATTACCCGCTATACTAATATCATTTTGATAGTTGGTGAATCCTGTTAGGCGAAGAACAGATAGGTTAGCGAAATGGCTGCAATAGCCCCTATCAAGTCTGCCAGTAAAGAACATTGTATGGTATAACGCGTATTGCGTATGCCGACACTTCCATAATACAGAGCCACGACATAAAAAGTCGTATCTGTCGAACCCTGTACGATCGAAGCCAGCCGTCCCACGAACGAGTCGGCACCGTACGTATTCATCGCATCCAACATCATCCCGCGTGCCCCGCTACCGCTTAACGGCTTCATCAGGATGGTCGGTAATCCGCCTACGAAATCAGTATTGAGACCCAGCACACCGACACCCACCCGAATGCCTTCGATGATAAAATCCATCGCACCTGAAGCACGAAACACCCCTATCCCGACCAGTATGGCTACCAGATAGGGAATGATCGTTATCGCTGTCTTAAATCCTTCTTTTGCCCCTTCAATGAACGTGTCATATACATTGATCTTTTTACGGATGCCGCTAACGATAAAACCGCAGATGATCGTAAACAGCAAAGTGTTTGCAAACAAAGTCGAGTAAAGCGACACCTGTTCCTGCTCCAACGAATTGAACAGCCAGACCAATCCGCCTATAAAAACTGCCAATCCACCGAAGAAAAGTAATAAATTCTTCTGAAGAATATTGATTCGTTGTTTGATGCAGACGGCCAGTATAGCTACCAGTGTAGATGAAAACGTAGCCAGCATGATCGGCAGGAAAATGTCTGATGGATTGACTGCCCCCATCTGTGCCCGGTACATCATGATGGTAATCGGGATCAGTGTTAGTCCTGACGCATTGATACAAAGGAACATGATCATCGGGTTGCTGGCCGAGTCCTTTTCGGTGTTCAGTTCCTGTAGCTGCTGCATAGCCTTCAAGCCCATTGGCGTTGCCGCATTATCCAGCCCCAGTAAATTTGCAGAGATGTTCATGAAGATCGAGCCCGTCACCGGATGCTCTTTCGGTATGCCTGGAAACAACTTACTGAAAACCGGTGCCCCCAGCCGGGCAAACGACTGGATCACTCCCCCCTTTTCACCGATCTTCATGATACCCAGCCAGAGCGATAAGATCCCCGTCAATCCGAGAGATATCTCAAACCCTGTTTTGGCAGAGGCAAAAGATGAATTGATGATTTCGGTAAATACCGCCGTGTCTCCGGCAAAAATCAGTTTCCCCAGCGCGACAACGAAAGCGATAAGAAAGAAGGCAATCCAGATATAGTTTAAAACCATAGATCAATAGTCGTTTATTTTACTAAATGTTTTGACAAAAGTAGCAATTCTTCTTTGTATTAAAGGGCTGTTTGTTTAAATTTGACGGCTGATAAAGAAAATAATATACACAAGAATATGAAGATATTAGTCACTTACGACATGTTCCGGGAAGGGTTTACCGAGCTGGAAAGCAAATATGATGTAACTTTTCCCGAAGGAAGAGATTTTACGTATGAAGAAGTGCTGGGGATGATCCCGGAGTATGATGTGTTATGCTCCATGTTCGACTTCCCGGTAAACAGAGAGCTTGTCGATCAGGCTCCCAACCTGAAATTGGTTGCCAACTATGCGGTGGGATATAATAACATCGATGTGGCTTACTGCCTTGAAAAAGGTATCACTGTCGCCAATACTCCCGACCCCGTCACCGCCCCTACGGCCAACCTGGCTTTGGGTCTGATGATCGATACCGCCCGCCGTATCACCGAATGCGACCGCAAACTGCGTACTCTCGGCAAAGAAATGAAGATCGGCGTTCTGGAAAACCTGGGCGTTAACATCACCGGACAGACACTCGGTATTATCGGTATGGGCCGCATCGGTAAAGCATTGGCCAAACGTGCAAATGCCTGCGGCATGGAAGTGATCTATCATAACCGCCGCCAATTATATGTGGATGAAGAAACGAAATTGAACGTAACGTATGCTTCTATGGAAGAGCTGTTGGCAAAGTCCGACTTCGTTTCCCTGAATGCTCCTTATACCCCTGACACCTATCATATCATCGGTGAAGAAGAGTTGAAACAGATGAAACCATCGGCTATCCTGATCAACACTGCCCGTGGTCCGCTGGTAGATGAACATGCGCTGGTAAAAGCTTTGCAGGACGGGACGATTCACGGTGCCGGTCTCGATGTATTTGAGTTCGGCGATTATCCTCTGCCTGAGTTGCTGGAAATGGATAACGTCGTATTAACTCCCCATATCGGTACCCAGACGATGGATGTGCGTATTGTGATGGCTCGTACGGTTTGTAATAACGTCATCGGATTCCTGGAAGGCGACCGTCCTGTGTCACGTGTCATGCGCCCATGACGGCGGAGTTTATATTGAGCGAACTTCTCTCGATGGCGAATCCGGAGAAGGCTGTTTTCCTGCAACGTTTCTTTAAAACGGGGCCGGGACAGTATGCCGAAGGCGATGTATTCCTCGGACTGGTCGTTCCCCTCACCCGCAGCATCGCAAAGGCGAACAAGCAAACACCTTTGGCGGAATTGCAGAAACTGATGGATAGCGAATATCACGAAGCACGCCTTTGTGCCCTTTTGATCGCTGTCGAGCAATTCAAAAAGGCTTCGGAAGCCGACCGGAAGAAACTGTACGATTTCTATCTCGGCAATGCCCGCCGGATCAATAACTGGGATCTGGTGGATGTAACTTGTCCGCATCTGGTGGGTCTTTATTTGCTGGATAAAGACCGTTCTCGGTTGTATGAACTGGCGGAAAGCAATTGCCTGTGGGAACAACGCATCGCAATGGTTTCGACGGTGACGTTTATCCGTAACCGTGAATATACCGATACGCTGGCATTGGCGGAAAAACTGATGTCGCATAAACATGACCTGATGCATAAGGCTGTGGGCTGGATGCTTCGTGAGGTCGGAAAGAAAGACCGGGAGACGCTGACCGCCTTCCTGGAAGAGTACGCCACCCGTCTCCCCCGCACAGCGCTCCGCTATGCCATCGAGCATTACCCGGAGGATCAGCGTCAGTATTTCCTGAAGAAGAAATAACAGATGGATGAACAGATAAAAGAAAAGCTCCGCCATTGGGCAAAAGAATATAACGTAGATACCTTTATTCCGGACGATCCGGTACAGTTTCCGCACCGGTACACCGAAAAGAAAGACATAGAAGTCTCCGCCTTTCTCACCTCCTGGATCTCTTACGGACGACGGGAACTGATCTTGCGGAAGGCAAACGAACTGCATGCGGCGATGGGTGTCAGTCCGTACCGCTGGATTATGGAGGAAGGTTATAAATACTTGCCGGGAAATGCGATGGAACCGGGCAAAAGGGATACTTTTTACCGTTTCTACACCTACTCCCATCTCCGGCAATTGTGCGAGCGGTTGAAAAGTATCTATAAAGAACATGAATCGCTGGAAGATGCCTTGGCTGCCAGTCCAAACCCCAATCCGATTACGAAGATACAGGATGTCTTTTCGGGTATCGAAGGTATTCCGGTATTGACCGGTACATCCGCCTGCAAACGTCTGGCGATGTTCCTTCGCTGGATGGTCCGGAAAGACGGTATTGTCGATTTCGGAATCTGGGGAACCTCGATATGCCCCCATGAACTGATCATCCCTTTAGATACACATGTCCATCAGATATCCTTGGAACTGGGATTGACCGCTCAAAAGAATGCCACCTTAAAAACAGCCATCGAGATAACCGAAGCTTTGAAAGAGGTCTTTCCCGATGATCCGTGTTTGGGGGATTTTGCGCTGTTTGGGTATGATATAAATAGGAAAACGTTGTAAGTCTTTTCTTTCATTATACATAAATAAATCTGTATATTTGGCGTAGCAAGCAGTAATATTCAATAATCATTGCAGGTATATGGAGGAAAATAAAAACAACGAGGTATTAATATATCAATCTCAGGACGGAACGATCAAGGTGGATGTTTTGTTTGAAGGAGAAACGGTATGGTTGACAATAGACCAAATGAGTACGTTATTTGGGAAATCTCGTTCTACCATTAATGAGCATATTTTAAATATATATCAGGAAGGAGAACTATTAGAAGATAATAGTATGAGAAAAATCGGAATTTCCGATTTTTCTACAAAGCCAACCAACTTCTATAACCTCAATGTTATTATCTCCGTCGGCTACCGTGTCAAGTCTCAACAAGGCACTCAGTTCCGTATTTGGGCCACCCAGCGACTTCGCGATTACATCATTAAGGGCTTTGCTCTAAATGACGAACGTTTCAAGACTGGCTCTTCCATGAATTATTTCAAGGAATTGCTGGATCGTATCCGGGAGATCCGGCTTTCCGAACGGGTCTTTTATCAGCAGATCAAAGATATTTATGCGACAAGTATCGATTATGACCCGTCCGCAGAGGTAACACTTGCCTTCTACAAAGAGGTACAAAATAAGCTATTATGGGCAGTTAGTGGAAAAACAGCCGCAGAGTTAATTTATTATCGTGTTAATGCCTCCTTGCCAATGATGGGCTTGACCAATACTTCTCAGCCTGATAAAGTGCATAAAGCGGATATTTCCATTGGTAAAAACTATCTGAGTGAAGACGAGATAAATATGTTGAAGCTGATTGTCGAACAGTTTCTGGCTTATGCCGAAGCACAGGCAATGGCTCACAAGCCGATGTATATGCGGGACTGGATAGAAAAACTGAAGCTCGTTTTGACTCTCAATGAAAAGAGTATTTTGGAGGATGCCAGTTGTATTTCTCATCAACTAGCCGTTCAAAAGGCAGGACAAGAATACGATAAGTATAAACAGATACAACGCTCATTGGAACGCTTAAACAGTATTAAAGAATTGGATGAAGATATAAAACGGTTGAAAGGCAAGAATACAGGAAAGCCCGGCACTAATTGATAACGGGTATTTCCACATTCTATAAAAGAGTGAAGCGAGTTCTCGATATCTCTTTTGAATATGGCTGTATATGTGACTGATTTACAATTGCAAATATACATATTTGTTTCAAACCGGAGGCAAGTGGAGTGTTAACCACCCTGCCATGCGGATCGAGTCCGCTATGACAGAGTGGTATTTTGACACATCCTTTTTAGGATCAGGTATAACTACCGCTTAGCGAATGATTACTTTAGCGGAATAATCGTCGATGCGTACGATGTAGAAACCGGCATGCAACTGCAGGTTCTGGTCGCCGGATACACACAATTCACGTTGCAAGGCTCCGTTGCCGTTGAAGATATAGGCAGTGGCTGCTTTTGCCGTATGAATATATAAAGTGGAACCGTTGCTCCAAACGCGGGTTGCATCTACGATGGCATCCTCTGTTCCGGTAGCCGTATTCTTTACGATGCCGGTTACGATGATTTCCGTATCTTCCTGGATGTTCTTGATCGTGTAGCTACCGTCGGCGTTGGCTTCGATGGCTTTACCGTCGACTGTTACGATCGGTTTCGACTGGTCATAGTCTTTATCCAATGTGATAGAGAATGAGAAGCTGCTGCCTTCGTCTACCGTTGTCGATTCACCTTTGCTGAAAGTGGCGCCGGTTACTTTTGCCAACTTAACGGTGTAAGTTTTTGTAGACGGAATGCTTGGCGTATCGTCGCCACCAGTACTGGCTGTTCGGAAAGTAACGGATGCTGCCGGGGTGTAAAGGGTGGTAGTCTTTGCTCCATTATCCTTGTTTGTGCTCTTCACTTCGCAACGGTATTTCGTTGTGCCGTCTCCTACTTTAGTGATTGTCAGACTAGCTTCTTTACTGCTTACATTTTCCCAGCTGCCGGAATATTCCTGCCATTGGTAGGTTACGTTTCCGCTTGTCGATTCTGCAGCGACAGTCAGTGTCACTTCTTTTCCTTCTGTGGTCTGACCATCTATCTCGTAAGCGTCATAACTACCAGCTGTGATTGTCCAGGTATAGGAGTTTTTCTTACCAGGTGTTGCATCGAATTCATCATCCAACGCCCACGTAATCGGAAGTTCGGTTAGTGTGCCGCCTTCGGAAGTGACTGCTACTTTATCAATCGCATCTACGATCGCCTTTACTTCTTCTTCAGTTTTCTCGGCTTCCAGTACCGGTGTTGTAGGTACAGTAATGGAGGTGATCTTTTCTTTACCAGTAGTAAAGACAATAGTTATATTTTGACCTGAGATCCCATCTTCTGCATTTACATGGAGAGTCATCCTGCCGTATCCATCGGAAAGAGTAATAGTTCTGTTATCCGGCGTAATCGTTTCATTCTCATCCGTCGGAATAGCAATAATAGTGATAACAGCATTTGCAGGGGTTCCAAAAGGTAATGTTACATTATATCCGATTCCTTTGTCATCTTCCGGCTTAAAGCCATCCACAGTCTTTTCTTCACCATCTCCTATTTTATATTTTAAAGAAGATAAGGTAATAATATGACTGGTAGAACGTCTAAAATCAATAGTTATGGTACGTTTGGCAGCATCGCCGCTTTCCGGTGTAATTGTGAAAGTGATGGTTGCTTCGCCTTTCGTATCTAAAGTTGCCGTTAATTCCTTCTTTTCAATTTCCGCCATTTCATCGTTTGTTTCTGCTACAACAGTGATAATTGCACCTTTTGGAGTAGAGGAAGGAAGTTCAACGATATAGTTTTTATGAGTTTCTGCATCTCCTGCATCAAAGCCAGTAACAGTTACAGATCCTTCTTCATTTACTGTATAAGTCAATGTTTTTAATATGGCATCGGTACTGGCAACTACATTGGTGATAGTTGCTTTCGCTGACAGATCAACGTTATTTTCATCTAATTTCTTTTCAGCCAGTTTAATCCTGTCGATAGTCCAGGTAAAGTCGTTATTGGCTCCGCCCTTGTTATCAAACGATCCCTCGTAACTCCATGTACCCTCAACAGTGATATTCTGACCACCTACTGTAACTAAAGTAAATTGATTATTAGGACTGGCATTCAAGATTTCAAGAGCCTCCTCAGCCGTAGTAACTCTTTCGCTCAAAGTGACTGTGGGTACAGTGATTGAAGCCAGTTTGTCGTTGGCTACCTTGAAGTTGACAACGTATTCTTTTGTTGTTTGTCCATCTTCGGCTGTTACTGTTACGGTTACTGTAGCTTCACCTGAGCTGATTGTAGCCGTAGCATTTGGTGCAGAAGCGTTTCCATCAGTACAAGTTCCTGACATAGTGATTGTTGAATTTTCTAAGCTACTATTGTAATCTAGTGTGATGTCAGGGATTTCTGCACTACTAAAGTCCGGAACATTTTGAGGAGCACCGCCGCTGATATTATCATTAGCATATGTCAGTGCACTCAAAGTCGCATTAGAACTCTTTGCCACAGCTTCAGCTGTAATTGTGACAATACCGGTGATGTTTACCTCGTTATTCAATGTAATAACACCAGTTTGATTGTTGTAAGTAAAGCTATTAGCTTCCTCACCATCTTGTGTCAGTGACTCTCCGCTAGCAATGGCAATACCATCTATTGAAACCGGTAATTTGTAAGCGCCACTAGCTACAGTAAGAGTAAGTTCCCTGCTTTCTCCGATACCTCCAGCGATCGTAGCCGGAGTAATTGTCAGATTATTTCCTGATAATGTAATTGTGTAATTATCTGCCATCGCCTTCCCCGACGTCAGCAGCGTAATCAATAAAACACCGAAGAGGAATACTAAGTGGGAGAATCGGTTGTTCAAGACCGTGGTTCGTTTCATACTGGTTGTAGACTGTCCGGTCGTTGCCATTTTACTTTCCGACAATGGCTGGTCGGTTACATGTAAATTTACCCTTTTCATATTAATACTGTTGGGTATCCATCAATCCCCGAGTGGATGGTTTTAAAAATAAAAGAGGCGTGGAGACTGTTGATATATCTTTAAATGAGGCTCTCGACTGCCCAACCAACTGATATAAACAACAGCTCACGCCCTTTTATCTTGTACATCCATACTAGACATATGTATACAACAATGCCTGTGAATGGGTATAACAAAAAAAGGTACGTGAGCGTTTTGCTGCCTATTATCCAGTTGGTTTGAAATTGTCGAGATTTCATTTAAAGGATAATATCTTAAAACGCTCTTGTAATCACTAAAACGTACTGACCGATAACGCTATACCGGGGTACGTGGGCAAAAGTATGGAGAAGTGTTGGATAAAGCAAACAAAAAGAAAAAAGTTTTTTCTGCCGTACGAGGGTTCATCATTCATTCTAATTCAATATGTGGCTGATATTCCGACAGCTATGCTTATGAGTGATCTTTCATTCTTGCATTCATGCTACATTCATCGGTGGGTTCATGATTTTTCAGATTTGAACCAATATAACAGTCCTCCCAGCTCTTTTTAATCGTTGATAAGGGGGGATCTACCCGTTAATAAGGGAGGCACTACCTGTTAAGTCCTGACTCATTATTCTTACCCTGTACACCCTACCCGATTACGCTGTACGCCCTGCATGGCTACCCTCTACACCCTAGCTGGCTACCCTGTACAGGGTAGTTTTACTGAGTAACGACTTTTGTATTTGTTTCTCCCGACTTAACAGGTAATTGCCTGACTATTAACAGATAAACTTTCCCCTGCCATACTGGTGACAGATGGCAGATGCAGTTGCAGATAAAAAGAAACGTCTGCCATATTTTACTGCCTGTAAACCTGCTTGTTACATTGCGATGTGACAGATGACAGATACTTTTTAAAAACTTTGTGTATATTATGACAGATGACAAACGCCATTGCAAATAAAAAAAGTATTTGCCATGCCTTTATCCCTTGAATAATTGTGTGTTACATCGGGATATTGCAAATGACAAATACTTTTCTGAAACTTTATGTAGAAAGCGTTTATTTTATGATGGCCAGGTTGACCTGTGGGGTACGGATACCCGGCTTTAATTCGCCGTTGACGATGATGAGGCTGTCGCCTTTGAGTATGGCTCCTGCTCCGGCACGGGCTAATGGTTCGTAATCGCCCAGATCGGTCCATTCTTTAGTGAACGTGTTGTATTGCAACAAAGCCGTGTTGAATTTGTACCATTCCACCGGATGATGCATATAGGCTTTGCCTTCCTCCTGTAACGTATTGACCAAAGTCGTGTCGCCATTTGCTTCGGCTTTTTCGATCAACTTTGGACGGTTGACGGCGGCAAGGAAACGATTGTAGTTGACACCACCCATCAGCAGGATGGAACTGTCCCTATAAGAGACTGCACAACCTCCGGTGAAGGTGCGATGTTTTCCATCTTTGAATAAAGGCAGCTCTGCTTCCATTCTCCACGTTTTTGTTGCCGGATGGTATGAGAGCATATTATGAGGTACGATCGCTTCCGTATCGTTCTGAATGGGCTGGAAACCTCCGGCCAGGTAGATACGTACACCGTCTGCTGACTTTTGAGCTGCTAAAACAGGCTGAACACGGGCTGTTCCAGGGAAATCTGGCAGGTTTACCCAATTGCTTCCTGCTGTTAAATCCATGGAGAGGAAACTATTGCATGGAAGCGTATTTTCGTTTCCTCCGGCCACATATACCGTGTGGTCTGTATAGGTTGCAGAAAGATTATCCATGGGTGCCGGAAGAGATGGCAGTGTGTTGACTTCCGCCTTTTCATCGGTAGTATTCCAGGATAACAGGCATACATCCGGGAAGAATGTGTCGCTATTGTTGCCTCCGATGCAGATAATACCGTCGGGAGTAGTAACTGTTGCGCCGTATGCTACAGGGAAAGGTAGATTACCGGCTTTTTTCCATCCGCTAGCCGGATTGGAAAGGTCGAGGGCGAATATGTCGCTGTAGTATTTTTTTGCACCGCCTTCAGTGACAGGTTTGTCGGGGAAGTTGCAACCACCGGCTACCAGTAACATTCCGTTGCTGATGCCGGTAAACGGAGCCGAAACTCCCAGTGATGCTGTGTCTGCCATTCCCGGCAGGTCGGGTAATTTATTCCAGTTGATCATGATGTTTGCTGTTTTTTCAGATGTAGAATGGTTACATCCTGCCAATGAAAAGAGGAGCAGGATCAACCATCCGGTTACTATTGATTTGTCGTACATCTTGTTATTACTATAAAGTTATTTTTGAGATCTGAATGTGGAAGCCGGAAGTTCGTCCCCGTTCACCAGATTGGCCCGGGTGAAAGGTTGCCATCCGTAGCGGACTAATTGGGGACAGGCGATCTTATCACTCCGGACTTTGACCTTTCCATCGACTATTTCAGCTTGTGCCGGAACAAATAACCCGTCATATTCGGCTATTTCGAAGGTCCGTATTGGCTGTCCGTCAGAAGTATGCAAGCCTTCCGCATAATCAAAGGTGATATAGGCAGCACCGTCCTTGAACTCAACCGAACGGAAGAGCGGGCCTGACGGAATGATCCGATGTCCGTAGGTTCGGTTTAAAGCCCAACGTGCGAGTCGCTCCCCTATTTCACGTTTGTATCTCGGGTGTACATTCAACGAATCTCCCCGGTCGCTGCTTACCGCCATGCCACAATTGGGAATTTCCTGCATCATCCGGCGCTGGCTGTCACGGAACCAGGTCCAGCTCGAACGGTCGATGCTCGACAGTTGAACATAGTAGAACGGTAGTTCTTCTTGCCAGTTCTCCCGCAAGCTATTCACCAACAATGGGAACAGGCGTTCGTGTGTCTCCATATTCTGTGCATTCGATTCACCCTGATACCAGATGATTCCTCTGATCGGATATTGCTGTAACGGCTCGATGCCTGTTTCATACAGGTAACAGGGTTCGTACGGATGCCGTTGTTGTTTGTTGGTCGATTTCTTTATGTTGAGGGCGGCACGGCCGCGCACCCAGTCCTGAATAAAATCGTTCTGTGTCCAGTTATACAGTATGTCGGTGAAATCGAACTCCAATGTTTTCCGGTCTATCCATGCTTCGGTACCCGAACCTCCTATCGCATTTAGTATGAGTCCGACCGGAACCTGCAGGCTGTCCGACAACATTCGTCCGAAGGAGAAAGCTACAGCCGAGAATTTATCGGCTGTCTGTGTGTTGCATACCGTCCATTGTGTGTCATGGTAATATTGCAGGCGATTGAGTGAATCCATTACCGATGCGTCCCATTCCTCCGCATTCGTGAACCAGCGTGGCTCCATGTTGAACAGACGTATTTGCGGTTGTTTACCGGCATATCCGGTCAAATCCTTACGCTGGCTGTCTACCAGTTCGTCTACCCGGAAAGCCATATTCGACTGGCCGGAACAGAGCCATACTTCACCAACCAGTACATCCTTATAAACCAGTTTTTGGGATGCCGGAGTTTTCTTTTTGTTCTTTTTCTCTGTCGGTAAGGAGGCTTCGATGGTCAGTTCATAAGGGCCTCCTGCCTGCATCGGGGCGAGTGTGACCGACCATTTGCCGTTGGAAGCAGTTACGGTTTCTTTCTTTTGTCCCGCAATCTGTACGGTTACTTTTTCGTCAGCGTTGGCTGTTCCGGAGATGAGCAGCGGCTTCTCACGTTGCAGAACCATATTGTCAGAGTAAGTGACTGGCATTTGCAGGCCTCCGTAGTTGCCTGTCAGCTCCTGGTAGATCGTTTTGGCAAGGATACCGGCTCCTTCCGCAGTCGGATGAAGGGCATCCGGCAGCAGGTCGGGACGGTTGTACAAGCCGGCTTGTAAGTCGATCAGTCCGGTGTTAGCCAGACGGGCTATCTCTTCGATGGTCGTCTGTTCCATCCAGTACCAGTCGCGTGTGCCCGACTTGAAGCGTGGATGACGGTGTGAGATCGGTGTCATCCGGCAGATCCATATCCGGCAATCGGGATTTGCCTGACGGAAAGAATTGATCAGGGCCAGGTAATCGCTTACAAAGTTATCCCTGTAATTTGGCCAGTTGCGCGGATCGGTATCATTCAATCCGAGATGGATGATTACCCGGTCGCCGGCAAAGTCGAGTGCCGCTTTGTATTCCTCCTGGTCGCAATAAGGGCGGTGTCCTTTGTTGAGTAACGTAGCACCGCTTTTTCCGAAATTCACCACCTCGTAGCCATCACCCAGCATGCGCTGAAGTTGAGCCGGATAAGCGTTTACTTCCCGGTTCTCTATGCCTGCGCCGTATGTCACACTATTACCTACGCAGGCAACCTTTACCTTCTTTTGGGCATAGGTCGCTGTGCAGAGTAACAGGCATAATAATAAAAGAATTTTTTTCATTGTATAATGATCTATAATCTGCTTATTTCTTTTTATCCGGTGAATAAATCAGTCCGTCTACCGCCTTTTCACCGTCAGGAGTGACAAATACGAAGGTGAACATCCACTTGACGAGCCGTACTTCCGGTAAACGGAATTTACCGACCGGCAGTTTCATAAATACCTTGTTCCATCCCTTTTGCAGGTGAACTTTAGCCGGGTCACGACCTACGCAGTTCTCATTTCCCAGCGGTATCTCGTTTGTTTTTTCCTTGTGGGTAGCTGTCCATACGGGCGGTAATATCTCCCGGTCGTTCAGCCATACACGGCTTCCTTTATAGTCCCATTGTCCTTGTGGCGGGGCGAGGTCCATTTCCGAGCGTCCATAATTCTGGAATTCGATCCAGGCACCGACCTCCTGGTCTTTGGGTGAATAGACCCAGGTCCAGGCATAAGCGGTATGATCTTCCTGCGGATCATTGTAGAAGCATGGAATGGTATTCCCCCATACGTGACGCAAATAGATACCGGCTCCGATGGTTTCGCCTGTTCCGTAGGTTTTTCCGTCGTAGGTATAACTGTCTTTCAGCTCTGTTTCCGGTGGAAATACACTGTTCAGGTCACCGTTATTGGGGAATGCATCGGTGATGCGCCATTTTACATTTGTTTGTTTTACGTATGAGAACGGATAGCCTTTAAAGTTATGCTCCTTATGCCAAAGCATCCGTTTCTCGAATTCAGCAAAGGATTTGTATGCTTGACTGTCTTCCGATGGTAGGTTCGTCCCCTCTTTATCGAAGTATTCATAACCTCCCCCACGCCATGAACGGTCGGCTATTGCCAGCATATTCGGATAAAGGAAATTCTCATTGATGATCTTTTCTTCCGGTTCTACCCAGCGGTCGTTCCAGATAGCCATGATGACACCGGCCATATCGTCGCTTCCTTCGGTATGGTGATAGATAGTGCTATTGTATAGAGCACGGATGTCGGCAAAGGTATCGAAGTGGTTCAGGTAATGGAAACGGGAATCTATGGCAGGTATTCCCGGTTGTGCTTTTCCCCGGTAACTCCACATCTGCTCCATATCGATCTCTCCCGGTTGATACTGCCATCCTGGGTTCCATGAGATTACTTTTTTGCCTTTTGACCGTATGAAGGCCACCATTTCAGGTACGAATTGAGGATTGGTGAATTCCACTTCATCTGTGCCGATATGCAGGTACGGCACATCGAATATTTCGCATACCTCTTCGACCAGGAGCTTCAGGATTTTCATCCCTTCCGGACTCTGCATGTCGTGGCGGAAGGTGCTGATGAAAGCGGCACTGTGTCCTGGCATATCGAATTCCGGGATAAGCAACATCTGGTGCTGCTTGCAGTATTCAACCAGTTCTTTAGCTTCTTCCTGTGTGTAATATTTACCCGGCATACGGGTGGTATTGATACTGTCGTTGAGCATCGGGAAGATTTTACTTTCCAGACGCCACGATTGATTTTCAGTAAGGTGCCAGTGGAATACGTTGATTTTGTATTGTGCCAGTTTGGCTATCTCCCGCTTCAGTTCCTCCATCGAGGTGTATGTGCGTCCCACATCCTGCATAAATCCGCGGATACGGAAGGCTGGCCAGTCTGTTATTTTACATCCTGTAATATAAGCTCTGTCTCCTTTTTTGTCTGTCAGCTGGCGGAGGGTTTGGATGGCCCGGTAAACGCCTTGTTCGGTGGTTGCTTCAATCGTGATACCTTGTGGTGAAACCTGTAATTTGTAAGCTTCATTCTCATTTATTTTTGCTTCCGGCAGGCTTGCAACCAATGTTACTCGGAAAACCTTTTTACTGGCAGGATTTACTTTGATATTGCTTTCCTGCAGCCAGTCGGTCACCATTTGTTCGGTATTACCTGCCAGTGAGAGAGAGAGAGCTTTGCCTGAGAACGCTTGCTTCGTCCAGTCCACCTGTTGTGGCCAGGGAAGTAAGTTATGACTACCGGTAGCATACACTACCGGCAGCCATAAACATAGTATAAATGTTATGAACAGTTTTTGCTTCATCCGGATTTATTTAATAAGGTCAGTGATCCTGATCGCCTGGAAAGTCATGTGTGCAACACTCGACTCATAGAAGATTCCGACTGTTTCCTTATCGATCATCGACAGACAGGAATACCCCCATCCTTCAGCTTCGTCCAGCAATACCTGGTGCTCTGCAGGCCAGGTCAGACCGCCGTCGAGACTGGCTTTGATCGTAATATGGTTACGTCCCTTTGTTGTGTTCGGGTTGGAGAACAATAATAGTTTCTTACCGGTGATATTGTCTTTAGCATCTACCTTGATAAGGCTGGCCATACATACCGGTTCCTGAAGTGCACTGCGACTGGATGGATGTTCTGTCCATGTCTTACCCAGGTCTTTGGTGACGGCTACTGCACGGCTACCGCCACGGTTGTCACGCATGTTCAGCATTAATACACCCGGTTCTACTTCTGCTACCTGTGCTTCAGTAGTATTGGTACGTGCCAGGTTGTGCAGATGCCATGTTTTACCACGGTCTTTGCTGTACATCACACCTGCATTCGGGATACGTGTTGCATCGATGAACTGGATAGGAAATACGAGGGTTCCGTCCTGCATGGTGATACCACGTCCCGGACCTTGCAACAGGAAGTACCAGGAAGGATCTTTTACCTGTGAGGTGATGTTGATCGGTTCGCTCCATGTTTTACCGTCGTCTTCGCTCTTTACCAGTACTAATTGAGCCGTTTCATCGGGAGTCATACCCGGCATCGAGTTCCACCACGCGCGGCCGTTACCCATTCCGTGTGTCCAGGCAGCAACGATCCAGATGGTATTTGTTTTTTCATCTACCAGTATAGAAGGGTCGCCTACTCCGTTCTGTGCATGCGGTAGACCGCCGGTTTCACCGAAGGTCATGGCTACCTGCATCGGTTCCCAGGTTTGTCCTTTGTCGGTACTGCGACTCACACCTATATCGACCATTTCCTGCAGGTCGACACTGCTGTTATAGCGGATGTCGTAGACCCCCAGCAGTGTACCATTATTCGTAGTAACCATTCCCGGAATACGGAAAGCCGCGGAACCGTCGTCACCGGCCTGGCGTACTCCTACACCGACACGGCGGGGAGCATTTGCTTTTCCTTTCCATTCAATAAGGGCCGGTTTATTATTGATGGTAGCTTCCGGCATAGTGAACGACACTCTCGACAAAAGAGATGTCTCCGGTTTCATTTCGATGCTGACCCAGTAATAGTTTTCCCCTTTTACCATCGGTTGTGCCGACTTCAGTGTGATACTATTGGATGGTGTTGTAATTTCGTCCTGCTTAACTGAATAAGACAGATTTGCCGTACGGGTCTTACCCGGCGTAAAGCTATTGACATAAGCTACCGGACTGAAATGGGAACCTTCTCTGGCAGGAGCTTCCGTACCACTGTAATATAATCGTATCGCTTTGATATCCGACAGGTTGGTTTCGTTGCCGAACTGTAGGGTGAGTTTATTTAATACATCCCCCTTCTGTGCGGGAATACGCATTTCCAACAGGACATTGTCCGTACGGTCGATCAGAATAGGAATCTGCTGTTCCCTTACGTACAAGCTGTCTGCTGCAAAGGCGGTTTGTGCGATAAATAGAAGACAGAGATAAAAGATGTTTTTTTTCATGATAATTGTTCTATTGTGTTGTTTGTTAAAATACTGAACCAAATCTATGCAAAATCTAGGTATTCTAAGTGAAATCTAGGTAAAATCTATGCAAGATCTAGGTAAAATATAGGTAACTAGTCTGTCATGTTAGCTACCTTAGGTCGAAGGAAACAGATCTGGATGATCAAGGCTATCGCCACGAGTCCTGCCAGCATCGCAAAGTCGTGTCCGAGATTACCGGCATCTGTCGATCTGCCTAATAGATCCGTGATAGCTGCTCCTGCAAATACACCGGTCATATTCATGATACCGTAAGCCGTAGCACGGTAACGCGGTGAAATGAACTGGCAAAGGATCGGCATATTGTTTGCATCGAAGATACCGAAACCGATACCGAAACAAAGACCTCCGCCGACTATCATCAGGAAGTTATGTCCGAAACCGAGTAATAATAACGATGGAATGGTCAATGCCAGTCCGATTGCTCCTGTATAAACACGTCCGCGGACATTTGTTTGTATCCATCTGTCTGATAAGATACCACCTACGATAACGCCGATAAATGAAGACAAGGCGATGGTTATAGTAGATAACGGTCCTGCTTCAGACATATCGATCGACAGGTTTTCGGAGAATAAGGTCGGTAGCCAGTTCTTTGTCGCCCATCCCGGTAAACTCGGTGTTGCGAAATAAAGTAAGATAATCCAAAAGGAAATGTTTGTAAACAGCATCCCCATACCTTTGAGGGCTCCTTTAACCGGATTTTCCACCGCTGCACCTACTTCTTTTATCTTTTGAACGATATGGTCTTTTTTATCTTTCAGGAACAGGATCAGGATAACACTGTATGCTATTCCGACAATCCCAAACCAATGAAAAGTTGTTTCCCAGGTAAAAGCACTTGCCACTGTTGCACCGAAGCCGCCCAATGCCTGCCCGGTATAAAGACCGGTCATGTGGATACCTACGGCCAGTGAACGGGTCTTTCCCTGGTGATAATCGGTAATAAGCGATAGTCCGGCAGGTATATACAAAGCTTCGCTTACCCCCATCAGGGCACGCAGGAAATAGATCTGGTTGAAAGTGGTACAATAGCCCATCATCAACGTAACGAACGACCAGACGAACAAACTTCCGACGATCAGCCATTTGCGGTTTACCCTGTCGGCAATCATACCTGCTACAGGACTCATGAATCCGTAAATCCAGAGGAATACGGCCATCAGGCGGCCGAAATTAGCCGCCGATTCCAGTTCGGTGATGTCGATCATCATCGCATCTTTCATGGTAGAGAGCATTTGGCGGTCCATATAGTTCAGTAAGGCAACGCCCCATAACAGACCGACAACTACCCAGGGATAGATTTTTTTATTATTCATATCGTTTATTTTGGAAAGGAAAACAAAGTTTTCTGAAAGCTGTTAATATTATTTTGAAAGAATTTCTTTGCAAAGCAGATTACATTTCAGAAGCATCCGAGGGATGTGGAACGGACCTTTATACATATTGCCCTTAGCACGCTGAGAGAGTGTTCCGTCATAGTGGAAATAACCGTACCACTCACCGTATTCCCTGTCCGGGAAGCGCGCATAGGTATATTCGTTGATCATTTTGTGCATTTCTAGATACTTGCTGTCGCCGGTTGCTTCATACGCATACAACGTGGCGATGATGGCTTCGCACTGAGGCCACCAGAACTTCATATCGTGCCAGTATTCCTGCTGAGGCAGGTTCTTACAGTCTCTGAAATAGGTAATACCTCCATAGGTTTTATCCCATCCCCATTCCCAGGCCCAGTCGAGGATAGTCAGCCCCATCTGTTTCAGTTCCGGGTCCCAGTTCCTGTATTTGGCTTCTTCCAGAATGAACCAGGCAGTTTCGATGGAATGGCCAGGGTTGATTGTGCGTCCCGGGATCGAGTCGATGAATTCGCCGTTCGGGCCAACGGTTTCCAGAATAGTTTTGAACTCCGGTTTCATAAAGTCGCGACGGAGTTCGGCAATGGATTCATCTATTTGTTTTGTAAGGATTTCATCGTCGATCGCTTCGCGGATGCGAGCGGCTGTATCGATCAGGATCATACAAATGGAATGTCCTTTGGCAACAAAGCCTTCACGGAACTTAGGCTCCAGTAATCCCGGTGTATTTTTATAATAAAGAACCTGCTTGAACAGTTCGACCGCTTTCTCTGCATAGCTCTTATCACCTGATGCGATCGCGTATTGAGCCATGGCAATGGCTGCAAATGTTTCGGAGAATACATATCTTCTTTTACGTACGGGGACACCGGTTGCTGTTACTTCATAAAACATACGTCCGTCTGTGTCAAAACAGTATTTCTCAATGAAGTCGATACCGTTTTTACAGGCCTGTAACCATTCTTCCCGTTTTTCAATGTTGTTGTAAGCGTACGCCAGTACAAAGGCGAATCGTCCCTGGAACCAAACCGATTTGTTTGAATCCATCAAGGAGCCGTCCCTGTCCAGACAGGTGAAATATCCGCCGTTTTCCTTATCGATGCCATATTTCAACCAGAAAGGTATGATATCGTTCAGGAAATCGTTTTTGTAGACGTTGCCCCAGTAGCTGAGATAGTCGGCCGGCTGGGAAATATTTGTCTTTGCGTCCATATTACATTAGAATTTGTTACATCTTTCGAAGAAATTGATTGCTTCCAGTTCTGCTTTCATTGTGGCTTCTTCTGCATCTGTCATGTTCTGGAACGGAGTACGGTTTTTACCAAGATCCAGACCGATCAGTTTCATGATGCGCTTACCCCCTACGATATTTCCACGGAAATGGCAGATTACGTTGATGACTTCCTGTGAGAAGTTTTGTTTTTCGCGAGCTGTTTCCAGGTCGCCGGCTTCCCATGCTTCGATAATGCCTACCAGTTCTTTTCCATTGTAGTTGGTAGTTCCTCCGATACCGCCCTGGGCTCCCCCCATAGCCAGGCAGGGTAGAATTGTTTCGTCCTGTCCGTGAAGCATGTCGAATTTACCGTCTTTATATAATCTGCACTGATTGTATTCGTACAAACTTTCATACGTATATTTAATACCGGCGAAATTAGGAATACGTCCGTCTACCGCTTTTAGAAAGTCGACCATGGAAAGGAATGCACCGTTGAATGCCGGGATATGATAATAATAGAAAGGCAGTTCCGGTGCACCGCAGGCAATTTCTTCGCAATACTTTACCAGTTCTTCCACGCGATTCACTTTAGGAAAAGGAGAAGCCATCGCACCGATACCCCACGCACCGATCTTTTGAGCATGAGCAGCCAGATTACGGCTTGTCTTTACACAAGTACTTCCAACGTGCACGATCACCTTGAATCCTTCAGGTGCAACTTCCACCCATCTTTCAGCCAATTTCATGCGTTCTTCTTCATTCAGCATATATCCTTCGCCGGATGATCCGTTAATGAAAACGCCTTTCAAACCGTTGTTAACAAGTAGCTTAGCATAAGCTTCAATGGGTTCGTAATTCACTTCTCCATTTTCGTAAAACGGAGTAAAAGGAGCATCGATAAGACCTTTAATTCTTTCCATGGTACATAGTATTTTAGTAGTTGTTATATACTGTATTTTAAATACATGGCAAATATAAATAAAATATTTTAATAATATGATATCGATTTGAGAAATATTTTTCTAATAAATAGGATTTATTTTCAGATTTATTGTGGCTATGGGTATTTATAGAATTGTATTAGTCAGAGAAAAATAGAATTCCAAAAATGGATTGTTCTGTATCCAGCAACTATCCATCTTTGGAATTCGAAAATGTTTTGAAACTTATTTTGCTCCTGCAACTTTGTAACCAGGAGTTTGGTTCAAGGCAGGGTTGTTGGTCAGCGTTGTTTTATCAATCGGCCATAATAACTTGTCAGTATTTCCATTTTCAGCCAATGTATGTTTGAACACATATTCATTCCCAAAACGGCGCAAATCATACCAGCGTTTGCCTTCCATGATAAATTCTTTGAAACGCTCTTCTAAAATAGTTTCGTTTATATCTTTATCATTCGGCTGATTGGGGAAACCGATTGTTTTGTTATCGTAATTCTCCCCATAAGCCCGTTGACGTATCGCATTTATTTCTTCTGCCGGACTTTCTCCCAGCATTGCTTTTGCCTCTGCCAGCATAAGCAAAAGGTCTGCGTAACGATATATAGGATAATCATCACATAAAGAGCGGCTGTCACCTGCATCCTGCACTCCCTGGTATTTATAATTAAATACGCCTATAAGATCCAGTGTTCCATTTTCCAGTTTATTGTAAGCACCTTTCAATGTTGCCAGTTTGCGGCTGTCTTTATCGTCATATCTATCCATATTGTCTTTTTTAATGCCCAGACGGATCAGACCTAATCTGTTTTCTTTTGTCAGGTCGAATTTTTCTCCGGTTGCAGCATCATAATAGGTGGATAAGTAGTTTCTCTGAGGAAGAAAACTTCCACCAAAAGAACCATTCCACAAATCATATTCTTTGAGTTGATTCCGGAATGCAAAAATGATTTCTTTATTTCCTTTCTCTGTATAGGCGAAAATGTCACTGAATTTTTCCATCAAACCAAATGAAGAAACATTGTTCTGTATATCTGTCAAGGCACTTTTGGCAATGGTTGCATCTCCATTACCTCCTCCCATTTGTTTTCCGGACCAAAGATATACTTCACCTTTTAACATTAATGTTGCCGCTTTTGACCACATGCTTTTTTGTCCTTTGATGGTATAATCTGAACCAAATGCATTTATAGAAGCTTCAATATCTGCTTTTATTTGTTTCATTACATCGGCTGCCGGAGATGCTTCTTTTGCCATATTGGAAACATCTACTGTAAATGTCGGTTCAGTTGTAATGACTGCGTCTCCCCATGACCGTAAAATATGGAAATAATAGAATGCCCGTATACCATAAGCTTGTCCAAGGTAATAGTTTTTCTGTTCTTCGGTCAATATTTCAGTTTCACTGGTACGAAGTATCATTAGATTTAACTGATTGATATTCTCATAGAATTTACCGTAATTGGAAATACCCGGATTTTCTTCGTTTAAAGTATTATACGGAAAGCGCTCCATGCCTTGTGAAGCTTCACCACCGAATGGTAAATCACCAAAAACGTCGCTTCGTGCTTCCCCTAAAAGGAAGAAATTATAGGCATGTTCTCTGAAGCGAGTGTGCAATCCGGTCATGAACGCATCGAACTGGTCAGCCGACTTCCAGTAATTCGCATCTGATATGGAACTGATTGGCTTCATATCCAATGATGTACATCCTCCTATGAAGAGCGATGATATTATGGCTATTGATAAAAATATATTTTTCATATTGCTTTTAATTTAAAGTGGTTGTCAGAATGAAACGGAAACACCTAATAATACAGTTCGCGGCATAGGATATCTACCTTCGTCTACTCCGGCATTATCTTTCTTGACCGCCGGTTCGGGTGACATTCCCTTATAACCGGTAATATAGAATAAGTTTTGTCCTGTTATGTAAATAGAGGCATCACTTAGTGTCGCTTTTTCAATAATTGTTTTAGGTAAACGATAGCTTAATGTGATCTCTCTCAATGCCAGGTAGTCTCCTTTTTCATAGAAACGGGAACTGTTATTATTGATATTGGGATTTGCATTGTTTGAACGTGTTATGTTCTTCTTCCCTAACTGGTCTGCATAATAAAATTTAGGCAGGTCAGCATTGGTATTTTCGGGAGACCAGGTGTCATAAACGTCTTTTATTATGTTGAAAGAACCTTGATATTGTCCCAGTGAACGTGCAGCAAGGTCATTGTAAATAATATGTCCTAATGCATAGTCGAAGCGGGCAAATAATGAGATGTCTTTATAAGAAAGATTTGTAGAAAATCCTCCTGTCCATTTAGGTAAAACATTTCCGACTTTTACACGGTCATATTCATTGATCACACCGTTATTGTCGAGGTCTGCCCACATAACATCTCCCGGTTCAATAGGCTTTTTACCAATCTTTTCCTTATCGCTCATCTGCGCCCATTTGTTTGGCCCATATAGTTCAGCAACTGCGTCATATCTGTCACCGGCATTAGCTTTTACATCATCCCAGTCTTTGAAAATACGTTCTTGTTTATAAGCATATACTTCGCCGAGAGGTTGCCCTTCCTGATATCCGCCTACCCAGATCACTTTTCCGGATTTAGGATCGTATACTTCCATACCTCCCTGGCGGTTATTTTCGTTACCGTTGTAAGGCAACTTAATGATTTTGTTATGCACCAACGATGTGTTGAATGAGAAATCCCAACTGAATGCCTTGGGGTTCGAAAGGATATTGAGTTTTACTTCTGCCTCGAAACCGGTATTACGCAAGCTACCCAAGTTTGTTCTGATACTGCTGAAGCCCGTATATCCGGGTAATTCCAGACTGGTCAGCAGGTCGCTGGTGGTACGGTTATAATAGTCCAGGATCAGGTTAAAGCGATTGTTTATGAAGCCCAGGTCAAGACCAACTTCAAAAGAATTACTTTTTTCCCAGCGAAGGTCGCTGTTGATCAGTCCGGTATTCAGGAAACCAACGTTACCATTATAAGGAATAGGAATACTGGAACTGTTGTTGATAGTGTTGTATTCTCCATATACTTCATAATTGCCTAGTCCGGCGACATTACCATTTACACCGTAACTGACACGTGGTTTAACAGTAGATACATATTTGGCTACTTCCGTATCTTTAAAGAACGATTCTTCATGCAGGTTCCAACCAGCGGAAACACCCGGGAAGAATCCCCAGCGATTATCACTTAGTTTGGATATGCCGTCATAGCGGGCAACAACAGAGAACAGATATTTGTATTCATAGTTGTAATTGACACGGGCAAAGCCAGATAGCATGCGATAACCATCTTTATAAGAATAGACTTCCGTTTTGTCACTTGATCCGTTCAGTGTAGGAATATCGTCACTGGGGGCTTTATTCCCTTTTGCCTGTAGCTTGAAGCGGTTGTAGTCGAAATACTCGCCACCGATCATTGCATCCAGATTATGTTTCTCTATAAATGATTTATTGTAAGTCAATGTGGCGCTATGTTGCTGTTGGAACTGACGTTCATACATTCCACGGGCGTTACGCGTATTGTTAGGGGTTGAGCTGTTCTGTGTCTGATATTGTTTATCGAAATCTTCCTGTTCGTTATCAATGTAGTAAATTGAACTATTTTCATTCAATGCCAATCCGGGAATAATTTCCCAGCTTCCGCCAATGTTGAAGGTTGTCCGGCGTACATTGTTGATACGTTGTAGTTTATCCTTCCAATACAGAGGATTCCCATCAGCAGATCCGACACCGGCAGCAGGGTTCCCATCTTCATCATAAGGATTTAGGGTTGGCCATAAACTCATGGAGCGATAGAACAGCTGTGCTTCGCTGATCCATAACCCTGGTTTTTTTGAAAATGAATAAGTTGCTCCTGCATTGATTTTAATGTTGTCGCGAACCTTATAAGAACCGTTGATGTTTCCTGTGAAACGTTCATAAGAAGTACCGACAACCTGTCCTTGTTCATTATAATATCCGAAAGATGTCAGGAAGGTTGCTTTGTCATTTCCTCCGGTTACACTGAGATAATGATCCTGTGTAAATGAAGGATCATTGAATGCTGCATCCATCATTTGACCACCGTAATCTTTAAAGATCAGCTGTCCTTCGCCATCATACGGGTCTGTCATTTGCTCCCATCCTTCATTTAGAAGATGTTTGTTTTCATCTGTCAGATAATGAACAGAGAAATGATTTCCGGCATTGGTTCCATAACCGGTTGTGTTATTTACTTGTTGTAACGTTCTGGTATAGCCGGCATCATTGATGTATTTATTGCCTAGTCGATTATAATACAGGAAGTCTCTGGCTCCAAGGAACTCATAGCCTTTGCGGGCAAAGTTCATACCGCCTTTAAACTTGTAAGAAACAGTTGCCTTTCCTTCTTTGGCTCTTTTAGTCGTTACAAGGATAACACCACTGTTGGCACGAGCTCCATAAATAGCAGTGGAAGCTGCATCTTTTAAAACCTGGATAGATTCTATGTCGGCGGGGTTTACGTCATTCATGGAACGTACGATACCATCGACTACAACCAGTGCCTGATTGTTTGCTGGGTCACCCGTAATAGTGGCCCCTCCACGCAAAACGATGTTAGGTGCTTCTCCCGGCTTACCGGATGTATTTACAACGCGTAAACCACTCACTGTACCTTGCAGTGATTGTCCGGCATTTGAGATTGCCACATTTTCAAGCGCTCTGTTGTCTAACTTGGAAATAGCTGTGGTTAGGGTTGCCCTCTTTTGTTGTCCACCGTAACCAGTAACAACAACTTCATCCAGTTGCTCCGCATCTTCACGTAAGAGAACATTTACTTTTGTTTTTCCGGCTAATGGAACTTCCTGTGTTTTGTAGCCGATAAATGAAAATTGCAAGATTGCATTTTTGTTAGATACAATAATGGAGAAATTACCATCAAGGTCAGTCACTGTACCATTTGTGGTTCCTTTTTCCACAATAGAGGCGCCCGGCACGGAGAAATTGGATTCATCCATAACCGTTCCTGTGATAGTTATCTGCTCTTGTCCCCATGCAAAAGCTGGAAGCAGCATAACAAGCACTAAAATCAGGAAATTTTTCTTCATAATAAATTACTTTTATTTGTTAATAACCAAGGTTGAAACTTGCGGATAAATATGAGTTTATCTCGTATATTGACAGAGTTCGTGACAGACTCTGGTAAATAATGGCTTAAATAGATTAAAAAAGAGTGTAAAAAATATCTCATAAGTATTAGCTTATGTGGAAAGTCAAGTGAAGAGTTTAAATATTGTGCTTTTTTTATTTTGGCAAGCTTATATTTGAAATATATTTATTTACTTTTGTTCAATCATACTATAAATAGCAAAAAATAAGGCCATGAATACAAAATTTCTTATCACTTCCGACAATAACCGTAATGAGTCTCTTAAAAAGAAAATCATACATTATTATATAGCTAATGGTGATGCTACGATAGCAGAACTCTGTAAGGAAATGGACTTAAGTATCCCAACTGTAACTAAGCTGATTGGCGAATTGCAAGAAGACGGTTATATACTGGATTTTGGAAAGCAAGAAACCAGTGGTGGACGTAAACCTAATATTTACGGACTGAACCCTACTTCAGGTTATTTTGTGGGAGTGGATATTTTTCGAGATAAGATCAATATCGCAGCCGTTGATTTTAAAGGAGAAAAATTAAGAATAGAAGAAAATATACCTTTCGTTTTGGAAAATACTCCGGCAGCTCTTGAGTCATTATGTCTTTTGATAAACACTTTTATAGGTTCTCTGCCTGTATCACGTGAAAAAGTGTTAGCAGTCGGAGTCAATATTTCCGGTCGTGTTAGACCAGAGTCAGGTTACAGCTACAGTATTTTTTACTTTGAAGAAAAGCCTTTGTCTCAAATATTGGAAGAACGCATAAAGATTAAGATATATATTGAAAATGATACTCGTGCCATGTTGTATGGAGAGTATATGCAGGGAGTTGTTAAAGGTGAAAAGAATATTTTATTTATTAATCTGAACTGGGGCCTAGGGCTTTCTATCTTTATTAATGGAGAATTGTATTATGGTAAATCCGGTTTTTCCGGAGAGTTCGGTCATTTTTGCTTCTTTGATAACGAAATTCTCTGCCACTGCGGAAAGAAGGGATGCATTGAAACTGAAGCCTCGGGATCAGCTTTGCATCGTAAATTATTAGAAAGGTATAGAGAAGGCAGTAGCACGATCCTTGCGGCTAAAATAGATAAAAATGAGAAAATAACTTTGGCGGATATGATTGAAGCCATACAAAAGGAAGATGTGCTTTGTATTGAAATACTGGAAGAAATGGGATTGAATTTAGGCAGGGGAATTGCTGGTTTAATGAATATATTCAATCCTGAACTGGTTGTTTTAGGTGGTGCATTATCTCTGACCGGAGAATACATCAGTCTCCCGATAAAGAGTGCTATACGGAAATACTCCCTTAATTTAGTGAGTCAGGATACTGAAATAAGATTGTCCAAACTAGGCGAACGAGCTGGAGTGTTGGGAGCTTGCTTGTTATCACGAAGTAAAATTTTAGGAATGATACGATATTAATTTCTCTTTTTTATACAGATTTACCAAAACCTTGATCCTTCCTCTTAGTATTACTTGTAAATATTTATATTTATGGCCTAGATTAATAACGTTTTTAATTTATACTGCATTTTATTAAAAATGTATATATTATTGTTTGCTTATTATTAAAATAAATTATTTATATTTGCGCAGTATTTAAATAATGAGTATTATCTATCTGCAATAATGAAAAGAACGAGAAATATAAAAATAATCCTCTTCTGCATCTTTATTTACCAGAGTCTGTCACGAACTCTGTCAATTTAATATACCGGCAGTTTTATTTGCTTAAAAATAATTTAGTGATATGCCTGTAATGTTGATTCCAAAGTGACAATACAGAAAAATCAATTTTGGCAAAAACAAATTGCCAATCTTCGCTCTGATTTAAGCATTAGGTTTGTATATTTGCCTCCATGCTAACAAAATCTATCGATGAGGAACTATTAGTGAAGGAACTGACCTTGGGAAGCCAGAAAGCTTTTCAGGTACTATTCATGCGCTATTATCCTAAGATCCGTGGTTTTGTATACGGTTTAGTTAAATCGGAGCAGGATGCAGAGGATATTTCCCAGGAAGTTTTCTCTAAAGTATGGGGGAACCGGGATAAGTTTGCCGATGTAAAGAACTTTGGCGCTTATCTATTCATCTTATCTAAAAATACCACTTTCAATTTTTTGGAAGCTCAACAAATACGTATCGAAAGATTAAAAGAAAAACCATTTGAAGAAGAGACCAATGACTCTCCGGATGAAGATTTAATAGCCAAGGATCTGCAGCTTTTGATCGATATGGTAGTAGAAAGCATGCCTCCACAGCGTAAATTGATCTATCAGTTGAGCCGTGAGATCGGATTGTCCAACCAGGAGATTGCCGAGAAATTACAATTAAGTAAGAAAACAGTTGAAAATCACCTGAATTTGGCGTTAAAAGAATTGAGAAAAGTTTTATTATATCTATTGATGCTTTATTTGTGTTAAAATATTGGGGGCGAAATGCCCAAAAGGAGTCTTTATAATATAATGTTAAGGACAGAATGAGTTATATAAAAAAAATAGTTGATTATTTCTTTCATCATGACTTCTCGGAAGAGACGATAAGGAAAGTACATCAACGATTGACAAAGGGAAATGATAGGTCGGAGGTAGACGATGCGCTGCTGTCGGTCTGGGATACTATGGGGTTCCCGGAGATGAACAAAAATCACTCAGAACAGGCTTTTTCTCAATTAAGCAGACAGTTAGGTTTCTCAGAACAAAAAGAACCTGTGCGGAAATCTTTACGGCCGACGTCATTTGTTATGAAACTGGCGGCTATATGGCTCTTACCGTTGGTCATGCTTTCTTCTTCCGTTTATTTTTATTGGCAGGCAAATATAGCTAAAGATGCCGTGGCGGATGTTTCGCTGATCGAGCATTTTGTTCCGGCAGGCAAACGTGAGCAGATCATTCTCCCGGACAGTAGCCGGGTTTGGTTGAATTCCGGTAGCGTATTGATTTATCCTTCTACTTTTATAGGACAGACACGTGATGTTTATCTGTCTGGTGAAGGTTATTTCGAGGTTGAAAAAAATACGGAACAACCTTTTATCGTGAGAGCCCGCACATTGAATGTAGAAGTATTGGGTACGCGCTTTAATATTCTCGCCTATCCGGAGGTAAAACAGATTGCAACCACACTTGAAGAAGGCTCTGTACGGGTATGTCTGCAGGATAACGATAAGAAAGTATATCATCTGGTGCCCGATGAACAGTTGGTATATAATATAGACTCCGGAGTAGCGGATATAAAACAGGTAGTCTCTGCTGATTATTCCGACTGGCGCGAAGGAGGTTTATTATTTGACAACTACTATTTTTCGGATATCATCCGTATTTTGCAACGTACATACGGAGTAAATGTACATTTGCAGACATCTATTTATAATAATAATAAAATAACGGTGCATTTTAATAAGAATGAATCGTTGGAAAATATATTCATGCTTCTGAAGGAGTTAATTCCCGGACTTGAATATCGGATTGACAATAAAGATATCTTCCTGAAATAGGGAAAAAAGTATTTTTTTACGATGTAATTAAAAAAAGTTTTAGTTTCGATTGGGTGCAACGTTTTTTCCATCTGTCATTATAGATGAGTACGCACTTAAAATCGTGTTATTGTTTAACTTTTTTAATTACATATGAAGAATAAACACAAATCCAGACGAATTGGAACCTATTGTCTGTGTTTCCTGATCGCAGGTTGTCTGCAGATCAATGCACAAAAGGTCTCCTTTAATGAAGGAACAGTTTCGCTAAAGGAAGCGTTCCGGAAGATCGAAGCTTCATCCAAGTACAAAATTGCTTATAATGGTACGCAGTTGGATGTCAGCAAAAAGGTACAACTGAATCAAAAGAACGTAGAAGTATTGGATGTATTAAAGCAGATCTTGGCTGATACAGGTTATACTTATTCGATTAAAGGAGATTATGTTGTCATTTCCGCACCTGCTAAAAATGCAGTCGATCAGAAAGAAAAAACTGTAAAAGGAGTTATTGTCGATGAAACGGGCTTGCCTGTTATCGGTGCTAATGTAGTTGTTTCGGGGACTACAAGCGGAACCGTTACCGACTTTGACGGAAACTTCTCCTTGCAAGTTCCTGAAAACGGAACGTTGGAAATCTCTTATATCGGTTTCCTGACACAGCAAATCTCTTTAAAAGGAAAGAATGATTTCCGTATTACCCTGAAAGAAGACAGCCAGAAACTGGATGAAGTGGTGGTTGTCGGTTATGGAACCCGTTCGCGTAAAAGTATCACAGGCTCGGTAGATCAGGTGAACAGCGAAATTTTCGAGAATCGTCCTGTAACCAATGCAACTCAGGCATTGCAGGGAGCGTCAGCCAACCTGGTTATCCAGAGCAAGAACATGAATCCGAATGACAACAGTATGAATATCAACATACGTGGTGTAAGTACGATGGGTAATAACGATCCGCTGATTGTAATCGACGGTTTGATCTCCAGTTCTTCCACACTGAATAATCTGAACCCGAACGATATCGAGAATGTCTCTATCCTGAAAGATGCCGGTAGTGCGGCTATCTACGGTTCACGTTCGGCGAATGGCGTTATCTTGGTCACAACCAAGAAAGGATCTAAGGGAGGCAAACCACAGGTTACATTTAACGGACAGATCGGAATGCAGGACCCGAATATTTTATTCTCTCCGGTAGAAGGTTGGCAGAACGCGATGCTGAGAAATCAGGCAAATGTGAATGTCGGTAATTCCCCCCAGTTTACTCCGACCGCTATTCGCGACTTATATGACCACCGCGATGAAGAAGAATGGCTGTACGATCAGATCATCCAGACAGGTCTTCAGCAGAACTACAACATTAATGTATCGGGTGGTAGCGAGAATACGACCTATATGGTATCGGCCAGCTACTTTAATCAGGAAAGTAACTTTAAGGGTAATTTCGGCATGGAACGTTATAACTTCCGCACGAACTTAAGTACGGAGTACGGACGCTTCAAACTTACTTCACTGATGGCCTACAACCGCCGTAAGGACCGTACCGTTGCCGGAGGTACTGGTAATGCGATCATCAACTCTTCCCGCGTACCTTCTTATTACTATTATAAATTCATGGAAGGCGACAAATATCTGGTAAACGATATTGTAGGTGATGACAACCCGCTGGCATTGCTGCAGGATGGCGGTTATGAAAAGAAAGACGAGGATAATTTCATCGGTAGCATGAACCTCGATTTCAAGATCATGGAAGGATTAAAAGCAACAGGTTTGATCGGTCTGGACCTCACGCAACATCATCGTTACCGTCGTGATAAGAAAGTGCCTTTATATTCGTCTGCCGATCTGACAAATCCGGTATTGTATATGCATTCTAATACAATGACGGAAGACTATAATGAAAAACGATATACACTCAGTTCCCAGTTCCTGTTGAATTATGACCGTACATTTAAAGAAGCCCACCATGTAACAGCCTTGTTCGGTGCTTCTAACGAATCGTATACAAAGCAAGCCAGTCGTATTGCCTGGGAATATACAGACGAAGATCTGGGTTTACCGACAACAGACGACTCCGTGCAGAATAAAGAAAATAAGAACTCGAATAATGATACAGACCAGACAAGTATCACATCCGTATTCGGCCGTGTAGGTTATAGCTATATGGATAAATACTACGGAGATGTCTCTTTCCGTTATGACGGTTCTTCCAAGTTTGCCAAAGATCAGCGTTGGGGTTTCTTCCCCTCATTCTCTGCCGGCTGGCGTTTGTCGGAAGAAGCTTTTATGGATACTTATAAGAGCAACATCGGCGATTTGAAACTGCGTGCTTCTTATGGTGTATTGGGTAATCAGAATGTAGATAATTATTCCTACCAGACGGTTTATTTGATAGAGAACAACCAGTTCGTATTCAATAACACCTCTATTGCCGGTACGAAGATTACGGATGGAAACTCTTTGTTAACCTGGGAAAAGTCTGCCAACTTCAATATCGGTGTGGATGCTACTTTCCTGAATGGTAATTTATATGTATCCGCCGATTATTTCAATAAAAAAACAACTAATATTCTATTGACTCCCGAAGTATCCACCATTTATGGAGGAACTACTGCTAAGGAAAATGCGGGTGAAATGAAAAACCAAGGTTGGGAGTTGACAGTCAACTATAAGCTGAATCATGGTGATTTTCACCATAATTTTAACTTCAATATTTCAGACTCAAAGAATAAGGTCACAGATTTTGGGGGACAGGAGCGTATCGACGGACTTGATGAGTTATACAAGCTGATCCGTGAAGGTGAATCGTTGGGATCTTATTATGGTTATAAAACCGACGGTTTGTTCCAGAGCTATGAAGAAATTGCTAACAGCGCACTGCCTGTAGGTAGTTCCGTTCAACCGGGAGATGTGAAATATGTCGATCAGAATGGTGATAAGGTTATTAATGAGAAAGACCGTGTCGTATTAGGAAATGCATTTCCTCGTTACACATTCGGTTTTACTTACAGTTTAGCCTGGAAAGGATTTGACTTGAACCTGATGTTGCAGGGGGTTGGAAAACGTTCTCAGTTCCTCCGTGGAGAGTTAATGGAACCATTCCATAGTAACTATTCATATTGTATCTATGAACATCAATTGGACTTCTGGACACCGACTAACCCGGACGCCCGCTGGCCGCGCCTGACAGCTCCTGGCTCTGCATCTGCTACTAACAATTGGAGCCTGGCTGGTGATAATCATATATTAAATGCGGCTTATCTGCGTGTAAAGAATATTCAGGTCGGATATACTTTGCCCAAATCGCTGACTCAGAAGTTCGGTGTTCAGAAGCTGCGTGTCAGTGTGAATACGGAAAACCCGTTGACTTTCTGTAAAAACTCATTTATCGATCCGGAATCGTCTGAATTCGGTAGTGATATGGGAGGTATTAAAGGTATAGGCGGTAATAGCGGTCGTAACTATCCGACGCTTACTTATTATGGGTTCGGTTTAGATATAGAATTTTAATACATCTGTTTATTATGAAAATGAATTTCTTAAAATATAGTACAGGTATTGCTTGTCTGGTACTCGCAACCTTTACATCATGTAATGATCTGGATTTGGCTCCGACCAATAAATTTACAGACTTGAACTATTGGACTTCTGAAGCAAAAGCCTCTGCTGTGTTGAGCAAGGCTTATGGACAAATGATGTCGTCTGAGTATTTCTTCAAAGATGAAAAGCTATCCGACAACTTATATGAAGGTCGTGGCAGCTCAGATGAAAAATTGATTACTTCGGGCCAGGCTAATGCTGCATTAGGTCGTTTTTCAGAGGATTGGAAAAGATGTTATGAAGGAATTAAAACCTGCCATACTTTCCTTGAAAATGTAGATCGCGTTCCGAATATGGATGAAACGCTGAAGAACAGGATGAAATCGGAAGCCCGCTTTATCCGTGCTTACCTTTTCTTCCGTTTGACCAACCATTACGGTGATGTTCCTTTGTTCGATTATGGATTATCAATTGAAGAGGCAAATACAATAGCCCGTTCACCGAGAAGCGAAGTGCTCGATTTTGTTCGTACGGAACTGAACGATATTGTAAAGATGTTGCCAACCAAACAGCAATATACGGCAGCTGATAATGGCCGTATAACCCAGGGAGCTGCCATGACGTTACTGGCTCGTACCTATCTGTATGAAAGCGACTGGGAGAATGTATCTTCTGTTTGTAAGAAAATTATCAACGGAGAATACGGCGAATATACCTTGTTCCCCAGCTACGAGGGATTGTTCCTGCCGGAAAATGAATACAACAGTGAAGTGATCCTGGATATGGGATATTTGCTGAACCTGAGAACATGGGCTGAAATGTACGACGCAATCCCGCTTTCCGTAGGCGGACGTATCAATGCATTTGCACCTACCCAGGAACTGGTGGACGATTACCTGATGAAGAACGGTAAAGCGATCAATGAAGCCGGTTCGGGCTATAAGGAAGATGATCCTTATATAAACAGAGACCCTCGCTTTAAAGCTACGATCGTTTATCATGGCTATCAATGGACAGACGGTAAAGGCGTAACCTCTACTATCTACATCAAACCGGGTTCTTCTGCGGATGCCGGTGTCGCTAACCTGGATGAATATGCAGGCCCCGGTCAGAACTCGACAGGTACCGGATACTATATCCGCAAATATTTCGACCCGACTGCTCCGGAAGGACTTGCAGCAGGACTGAATATTATGCTGATGCGTTATGCAGATGTTTTATTGATGTATGCTGAGGCTAAAACGGAGCTGGGCCAGATGAACGAAGCTGTCTGGAACAAGACGATCAAACCTCTTCGTGAACGTGCCGGATTTACCGATGCATCCGCCCTGAATTATCCTGCTTCTGGTAATATGCAGTCGATCGTTCGCCGTGAACGTCGTTGCGAACTTGCCATCGAAGGCTTGCGGATATATGATATCCGTCGTTGGAAAACCATCGAAACCGTATTGAACGGTCGTCCTCACGGAGCTAAATTCGCAGCCGATAACACACAATATATCGAGCTGGATGCCCGTAAGTTCAGTAAAGACAGGGATTACTTGTTCGCTATTCCGCAGTCACAACGGGATATTAACAAGAACCTGACTCAGAATCCGGGATATTAATCAAATTATAAATCTAATTACTCAGAAAAAGATATGAAAGCAATATCTATAACATATGCGATGCTTTTTTCTTTCATCCTGGCTTTTACTGCCTGTAGCAGTGACGGCGAAGTGAGAGATCTAGGCGTGACCGCAGTAAAAACATTATACGAACCGGATAACGGTAAGGCAGTCGTTCTGCAACCATCAGCATCCGCTTCTTTATATTTCGAATGGGAACCCTCTCTGGCTGAAGACGGTGGAGTAGTGTTGTATGAAGTAGTCTTCGATAAAACAGACGGCGACTTTTCAGACCCTGTTTATATTTCCACAGCCGATAATAATGGTGGTAGTAACCATGCTACAATTACCCACAAGCAATTAAACCAGATCGCCGCTTTGGCCGGTATCGAATCTGCTGCCCAGGGTACATTGAAATGGACAGTATATGCCTCTAAAGGTATCAACCCCGTAAGGGCGGAAGAGGAACGTACGCTGACCCTTACCCGTCTGGCCGGATTTGCCGAAGTGCCGAGCCAGTTGTATATCACCGGTGAAGCAACGGAAGTGGGAGCTGATCTGGATAAAGCTATGGTTATGAAGAAGGTTGCCGACGGTGAATTCGAAGTATTCATAAAACTTACAGAAGGCAAATCATTCAAGTTCGTTAGTGCCAATACAGGTACTCCGACCGAATATTCATTGAACGGTGAGAAATTGGTTGAAGGCGGTAGTGTTACGGCTGCTAAGACAGGTATCTATAAATATTACATCGATTTCAATGCCGGTTCGTTTACCTCTAAAGAAGTAACCAAAGTAAAATGGTTCCTGAACTGGTCGCAGAAAGAGATCGAACTCGATTACCAGGGACTTGGAGTCTGGGCATTGAACGGTTACACGGTTACTGGTTTGACGGACAGTGATAATACAGACGACCGGTATAAGTTCAGAATGGAAAGCTCCGACGGAGAAACCGAATGGAGAGCTGCCATCAACAACGATAGTAAGCCGACCGGAAACGATGAGTATTATTATATGGCGGAAAAGACGAATGTAGAACAGTGGACGAACAATGAAGTCTGGAAAACTCCGGCTACCGATGGTTGGAGCGATAAAACATACGATATCACATTCTCTTTGAATACGCAAGGTGAATATACTCATAATTTAGTAATCAAATAAAAAGGAAGAATTATGAAAGCGATATTAAAAAAACTGATGCTTGTCAGCTCTGTTGCGCTGGTATTCATGGGATGTAATGATAATATGGGAGACACTGACGGTCGTTTGGCAAGTGTGAATACATTGCTCGAACCTGCGGATGGCAAATCGGTTGTGCTGGAAGCATCTGCATCGGCCAGTGTCTATTTTGAATGGAATGCAGCCAATGCGGAAGAAGCCGGTACGGCTCTTTATCAGATTGCTTTTGATAAAGCGGACGGTGACTTTTCAAAACCTGTTTATGTGATGTCTGCTAATAATAACGGGTACAACAATTTTGCAACCGTTACTCATAAAATGTTGAATCAGATTGCAGGAAAAGTAGGTATTAAACCTGCCGATACAGGCACATTCAAATGGACTGTATTCTCTACCAAAGGAATGCAAAGCATGAAATCGAGTGTGGAAAACAAGATCACAGTTACCCGCCTAGCCGGATTTGAAGATGTTCCTATCGATGTATATGTAACCGGTGAAGCTTCCGAAGGCGGTGCAGACCTGGCAAAGGCACATAAAATGAAAGCGGTAGCAGGTGGCGAGTTTGAAGTATATACCAAGCTGGCAGCCGGTAAATCATTCAATTTTACTGACGGCAAATCAGGAACGACAAGAGTATTCTATACAGCCGACGGCGTTATTAAGGAAAATGGAGCGACAACAGTTCCTAAAGATGGTGTCTACCGGATCACATTAGACTTTAACACCGGTGCTTGTACCTATACACTGGTCAATAAGATCGGCTTCTATTTCTGTCCGGACGATAAAATCCTGTTTGAACTGCCTTATGTAGGTTATGGTGTATTCCAGGCAAAGGCAACCGTGAACTTCAAGGAAGAGAGCTGGGGTAAAGACGAACGTTATAAGTTCAGAATGTTTATTCAGGAAAATAATGGTGCCGATGCAGAGAAGGAAGTCGATTGGGGAACATTGAACCAGACCGACTCACGTCCGACGGCGTCCAGCCCCGAAACGTATTACTACCTGCAAATGTTTAATGAGACTTCCCAGTGGGAAAATAAATGGAAGCTGATGGGAGACTTTGATGGTGTTCCGGCAACTTATACTATTTATCTGACGGCTGATCAGCCTTATACACATACGATAGTTAAATAATCCAGAGTAAAAGACAAGAAGAACCGGGAATTTCTGTTACAATAAAAGAGGTTTACCTCATTTCCGGTTCTTCTTTTTTACTTGAGTAAAGATAATAACATGAAGAATATTCTCCTTTTCTTATTTCTCCCCCTTTGGTTTTGGGCATGTGGCGACGACGACAATAATCCGGTGAATCCCGATGAAGGTGAAGGCATCGACTGGTATGCCGCCGCCGATAGCAGTACCACTGCATTGGTCAACTCTTTCTGGAATGCCGGAGGAAAGTATTTTAATTATGACAGCAACGGGAATGAAACTTTCCATTACTGGCCCCAGGCCCACGCATTGGATGTGTTGGTAGATGCCAGCCTGCGTACCGGGGATGCGAAGTACAAGACCTATTTCGATCAATGGTTTGAAGGCGTGAAGGTAAAGAACGGCAATACTTTCAGGAATGACTTTTATGATGACATGGAGTGGAATGCACTGGCTATCCTTCGTGCCTATCAGGTCACTAAAGACCAGAAGTACAAAGAAGCGGCCTTGCAGATCTGGGAGTATATCAAAGTCGGCTGGAATACGAATGCCGGGGGAGGTATAACCTGGGTGAAAGGGAAGGAGTACAGTAAAAATGCCTGTTCGAACGGCCCGGCCTGCATCCTGGCAGCCCGTCTGTTTCAGGAATTCGGAAACGAAGCCGACAAGGAGTGGGCGCTCAAGATCTATAACTGGGAGAAAAGTACCTTGTTCAACAGTAAAAACGGGATGGTGTATGATAATATAAACAGCAATACCGGAGAGATACAGAAAGATTGGATATTTACTTACAATGAAGGAACATTCATCGGTTCGGCAGTAGAATTGTATAAGATCTTGGGAGAAAAAAGCTATCTGAACGATGCCGTTTTAGCAGCCGATTATACAATCAGCACATTGGTGAATAATTCTATCCTCAAAGACGAAGGATCAGGGGATGGAGGATTGTTTAAAGGGATTTTTATTCGTTATTTTGTAGAACTGATCCAACAGGATCGTTTGGATGTTGCAGCCAAACGGCGATATATGCAATTTCTGAACGTAAATGCAGAAGCGCTCTGGACGCGGGGGACAAATAAATCGAGTGTTTTATTCGGAATCTATTGGGGGACAGCCCCGGGAGCATCTACCGGGTTGACTGAGCAGTTAAGCGGCTGTATGCTGATTGAAGCCGCCGCACTATTAAATAATAAATAACATGAAAAGCTATTTTTTAGCGGGCTTCCTGTCACTGGCCTTTATGGTAAGTTGCCAGCCCGATAAACGACTGACAAATTATGTGAATCCTTTCCTGGGGACGGCAACCCTTTGGGAAACGAAAGATTTAGGGTACGAACGTCATCTGAAGACGAGAACCTGGGGAGCGGAAGTCTTTCCCGGCTCTTCCGTCCCGAATGCGATGGTTCAGTTAAGCCCTGTCACCCAGTTCCGTAGCGGAGCCGGTTACCAGTATGAAGATACCGTTATCTATGGCTTCTCGCATACCAATAAGGGGCATTGGAACCTGTTGCATCTTCCGATCCTGCCGGTGACGGGCGATGTCTCTTCCGACGATTATGCTTCAAAATACAGTCATACCAACGAATCGGCCCGCCCCGGATATTATCAGGTATTTTTGGAGAGATACGGTGTCAATGCAGAGCTGACCTCTACGCTTCGTTGCGCTTATCATAAATATACTTTCCGTCCGGAAGACGATAAGAAAGTATTGGTCGATATCACACGTACGAACAACGGTGTGAGAGACTGGAGCATTCAGAAAGTGGACGATTATACCTTCTCCGGTAATCAGGATGCGGAAGGAAATATCCGTTTCTATGCGGTTTCTAATTATAAGATCGATGATATCGAACAGGTAAAGAACGGTGAACACGAGGTTTCGGTCGTCAACTTTGCCGACAGCAAAGGAAACAAGCCTCTGGAACTAAAGATCGGTTTCTCTTTCGTAAGCGTCGATAATGCAAAGATGAACCTGGAGAAGGAGATGATGGATAAAAGCTTCGCACAGGTTAGCGGAGAGGCTGATAAGACCTGGGAAAAGCTGTTGTCTAATATAGAAGTGACAGGCGGTACGGAACGTGAGAAGGGTATTTTTTATTCCTGCCTTTATCGTTCTTTCCTCTGGCCGGTGTTGCGTAGCGATGTGAACGGGGAATATACGGATGTGAAGGGCAATGTGGTAAATAATGGTTTCCGTTATTATACCGACCCGTCTTTCTGGGACGATTACCGCAATAAGCTGATCTTACTGGGAATGATCTCTCCGGATGTAACGGTAGACGTGATCAAATCGATTACCGATAAAGGAGAAAAGCGTGGTGGCTATATGCCGACTTTCTTCCACGGCGATCATGCTTCTGCTTTTGTAGCCGGTAACTATCTGCGCGGATTGAAAGACTTTGATCTGAACCGTGCCTATAAATTGTTGGTGAACAATGCGACTGTTCCGGGAAAAGGCGGCAGACCGTATCTGGACGAATATATCGCACAAGGCTGGATTGCAGAAAAAGATACCACCAATGTCCCTACCTGGGATGAATACAAAGCTGCGGTAACGAAAACCGTCGAGTATGCATACGACGATTATGCAACCGCATTGTTAGCCAAAGAACTGGGAGACGAAAGTACTTATAATACGTTGATGGAACGTACCGGCAACTATAAGAACCTGTTTGATCCGGAAACCGGTTTCTGGCGTGGAAAGATAGCCGATGGCAGCTGGATCAAAGATTTCGATCCTTACTATCCCTATTATGCCTATATGTATCGTGAAGCGAATGCCTGGCAGTCTTTGTTCTTTGCTCCCCATGATCCGGAAGGAATGATTGCTCTTTATCCCAGCAAAAAGGCCGTTGAACAGAAGCTCGACTCGCTCTTTACCGAGCCCTGGAGAAACTATGAAGCCCACAATTTGACCGGTTTCATCGGTAATTATTGCCATGGTAACCAGCCCGGACATAGTATTCCTTATACTTATTACTTTATCGATAAGCAGGAAAAGGCACAGTGTATGCTGGATAGTATCATGAATCATTATTATGATATGGGTAAGGACAAACTGGCTTATTCAGGAATGGATGACGCCGGTGAGATGTCTTCCTGGTATGTCTTCAACGCAATCGGTTTATACACCTATTCGCCGGCAGATCCGGAATACATCGTAACCGTTCCTTTGTTCGACCAGGTGAAATTTACGCTGGGTGATAAAACCCGGTTCACGATCGTTAAAAAGGGCAACGGCCAAAAGATAACGGACATCTCTTACGATGGTCGGAAGATCGATGGTTGGTTTATCTCGCACGATTTATTGAAGCAGGGAAAACAGTTGACGATCACTACCGAATAAAACCTGCAACCCTTTTAAGGAAAAGCTGCCGTCCTTTTTACGAAAAGCCCGGCAGCTTTTTTATTCAGCCTGACAAAGTAATGCAACTGTGCTACGGTACTACTTTTTCTATTAAATGGTTAAGCAGTGCTCTCTATCAAATAAGCCCCTTTATCTGTTCCCCTGTCTGTTGCTCTATGGTGGAGTAGAGCAGTTGCTGGAGCATTCCGAATCGATCTTTGGTATAACTGTGTGCAATTGTTCCGTTGTTGATATGGTGGATATAGTCGCAGCCGGATGTCAATGTTTCGAAAACATGGGAAGTGACCAGTACCGTTTTCCCTTTTTCCCGCAGCTGTTGCAGGATAAGTGTCAGTATATGGGTACTTTCCAGGTCTAATCCGTTGAAAGGTTCGTCCAGGATCAGGACAGGCTTATCCGGTTTGAGGACACCCAGCAGGGCCAGCTTCTTCTTCATCCCTGTGGAATAGTTCTCCGTGATATCATCCAGTGGGATGCAGAGTAGCTTTTGCCAGTCATCTGGCTGAAATCCGTTTTTCCCAGCCGGGAAAAGACTCAGATATTCGCGGCCTGTCATATAAGGGTAGAAATAGTTTTCGGCTTCCAGATAGGCAATATCCCGCCTTTGTAAAGGACTTTCATCATACAGGATAGCACCTTTCACCGGACGAATAAAGCCGTACAGCGTATTCAGTAAAGTGGTTTTACCCGCACCGTTCAGACCGACGATACCGTGTATTTTACCCGGTTCCATCGATAGATCGATCCCTTTTAGTATCAGGGACTCCTTTTTATATTCAACTTCCAGATTCCGGATTGTAAGCATATAAGTAAGTATTTAAGTTCCGGCAGGCTGCCAGATAGTTTCTGATCAGGAAAAAAAGGATAACAGGTGTGAGCATCGGCATAAATATACTCAACATCGCTATGGTAATGGGGACTTGTCCTGCTGTTATCTTTGTATCCGGCCAGTAATAAGCATATTTTGTCGTAACGAATAACAGGATATTCAGTGTGATCCCTATAAGGACGCTGAGTATCAGCCACCAATGCGCCGGATATAAACAGACATATACCACGCAGAGCGGAACTATCGCATACAGGATCAGTCTCAGGTTTAAGAACAATTTCCGGTTCAGAAAACGTCTGGCAGGCAGTTCCGTCGTAAAAAGTATCTGTTGAGACTCCGAATAACGAAACATCTCAGAGATAAAGACCGTGAGAAACCAGAGTGAAGCCAATGAGGCAAAAGGTAAAAACAATCCGATCCAGGCACTGATATAAAGAACCAACAGCAAGCCGCCGTGTTGTCGTATCCCCGAACGTATCTCGAAGGCCTCTGCGGGGAGCCATTTCGGTACGGATACACCTTGTTTTGTCCGATGAAACGGCTGTTTTATGAAACTGATACCTACGCAACCCAACGGAATAATAAGCGCGCTATACCAATAGAAATGTAGTAGTAAAATGAGGATAACCGGCAGCGATAGCAATAAATAATCCACACAAAACACTTTCCATGCCTTCTCTTCCGCATGTAAAATGAAATGATAGTCCTTCCTCCGCAATTGCAGCAGCGATAAAAGAGCCAGCAGGACTGCGACTGTGGTCAGTCCCCCTTTCGGTTCCTTTGAAAATTCAAACAGCGCAATCCCGGCTATCAGTAAAATACCTGTTAATAGGATCAGATAGATAACAGGTATTTCCCGGATAAACTTTTCGAACTGGCGAAGCCGGAAACGAAGGAATGCACTATTCATATAGGAGTTTTTAAAATCTACCGGAACAAATGTAGGAAATTTTATTTACTTCCGTTTAGAAGTAAAAACGAATTCCCGCATCGAACGTCAGGCGGAATATACCCGTCCGTTCGTCCTTCGGTTTGTTATAGCTCGCGTCCTGCTCGGGTAATGAACCACCGAGATACCCCAGATTGGCACCGATGCCGACATGGCTGCTCAGTAAATATTCCACACCCAGCGAGAAGTTGTAGCCGAGACCGGATAAAGAAGCGCTTTCCCCTTTCAGCGACTCCCGGTAGCCGAAATATCCCAGTCCGACGCTTTCGCGGAACTGCCATTTCTCACTAACCTTTTGTTTCAGGACAAACTGCGGAGCAATATAGGTAAGCCCCACATTAATCGTATTGCTCGATATATCATAGGAAGACCGGTAACCCGAATACATCACTCCGAAACCGAAACCGCTCTTTGAAACCCATTCATACCCGATCTGCCAGTCTAAGCCGCTTTTGGGATTTCCGGAAGCTCCCGACGGTAAATAATATTTACTTATGATTCCGGCATATCCGATATTGGCGTAGATGGTATTTGTTGTGGGACGCATTCTTCTTTCTTTCCCCGTCCGTATCTCCTTTGCTTCGATAAATGAGTTTGGTTGGTAGCTATCGATTACCGTATCACTTATATTGAGCATCATTCCTGCTATCTGATGGCAACTGCTTCCCCAGATAGAGGGTTCTTTATGGTCGGTAAGTGCCAACGCATTTCCTCCATTTTTGGATGTTTCTTTCTTGGCCAGTGCCAGTACCTGGTCATAGTTACATTTTGTTGAGGCACCATTATCCACTACAGATACTTTTCCGATTACCTCTGCCGTATTCGGTACTGTATCATTTACTTCATATAAGAGCACGTTTTCAGGAGGTGTCGTCACCGGATAAACTTTAACGATGTCTGTTATGACTTTGGGTGCACAACTGGTTAAAACAAAAAGGGTAAACACGGATAACAGGTTTCTAATAGTTTTCATTTTGTTATCAAATTATTGTTTTCTATATAAGTCTTTATTGTTTTGTAAACGTTAAGTTCATTTTATTGTTGTATCCAACGGATATTATCCCTATATTTCGGCTATGAAACCATACCTTTCATTATCAATGCTTATCCTATACATATCTATCAACAAACGGAATATTTTAGCGGCCGATAATTATCAGCCGTATGGTTCATAATCATCAGCCATACGGTTGACAATTGTCGGCCAATCGGTTGATGGTTATCGACCGTTGATTAGTTGCGGTACTAATTCAAATTAGTACGTAGGGTAAATGCAAATACAAAGGCAGGAAATTGTATTCGATATATTTATTATCTTTGCCAGTCAATGAGCAAGAATATGGAAGACGATTTTGATATAAGGGATACCCGTATGCCTGAAAGTGAGCGTGAGTATGAGAATGCACTTCGCCCGCTTTCTTTTCATGATTTCAGCGGACAGGCCAAGGTGGTTGAGAATCTGAAGATTTTCGTGATGGCGGCCCGTATGCGTAAAGAGGCATTGGATCATGTGTTGCTGCATGGTCCTCCAGGGTTAGGTAAAACTACTTTGTCGAATATTATAGCTAATGAACTGGGAGTCGGCTTTAAAGTCACTTCCGGGCCGGTGCTGGATAAACCCGGTGATTTGGCGGGGGTGCTGACTTCGCTGGAAAAGGATGATGTTCTTTTTATCGATGAGATTCATCGATTGAGTCCGATCGTTGAGGAATATCTTTATTCGGCGATGGAAGATTACCGGATCGATATTATGATCGATAAAGGGCCCAGCGCCCGTTCTATCCAGATAGATCTGGCTCCTTTTACACTGGTTGGTGCAACGACCCGTAGCGGTTTGCTGACCAGCCCGTTGCGTGCCCGTTTCGGGATCAATATGCACCTGGAATATTATGAGATGGAGACGCTGACGAAGATTGTGCTTCGTAGTGCCGATATCCTGAATGTGAAATGCGAGTTGAACGCAGCCAAAGAGATTGCTTCACGCAGCCGTGGAACGCCTCGTATTGCCAATGCATTACTTCGCCGCGTACGTGATTTTGCGCAGGTGAAAGGTTCGGGCGAAATAGACAAGGCGATTTCTTGTTATGCTTTGGAAGCTTTAAATATTGACCGTTACGGTCTGGATCAGATCGATAATAAATTACTGACAACGATTATAGACAAATTCAACGGTGGGCCGGTCGGCCTGACAACGATCGCTACGGCTTTAGGCGAAGACCCCGGAACGCTGGAAGAAGTATACGAACCTTTCCTGATCAAAGAAGGGTTTATCAAACGAACACCACGGGGACGTGAGGTCACCGACCTTGCCTACACACATCTCGGACGGAAAAGGGGCGAAGAACAAGGATTTTTATTTGACTGAAAAAAGTTATGGCTGGAGGAATGAAACGGCTCGCAGGAGAGACTGCGATTTATGGCGTTAGTAGTATTGTCGGAAAGTTCCTGAACTGGATGCTGGTGCCTATGTACACGCGGGTGCTAACGACACAAAGTGACTATGGAATCGTGACGAATTTGTATGCATGGACGGCATTGTTGATGGTGATACTTACTTATGGGATGGAAACCGGTTTTTTCCGTTTTATGAATAAGAAAGAGATAACGCTTCCTATGCGGGTTTATGCGACGACGATGTTTAGTATAGCTTCTACTTCTGTACTATTTTTAGTTATTATTTTTAATGCACTGAATCCGATCAGTAGTTCTTTAGGGTATGCTTCAACCCCTGAGTTTGTAGGTATGATGGCGGGAATTGTCGCTGTAGATGCTTTTTGTTGTATCCCGTTTGCTTTTCTGAGGTATCAGGGGAAAGCGATACGTTTTGCCTCTTTAAAGTTATTCAATATCTTCCTGAACATAATTTTGGTTCTTTTCTTTTTAATAGCTTGTCCGTGGTTGGCTGAACATATGCCGGCTTCGGTTAACTGGTTCTATATTCCGGATTATCAGGTAGGATATATCTTTATTGCTAATGTGATAACTTCGGCAGTTACCTTCCTTTTGCTTATACCAGATATGGTTCCGGGTTTGCGTGAGAAAGCAAGTTTCGTTTTACTTCGGCAGATGCTTAGTTATTCTTTTCCTATATTGATTTTGGGGATCGCTGGTATTTTCAATCAAACGGCAGATAAGATATTATTTCCGTTCCTGTTTGAGGATAAAGAATTGGCAAATACAGAATTGGGGATATATGGTGCCTGTTTTAAAATAGCAGTCGTGTTGGTCATGTTTACCCAGGCTTTCCGTTATGCTTACGAGCCGTTTATCTTTGCGAAGAACAAAGACGATGATAGTAAAAAGTCTTATTCGGAAGCAATGAAGTATTTTATTATTTTCGCCTTGATCATATTCCTGGGTGTAATGTTCTATATTGATATATTTAAACATTTTGTACCTTCTACCTATTATCCAGGCTTGCGTGTCGTCCCTATTGTCATGTTGGGGGAACTGTTCTTCGGGATCTATTTTAACTTGTCGTTCTGGTATAAATTGATCGATCAGACCCGTTGGGGCGCCTATTTCTCTACGATAGGGTGTGTTACTACGATTTTGATCATAGCACTGTTCGCCCGGACATACGGATATATGGCATGTGCCTGGGCCTCTTTTGCAAGTAACCTGATTATGATGGCACTTTCCTATATTATCGGGCAGAAGAAATTCCCGATCCAATATGATATTAAGTCGGCCTTGATCTATTCCGTTCTGGCTGCTGCTTTTTATTTGGCCGGCATGTTGCCTACGATTGAATCGGAGATTTTGCGTCTGGGTTACCGTACCTTGTTACTTTGCTTGTTTGTAGGTATTGTGGTCAAACGGGATCTTCCGTTACAGGAACTACCTTATGTAGGACGTTATTTCGCCAAAAAGAAATAGACTTATTCCGGTTTGATCGGGATTGTCAGAATGATGCGCAGGCCGGTCGTGTAATCCGGGTCTACGCAGATGTTCCCTTTCATCCGGTGGGCGATCTGGCGGCATAGATATAATCCCAGTCCTGATCCCGGTACGAAATCGTCCGCTTTGGTGAACCGTTCGAATATCCATTCGCGTTTATCCGGTGAAATACCGCAGCCCGTATCCGTAATGCTTACAATCATCCGGTTTTGCTCTTCTTCCGAGTGGTAAGAGAGTGTGATATTTCCTTTTTCTGTAAATTTGTTTGCATTGTTTAGCAGATGCGACAGGACCAGGCTGAAATGACTTTGATTGGTGAAAGCCAGATCCTTTTCACAATTACCTTCGAGTTTGTATTCTATCTCCGGTTTGCCGTAAAGTCTTTTAATCTGTTCCATTTCACAGGAACAAAGCAGGTGGATATTAACTGCTGACAATGGAATATCTTCTTTATTACTATCCAACTGGGCGATCTCCAGCACACTGTTCATCATGGAAGTAATATGATTACAGTTTTCGAAGATAATCTTACTGAACTCTTGTTTTTCCTCAGGGGAAATGTCTTCAGTCGTGATCAGTTCGGCGAAGCCGTTGATTGCATTTAAAGGTGTACGAACCTCATGGCACATGTTCTTAATGAACGCATTCTTCATCTTCTCACTTTCCTGCGCCTTTTCACTGGCGAGAATAACCTGACGGTTCGATTCCTGTAATTTCTTATATAAGGAGTTGATTTTCCATAAACGGAAAGCAACGAAAACGGCAAAACTGATAGCCAGAATAAATAAGGACGAAAACAGATAAAGCTGGTTGTGACTTTTTTGTAAATCGATTTCCAGTGCTTTCTTTTCAATAACCAATTCATCCACCCGCTTCTTGATTTCCAGGTCTTCCAGTTTGTCTTTTATATTCTTCACTCGTGCAGAGTCTAACAAGGCAGTGTATTCTTTGTGAGCATAGAAAGCATCTTTATACAGGTGAAGGCTATCCAGCATATCTATTTTTTCCTTGAGCGTCGATACGACATGCTCCGACAGGTCGATCTTTAAACCTGAATTACGGAAATAATGGATAACGGAGTCGCAATACCGTATTGCTTTAGGGTATTCGTTGATTAATCGATAAAAATTCAGTGAGGTATAATAACGTTCGTATTCAGCGGAGAATGCGGCATCTTCAGGATATTTACTGTTCAGTTCCATGAAATGCCGATAATAGGTAGTCGCTATATCTTTTCCAAGTGTTTTGGCAGAAAGGGCCAGGGAAGAATAGGCATTCAACAGGTGCCGTTTTGTGATGTAAGGACGTTTTTTCATCTCTTCTGTATCTGCATATTCTTTCTGCATATCCAGATAACGGATTGCATACTTTATCTGCTCCGACGTATCGGGTGAATAAAGAGTCAGAATGCTGAATGAGTTCAGGCGGAATAAATATGAGTATTGTAACGGTATATTTTCCGAAAGGGCGATCACTTCCTTAAACCGCTCACTTACCATTTTTTGTAACTCTTCTTCATTGCCCGGCTCGACACGGTTGCTGTAAGCCATCCCCAGCACGTAGTTGATCGACATTTTTTCAAGGGACGTAAGCTTCTTATCTGTTTCCAGCTTGAGTTGGTATTGTTCTATCAATTTCTTTCTCTCTTCCCCTTCCGTGTAAAAAACGACGCGTACATCGATGATCGTTTGCATATAAGTCACCAGAAAGTCACGTGCTTTTCCTTTCAATTCCAGCTTGGCTTTTTCCATGTACACATTGGTACTGTCTTTAATGTCGTTGTTGACATAAAAACGGAGTATTTCTGTGAGAGCTACTTCTTTATAATGATCGTTGTTTGCGGCGAGTGCTTTCTTGTATAGCTCTTTTGCGTATCCCACTTGTTCCTCCTGCCGAGAGATATCCATCAGATTAGTCAATATCTCCAGCTTTTCTTCTGTTGAGGATGCGGACTTTAGGCTCGTGCTCAAAGCATCTTTCGTCGTAGCATTATTGGCTACAGCAAAGACCATATTAATAAGCATGTATGTCAGAATTAAGCAGCGTTTCATTTTTATATAAATATTTAGAAAAGCACCTTTTCGGGACCCTTTTGTCGATTATTTGCAAAGTTAATGAAAATCAACTAGTCTTTCGAATTTGTTCAACTTATTCTTGTTCACACTTCTTATTTTTTATTTCGATATACAATTTCTATCTTTGCACGATTAAGGTGAGGCTATTAGTCGGAGTATTTATCAATACAAGAGAGTGGGATGGAAAAAGGAGTGTTACACAAGCAAATAAGAGACTTCTTTGTTCGTAATTTTGATGTCCGTCAGGAAAAAGAAGATGAACTTGAAACGGTAGAATCCATAAAAAAAGGTATTGACTTTAAAGGTACCAATCTTTGGGTTTTAATATTTGCAACTTTCGTCGCGTCTTTGGGTTTGAACACGAACTCTACGGCGGTGATTATCGGTGCGATGTTAATCTCTCCGCTGATGGGACCAATTATGGGATTCGGTCTTGGTTTGGGTATCTACGATTATGAACTGATCAAACGTTCTTTCCGCAATTTTGCTACGGCTACGGTCTTTAGTGTGATTACCTCCACCTTGTTTTTTCTTATCTCTCCGATCAGTGAAGCACAAAGCGAATTGTTAGCGCGTACGCAACCGACCGTGTACGATGTGCTGATCGCTTTCTTTGGTGGATTGGCCGGAATTGTAGCTAGCTCGACAAAAAGTAAGGGGAATGTTATTCCGGGTGTGGCTATTGCAACGGCTTTGATGCCGCCTCTTTGTACGGCTGGTTTCGGATTAGCCAGCGGAAACCTTTATTATTTCTTCGGCGCTTTTTATCTCTATTTTATCAATACGGTATTTATCAGTCTTGCTACTTTTCTGGTAGTCCGGCTTCTTAAATATCCTAAAAAGATCTTTCTTGATAAGCAACGGGAAAAAGTGGTGACACGGTATGTCGGTGTAATCGTCTTTTTTACCATTGTTCCCAGTCTTTTTCTGAGTTATAACCTGATCCGCTCCAGTTACTTCAATGACCGGGTTACCAATTTTGTGGCGGAAGAATTAGCTTTCCCGAATACGCAGATATTGAGCAAAACGGTAACGGATACGAGTGAGAAAAAAGAGGTAAAGGTTGTATTGATCGGGGAAAATGTACCGGACCCGATGATTGAAATAGCCCGGAGCCGACTTCGTAAATATGGCTTGAAAGATGTTTCGTTAGTCGTCCAGCAAGGTTTTGGTCAGGAGGCCACAGATATCAACGAACTGAAGAGTATGTTGATGCGGGATCTTTATAAAAATAGTGAAGAAGTGCTCCGTGTGCAATCCATACAGATCGATTCGTTGAAGCGAACGGTAGACCGGTATCAAACCGCATCACGCATCACTTCGGAGTTGATCCCTGAAATGAAAGTCCTGTTCCCGGCTGTCCTTGAGGCATCCTGTTCAAATACCTATATTGTGAGTACCGATAGCATGAAGCAAGATACAGTCATGCTGGTTTACCTGAAAAGCAAAGAGCGTATCAATGAAAAAGAACAACAAAAGATCCGGGAGTGGCTCGGAGCACGTGTGAACGCGAAGAATATCAAATTACTAATAGAATAAATAAAAGAATGAATTTTATGAAGAAGGTGTGGGCAGTTTTACTGCTTCTGATTGCTGCAGGCCAGGTATATGCCGATGAGGGTATGTGGGTTCTGAAGGAATTAAACAAACAGAATCTGGCGAGAATGCAGGAACTGGGATTTGTCCCGTCCTACAAGCAGCTTTACAGTGAAACTGACCCGTGTGTGGCCAACGCTGTTGTTATTTTTGGTGGTGGATGTACTGGGATTACCGTATCGGAAGAAGGGTTGGTTTTTACCAATCACCATTGTGGTTTCGGTTCGATCCAACAGTTGAGTAGTGTTGAGCACGACTATTTGAAAGATGGTTTCGTCTCTCAGGCCAAAGAAGAAGAATTGCCTGTTCCGGGGCTAAGTGTGCGTTACCTGCGTGAAACAGTGGATGTAAGTGATCGTATCAACAGTGAAATCAATAATATTGAAGAAGAATATCTTCGTCTGGCCGCTGCCGACTCTATCGGACAGGTTATTTGTGATTCTATCGGAAACACAGAATTTCAGGCTGCCGATGTAGTGCCTTTCTATAATAATAATAAGTATTTCCTGGTTGTATACGATGTGTTTAACGACGTTCGTATGGTATTTGCTCCGCCCAGCTCCGTAGGTAAGTTCGGTGGTGATACCGACAACTGGATGTGGCCGCGTCACACAGGCGATTTCTCTGTTTTCCGTGTATATGCCGATGCCAATAACAAACCGGCCGAATATAACAAGGATAACAAACCTTATAGCCCGAAGTATGTAGCCGAAGTGTCTCTTCAGGGATATCAGGATAAGGATTATGCCATGACGATCGGCTTCCCGGGGAGCACCGACCGCTATTTGTCTTCATGGGGTGTGAAACAGCGTATCGAAGACAGCAACAAACCCCGTATCGATGTTCGTGGCGTTAAACAGGCTATCTGGAAAGAAGCCATGTCGGCCAGCGACGAAGTGCGTATCAAATATGCCTCTAAATATGCAGGTAGCTCCAATTATTGGAAAAACTCGATCGGAATGAACCGTGGCTTGGCAAACCTGAATGTACTGGACCGTAAGAAGGAGGAAGAAGCTGCTTTTGCCAAGTGGGTAGACCAGACTCCGGAACGTAAAGCAAAGTATGGTGAGGTATTGAGCCTGCTGGAAAAAGGCTATACTTCGACCGACGAATATAAGAATGTGTCGACTTACCTGATGGAAGCATTTGTCAGCGGCACTGAAATTGTACGTCTGGCGCGTATGGTGCAGAGTGTAGATGTGAGCGGTTCCACTCCGGAAGAAATAGACCTGATCCTGGAAGATAAGATCAAACCCTTCTTTAAGGATTATGACGCTGCGCTCGACCAGAAGGTGCTGGCTGCCATGATGAAAGTGGCTAAAGAACGTGTTCCGGCTCAGTATCTTCCGGACATATATAAGAAAGTAGATAAGAAATACAAAGGAAACTACGCTAAGTATGCAGCGGATGTCTTTAAAAAGACCTCACTCTTATCGTATGATAATATAGAGAAGATGCTCAAGAATCCGAAATTGTATGCCAAACTGAAGAAAGATCCGGCAGCAGAGTTAAGCCTGTCTACATTGATCTCCCTGTTCGAGTTGCAGCAATTGATGGGAGACGCTCATTACGATATTGAAAAAGGTGAGCGCCTTTATTTTGCAGGACTCAAAGAAATGTATCCTGACCAGGCTCTTTCTTCGGATGCAAACTTTACCATGCGCCTGAGCTACGGTTCCATCGGCGGATACCATCCGTATGATGCAGCCTGGTATGACTATTATTCAACAGAGAAAGGAATCCTGGAAAAAGAGAATCCGGAAGATGACGAGTTCTGGGTACAACCTGAGATCCTCGACCTGATCCGCAGCAAAGACTTTGGCCAGTATGCCAATGAAAAGGGTGAATTGCAGCTTTGCTTCCTGTCGAACAACGACATCACAGGCGGTAACTCTGGTAGCCCGGTATTCGATAAAAACGCCCGTTTGATCGGCCTTGCTTTCGATGGAAACTGGGAAGCGATGAGCGGTGATATCGCTTTTGAACCGGATCTGCAACGTTGTATTGCCGTCGATATCCGATATGTACTTTATATGATCGACAAATGGGGAAAATGCCCGCGTCTGATCGAAGAGTTGAAGCTGGTTAGATAAGTTCTATAATAGATATAAAAAAGGCCTGACGGATTTGTTTCGTCAGGCCTTTATTTCACTTATTATTTTGTAGCCCGTTTCGTCCGGACTGTTACATTGCCTTTTAAGCCTACAGCTTCACCCGCTGTACCATTCAGCAGGACACGTAGGTCGCATCTATCTTTGACTGCCGGGAATACAACCGTGAAATCTTCTTCCTTATCTGTTGTTTTAGAGCCGATCAGTTGGCTGTTGAGCCAGATTTCGGCTTTCCCTGACAATTGTTTGAACAGGATACTTCCGCCTTCTTCCCGATGAGCCTGATAAGGATTGAATGTAGCACGTAAAATAACGAAGTTGGCATTCTCCAACTTAATCAGATCACCGCCGGAAATAGGCTGCCAGCTATTCATATCGTTATCTGCTATCTGGCGAGTGGCATCGGGCTTTTCTGTAGAAAGGGGAGAGGCCGCCCATTTATTCAGTAACATCGGCGGATTTTCTGCCGGAACGAATGGGGCAAGGGCTGCCTGGGTGGCATTGATCGTGATGGTTGCCGGTTTCAATCCCGGAGTCGAGGCTGTCAGGGTGATCGGCCCGGAACCTTCCATGCTCTGGATGATAACCTGGGCAAGACCATAGAACAGGCTGCGTTTGTTTCCTTTTTCCGGTTCATGGCAGTTCGGATTACCATTTCCTAAACCAATGATTTTTGCCGGACCTGCAACGGTGAATTCGATCCTGTTATCGGCTGTCGGTACGTGGCGACCTTTAGAGTCTACAACTTCAACAGTTATAGGCATAGCGTCCCGGCCATCACCTGCCAGGCTGTTGCGGTCAGGAGTCAGGCGAACCTGAACGGCTTCTTTGGTTGTTTCCACTTTGGTACGTGAAACAATCTTTCCATTTTTGTAACCGATCGCTTCCAGTTTTCCCGGTTTGTAAGGGACAGACCAGGTATTCATTTCGTACGGATCTACCGTTTGTTCGGAGATTTCTTTACCGTTCAGTAATAGTTTTACCTTGTCGGCGTTGCTTAAAGCCATCACTTTGATGGGCTTTCCGATGGAATCGGCTGGCCAGTTCCAATGAGGTACCAGTTCCAGAACAGGTTTATCTTTTACCCATTGTGCCTGATGCAGGTAATAAGCCATTTTTGGGAATCCGCATAAGTCCATAATGCCAAAGAAAGAGCTGACGGAAGGCCATCTGAACGGAGTGGGTTCGCCATGATAATCGAACCCGGTCCAGTAGAAGCAACCGGCCATCCAGGGACGTTCTGCTACGGCTTTCCAGGCTCTGCGATGTGTTGCTCCCCAGTCGGCACACTGTGTGTCGTATGAGTCCATCAGGTTCTTTGACCTGTCTGTTACATATTCGCCACGGATCATGAAAGCGGAACCGTCTTCCGTACTGGTTAGCGGTAGGTCCGGGTTTTCTTCGTGGAAGCGGTCGTAACTTTCGATCTGATAGTTGAATCCACCGACATCTACGGCTTGTG
>NZ_CAJJWO010000031.1 GCF_905196875.1 uncultured Parabacteroides sp. | reverse complement strand
ATCGGTAGTTATTCCGGTCAAAAATGAAGAAAAGAACTTGCCTCGATGTTTGTCTTTATTAAAAGATTTCTCGGAAGTTATAGTTGTCGATTCGCATAGTACGGATAGAACTCCGCAGATTGTAGAGGAATATGGTTACCGTTTAATTGACTTTTCATGGAACGGGCAATTCCCGAAGAAGCGGAATTGGGTATTGAGGAATATACCGCTGAAGAACTTGTGGGTGTTGTTTCTGGATGCGGATGAATCGGTCACAGCTGATTTTAGGGCTTGTGTCAGAGAGAAAATCGCACAGACGGATTACAGTGGTTTTTGGATCTATTACAATGATCATTTTATGGGTAGACAGTTGAAGTATGGAGTGAAGATGCGTAAACTGTCTTTATTCAGGAGAGATAAGGGAGAGTATGAGTATATAGACGAACATACCTGGTCGTATCTGGATATGGAAATTCATGAACATCCTATTATAGAGGGTAAAGTAGGTGTCTTACCTGTTCCTTTGATACATAATGACTATAAGGGACTGGAACACTATATAGCTAAACATAATGCCTATTCTACCTGGGAGGTGCATCGTTTTTATCAATTGGTAAAGTCGGAGATTCGTTTGACATTCCGACAGCAAGTAAAATATTTTCTGCTGGATAGCTGGTTCTTGGCTCCTTTGTATTTTTTCTATGCCTATTTTCTGAGATTAGGAATATTGGATGGAAAAGCCGGTTTATTGTTCGGTCTTTATAAAATGCAATATTTCTTTCAGATAAAGAGTAAAATCATTGAATATAAATAAATAGGATTAACAAATAAAAAATAAATCGAATGGATATAAAAGTTTCGGTTATTATACCGGTATATAATGTAGCTCCCTACCTTGATGCTTGTTTATCGTCCTGTGTTAATCAGACATTTCGTGATATGGAGATCATCGTGGTTAATGATGGATCGACTGACGAGTCTTCTCGTATTATTCAAAGATATGCAGAAAAGGATGATCGTGTGGTAGTAATTACAAAAGAAAACCAGGGATTGATTTATGCCCGTAAATCTGGGCTGGATATTGCAAAAGGTGAATATATTTTTCATTTGGATGGGGATGATTATGTAGAAGCGGATGCGATAGAAATGTTATATGATGAAGTCATAAAGCAAGAGGCGGATTATGTTGTTGCTAATTACTATGAAGTAGTCGGAAATGAGCGATATGAAGTTCGGCGTAATAATCGGTTTAAAGGATTATCAGGACAGGATTTGTTTCTTTGTATGCTTCGTGGAGGATTTGAATTGTGTATGCGATTGATACGACGTTCATTATTTGATGGAATCGCTTATAAACCTCTTGTTATAGGAGAAGATCTATTTACAACTATGCAGATTTTGCCGAAAGTAAAGAAACCGGTAGTGGTTGATGCTTGTCTGTATAATTATGTTAGGCATACAGGTTCTATAACCAAACGGAATGATGAAATTAGTTGGAAACATAAGTTTTATATGATCAGGTCAGTCTTTTCTCTTTTGGACATGTATCCTTATAGTCAAGCCGTTAAAGATAGAGTGTATTTGATGTTCTTCTCTTTTTTTCTGGAGTGTATGAGTCAAAAGAAAATGGAGGTTAAAGCTATTTTCTATGATTATTATTGGAGCAAAAAGGAAATAAAGACCTTTTTGTGGAAAAAGAGAAAAGACTTTTATTTGATTATGAAACTATTCTTTCTCTATCCATCTATGGCTGGTTGGATAGCAAAGTTGTACTTGTGGATGATTGTTTTATGGCGTAGGTATAATAGATGATTACTGTCATATTTGAAAAAATATCCGAGACCCTTGCCGTCTGAACGAAAATGACTAACTTTGCAGTTTGGAAATGCGAGTGAGCAAATAAAGACAATTAAAATATTACTATCGTGGCAGATACAAAGTACATCTTCGTTACGGGCGGCGTAGTCTCTTCATTAGGTAAGGGAATTATTGCTGCATCATTGGGTAAACTCCTTCAGGCAAGAGGCTATAAGGTTACTATCCAAAAGTTTGACCCCTACATTAATATCGACCCGGGAACATTGAATCCCTATGAGCACGGTGAATGTTATGTAACCGTAGACGGACATGAGGCGGACCTGGATTTGGGACACTACGAACGTTTCTTGAATGTGCCGACCACGCGGTCGAACAACATTACTACCGGACGTATTTATCAAAGTGTAATAAATAAAGAACGTAAAGGAGATTACCTGGGTAAAACAGTACAGGTGGTTCCCCATATTACCGATGAGATCAAGCGTAATGTAAAACTGTTGGGCTCGAAATATAAATTTGACTTTGTTATCACTGAAATCGGAGGTACGGTAGGTGATATCGAATCACTGCCTTTCATCGAAAGTGTACGCCAGTTGAAATGGGAACTGGGTAAGAACTGTATGTGTGTACATCTTACTTATGTACCTTACATCGCGGCTGCAAAAGAGTTTAAGACAAAACCGACACAGCATTCCGTGAAACAATTGCAGGAACTGGGTATCCAACCGGATGTCCTGGTATTGAGAACCGAACATTTATTGAGCAATGACATCACACGTAAGGTTGCTTTGTTCTGTAATGTGGATGCAGATGCAGTCGTTCAGTCTGTCGACGTACCGACAATCTATGAAGTTCCTCTGGTTCTCCAGCGTCAGAATATGGATGTAACTATCCTGAAAAAAATGGGCTTGGAAGTAGGTCCGACTCCTGAAATGAAGCCTTGGAAGGAGTTTTTACAGAAGAAGACCAATGCTACCGAAACGGTTAAGATCGGTTTGGTGGGTAAATATGTAGAATTGCAAGATGCTTATAAGTCGATCGATGAATCGTTGTTGCAAGCTGCAATTTACAACGACCGTAAACTGGATCTACATTTGTTCCATTCTGAAAAACTGAACGAAGCGAATGCAGCCGAACAATTGAAGGATATGGACGGTATCCTGATCGCTCCGGGATTCGGACAACGAGGTATTGAAGGTAAGTTTGCTGCATTGAAATATGCACGCGAACACGATGTGCCTTGCCTGGGGATCTGTTTGGGTATGCAATGTATGGTTATTGAATTTGCACGCGATGTATTAGGTTTGGCAGATGCCAACTCTACCGAGATGGAGCCGAATACGGAATATAAAGTGATCGACCTGATGGAAGAGCAGAAGAACGTAACCAATATGGGTGGTTCTATGCGTCTGGGGGCATACGATTGTATTTTGAAAAAAGATTCCAAAGCTTATAAAGCATACGGTAAAGAACATATCCAGGAACGTCATCGTCATCGTTTCGAGTTCAACGGCCAGTATCGTGAACAGTTTGAAGCTGCCGGTATGATGTGTACAGGTGAAAATCCCGAAACAGGATTGGTTGAAGTGGTTGAGATACCTGCACTTAAATGGTTCGTAGGTGTTCAGTTCCACCCGGAATATAACAGTACGGTTGTTAATCCGAACCCACTCTTTGTCAGCTTTGTAAAAGCCGCTATTGATAATAAATAAGAACGTTATAGATGGATAAAAACACATTATTAGGTTTTCTGCTTATTGGTATTGTTTTATTTGCATTCAGCTGGTTAAACAAACCGACGCCTGAGCAGTTGGAAGCGCAGCGCCGTTATCAGGACTCAATCGCCCAGATTGAACTGAGCAAACAGCTTGATATGCAAAAAGAGGATAGCAAAAGCATAGCTGATAACTCTTTTGATAATTTGCCGGATTCTGTGAGAGAGGCCCGGCTGAAAAGTAATTTCGGAGTATTTGCCGACGCAATGACAGGTACCGACGATGTTACTGTTTTGGAAAATAATCTCATTGAACTTCATGTCAGCAATAAAGGGGGACGTATCTCTTACGCTCGCCTGAAAGATTATACAACGTACGATGATAAGCCGCTGGTTCTTTTCGAAGGAAAAGATGCATCGCTTGATTTTACGTTGGTGACGGCTACTAACCGTGTATTGAATACCGGTGAAATGTATTTTACTCCGGTAAAGACACAAGATCCGAATCAGTTGATCATGCGTCTGAATACTGGTGAGGGTAGTTCGCTGGACTTTATCTATACGATCAAGCCGGATGATTATATGGTTCAGTTCGACATTAAAGGTTCAGGTCTGAACGGTGTACTGGCTCCAAGCACAACTGCTTTGGATATGGTCTGGAAACAGAAGATTCGCCAACAGGAACAGGGTATCAAATACGAAAACAGATATACTGCTTTGTATTATAAATTCCTGGCCGATGGCGTAGAGCAGTTGAGCGAAAGCAAAAGTGAGGATAAGAAGGTATCGGGCCGTCTGAAATGGATCGGTTATAAGGATAAGTTCTTCTCGTCTGTAATGATTTCCGGAGAAGGTTTCGAAAGTGCGACTTTCGATTCAAAGATGGTCGAGGCAGACGGTATTGTAAAAGAATTTAAGACTGCGACTGCTGTCCCTTTCGACTTGAGGGGAAATGAAGCAACGACATTCCGTTATTTCTTCGGACCGAATAGCTATACCTTGTTGAAATCATTTGATAAAGGTGTTCCTACGGACGATCAGTTGGATCTGGAACGTTTGGTTCCGCTGGGTGCAAGCGTATTCCGTTGGGTGAACCAGTATTTCGTTATTCCGATGTTCGATTTCCTGGGTAAATATATCAGTAGCTATGGCTTGATCATCTTCCTGATGACGGTAATCGTGAAATTGATCTTATTCCCATTGACCTATAAGTCTTATATGTCATCTGCAAAGATGCGTGTATTGCGTCCTCAGGTGGAAGAGTTGAATGCTAAATATCCGGGACAGGATAAAGCGGTTGAACGCCAGCGTGCGACAATGGAATTATATAGTCGTGCCGGGGCAAGTCCGATGGCTGGCTGTATCCCGATGTTATTGCAGATGCCGGTGTTGATCGCACTGTTCATGTTCTTCCCGTCTGCTATCGAGTTGCGTCATCAGAGTTTCCTTTGGGCGCATGACCTGTCGACTTATGATGCAATCTTCAGTTGGAACAAATACATACCTATTATTACTCCGTATTTCGGTAACCATATCAGTTTATTCTGTTTACTGATGACGATTACCAATGTTATCTATACCAAGTATAATATGGAAATGACTAATACCGGGCAGCAACAAATGCCGGGTATGAAGGCTATGATGTATATGATGCCACTGATGTTCCTGGTATTCTTTAACCAGTATGCGTCAGGTTTGACTTATTATTACTTCATCTCTACATTGATCACGATCGTTCAGACATTAGTGTTCCGTTATACGATCAATGAAGATAAGTTGCTGGCTAAACTGGAAGCAAACAAGAAGAAACCGCAGAAAAAATCAGGTTTCATGAAACGTTTGGAAGAAGCTCAACGTGCTCAGCAGGAGCAGTTAAAGAAACAACAACAGCAGAAAAAGAGATAAAACCCTTTTTGGGTTAGTATAAAAGAAAAGGTGTGTCGACCCAAGAGGTCAGGCACACCTTTTCTTTTTCTTAAAGTTGAAGATGTTAATAAAAAGATTGCATATTTTGATCAGATTGTTGAATTTGAATGCTTGGACGTGAGATTTGTTGTTTTATATTCATATATTTGCAATATTAGGTTATTGGTCAACGTGTGGTTGTTAGGTTATTGTTGACGACTTTTGCAGATCGACGGCAGAATCTTGTTTTGTCGTTTCTAAAAAACATATAAGATGAGTAAGAAAGAAATGCTTTTACAAGGAGTTGTAACTGGGGTCTTTGTATTATCATGTATCATTTTTTTCCAGTTTTTCGGTTCAGATCATTTGTTTGAAAAGGAGCAGGTCGTTGACTTATCGTCGCTATCCGATGCTGTGTCCGAATGTCAGGGTAAACCGGCATTGCTGGCTTGTTCTTTGGCTAAAATACTCTCATCTTTAATGGTTCCTATCGGTGGAGGCGCCTTGTTGATTACTCTTGTCCTGTTATTAGAGTGGTGGGCTTTTACTTATATATTGAAACGTTTTCATGTAGGAGAGATGGCTTTTTTATATGCCTTGCTACCTGTCGTGCTGGAGTGGGGTAGTTATTGCAGCCAGAGGTATCATTTGGCTTCTATCTTATCGCTGGTGATTGTTTTATTATTGTTTTGTGGCTATATGGCTATAAAGAAAAAACGGTTGTCGATGCTGGTTGGGTTTGCCTTATTGTTTATAGTGTATGCGCTGGTTGGCAGCAGGCTGTTTGTTTATGTCATCCTGGTCTTGCTGTATGAAGCGGAGATAGGAGAAAAAAGATGGGTGTACTGGGCTTTACTACTGATAACAGGGATTGTTTTACCTGAATTTCTTAAAAGTGTATATGCTCTTTCGGAAGCAGAGGCATATCAATATCCAAGTCCGTGGCTTCCGGCCTTCTTTCCGGCTATAACAATTGCTTCTGTATTGGTTATTACACAGTTCAAGGCAATCCGGCATTTGCCTGCCAACGTATGGTCAGTGTCTATCATGTCCGGATTGCTGGTGTTATTTGTAATAGCTTCTGTTTTTAGCCATGCTGTTCCCTAAGGAAAGCCAGGGCTTTTTCCATGTCTTCCGGGGTGTCGATGCCGATCGTTTCCTGTGAAGTAATGCCGACTTTTATTTTATATCCGTTTTCAAGCCACCGGAGCTGTTCCAGGCTTTCGGCTAGTTCGAGCGGTGATTGTGGCAGGCGGGTAATATCTTTTAGTGTATCGGCGCGGTAGGCGTATAATCCGATATGTTTATAATAGGTGTGATTGGGTAGCCATTCCTGGTAGTTCTTGCCTCTCATGTAGGGGATAATCGAACGGCTGAAGTACATGGCTTCACTGTTTTTATTCAGGACGACTTTCGGTGAGTTGGCATTGAATAGCATCGTTTCGAAGTCATCGTCCGGACGGAATGGTTTCACCAGGGTGGCGATTTGTGTGTCGGCATTCGAAAAACAGGCTTTCAATGTTTCTATTTGTTCCGGATGGATGAAAGGCTCGTCTCCCTGAATATTGACGATTACGTCGTAACCTTCACCTACTTTAGTATAAGCTTCGTAACAACGGTCTGTTCCGCTTCGGTGTTGATCGGAAGTCATAACAACTTCTCCGCCGAAAGATTTTACAGCTGCTTCAATGCGGTCGTCGTCAGTTGCAACACATACTGCATCCAGAACATCTTTTACTTGTTCATAAACACGTTGTATCATAGGCTTTCCGGCCATATCAGCCAAAGGCTTTCCCGGAAAGCGGGTTGAGGCATATCTTGCCGGTATTATTCCGATAAATTTCATACTCCGGTTATTTATTTGTTTATTATATCGTTATTTTACTGTTTTTCCTTCACTGAGACGTACCACTTTTTCGTGTTCACCTACAATCCATACAATATCGTTTTGTTCAAAGACAGTAGTAGGAGGAGGATTTTTGATCGAATGGGCATCCCGCTCGATACCGATGACCAGGCAGCCGGAATTGTCACGTATTCCTGATTCGAGAATGGTTCGTCCGATCAGTCCGGAACCTTCGCTGATGAAGAACTGCTCCATGTTTACCTCTTTTGTTTCCTGTCGGTTACTCAACGATTCTTTATAACGCTCTTCTATGTATTGCCGGAAGTGGTTCAGTTCGTCGTCTGCACCGACTACGATCAGTTTGTCGAAAGGGTAAAGTCGTTCGTTTCCACCCGGGATATTGATACGTCGGTCTCCCCGGATGATAGTAACGATGTTTACGTTACATTTTTGCCTGAAATTCAATTCTTTCAGTGTCTTTCCCATACTGGGTGAATTTTGTTTGACTTCGAAGTCGGCCAGATGGAGATCACGTTCCAGTAAGTGGCTTGCAAACTTTTGTTTGATGGGAGCGTTGCGTTCATTTTCCATTTCCCGTGCTGTGAGGTTAGTGAAAAAGTGACGCTCCATCAGGATCGATTGCTTTTTGAGCCATTTAGAGAGAATTACAAGGGTTATTACTGTTGCAGCGATAGCAAAAGCTATTCCGGCAGCGGCATTCAGCAGGCGCGCGACAGGAAGCATTACAAGGCCTATGCATAATATGATGCGTAATACGATCAGGGAAACCAGCGGGCCACGGTTGTATTTACTGTCGTGCCATAATTGTTCGTATTCGGCGGAGTGGTTCTTTTTCATCATGATCGCCCGTAACATCGGTGAGATCAATATGAGGATCAGGACCAGGGAGATGACTTCTCCTCGTATGCCGGGTAGCTTGCTGATAATGAATGGAGCGATGAATTGTAACCAGATAAATATCAGAACCAGTGTGACTGCTGTATAAGTTCCGACAATACGTATCAGCGCTTTCAATAGCTTGTTCCAGGCACTTTTCTGCCGGATCGTATTCGAACCGGAGGAATAACGTTCCAGAAAACTTTTCCAACTGGCAGGAATGGTACGTTCTGCTATTTTGTAAGCAGGTTCAGCCATTCGTATCATATACGGAGTGAAAAAGGTCGTTATAACAGAAACAGCAACAACGATCGGATAGAGGAAATTGTCCGTCACTCCAAGAGTCAGGCCCAGAGAGGCAATAATGAAGGCAAATTCACCTATCTGTGCCAGTGAAAAACCGGATTGGATAGCGACTTTTATTGTCTGCCCTGATAATAGGACACCGAAACTGCTGAATAATATCTGTCCAACCATTACAACGATTGTTAATATCAGAATCGGTATTTTATATTCCCATAGCAATACCGGATCTATCAGCATGCCCACCGAAACAAAGAAGATGGCTCCGAAAAGATCCTTTACCGGTTTTACTATATGTTCGATATGTTCGGCGTCGATCGTTTCAGCCAGGATCGATCCCATTACAAAGGCTCCTAATGCTGAGGAGAATCCGGCTTTAGTCGCAATCATCACCATACCGAGACAGAGGCCGAGGCTGACGATCAGTAATGTTTCGTCATTGAGAAATGTTCTGGCCCTTTTCAGGAAAGAGGGAATCAGGTAAATACCCACAACAAAACAGAAAAGCAGGAAAATGCCGAGCTTGATCACGCTGTCCAGTAGCTCCATACCTTCGACATGCTTACTGACGGCCAGAGTGGAAAGCAGTACCATCAACAGGACGGCAAATAAATCTTCTACCACCAAAATTCCGAATACAACACCTGCAAACCGCTGGTTGCGGAGTCCCATATCATCAAAGGCCTTAAATATAATTGTTGTAGACGACATGGAAAGCATCCCACCCAGAAAAAGGCTGTTCATATGCCCCCAACCCAACGAAAGGCCTGTGATATATCCGAATGTCATCATTCCGATCACGACCGTTATTGCTCCGATAACAGCAGTCCCCCCGACTTTCATCAGTTTTTTGAAACTGAAATCGAGTCCTAACGCAAAAAGCAGGAACACAACACCTATATCCGCCCAAATGCGGATACTTTCTATGTCTGTAACGGTGGGAATTTCTTTTATGGCTGGTCCGGCCAGAATTCCGGCAACAATGTAGCCAAGTACGACTGGTTGCTTCAATCTCTTGAAAAGCAAAGTGACAAGCCCCGCAGAAATCAATATTACTGCCAGGTCTGAAATTAATGAAGGAATCTGAGACATGCTTTCATTCTTTTTCCGTTGGCAAAGTTAGACATTTATTTTAATTTTGCCGGTCAAATAATATGCCAAAATGAAGAAGAAACATCCGATAGAAGCATTGATTGAACAGGGCGAGCATCAACAACTCGATTTTAAGTTCGAGGTGAGCGACAGTAAAAAGATAGCCCGCACCTTGTCTGCTTTTGCCAATACCGATGGCGGTCGGTTGCTGATAGGAGTGAAAGACAACGGCAATATATCCGGCGTCCGAAGTGAAGAAGAATATTATATGATAGAGGCTGCTTCGAAAATGTACACCCGTCCGGAGGTCCCTTTTGAAGCTATCCGTTGGGAGATAAACGGAAAAACAGTGCTGGAGGTTTATATAGCACCCAGTGAAGAGAAACCTCATCTGGCACCAGATAAAGAAGATAAATATAAAGCCTATATCCGTGTAGCAGATGAAAACATCCTGGCGAATGAAGTACTTATGTTGTCCTGGGAAAAGAAGCATAAGCCGGATGGAACTTTACTGAAGATAAGTAAGCCTGTGGAACGTTTGTTTGTCTATCTCGACGAGCACCCATATATTAATGTTAGCCAGCTTTGCCGGGTAGGCCGCGTAAATTATTACACGGCCAAGAATATCCTGAGTGATCTGCTGGCAATCGATGCCCTCCAGTATGTGGTTATAGACAAGCGTATCCTGTATCAGCGTATACCGGGGGCAGATCTACCTTTATAAATGTAATGTTTCTACGTATATCTGGGCATTCTCGAAACGAACGACTTTGACCTTTGTTCCCTTTTCTATGAAGCCGGAATCGGATACACCATCGTATAATTCGTCGTCAATGATTACTTTGCCGGAAGGACGGAGCACTGTAAAGGCTGTTCCCTCTTTTCCGATAAGAGGTGTGAGGGAAGGAGAGGAGTGGGCTTCTTCCAGATCTTTGTGGAGTGCCACTTTCCGCATCAGACCTTTTGCTCCGATTTTATTGGATAACCAGATCATTAAAACGAATCCGAGACCGAGTCCGACCAATACTGTCAGGCAGGCTTCTCCGATTTCTTTGGTAGAAACGCCTTCAAAGTTGAAATCCGTATTATTGAGTAGGCTGAGGGTCAGGCCTGCAACCAGGAAAATTATACCACTGATCCCGGCTATCCCAAAGCCGGGAATAACAAATATTTCTGCAGCAATGAGTAACAATCCGATGATAAATACCAATATTTCCCAGTTTTGAGCCAATCCGTCCAGATACAAAGGTGCAAAATATAAGATAGCGGCAATAATTGCTGCCGCCGACGGAAACCCTAATCCCGGTGTTTGCATTTCAAAATAAATCCCACCTATAATAATAATGATAAGCAGTGATTGTAACATCGGATTCATGAGGAAACCTTTCAGATCGTCGAACCAGGAAGGTTTATATGTTTTCAATTCATAGGTGTTATATCCCAGATATTTGGTGATTACTTCGTCGGGAGTTTCTGCTATCCCGTCACAATAACCCCACTGTTGCGCTTCGTCAGCGGTGAAGGTGAGTACTTTTCCTGTATCGATCAGGTTAGGGATGACTACCCGTTCGTCTACCATTGCTTCTGCAATCAGAGGGTCTCTTTTCCATCTAAAAGTGGTGTCTTTTCCCTGGATGATCGTGTCTTTTCCATGAGCCTCCGCTGTGGAACGTATCATGGAACGCATATACGACTGATATTTGTCGGGCATGGCGGCTCCGGTCTGATTGACTACCGTAGCTGCACCGATATTGGCTCCTTTCCTCATAAAGATTTTTTCACAGGCAATCGAAATGAGTGCTCCGGCTGAGGCTGCGTTGTTATCGATAAAAACATAAACGGGAACCGGATTGTACAGGATTGCCGTACGCATTGAATCTGCTGCTTCGAGCAATCCTCCATATGTGTTCATGTGGATCAGGACAGCGTCGGCACCCAGCGAGTTAGCCTCTGTCAATCCGTTACTAAGATAAATACGAGTCGTATTATCTATCTCTTTTTTTATATCAATCTGGTAAATGAGTGGCGTGTCTTTAGCTGCTGAAACAGAGGTTGTTACCAGTAGTATTAATAACACGCACAAGATTCCTGAATTTTTCATCATTTTGTCTAATTATCTATATTTTTTATACATTGTTGAAAATTGTAACCTGAAACTTGTAAATTTTATAATATCACAAGTCTTTAACTTGCAAATACTGTTCATTCTCAGTGATATTTACTATAAATATATTAAGTTACGGTTTTTAATATTAATATTCCTCAATGCCTTATTTATTTCAGAATAAATTCCTATATTTGTATTGTCTCTCGATAGTGGGAGGCAATACTTAACCGGTATTAACCTTTTATAAATAAGTAATAGTATGAATGCGTTGCAATTTCAGAAAAAATTACTGAGCATGCAAGAAAACATGATGAATTTTGCACTAATGCTCACTGCAAATCGGGATGACGCCCAAGATTTGATGCAAGACACAACGCTGAAGGTTTTAGACAATCAGGAAAAGTTCGTTGACAATATTAATTTCAAAGGATGGGTCTTGACCGTCATGCGTAACATTTTCATTAATAATTATCATAAGATAGTTCGTACGCAAACAGTAGTAGACCAAGGTGTCGATTTGTATAATTTGGACGTCGTAAATGATTCAGGATTTGACTCTCCGGACGGAGCCTATCAGATTCAAGAGATCACCAAGGCCATCAATGGATTGAACGATGAACTGAAAGTTCCTTTCTCAATGTTTTTGAGTGGTTATAAATATAATGAGATCGCAGATAAATTGAATGTACCGCTGGGAACAGTAAAGAGTCGTATATTCTTTGCCCGCCAGGAATTGCAGAAAGTTTTGAAGGATTTTCGCCTTGGATAATGGTTAATATTCTAACAAACAAGTTAATAAAAAGAAGGAGTGTTCGAAAGAGTGCTCCTTCTTTTTTTAATATATGGATTATAAAAATGACATATTAATGAATAAATCCGTACTTTTGCCGCAAAAATCAAGAATATAATGAGAAGTTTTGCAAGTGATAACAACTCCGGCGTTCATCCGTTGATTATGGAAGCCGTGATTAAGGCAAATGAGGATCACGCAATAGGTTATGGTGATGACCCCTGGACAACAGCCGCAGTAGCGAAGATTAAAAGTATATTTGGCGAAGAGGCGTCCCCTTTCTTTGTTTTTAACGGGACCGGAGCCAATTCGGTAGCTCTGCAGGCCGTTACACATTCTTTCAATAGTATACTCTGTGCTGAAACGGCACATATTAATGTCGACGAGTGCGGTGCTCCGGCAAGGATGACCGGATGTGCTGTCGTTACTATTCCGACAACAGACGGGAAGCTGACCCCTGAACTGATCAAACCCCGTTTACACAATTTTGGCGTATGCCATCATTCGCAACCTAAAGCTGTCTATATTTCGCAGGTCTCTGAACTGGGAACCGTTTACACGATAGAAGAGGTGAAGGCTATAGCCGATCTGTTGCATGCCCACAATATGTATCTTCACATGGATGGTGCCCGTCTGGCAAATGCCTGTGCTTATCTGAAATGTTCGATGAAACAGGTTACGGTAGATGCAGGTGTGGATATCCTTAGCTTTGGTGGAACAAAGAACGGTATGATGATGGGTGAAGCTGTTATTTCATTTCGCCCTGAGATCACGGAAAATTTGCAGTATTACAGAAAGCAATCAGCTCAACTGGCTTCCAAGCTCCGTTATTTATCAGCTCAGTTCATTCCCTATCTGGAGAATAACCTGTGGCTTGAAAACGCTATGAAAGCCAATATCAGTGCTGCTAAACTGGCGGAAGCTCTCAAGCAATATCCTCAGATACAGTTTACTCAAAAGGTGGAAACAAACCAGATATTCTTTACAATCCCTTCCGAACCCTTAAAGAAGCTGTTGGAGCGTTATTTCTTCTATATGTGGAATGAAGAAAACAACGAGGCACGCCTGGTAACTTCCTGGGATACGACCGGAGAAGATATCGCTCGGTTTGAACAGGACTTGAAAGAGGTAATGGAATAATAAACCACTAAAATTAAATATCATGAAACACAGTAGCGGGTTAATGGCAATACTTTTTATGTTACTGCCATTATGTAGTCTTCATTCACAGGAGAATGGAGCGAGGGAGAATAATACCTTGCGTATTATGAGTTATAACATCCGCAACGGAAAGGGGATGGATGATGTTTCAAACTATCAGCGTACGGCCGATGTGATTAATAAAGTGCGTCCGAATGTCGTTGCTTTACAGGAAGTGGATAGCGTAACCGGAAGAAGCGGACAGATGGATGTGCTACGTATTCTGGGCGAAAAAACTTTGATGTATCCAACGTATGCCCCGGCTATCGATTATGATGGTGGTAAATACGGGATCGGTATGTTGAGCAAAGAAAAACCGCTTACTACCCGTTACTTGCCTCTGCCGGGAAGAGAAGAAGCGCGTGCTCTGCTGATCGTTGAATTTGAAAATTATATCTACTGTTGTACTCACCTTTCCCTGACTGGGGAAGATCGCCTTGCTTCACTGGAAATTATTCGTAAAGAAGCGGCTAAGGCAAATAAACCTTTATTTATAGCCGGCGACCTGAATGCTCATCCCGACTCGGAAGTGATAAAAGGCCTGGAAAAGGATTTTGTTATCCTTTCCAATACCAAACAGTTTACCTGGCCTGCCGATAAACCGACGGAAACAATCGATTATATTGCTGCTTATGCAAAAGATACTACCGCTTTTACCCGTCTTTCTTCCTGGGTGGTAGACGAACCGGCCGCTTCGGATCATCGTCCGATCGTTACGGATATTGTTTTTATGCAGCCTGCTGCTAAAATATTCCGTACAGAGCCTTATCTGCAGAACCCGGTAGGGAACGGTATCACTGTTATGTGGCAGACAACCGTACCTACTTACAGTTGGGTAGAATATGGCACGGACAAGAACCAATTGAAGAAAGCCCGTACGATCGTCGACGGACAGGTTATTTGTAATGACCTGCAAAATAAAATAAGACTGGATAATCTGGAACCGGGTAAAACCTATTATTACCGTATCTGTTCACAGGAGATCATGCTTTATCAGGCATATAAAAAGGTGTTCGGCGAAACAGCCGTTTCGGATTTCCATACATTCACGTTGCCAACCTCTTCGGAGACTGATTTCACTGCAATTATCTTCAATGATTTGCACAAACACTCTGAAACATTACAGGCTTTGTATAAACAGGTAAAGGATGTAGATTATGATTTCGTAATCTTCAACGGCGACTGTATCGATGACCCGGCCAATCACGATGAAGCAACTCATTTTCTTTCGGAACTGAACGAGACAGTCGGTGCTGCCGATATCCCCGTCTTCTATCTGCGTGGAAATCATGAGATCAGAAATGCTTATTCGATCGGCCTGCGTAACCTGTTTGACTATGTAGGAGATAAAACATATGGTTCCTTTAACTGGGGAGATACCCGTATCGTTATGCTCGATTGCGGTGAAGACAAGCCCGATGATTTCTGGGTCTATTACGGACTGAACGATTTTTCCGCTTTGCGTGAAGCACAGGTCGGTTTCCTGAAAGAAGAACTGGCTTCCAAACCTTTCAAACAAGCGACTAAACGCGTTTTGATCCACCATGTACCTATTTATGGAAAAGATGTAGACCGCTATAATCCTTGTCTGGAGTTATGGGGAGGTTTACTGGCTAAGGCCCCGTTCAATGTGTGTATCAATGCGCATACGCATCGCCATGCTTATTATCCGAAGGGAGAAGCCAATAATAACAACTTCCCGGTTGTTGTAGGGGGTGGTTACCGGATGGACGGAGCAACAGTCATGGTTCTTCAGAAGAAAGGAAAGGAAATGACGTTGCGGGTACTGAATGTCAAAGGTGAAACCCTCCAGGATTTAAAATTGTAATATATAAAAAGTAAATATGAAGATTAACACAGAAGAGTTAGAAGAGACTATCATTCCGGTAAAAGAAACAGATCTGATTTATGGCATAGATGACCGTCCGCCTTTGAAAGAGGCTTTGTTTGCAGCCTTGCAACATCTACTGGCTATTTTTGTCGCGATTATCACTCCGCCTCTTATTATTGCCGGAGCTTTGAAACTCGATCTCGAAACAACCGGTTTTCTGGTGTCGATGGCTCTCTTCGCTTCGGGTGTGTCAACCTTTGTACAATGTAAACGGATAGGCCCGGTAGGAGCCGGGCTACTCTGTATTCAAGGAACAAGCTTCTCTTTTATCGGCCCGATCATTTCGGCGGGACTGGCAGGCGGTTTGCCACTGATCTTTGGTGTTTGTATGGCTGCTGCCCCGGTCGAGATGGTTATCAGCCGTACATTTAAGTATATGCGTTCTATTATCACCCCGCTTGTTTCTGGTATTGTAGTATTGCTGATCGGGTTGAGTCTGATCAAAGTAGGGGTAGTATCCTGCGGAGGTGGTTTTGCCGCTATGGATAACGGTACGTTCGGAAGCCTGAAAAATATAGGTGTAGCAGCAACAGTCCTGTTAAGTGTGTTATTCTTCAATCGTTGTAAGAATAAATACCTGCGCATGAGTTCCATCGTGCTGGGCTTATGTATCGGCTACGGGCTTTCTTTTGCACTGGGAATGGTCGATATGAGTGCCGCCGCATCCCAGAATCTGGTCGGGTTCAATATCCCGATGCCTTTTAAGTATGGACTGGATTTTAATATATCTTCTTTTATTGCTATTGGCCTGGTTTACCTGATCACTGCGATTGAAGCTACCGGCGATGTTACTGCTAATTCTATGATTTCAGGTAAATCCATTGAGGGTGAGGGATATCTGAAACGAGTATCGGGCGGTGTATTGGCCGACGGCGTAAATTCTTTTGTTGCCGGTGTCTTTAATTCATTTCCAAACTCTATCTTTGCACAGAATAACGGAATTATCCAGCTTACCGGCGTTGCCAGTCGGTACGTAGGTTACTACATAGCCGGAATGCTGATCCTGTTGGGATTATTCCCGATTGTAGGTGTGGTGTTCTCATTAATGCCTGACCCTGTATTGGGAGGTGCAACCTTGTTGATGTTCGGTACTGTGGCCGCTGCGGGTATCCGTATTATTGCTTCGCAGGAGATTAACCGGAAGGCTACATTAGTTTTGGCTGTCAGCCTTTCTCTCGGATTAGGAGTGGAATTAATGCCGGATATCCTGAAAACGGCTCCGGAGGCTATAAAAGGTATTTTTGCATCCGGTATTACGACCGGCGGTCTGACTGCAATTATAGCTAATATATTCATTCGTGTAAAGGAAGATAAAGAAGATAAAACACAATAAAAACAAATGGAATTACTCAAACAGCGTATTCTGCAAGACGGCAGATGTTATCCGGGAGGTATCCTGAAAGTGGATAGTTTTATTAATCACCAGATGGACCCGATGCTTCTGTATAAGGTTGCCGAAGAATTTATCAATCGATTTAAAGGAGAGCATATCAATAAGATCGTAACGATCGAAGCAAGTGGTATCGCCCCGGCTATCATGGTCGGATATATCCTGCAACTGCCTGTGGTATTTGTAAAGAAGAAGCAACCTAAGACAATGGAGAATATGCTGAGCACGGTAGTTCACTCTTTCACCAAAGACCGTGATTATTCTGTTTGTATCAGCAATAATTTTCTGACGGCAGACGACCATATCCTGTTTATCGACGACTTCCTCGCATTCGGTAATGCCGCTATGGGAATGATCGACCTGGCCGGGCAGGCAGGCGCAACGATTGCCGGTATGGGTTTTATTATCGAAAAGGCATTTCAGGATGGAGGAAAAGCTTTGCGGGAATCAGGTATCCATGTGGAAAGCCTGGCTATTATCGACAGTTTGGACGACTGCAAGATCACCATCCGCTAGAATGAGACCAACTAATTGAGTAAAAATAATGAATACAGAAGTAAAAGAAAGATTGCTCGACAGAGTGAAGACCAATCCCTATGTAAATCATCTGGGAGTACAATTCACCACTGTCGAAGACGGGATCGTTGAGGCGCGTATGCCCCTGCATGACGAACAACGCCAATACAGCGGTGTTATCCACGGTGGTGTGTTGGCTGCTCTGGCGGATACGATCGCAGGTTTTGCCGCTTATACGATGACCCCGCTGGACAAGGATGTGCTGACAGCAGAACTGAAAGTTTCTTTCCTGCGGGCAGCCTGGGGAAAAGAACTGATTGCCAGAGGCACGGTTATCAAACCCGGACGGCATGTACATTTCAGCGAGTGCGAGATTTACTGCGACGATAAGCTCGTCAGCAAAGCATCCGGCACATTCAGTGTCGTACAACCACAGGTATAAACAAATTCGGTTTTATATCGAAAAATGCAGGCAAGCTGTGTTTTTCATAATTGGCAGCTTCAGGATATCCTCTTGCTGCCTTTTTTCTATCCGTACGATAATGGCCCGGTTGAACCCGCCGTGTCCGATGGCCAGGATACGTTTGCCGGGGAATTTCGTTTGCAGGAATTGCAGGAACTCTCCGGCTCTTTTGTATAATGCCTCCACGCTCTCCACACTTTCCGGCAGATTCTTGAAATCCATTTCATTGGCGACCTTTCCGGTATAGATTCCCCAATCCATTTCGCGGAGAAGGGGAGTCTGGACAGGCTCCAGTCCTTTGCGCCGGGCAACAGCCATAGCAGTGTCGTAACTACGGGCCAGATCGCTACTGACAATCACGTCGATCTCTTCTCCTTCCAACAGGTCGGCAAGTTGCTCCGCCTGTTGTTTTCCCAACTCGGAGAGATGACCGGGCATTTGTCCTTGCATGATACGCAGTTTGTTTTCTTCCGTCTCTCCGTGACGGCTTAATATGAGTGATATCGTTGAGTCCATATTATTTATACTTGATCCATTTCACCATTTCCTTGATACTCGGCTTTTTACCGTACATCAGGATACCTACCCGGTATATTTTGGCGGATAGCCAGACTATGCCGATGGCGGAAGCATACAATAAAGAGACCGATAATAACTTTTCCCACAAAGGAATTTCAAACGGGATACGTACCATCATGACGATCGGTGAAGTGAACGGAACCATCGAACACCAGAAAGCCAGCGGCCCATCCGGATTTTCCATACTGTAAATGCCGGCATACAGCGCAAAGATCATAAAGATCGTAACAGGCGCCATAAACTGCTGTGTATCTTCCTGGCTGTCTACAGCCGAACCGATAGCCGCGAATATGGATGCATACAACATATAGCCGCCAATAAAGTAGATAATAAAGGAAATACCGATTTCTGCGATATTGATCGAATTGATAATCCCCATAATCTCATTGCCCGAAGAAGATGCCAGTGCATTCGCATCCACCATCCCCATTTGAGGCCCGGCTTGCAGGGATGCCACATCGACTCCACCGGAGAACATAAAACCACCTACGCTAACCAGTATGGTCGTGATAATACCCCACAGGAATACCTGTGTCAGGCCGACGAAACCGATACCGATAATCTTTCCCATCATCAGGTCGAACGGCCGTACGGAAGAGATCATTACTTCGATGATACGGTTCGTCTTTTCTTCCATGACGCCTTGCATCACCATCGCTCCGTACATCATAATAAACATGTAGATAATAAAGGTAAATACCATTCCGATCACAGAAGCTACGGTGGCCGACGAGGTACTTTCCTGCCCGTCCTCACTCCATTTGATAGTCTGTATATTGAAGTTGATCTTACTTTCCTTAATGATCTCTTTCAGATTGGGGATATTGAAGGAAGCAAGCTTTTCGCTTTCCAGTTGTTTGCTTAATGTCTGGTTGACCAACCGGCTCAGTTCGACAGGCACCTGTTTTTCCGAGTAGAGGGTTGCTGCCTTTGGATTGTTCAACAGATCATCTGTAATACTCAGGAAAGCGAATATTTCCTTGTCGCTGTTCCGGCGATAGTCGTCTAACGTCTTGTCGCTATGGATGAAGTGGAAACTTTCGTTATTCTCAAACAGTTGGGCATATTTCCCGGTCGTATCGATAATGGCAATATTGCGCACTTCGTCTCCTTTGATCGTGGATAACCATAATGGAACAAATACCAATGCGGCGAACAGGAACGGAGTCAGTAACGTAAGCAGGATAAACGACTTTTTACTTACCCGGCGCAAATACTCTCTTTTGATTATAAGTCCTATTTTATTCATGCCTGTGTCGTGTTTGTACCTGATACGGTGTTAATAAATATATCGTTCATGGATGGTAGCTCTTCTGCAAATGAAAGAATTTCAGCCTGTTCCGAAAGGGCGGATAGTAAGGTGGAATTACTGATACCTTCGGCCTTGTGTATCTGAAGTTCGCGTATCCCGCTCTGTTCCTTTTCGGAAAGTAACGTGAAGATATTTGTCTGGTCGTCCTGCAGAGAGCTGTCGGAAGTGATACGCAGGGTAAACGTATTGTTGCGGAAACGGTTCCTTACTTCCGTTACATTCCCCGAAAGTACGACCTGCGACCGGTTGATCAGGGCGATATTATCACATATCTCTTCGACCGAAGCCATATTGTGGGTAGAAAATATAATGGTATGGCCTTTCTCTTTCAGTTCCAGGATCTCCTGTTTCAGCCGTTCTGCATTCACCGGGTCGAAACCGCTGAACGGTTCGTCGAATATAAGCAGTGCCGGTTCGTGGATAACCGTAATGATGAATTGAACTTTCTGTTGCATCCCTTTCGACAACTCTTCCAGTTTCTTGTTCCACCAGGGCATGATGTCGAACTTTTCGAACCACCGGGTAAGGCGTTTACGAGCTTCTGGGTACGATAATCCTTTCAATTGTGCCAGGTAGATCGCCTGTTCGCCGACTTTCATTTTTTTATAAAGACCACGTTCTTCCGGCAGGTATCCGATCTGGTATATGTCCTCTGGCTGCGATTCACGTCCGTTGAAACGAACGATCCCACTGTCGGGAGCCGTGATGCGGTTGATGATACGGATCAGTGTGGTTTTGCCGGCACCGTTAGGTCCGAGTAGTCCGAATATCTTTCCTTCCGGTACCTGGATGCTGACTTTGTTCAGGGCAAGATGATTGGCATACTGTTTTACCACATCTTCCGTTTCCAAAAAGTTCATAGGCTATGAGTTGTTTTTACATTTTTAATACGATACGTTCTCCCAATTCTTTACTCAATACATTTTTTATCTCGTTCAGGTGGGTCAGCTTTCTCATCAGCTCGAACACCTGATCTTCATTCCCTTTCAGATGCGCTTCCTTGATACCCAACTGGGTCTCTTTGATCTGGCGTATGATATAAGCATCCTTCATGGCATATATTTCACGTATAACCAACTGATCCAGTTTGTCCTCTTCCTGTTCCAGTTCACGATATTTGCTATGATATTTGCTCAACTGATATTTTTCGCTTATCAGGTTCGCTGCCAGACGGCTAACGTTCGGATCCGGATGAGCCAGGAAGTAGCGGTTGGCAATAAATCCCTCGTTCTTGCATCTCTCGGCAGCTTCGTCGAGCATATTTTTAAAGATCGGGGTATAGAAGGTCAGATCGTCACGTTCCAGGTCGTAACGGATATATTCGGCAACATGCATAACGATATGCTCGTTCGTTTCCTCATCCACATAGTCGAACAGCACCTTTTCGCCATAGCGCACGATATATTTCAGCAAGGTTACTTCGTATACCTCGTAGGGCGAACGTTTAGGCGGCTGCGGCATCTGCGGTTGGGGAGGAGGGGGAGCCATTGGCGGAATCTCCATAGGACCAGTCTCTTCCGACGGATATTCCTCCGGTGGTGGCGGAGGGGGCATATTATCGTCCGGCGGAAGAAAACTTTCTTCCCCGGTCGCTTCTCCGACGAACGGCTGATAATCCGGTATATCCGGATAATCCGGCAGAGGGCTTACCTGGGGTTGTACCGAAGGTGCTTGCTGCGTCTGTCTCTCGTCTTTGCTCAGGCGTATTTTATTGACCTCGTTAAGCAACACCTGCTCGTCTATTTCCATCATACTGCTGCATTCGCGGATATAGATGGAGCGGGCTATATTATCAGGGATGATGGCTACCGTGCGGATAATATCCGTGATTAGCGACGAACGCTTGATCGGGTCGGTTCCTGCATCATCCAGTAATAAACGGGTTTTGAAGCGGATGAAGTCCGTTTCGTTTTGTTTGATAAATTCGGCAAACTGGCTCGCGTTGTGTTTGCGGGCGAACGAGTCGGGGTCTTCACCGTCCGGCAAGAGAACTACTTTGACGTTCATGCCGTCTTCCAATAACAGGTCGATACCGCGCAGGGCGGCTTTGATACCGGCGGCATCGCCGTCATACAGCACGGTTATATTACTGGTAAAACGGTGTATAAGCCGTATCTGTCCCTGCGTAAGAGCCGTACCGGAAGAGGCGACTACGTTCTCTATGCCTGCCTGGTGCATGGATATCACATCCGTATATCCTTCCACCAGGAAGCAACAGTCTGCTTTGACTATGGCCTGCTTGGCAAAGAAAATGCCGTAGAGCTCGTTGCTCTTATGGTAAATCTCACTTTCGGGAGAGTTGACGTATTTGGCTGTCTTTTCATCCTTTTTGAGTATACGTCCCCCAAAGGCGACAACTTTACCGCTCAATGTATGAACCGGGAAGATTACACGACCACGGAAACGATCGTTCACGCCTCTGTTATCGTAGGCAATCACCAGACCGGTCTTTTCAAGGAATTCTTTTTTGTATCCGTTCTTTGTCGCTTCTTTATACAGGGCATCCCGTTGATCGAGACTATATCCGAGCTGGAATTTGCGAATGGTGTCTTCGCGGAAGCCACGTTCGGCAAAGTAGCGCAGTCCGACCGTTTTCCCTTCTACATGTTCGTATAGCTGGGTGGTAAAGTATTGCTGCGCCCAGCTATTGACGATCAGCATACTTTCGCGGTCGCTTTTCTTTTGCTTTTCTTTTTCGGTCAGTTCCCGTTCCTGTATCTCGATATTATATTTCTTGGCCAGGTAGCGCAGGGCATCGAAATAGTTCAGTTGTTCATGCTTCATAATGAAGTGAACGGCCGTACCGCCTTCGCCACAGGCAAAACATTTACATATATTTTTAGCCGGAGAGACGTAGAACGAGGGTGTTTTATCAGTATGAAAAGGACATAATCCTACATAGTTGATCCCTCGCTTACGCAAGGTAACGAATTCTGAAACAACATCCACAATGTTTGCAGCGTCAAGTATCCGGTCTATGGTAGGTTGATCGATCATTTATTTCCTTTCTATTAAACAGGTCACAAATGTAGTGATATTTTGTCTCCAAAACAACGCCTTTTGACAGGCCGGAAATAGAAATAATGATTATATTTGTGACTGTTAAGACATAAAGATAAAAGAATCATTGACTAAAAGGATAAGTATATGGAGACAACACAGATACCGAAATCTTCTGAAGATGCAATCCCTGACGTTGTTTTAAGCTTATTAGGCGCAGGTGAACCTTTGGAAGAAGGCGATTTAAATAGAAGAACTGCTTATCACAAATATTTAGAAGAAAAATACAAATGAAAAAAGTCTTTCTGGATACTAATACACATTGTCGCTTTACAGTGGAAGAACTTAAAGAAGAGATCTAATTATCGGAAGACGATGATCGTCACAATCGGTATTACACAACAGAAGAGCTACGCAAAAAGCATCCGTTATGCAACAAATGAAACTAAGATGGATGAAATGTGCCGTCAAGCATCTTGATACACCCCCAAGAATTATCGTTCTTTAGTAGCCTGTGCATTATAAATTAATATACCGTATAGAAAAGAATATTATATGAATAGTGATTTTAGCATACAAGATAAAGTGGAATATATAATTATCCTTATCAGTGAATTTGCAAAAAGTCATTCGTATGATAAACATATTCTAAATTGCAGGATAAAAAGACTGGTCTTTATTTTCAGGAGTTCTCGGTATGTATATGATTTTCTTAAGACAGAAATAAAAACGGGAAAATTGTCGTAATTACATTCGATTTCTCTCCTTATCTCTGTCCCGCCTGCCCCTCCAAAGGAGCCGACGGCGGAACATTTCATCACAACTAAACCTCTATCAATCTTTTATAACTTGCATCATCCACCTTATGAAGAACATGTTCATCAGGGAATTTAGACTCTTTGGCCACATTCGCTCTCAGTTCTTGGGTTCTTATTGGCGCTATAGAACGGTACATGTAGATCGGATTGTCAAGCCTATCTGATGGGCCTTTTACTCCAACAGCTTCCGCACCCTGCATTATTTCAATCAATGAATGATCTTTGCAAGGCAACATCCAACCCATTAAAGCCAACCTGAAATTAATAGGGTTTTCGCCACCTATCCATTGGTAGATCTTTAGTAACCGGGCTGCCGTTCCTGAACCACCTGCTATTGTGGGGAATCCATCCTCTTTCATCTGCTTTCCCCAACCGGTTGTTTCGTCAATACTGAAACAACAGATACCCTCACGCCACGTTAGTGGATCGGCTTTACGAGCCGGATCTGCTCCGGCAGAAGCCATCTCCCTGGACGATAAAGGCACACCTCTTTTTTCGTATTCCTGAGCCGATACAGCCATTGCATCTCTTTCTGCAGCCGGCCGGGGTATTCGTTCTCTCCGTCCGGGATCCTGATCAATAGGCGTATCCAATAATCTTCCGCGTGATGTGTCGCATATATCGGTTAACTGCTTTTCCGGTATGCCGAGTTCAGCAGCCTTTGCTTTTCTGGCATCATCAGGCATAGCTCTCAATTCTGTCAGTATTCTGGCTATTGTATAACCTTTGGGGTTCCACAGCCCGGCATTAAAAAAGGCAGTCATCTGTTCACGCATGTTCACAGGGTCTTTCCCTGCTTCGGGCACTCCTTTTATAACACTCCTTACCGTCGCATAGTGGGTGCCTACCTGCCCGGCACTTGTTGGATTTAGAAGCCCGAATACCGCTCTGGAAGCCTGAAACTTCCTGAGACAATCCGCCTTATGATATTTTGCGCAAACTCTGTCCATCTTATTCAATCCTTCCTGGATAGCCGCTTTTGCCTCAGGCCTGCCATTGGCTGCATAGCTACCTAAATTGAGTTCATATTCACGGGAGGCAGTGATCCATTGCGGGGTCTGGAATATCCTTTTAATGGCTACAGGGCCGAATAAATCGAGTAAACGAAACGGTCTACTTACATCCTGAACCGATACAGTCGTTGGGGTAGGGTGGGTGTTCTGCTGGAAACGGACACTGGGCGCCTTGTTTCTATCCCACAATTTCCGTAAATGCCGCATTTCCGAATAAGTTATCGCGCTTCGGCGAGTATGTGCTCTTCCTGTCCTCTCGGCCAAAGCCCGCCGATAGACATCACCGGTCAGGTTGAAGTGAATCGTCTTTCCAAGTGCCGCTGTAAAGTCGATCCCTAGTTTGGATGTCCGCCTGAAGAAGGCGTTCCAAACCCAGAAGTAAAGTCGTTTATACTCATCGTAATTAGCAGGAACGGATCGTTTATAATACCAAGCCTCAATGGTCGGTCTGGCAGGCTTCCCCCCTTGTGCATTTTTTGATAGCCTGTCGGCCTTGGTGGCACTAATGGCAGGGTCTATAGTCGCATCGACTTCTTTCTTCAGATCGATATAAGCTATATTTTTCTTTAAGAAAAGTAACCATAAATGTTGATGTTCACTATTAGTGAGAGTACTCAAATTAACAGTGCGAAGTTTACTCTCAAAATTGCCGGAAAGGGCGTTTATCTTTTCCAATAACCTATGAAACCTAAAATCTTCCATATATTTGGTCACACCTGTCGAAGCATTCAGGCTGTCAATCGTAGTATGCCGACCTCCACGATGTTCCTCTCCGGTGGCTTCAGCGACATCTAAGGCAACCTGTCTGTGATGCGCACCTCCATAATCAAGATCGCCGATCTCGCGGGAGGCCAATTGAACTATGAGCTTGTTTTTCGGACGATTATCCACAAAAGCAGCAGTATTCTGTTTTCGTATCGGAGTAAATGAACCCCTGTTATTTCTCTCCGGAATGTTTTGTCTGACATAAGTTTTCATAATCCACTCTTTTTATTATTACCCTACATCTACAAGTATTAGCTTAATTCGTCAAATTTAGAAATCCTGGTCTGCTGATTATCAAAAAGAAATCGGCAGATTCAACTATGCCAACAAAAATAGCAATTAAATAAGATAGTGTACTATTTTCTGAGCTATATATTTATATAATGAAAGAATTTGTGTGGAGAGAAATTGACTTAGTTCATTAGAAACTATGTCAGGACTGCGCAAAGATATATAAATTATTTGATTCTCATAATTTATGGCGATTAAAATTCATCGCATGAGAGAAAAAATGAACAAATATGACCTTATTTGTTCATTTTTTTCATACCTATCCGGTACCAAAAGAGAGTATTTTTAATCATTACCGACCTTCCTGTTTTCAATCTAACTTATCTGTGGCTAACAATATACGATTACGTGAAGACCTTGAATTATAATCATTTAAACATAGTTTCTAATGAACTAAGTCGTTTTGTCTTACGAATATGCAAGCACTAGGGCACACGTGGTTATGTTTTGCGTCAGACCATCCTGGTATCAAAAAAGGGGAAGAATCCAGTTTTTTTACCCCTACTTTTCTACTCGGGAGCTACTGATATAAATCAATTGTCCTTTAAACCCCGGCTAATTCGTAATACGATAGAAAAAACAATATAACAATAACTAAAAAACAGACAGTTATGGCAAAAGACCCGACCCAGAAGGCGAAGCTCACGCTCAAAGCCCTCGACCTGGCCCTTACCCAGGACATTACAAACGACTGTTACCTGCAACCTAAGTTGCAGAAGTGCCTTAATATGCACGACCTCGCCGGTGAAGTTGCTGCCCTCAGCACCCGCCAGGAAGACGTGGAAGAAATCACCCGTACGGGCAACCAGATCATGCGACGCATGATCTGGTATCTCTCCGCCGGATATAGTATCAGCACGGTGCTGGGCTATTTTCGTCCCACCTCACAGGGTGTTTTCCTTGAAAGCGAACTTATGTCGGCTCCCGACCGCAAGCGTCTGAAACTCGGTGTTGCCTACTCCATGAGCCAAGAAATGCGTCAGGCACTGGCCGATGCCGAGATCGACGTCGAGATACAGAAATCTGTCAGCGGCCCACAACTGTTTACGGTGGTTAGTGCACAGGATGCACAGAATCCCGAAGCCGCAGCCCGTGGTGAAGGTGTGCCGGTTAGTGCCGGACAAGCCTGTATCATCAAAGGTAAGCACATCAAGGTGGGTGGCGCAGACGAGCAGATCGGTGTCACCATCCGGCGTACCGATGGCGACTCGGGCGAAACCTTCTTCTTCCCTGTGTCGAAACTCTATCCCAACACGCCTACGCAGGTCGGTTTTGTATTGCCCGCCACTGTAGCCGACGGTTCTGTCTGGAGCGTTACGCTCTGCACGCAACTTGGCAGCAACGGTGCCGCCTTGCTCAAAGAATCCCGCACGGCAACGATGTTGGGCAACTTTGTCGTAGGTGAGGTGACGGAAACACCCGGCGGCGGCACCGGCGAGGATGACAGACCGGTAATAGAATAGAAAGAAATCACGAACCTCACGTGATAGTAATCGCGCGAAGCGCGCGATAGGGATCACGGACCTCGCGCGAAGGAGATCACGTAAGATGCGCGATAAAAATCTTATTGAATACACAAATTTTTTAGTTTCACTATTATTAATATTAAGTAAAGCAAATGAAAGCGAAATCTATTTTTTTGTCGATGCTGGCGATAGCAGCCTTGGCAAGTTGTTCAAAAGAAAACGGAGAAGACCCGTCACCTCCGGTGCCACAGGGGGAACCGATGACGGTCAATTTCAGTATTAACACCGGTGTTGAAACAAAAGCAACAGGAGTTCCCGGAACCAATGAAGATAAGGCTATTTCTGATATCACCGTATTCTTCGTAGATGCTACGGGGAGTATCATTACTAAAAAGTATCTTCAAACCTCTGATTTGTCGGATGCTGCCGGAGTTAAATCCGCAACCGTGGAAACAAAGAGTACGGCTAACAAAATGCTGGCAATATGCAATCTGGGAAGTGATCTTACCGGAGCCTCAGGTTCATTAAATGCATCTACCGAAACCCAACTGAAAGCGGTAGTAAGAAGCCTTGTGAACGGTACGACTCAAACCCAGGTAAAAGGAAACTTGCTTATGTCGGCCGAAGGAACTTTGACAGATAAAACGACTGCTGCTCCTTACACAGCCAAAGCTGAAGTTACGGCTAAGTTCGTTGCTGCTAAAATCACTTTGGCCAGTGTTGCTGTAGGTACTGGCGCACAAGGAACCTTCGGCTCTTCTGAAGATTTCTCCTTCGATGGTGCCTTTTTACTGAATGTACAGACAAACTCTTTCTATTTTCCTTCTGCTGGCGGAAGCCATGTCCCTGCTACTCAAAATTATGTAAACGGGATAAACTGGGTAGTAGGTTGGGGTACTGATCCCGGCTACACGGTAGTTCCCGAATTCAATCTTGACCTCTCAGGTGTTGTAACACCTCCTGCTACAAACGCCGGACACTTCTACGTTTTTGAGAACAGGCCGACCTCAGCAGATAAAGCCCAAAACCCGACAACGCTGGTGTTACAGGTTGACTGGTTGAAAAAGAAAGGTGCTCCGGAAGATAGAGTTAAGAAATACTTTAACGTCATCTTTGCTCCGGGTGAAGGAGGTGTGATCGAAGCCGGTAAAGCATATAATGTAAGCATCACTCTTAATGGCGACTTCCGTCCTACGGATGAAGGCGGTGGTAGCGGTGGTGGTGGTACCGACACTCCGGATGAACCAAACGTGAAATTGGATGTAACGGTTACTGTTACTCCGGCAGACTGGACTGATACTCCAACCAACAAACCTTTCTAACCGAAGGCAATAACTCTCTGGTAATACATCCTCCCCTGTTCCCCGATAACCGGCAAGCGGGAGGAGGTAATCACAAAAAACAAACAGACGATATATGCACATGAAAAGTTCACACATATTGATGATCGGAAGGGCCGCCGCAAGCTTGTGTGCCACCCTTTTCCTATGCGCCTGTACTAATGAGATAGAAAAGGGGGATGGTGACGGAACTGCCGCCGAATTCGCTACGGTGACTTTCTCAGTCAATGCAGTTGCAGGTGATCAACCTCTTTCCACCAAAGGTATGACCGAGGACGAGGAAAACGCCATTACGACACTATATATATTGGCCTTTCAGCCAGACCCGGATGCGGGAGATGCATATAAATTAAAGTATAACGCCGCCGGAAAAGTTGGTTCCGGCGGTAGTTTCAGCTTCACGCTCCGCCGCAGCGTTTCGGGCGCAGCCGATACCCGGCTGCTGTTGGTGGCCAACCGCAACCCATTCGCCTCGGTTAGCGCGGGCATGACATATGGTGAGGCACAATCAGCCTTGATAAGTGGGGAGTTGGGGACTGCGCCGGCATTTGCCGACACCGGGATACCGATGTTCGGCTTTGCCGGCGACAGCCCCAATACACCGCTTGCAATAACCGAAGGAATGGCTCCGCTCACCGCCAACCTGCTGCGCGCCGTAGCCCGGGTGGATGTGGGGGTAGGCACGTACAACGCTGGTTCAGGTACCTGGGATAAAAGTGGCGTCCCATTCAACCTGACCGACGTTTTCGTCTACAAGCCTTATGACCGCTATGCCCTTCTGCCTATAGAAACCAGTTTATTATATACGAGTGGCACGCCTTCCGTTACAGCTGCATCGCAGGCGGGAACATTGAGTTCCGGCAGCTTTACATATACAGGAACCGCCATCACGGATAATACCTATTGCAAAGCCGAAATCTACCTCCCCGAAGTTGCCCTTGCGGGAAGCACCGTTTACGATGAAAACCACGAGAACCGCACGGCCCTCGTTATCGGCGGGCATTACAATCGTTCCGGCTCTAAAAGCTACTACCGGATTGACTTCACCACTGACGAGGTCAACACCGATGCAGCCGTCCTGCACGACGTGCTGCGCAACCACCTCTACCGCTACTCCATCACCGCCGTGACCAAGGCAGGATACGACTCTCCCGATGCCGCCTATTCCGGCAAGGGAATCGGCCTGGTCTTCACCACGGCAAGCATTACCCCTTGGGAAACAGGAACCACCGCCTCAGTTAAACCCAATATGCTGGTACACATGGATTTCAATGGGGAAAACGGAACGATAAAGACCGGCGGTGCATGGACGGTTTCTGCGAAAAAAGATAAATGGTCGAATCAGGACGGCAAACAGTGGGATGCCCTCGATTATAACACCCTGCTGGGAGAAGCCGCCGACAACCTCTATACCGGATTAGCCAACGGCGGTTATTACAACGCTGCCTCAAACGCATTCGAGCGCGAGGGCCCTGCCCCAAAACTGGTCATCGCCCCCGAGAACGCCGGCCAGGCCGCATGGAGAACCGGTAGTGGAACCTCGCGCGTGCTGAACGCCAAGCAGCTCTGCCGTGATTACCGCGGACAGGGACGCAGCGACTGGCGACTGCCACGGCTTTCGGAGTTATACCTCCTGTACCTCAACAGAGTGACAATCGAGAGCTCAAAAGGATTTACCCCGCTTGGCAGCGACACCGGTACGATAACGTATTGGAGCGCCTCGGAGAAAGACGCAGCAGATGCCTGGACCGTCAATTCGGACGGAGCAATCACCGCATCCGCCAAAGGATCTACACATTCTGTCAGATGCGTCCGCGAAATCAGATAATACCAACAGACAATATGCACACAGATATGATCAGAAGAAACAAGGTGAAAATAACAGGGATGATCGCCGCCACGTGTCTGGCCGGCCTGTGCCTGGTCGCGTGCGACCGCGAAGAGTCGCTCGGCGAGAAGCCGGAGAAACCGGGAAGCACCGAATTGTGCTTTGCTGCCGCTCTTGAAGGAAGCCAGTCCACGAAAACGATCGGCAAACCAGATGTCCTAGAAGGAACCGTTTTCCCGCTTAACGGCACATATATATTCGGAATGTTTATCACCGATGATTCGGGAGCCGGCTTGCCCGACGGTACCCAAAGCAATATGAAAACAACCCTTACACGCGGAGCCGCGGCGGGCGAAGACACCTGGACGCATACCACAAGCGGCGACACAGATATCTCCCCGAAAGCCGAGCCGGCGCAGTCCATCAACATCTACGGCTATTATCCGTGGGTCGCGGGAGCCACGGCCACCGCTGTTCCTTTCGATCTGACCGGCAGCATGAACGGAAAGAAGGAGCTGCTTTATCTCTCGTTGCCCGCCTCCCCGATAACAATGCCCGCTGACGGGAATATCGCCCTGACCTTCTCTCACGCCTACTGCTGGGTAAAGGTCAAGCTTACAAGGCTGTCAGACCTAAATGAAGTCGCGGTTAAATCCGTCTCCATCGACAACCTTCATGCCAACCTAAGTTGGATAAAGAACAAGGGGACGATCAACCCGAAGACCGGCGAAGTGAACACCGTCGGTTTCACCGCCGGCCCGCTTGAGGTAAACTGCAGCCCGGCTGAAGACGTGCCGATCGACGGCTCTTTAACGGCGTTGCCCCTTGAATTCGATTTCCTGGTACCCTCGTTTCTAGGTCGTGTCAAGGACGGCGAAGTCGTGATCCGCATCATGACCTCGGACGACAAAGTGCTCACCTTCCCGCTGACCCGGAATAACCTGAACGGCGACGATGACGTTAGTACAGATGATATATACGGTTTCCGGAAAGGTTGGAAAAACGAATATAACATCATATACAACAACGCCGCCATGATCCTTGAACTATCCGACTGGCAAAGCTATCCCATTAACGGTTCGCTGGGAGTAGGAATGGAGGGCTATACACCGCTGAGAACGGATTATGTGGCCGGTAGCGCCGGAAATGCTAAGGATTACTACAACGGAATGAGGCCTTTCGGGGTTACCAACATAGGTGATACGCCAAACCCGAATAATCACCTTTTCCATACTTATCTGGGAGAGGTAGCCAATGGCAATAACGGAAGCTATCTGATAGCTACGGTCGACCTTGGAGGTTCACTCATTACCGCCTGGCGGGCTACCGGTTCGCAGGAAAGAATCAACCCGCAGTTGATGCTTGCCCGCGCCTGGGGAGCTGGCGGAGCCCCGGTTCCCTGGAAGGATCCCGCAACCGGAGTGCTTGTCGCCAGACAGGCCTGTGCATCGCTCAGGGAAGGGGGATACAAAGACTGGCGCCTGCCCAGAATAAATGAATTGTACGTAATAAATCAGCGGATAATCGATCAGGGTGGCGGTATGAATAGCAGTCTCGAATATTGGAGCGGAACAGAATCCGGTGTTAGTGCCGCCTGGGTTCTGACGAAAGGAGCTACCGTTGCCTGGCTGCTCCCCTACCCAAGGGAGAAAACGATCCCCCTGTACGTACGTTGCGTACGGGATGCCACCAAGCCCAAGTAACCCCACGATATAAACCCTCATAAAAAAGGCAGATATGAAACATATACTCTATACAATAGTCCTGGTGGCCCTGGCGGCCGCCTGCACGGACGAGAAGTTCACCGACGGCCCGCTCCCTTCCGGCAGCGGCGAAACCGGCGAGCCGGTATCCATCGAACTGTTGCTCAAAACACAGCCGGTGCAATCCCCCCTGTTCCTGCAAAGCAAGGTAGGCAATTCCGTATTCAGCTCCACGGAAGTCTGCAAGGGATTGGAAGTGAGCCTGGTGGAAACCCCGGTGACCCGGGCCATCGTCGAAGACGAAATAAAAAACTTCTGGGTGCTCCAGTTTAACGGCACGACCGGAACCAGCCGCTTGGTAAAGAAGTCTTTTCATTCGGTACCTTCCATAGGTGGAGTGGACGGCGCCCTGAAAAATGTCGAACTGAACACATCTGCGGCACCGAACAGGATCATCGTAATAGCGAATGTCAAAAACGATACGTTTAACAGTTTGACCGCAGATCCATCTTCAGGCACAGCACTCTCCGTGTTTGAAAACGAAGGGATTGCAGCTGCTGCCACCGACAACCCTTTAAGTAACGGCTTCCCCCTGTTCCGAAACGCTGCCGACGACCTGGTCGTCCTGGCCGGGAGTGCAGACATGATCGTGACGGCAGACAAACAGGCCGACATCACGCTTTACCGCACCGTAGCCAAAGTAACGGTGAACCTCACCGTGTCGAAGAAAATGGTCGAAAAGAATTACACTCTCTGGCAGGGACAGCTCATGCACGTGCCGGCGAAGAGCTTCTTTTATTCCATCGGCCGGGACGCTGTTTTCCCGCGGCCGGCGACAGGATACATCAATTATCCGGCAACAACCGTACAGTCCACTGGTATTCCTACACAAGCGGACGGCACGAAACGCTTTTCCCAGACAGCCTACCTGCCGGTCAACTTGCAACAGCTGGTTCCCTTTACGACACCCGAGCTGCGCGGTGCCAACGCCCCGATCGATGCTACCTTTTTGCAGATAATGGGGCTGACCATGGGGACAGGCGGTGTAATCAGCAACTCGGTGATCTACCAGATACACCTGGGCGGCAACTTCACCGACAATTACAGTATCTCGCCCAACCACAACTACACCTACAACATCACGATAACCGACGAAAACACGGACGACTCGCGCGTAGTCAAATTCATCCCCGGCTACTTCGGCGGTAGCCTGAAAACATATAAAGCAGACGGTCTCACCGAAACAAGCGGTGAGTCAGAGAAGGCTGTCTGGCGGTATGAGAAACGGATCGAGGTTTATATAATGGATGTAGCTTACAGCGCGGACACATACACCGGAGCCTGGAGTAATGGAACCGCAGCTGCTCAAAACAGCCTTATCAACGGGCGCAGCAATACTTGGGCTCTGAATAACACGAACTATCCGGCGGCAAAAAACTGCATCAACCTGACCCCCGGTTCACCGTCTTCGGCAGCCTCCCTGATGTGGTACCTACCCGCTCACGACCAGGCGCTCGGAATCTATACCGCCGGCTCGTCTACCGTCAAAGCATTCCCGGATGTATATTACTGGACATCTTCCACCGCCGGCTCGAGCAGTGTTTTCAGTATAAAAGTAAAGGATGGAGAAACCGGTCTTGCCGGCCCGACAACAAATGATCGCCGCCTGAGATGTATCCGGGAATTAACCGATCCAACCCCGTAACAATCCTAATAACAACCTCATAACAACATTGACATGAACCATATCACAGTACACAGGATAAACAGACTGTTTATAACGGCAATCATCGCCTGCCTGCTTCCGGCGGCAGCCGCCCTCGGACAGGAAATGAGAAAAGAGACGCTGAAAGGGGGTAGCAGCGGTGGTGGCAGTGTGTATGCCGTCTTTTACTCCGCGGGTATGCCGGCAGATGCCGTCTGGCCCATAGGCATGAACCTGTCCCGCAACAAATCCACCATACGTCATACCGTCGAGAAAGGAAACGGAGATAATATAAACGTAAACGACAAAGTGCCTTTCCGCTTTATCATAGCCCCTAACGACGGGAATGCTGAGAGATACTGGGCGGCAGCCATGAGCTTCAACACCGGAACAGGAGGAGACAACACCAACCTGAATCCAAATGGAAGTGGCCCCTACGCTGTCGGATGCCTACCTTACGCCACCACGGAATTCCGTGACGGCTGGCGTCTGCCCACCCAACGGGAACTGATGCTGATGTGGGTGTTCCGCGATGCGATCAATACCATCTACCCAGCCGGACAGATGACGAACACACGATCCTATTGGAGTGCGACGGAAAAAGATGCCACAAATGCATGGCTTCTGGAATACAACACGACTATACCTCAGTTTAAGTCTGCATCGAAGGCAAGTTCCGGTATCTATTACCGCTGCGTAAGAGACTATTAACCCCGAAAAAGAGATATGAACTGGATAAATAACATTCTTAAAAAAGAGACAAACAATACGGACAGGATCTATTTGTACCTGTGGCAGGAAGATCGGCTTATGGCTTTCGGTCGTTCGGCCCGGCATGCCGCATTGCTTTGTCCGGACCTCGAAGTGAAGCAGGGAGAGAATTCCGAAAAAGGAACGTTTCTTTACACCTGCCTGCCGAACGATCGCCTATTATCGCTCTCGGAGCAATACACCACGTTGGTAAGCGACGATTGTATCTTTATAACGCTTCCTGAAGAAATATGCCGCAGGGAGGAGCTATTTAGTGAGTAGTAGAACATTTTTCAGGTATACTATTAAATATAAAATTATGAACAAAATGCAATTTATCAACGAGTTGGCAGCCCGTACGGGCCGGTCGGTAACAGAGACCCGCCAATTCGTGGACAGTTTCCTTACGCTCACAGCCGATACTCTGACACGGGAAGAAGATATTTCATTTCTTGGTTTCGGACGCTTTTATCCGCGTAAACAAGCATCGCGCCCTGTCCGGAACCCCCGCACGGGAGCTTCATTTATGATGGAAGAACGCACCACGGTTCGCTTCAAAGTCGGCAAAGATCTTTTCGAGGCGGTGAACCGTAAATGAAATAATACCGTCCAGGGGTTCCGGGCGGTTCATAAATGAAGTATTTCAAATTTAAAGCAAAGCGACCAACTCTTCAAACTGTTCTTTGTTGAGTGCTTTGCTTCTCACTTTGCTTCGGTAAGAATAAACAGTGGCCAGGGAATAGCCGAGGAAATGGGCGATACTGCTGCTGTCGTTTATTCCTAGGCGGATAAGGGCGAAGATACGCAGTTCGGTAGACAGGATTTCGCCGGATTTGGGATATAGCTTTCCTTCTTCTGCCATCAATCCGTTGAACGACTCGATGAAATGCGGAAACAGTCGCAGGAATGATTTATCGAAGTCGTTGTAAAAGTTTTTCCGTTCGTCGCGTATGAACTGTTCGGATTTGATGGCTTTGAACAGATCTTCCAGCCGTGATGCCATTGCCATTTTAGCCAGTGAACGGCGGTAGGCATCCAATTTATCCAGATAAATGACACATTGGTTCAAATAGAGGGCGATATATTCCTCTTTTATCTTGCTGGCCTGGTTCAGTTCCTTATTGATACCTTGCAACTGCTCGTTAGTGATACTCAACTCTCTCCGCATAGAAGAAAGTTTCTTCATCTGACGATACAGATAAACGATCGTTATCAGTAATAAGAAGGATAAAAAGCTCACGCTAATCAGTAACGTGCGCGATATCTGCTTTTCTTTCTGAATTTTCAGTTTATACACCTTGTCTACGATCGGGAAAAACTCGGTTACTTCCACCGAGCGAAGCCGGGCATTACAGGCAACGGCATCTTCCATCGAACAACTCAGGTATTCGTAGGCTCGTTCGATGTCTCCTTTATCAAACATCAGTAACGCTAGTTTTTGCAGGGAGATGTATTCGCGTTTGGCTTCCTTCAGGTCGGATATTGCCGTCTGAGCCAGATAATAGATCTGTTTTTCGGTGTCCCCTTTCTGGGCATAAGCCTGCGACAGGTTATACAACAGATAGACCAGTGACTCCTGGTTGTCCAAACCTTCCAACTCTTTATTTATCAGTTCGATTGCTTTATCAGGTTGTCCGTCTACAATCATTTTGTCGGCAAGTACCACACTGTGGTCGAGTTGATTGGGTGTGAGGGATAAGATAGAGTCGCGGTAAGCGTTTGTTTTTTCGATATACTTATGCCGTTCGTCGGTACGGGTGTAGTCCGCTATCCAGCCGTAGTAAGTGCGACAGGTATAATAGTAGTAAAGCAGAGTCTGGTTATCAAGTTGATCGCGGCGTACTTGTTCCAGTTGGGCGGCAACTTCATTGTAAAGGCCCATTATTCCCAGCACTTCGGCTCTTGCAATCCATAAGTCGTTCTCATACTGCGGATTTTGAAGAGACGGAAGAAGTGCTTTTCTTTTCTCCAGATAATGCAGTGCCGAGTCGGCCTGATAATGTAGGTAGATACCATACAAAGAACTGTACAGGTGATATTTTTCCTCCGGTGAAGATGTTGTATATGCCAGTTTTTTGATACTGTCTATTTCATGTTCCCGCTGTTTATGAAAGTCAGCTTTTATTGTGATGGTACGATCCAGCTCTTTAAGCAGGGACTTGATCGTCGGCTCGCTGTCGGATGCATGCACCGTCAGTATCGACAAAAGGAATAGAAAAAGAAGATATATTGTGTTTTTCATTGTTGCTGATTTGATTCATCTAGCGCAAAGATAGTGAAATACATTTGAAATACCTTCTAATGTGTTTTGATTTTTTGCCTGGTTGAAATAGGTTATTGCGTTGTATTACAGGTGAAAAGATGTTTGAAGGGTTTTGATTTTTTTTCTAATGCGTTTTCCCGGTGGCCCTTCCCGCTACATTTGCATCGTTCACCAACAAATCGCTCCATGAAAAAGATAATTGTAACCTTTGTATTATGTCTGGGCTTTTGCCTGCCTGTTTTATCAGGTATAAAGATTCAGAAAGTGGAACCTGCTTTCTGGTGGTCGGGTATGAAGAACCCCGAACTACAAATCTTATTATACGGTACGGATATCGCAACCGATAGCGTATCGATAACTGCTTCCGATATTCGCGTGAAAGAAATCGTGAAACTACAAAATCCGAATTACTTACTGCTTTATCTGGATCTGTCGGAAACAGCTCCGCAACAATTCAACATTCAACTGACAAAGAACGGGGAACAAACGATCGTCCCTTATCAGATCAAAGAACGTGAAAAGGATTCGTCCGCCCGGGAAGGTTTCCATGCTTCAGACGTTTTATACCTGATTATGCCCGACCGTTTCGCTAACGGTGATCCGAAGAATGATGTTGTTCCGGGAATGCGCGAGTCGAAAGTGGATCGTACGGATATGTACGCTCGCCACGGCGGTGACCTGAAAGGGATAGCCGATCATCTGGATTATTTCTCCGACCTGGGCGTTACCGCCATCTGGCTGAATCCTATTCTGAAGAACGATATGGCAGAGGGTTCTTATCATGGCTATGCCATTACCGATTATTATGAAGTCGATCCTCGCTTCGGTGATAATGAAGAGTTTCGCCAACTGGTTAGTGCAGCCCATGATAAAGGATTGAAGATCGTAATGGATATGATCTTTAACCACTGCGGAAGCGAACATTTCTTCTTTACCGATAAGCCGTCCGACAACTGGTTCAACTTCCAGGATAATTTTGTGCAGACCGGTTATCAGACGATGCCGCAGGTTGATGCTTACCGTTCGGATTATGATAAAGTAAAGAATATAGACGGCTGGTTCACCCAGTCGATGCCCGACCTGAACCAACGCAACCGGCACGTGGCTTCTTACCTGATCCAGAATAGTATCTGGTGGATTGAATACGCCGGGATCAACGGTATTCGTCAGGATACGCATCCGTATGCCGATTTCGATATGATGGCACGCTGGTGCAGGGCTGTCAATGCTGAATATCCTGATTTCAATATCGTAGGAGAGACGTGGATCGGAAATAATGTAGGTGTCTCCTTCTGGCAGAAAGATAGCAAAGTGGCCTATCCCCGGAATTCTTACCTGCCTTCGGTAATGGATTTCCCATTGATGAATATCATGTCGTCGGCATTCGATGAAGAGACGAACAGCTGGGATAGGGGACTGGCACGCATCTATGATTACCTGACACAGGATATCGTGTATGCCGACCCTATGAATCTTTTAGTGTTCCTCGACAACCATGATACATCCCGTTTCTATAAAGTACCGCCAACAGGCGACCTGAACCGTTACAAGCAAGCTCTGGCCTTCCTGCTGACCGTTCGCGGTATCCCGCAGATCTATTATGGAACGGAAATACTGATGGCAGCCGATAAAGCCGAAGGCGATGGCGTTCTACGCCGTGACTTCCCCGGCGGATGGAGTGGTGACAAGCAAAACGCTTTTACTCCTGCCGGTCGTACCCCACAGCAGAACGAAGCCTATACATATATAAGTAAGCTGCTCAACTGGCGAAAAGGTAATGATGCGATAGCCAAAGGTGCGTTTAAACATTTTATTACGCAGAACGAAGTATATGTTTATGAACGTAAGTATGGAAATCACTCCGTTGTCGTATTCCTGAATGGTTCTGAAGCTGACCGGACGGTCGACCTGACTCCTTATCAGGAAGTTCTTCCCGCTCGTCGGGCTTACGACTTGTTGAACGACCGGCAGATAGATGTACAGACCTCTTTGCCGCTGAAAGGTAAAGGCGTGTTGATCCTTGAATTCGGAAAAGTTAATTAAATCATATAATAACACCATGAGAAGTAATGTTTTAATGATGATCGCCCTGCTCGGGTGCAGCACGATCAGTTATGCACAGCAATTGTTGTCGCCGGATGGAAACCTGAAAATGGACTTCCGTCTCGATGCACAAGGTTCACCCGTTTATGAATTGAGTTATAAACAAAAAGAAGTGATCAAACCCAGCCACCTGGGTCTGGAATTGAAGAAAGAAGATGCGGATGCCGCTGTCGACTTTGAGTTCAAACAGCGCAAGGACGTAGATGCTCTGGATAAGAAAACCAATCTGTACAACGGTTTTCAGATAAAGGACACGAAGACCTCTTCTTTCAATGAAACCTGGCAACCGGTCTGGGGCGAGGAAAAAGAAATTCAGAATAACTACAACGAACTGGCTGTTACACTGGAACAACCTTCCAACGACCGTTCTATTGTAGTCCGTTTCCGTCTGTTCAACGACGGACTGGGGTTCCGTTATGAGTTTCCGCAACAGAAAGAGTTGAACTACTTTGTTATTAAAGAAGAAAAGTCGCAGTTCGCCATGGCGGGCGACCATAAAACATTCTGGTTGCCGGGCGATTATGATACACAGGAATACAGCACTATGACTTCCCGCCTGAGCGAAATCCGCGGTTTGATGAAAGAAGCTGTTACTCCTAACTCCTCACAAACACCTTTCTCCCAAACCGGCGTACAGACTCCGTTGATGATGAAGTCGGATAACGGATTATATATCAACCTGCATGAAGCAGCTTTGGTAGACTATTCCTGCATGCATCTGAATCTGGATGATAAAACGATGACTTTCGAATCGTGGCTGACTCCGGATGCTAAAGGCGATAAGGGCTATATGCAAACCCCTTGCCAGTCACCGTGGAGAACGGTTATCGTAAGCGATGATGCCCGTAATATCCTGGCTTCACGCATTACACTGAACCTGAATGAACCCTGTAAACTGGATGATGTATCGTGGATTAAACCGACCAAATATATCGGTGTATGGTGGGATATGATCACTAATAAAGGAACATGGGCTTATACCGACGAGCTGAGCAGCGTAAAACTGGGCGAAACCGATTATTCAAAAACAAAACCCAACGGTCGCCACTCTGCCAATACCGCCAATGTGAAACGTTATATCGACTTTGCAGCCGCCAACGGTTTCGATGCCGTTCTGGTGGAAGGTTGGAACGAAGGTTGGGAAGACTGGTTCGGTAAAAGCAAGGACTATGTATTCGACTTTGTCACTCCGTATCCCGATTTCGATGTACAGGAAATACACCGTTATGCAGCAAGTAAAGGCATAAAGATGATGATGCATCATGAAACTTCCGCTTCTGTCCGCAACTACGAACGCCACATGGATCAGGCCTATCAGTTTATGGTAGACAACGGTTATACCAGTGTGAAAAGCGGTTATGTAGGCGACATCATTCCTCGCGGCGAACATCATTACGGACAGTGGATGTGTAACCATTACCTGTATGCCGTAAAGAAAGCTGCCGATTATAAGATTATGGTAAATGCTCACGAAGCTACCCGCCCGACCGGCTTGTGCCGCACGTATCCGAACCTGATCGGCAACGAATCGGCTCGCGGAACAGAATACGAATCATTCGGCGGTAACAATGTCGATCATACGACGATTCTTCCTTTCACCCGCTTGATCGGTGGCCCGATGGATTATACGCCGGGTATTTTCGAAACTCATTGCAGCGCGATGAATCCATCGAACACATCACAGGTTCGTTCTACGCTGGCACGCCAGTTGGCACTTTATGTGACTATGTACAGTCCGCTTCAGATGGCAGCCGACGTTCCCGAACATTACGAGCAATATGCCGATGCCTTCCAGTTCATCAAAGACGTAGCTCTCGACTGGGACAAATCCCTTTATCTGGAAGCAGAGCCGGGCGATTATATCACGATTGCCCGCAAGGAAAAAGGAGCGAACAACTGGTTTGTAGGCTGTACCGCAGATGAGAACGGACATGAGTCCCGCCTGTCTTTCGACTTCCTCGATCCGGGAAAGAAATATGTGGCTGTGGTATATGCCGATGCAAAAGATGCCGACTGGAAAAATAATCCACAGGCATATACTATTAAGAAAGGTATATTGACAAACAAGAGTAAGTTGAATTTGAAGGCTGCCAGCGGAGGTGGTTTTGCTATCAGTATTCAGGAAGTGAATAACCCGAAAGAACTAAAAGGGTTAAAAAGTCTGTAAGGCAATAGGATTGTTAAGGTTATTAAGTAAACTTGTAAAGAACTTAAATTTAAGTACATGAAACATTTAAGGTTTAAAGCCTTGTTGATATTGATCGCAGGCTTATGTATGTCTCTTTCTGTTTTTGCCCAGCAAATAACAGTGAAAGGTGTTGTGAAAGATCCGACAGGAGAACCGGTTATCGGTGCGAATGTGATAATAAAAGGTACGACGAACGGTACTGTTACCGATATAGACGGCCAGTTTATTCTGTCTGCATCCAAAGGAGATATTCTTTCGGTTTCGTTTATCGGTTATAAAGCAATGGAACTTCCGGCTACCGCGAATATGAATATTTTGCTGGAAGAAGACTCCCAGATGTTGGAAGACGTAGTCGTTATCGGTTACGGTACGGTAAAGAAGAACGACGCCACCGGATCTGTTACTGCCATTAAACCGGACGAAAAGAACCGGGGATTGCAGGTCAGCCCGCAGGATATGTTGATGGGTAAAGTGGCTGGTGTATCTGTGGCCTCTTCTACCGGACAGCCCGGTTCATCGTCGACGATCCGTATTCGTGGCGGCTCCTCCCTGTCGGCTAAGAACGATCCGTTGGTGGTTATCGACGGTGTGATTATGAGCAACACTGCCCCCGACGGCTTGAGTAACCCGCTGAGTACGATCAATCCGGCCGATATCGAGTCTTTTACAGTCCTGAAGGATGCTTCGGCTACGGCGATCTACGGTTCCCGTGCATCGAATGGTGTTATCATCATCACGACGAAGAAAGGTAAGAGCGGTAGCGTGAAGATTAATTATAGCGGAAATATGTCAATCAGCACCAAGCGTAACACCGTGGATGTGATGAGTGCTGATGAGTTCCGCAATTATATAACGAATTCACCGAATACGACCGAAGGTATGTTGACCGCATTGAACCTGCATCCGGGTGTCAGTACAGACTGGCAGGATGAGGTATTGCGCACAGCTGTTTCTACCGATCATAATATCAGTGCCTACGGCTCCGTAAAAGAGTTTATGCCTTACCGTGTCTCTTTCGGATATACCGATCAGAACGGTATCCTGAAGACATCCAATTTCCAGCGTTATACGGGAAGTGTTTCGTTGACCCCGACTTTCTTCAACGATCATCTGCATGTAAACCTGAACGGTAAAGGCGTTTATATCAAGAACCGTTTTGCCGATACGGGCGCTCTGGGCAGTGCCGTTTCTTTCGACCCGACCAAGCCGGTATATAATAACAGTAAGTTCGGCGGCTTTTTCACCTGGACGGGCGATTATATGCCTGACGGAACAAGAGCGACTTCGGCAGGAGTTAACCCGGTATCCATGCTGGAAATGGTGAACGATCGTTCGACTGCTAAGTCGTTCATCGGAAATGCGCAGTTTGATTATAAACTGCACTTCCTTCCGGAATTACGTTTCAATATGAATATGGGTATCGACTATGCCACTGTCGACGGTTCGAAATATATCGATCCGAACGCTCCCGGTTCTTACCAGCCGGACGATGATGCCACCGGAAGCAACCGCATCTATGGCAGTTCGCACAACAACAAACTGTTTGATTTCTATGCACAGTACGCGAAAGAATTGCCCACCCTTGCCAGCCGTTTCGACATCATGGCAGGATACTCTTACCAGAGCTACCAGTCAAAGACGGATAATGTAACTTACTATCTGTCGCGTAAGCCCGAAACATTCGGACAGAACACAACGGTAAGCAATGAGTTTAAGGAAACCGATACGAAATATGTACTTGCTTCTTTCTACGGACGTATGAACTATTCGTTGATGGATAAATACCTGTTGACGTTCACCCTGCGTGACGATGCCTCTTCCCGTTTCGCCAAAGACAAACGTTGGGGTCTTTTCCCTTCACTGGCATTGGGATGGAAGATCAATGAAGAAGGTTTCATGAAAGATTTCAGCAAGCTGGATGAACTGAAGCTGCGTTTAGGCTGGGGTGTCACTGGACAGCAGGATATCAACCAGGGCGACTATCCGTATCTTTCTTTCTACCGTGACGGAAAGGGTGGAGCGATGTATCCGACTTATGATGCGGCAGGCAATGTAACCTGGGTCAATGTAATGGCTCCCACGGCAGCCAACCCGAATCTGAAATGGGAAACAACAACGACTTACAACGTCGGTTTCGATTATGGCTTCCTCAACGGACGCATCACCGGTGCTATCGACGGTTATTACCGCAAGACGAAAGACCTGATCAATGCCGAGGTGAACGTTCCCGCCGGAACGGACTTTGCCGAGTATGTGGTTTCGAATATCGGTTCACTGGAAAACAAGGGCGTTGAGTTCTCTATCAATACCCGTCCGGTCGTAAGCCGTGATTTCAGCTGGGATCTGGGCTTCAATATCGCTTACAACAAAACAAAGATCACCGAACTGACCTACAACGATAACTCGGACTCTCCCGGGAAACGTTACGAGTCGACTGGTGGTGATGGCGGTCTGCGTCTCAAAATTCATAGTGTAGGATATGCTCCGGGTTCATTCTATGTATTCCAGCAGGTGTATGATGACGCCGGCAATCCGATCGAAGGCGAATATGTAGACCGTAACGGCGACGGCGTGATAACAGACAACGACCTCTACCGTTATAAGAATCCGGTAGCGGATATCCTGATGGGCTTCAATTCGAAGTTTACTTATAAGCAATGGGATCTCGGTTTCAACGGACGTGTCAGCCTGGGTAATTACAACTTTAACGCAACAGCTGCCAATGCTGCATTGGGCGTCAACGAATTGTTCGGTAACAATGCGTTGAGCAACAAACCGGTATCAGCGTTGAAGACCGGTTTCCAGTCACGCCAGCGTCTGTCGGATTACTATATCCAGAATGCCTCGTTCCTGAAGATAGATAATATCACACTGGGATATAATGTCGACAAGTTTATCAAGACCGGCTGGAATGCCCGTTTCTACGCTACCGTACAGAACCCGATCATTATCACTAAATATGACGGCCTGGATCCTGAGGTAAACGATGGTATGGACAACAATGTCTATCCCCGTCCGCTGACTGTATTATTCGGAGTTAACATTAATTTCTAAAACGTATTGATCATGAAACTGAAAAAATATATATCGTTAGGCATTGCTTCTTTATGTTGCGTCTGGGCTACTTCCTGTCTGGGAGACCTCGATCAGGAGCCTATCCTGGATAAATCCAGCAATTCTATTCATAACGAAGCCGATTGCCAGTCGTTCCTGGCAAAGATATATTCCGGCTTCGGCCTGTCGGGTAACTCGTCCGATACGAATGTCGAACCTGACTTGCAGGGCGGCGACCAGGGTTCGCTGGTATTCCTCCGCGGATTACTTTCTTTGCAGTTATTCCCTTCCGATGAGGCAATCTGGAATTGGGCGGACGAAGGTATCGTCGAATTATGCCAGTTAAACTGGGATTATACCTTGCCGTATGCTTATTCTTTCTATCAGCGTGCCATGTTGAATGTCCGTTACTGTAAAGAGTTCTTGGATGTTTATTCCGAAGGGGACAACATCCCTGATGTTCGAAAATACCGTGATCAGGTACGCGGACTGCGTGCGATGAATTATTATTACCTCATCGACCTCTACCGTAATCCGGGAGTTGTCTGGGACGACAGCCCTACGGACGACAAATCATGGAAACCGTCGCAGATAGGAGCACAGGCTGTTTTCGATAAGATCGTAGCTGAACTGCTCGACCTTTCCGAAAACGGCAATTTGGACGAAACTCCTTCTATGGCGACCTATGGTCGTGTAACGAAGCCGGTTATCAACACATTGCTGGCTAAAATGTATCTGAATGCGGAAGTGTACACCGGCACTCCAATGTACGACAAAGCCGCTACCTATGCAAAGAAAGTGATCGATGCCGGCTTCGGTTTGGAAGATAATTATGCCAACCTGTTCTGTGGTGAAAATCACCTGACCGGGATGCATAAGAACGAAATTATTTATGCGATCCCCTTCGATAACGTCAATGCGAAGAGTTTCGGTAGCACGATCATGCTGACAGCTGCTGCTTATGGTGGCGATATGGATCAAACCTGGTTCGGAATGTCTTCTTCATGGACTTGCCTGAAGCCGACGCAGCAGATGATCGAATTCTTCAGCGGAAGCCCGGATGCAGGAACCGACAGTCATGGTAGCCTTGTCAAGAAAGACAAACGTTATGCTTTCTTCGACGGTGCCGGAACACGTACCCCGGAATCGAAAATGCAGGACTGGAACACCGGTTACCTTTGTTATAAGTTTACAAACTTAGGCTGGAACGGTGCCGCTGTAACGCCGACTCCCGATCCGAATACCGACTTCCCGTTGTTCCGTTTGGCTGATATCTATCTGATCTATGCGGAATGTGCTGCTCGCAATGCTGCCGGAACTAATAAGGAACAGGCTGTCGAATACGTAAACCTGCTTCGTGAACGTGCCAATGGCGATAAGAGTGCCAACATTACAGCAGCCGACCTGACGCTCGATTTCATCCTCGACGAACGTGCCCGCGAATTATATTGGGAAGGGCAGCGTCGTTCCGACCTCGTTCGTTTCGGTAAATTTACGAAAGATTATGCTTGGGCTTATAAAGGCGGAACATTGGAAGGTGTAGCCAATATCGATAGCCGTTTCAACATCTATCCGATCAGCGACCGCGACCTGACAGCCAATCCGAACCTGGATCAGAACCCGGGATATGAATCTTTGAAATAATAACTTCTTAATCTGTAAACAAATGAAGAAACTGAATATATGTATGCTCCTTTTAGCCGGTTCATTGCTCTGGACCGGTTGCGGAGATGATAGAGACGATAATCCAGTCTTTCAGGAACCGACCGAGTTCAATCTGGATACCCCGGCGGAGGCAGCCGATGTATATGATCTGAAGAATCTTTCTTCCATCGAACTGACCTGCACGCAGCCCGACTACGGATATGTGGCTTCGACCACTTATAAGGTACAGCTTTCTCTGGAAGAAACCTTTAAAGATGCCGATGAGGCAGCCGGCACGAATGCCAATTATGCCACCCTGTCGCCGTCTTATACGCTGCCCCTTCTGAAAGTGGATGCCGTTGATTTTGCGATGGCTCTGCTGGATTTGTGGAAAGCATCGAACGATAATGCTGAACTGCCGGTAACACCTATGCCGGTGTATGTCCGTCTGAGTGCTTCTCTCACGAATAACGGGGCGGGACAGATCTCGTCCAATGTTATCGAACTTCCGAAAGTATTGGGTTATAATGTGGAACCTCCTGTTACTTTGCCGGGACAGATGTTCCTGGTCGGCGACTTTGCCTCCGGAAGCAGTTGGGGGAAATGGGTGGAAATGATTCCGGTAACGGATACGCCGGGCAAGTTTTGGTCTGTACAGTATTTCGCCGGAAATAATGCAATGAAGTTCAATGCCCAACCAACCTGGGACGGCAATCAGGTGGCTTACTCCGAAGGTCTTGTCCCTGCGGCATCAGCCTCTTATGCCGGAGTATCCGGTGTCGACGATGGCAGTGGCGGACAGAATATCGGTGTGAAGAATGCAGGCTGGTATATCATGGTCGTTACTACTGCACTGAACGGAAAAGAACTGAGTTATACCCTTGAATTCCTGGCTCCTGATGTCTATGTGACCGGCGATCCTTCCGGCGGTTGGGATACGTTCGATGAAGCCCGTAGGTTTACGGTTCCGTCCGGTGAGGGAGAGTTCGTTTCACCCGCCTTTGTGGCCGACGGCAATTTGCGTCTTTGCGTGAAACTTCCGGCTACCGACTGGTGGCGTAGCGAGTTTATTGTCCTGAACAATAAAATAGAATACCGGAAGAACGGAGGCGATCCTGAAGCCGTAAGTGTTTCGGCTGGCCAGAAAGCTTATCTGAACTTCCTGGACGGTACAGGCCGTATCAAATAAAAAACATCTCACTACATGATGTGATACCGTTTAGTATTGGTACTTAACAAAATTACATCAGCAAGAAATTGATTGTCGATAGCTACCGGTAATATTACTGATAGCTATCGACAATTTTGCTTATAATTATCGGTAATATTAACGATAGTAATTAGTCATAGATTTTGTAGGTATTTGTTGTATATTATTAACCTATAAGTCAGGAGTGTCTTTACGTAACAAAAGCAAACAGATATTAAATAGGGGATTCCTCTTCCCTTTTTTAATCCAAATCATCCATTATATGCCATAAATATATTATCTTTGTGTACATAAAGATAGTAGTCTTATTATTTGTATACGAGGATAAATAAAAAAACCTTTTTTATAAGGTATGCTTGTCGGCATTTTTATCTAAGTTTATTTGAAACTCAACAAAACAATGAAAAAAATGGTTGTTTAGTTGAGGATATGAGATGATTTTTGAAAAATCTTATTGGTAATATCGTTATATCATGACCTGATGCGTGATATTAATGGGTGTATAGATGCGACATGGAGTGGAGACCACATTAATGAATATTGTTTTTAATCCACTAATAGAAATTTAAAATAAAAGTCGAAAAGTTATCAGGGCGTTTTCATAGGGGAATAATATACCCCCTCGGCTTTAATTTTAGAACTTTTGGCATATCGAACGCCAGGAGGGATTCTTTCCATGTCTGGGAAAGATGATTGTTCATAACCTTGAACGGTTGAATAGAGTAAAAACAGAATGAGAACTTTATTGATTAAAAATATTTATATAAAATACGTGTATTTCAAAAAGGTGGCTTTGGCTATCTTGACGGCTGGGACGATCTTTACTTCCTGTTCTCATGAAATTAACGATCAGAATAAAACCGATGATAAAGATGATCCGGTAGGTTATATTTCCCTTATATTGAGTAACAGCAGTGTTCGTGGTTCGGAGACAAAAGCTTTGGACTCCCTGCATTATGGAACTGCGGATGAGAATAAAGTCAAGTCTGTTCTGATTGTTTTGTATAATGGCGATGATCCGGCCAATAGTGAAGTGAAGTATCAGTTTGCATTGACGGATATCGGTACTCCGGCATCCCCGGGTAGCGATATACTCTGGATATCACAGGGAACGAATACTACTACTACATATAGAACGAGAGCGAAGGCGGTTGTAAAAGATAATTATAAACTTGCTGTATTTATTAATCCTCCCGCAGCTTTGATAGGGTTAACAGCCGAAGGTGAAAAATTAGGAATGATGACTGCTGCGGCTGAAGTTACTGTTGACCAGCTTACCATGGGAGAGCAAATAAGAGACAACTTTTTGATGAGTAATTTTGCCGGGTTGGCCGATGTAACTGAAAACGATATATATGATACCGAAGTCAAAGCCGAGGCTGCACCCGTGAAATTAGACGTAGAACGTGCTGTTGCTAAAGTAACTTTGAGCGTAGCGAATAATCTTGAGGCTGCCTCTGCGACACTGGGTGCGACTATTGGCGAAATTAAATGGGATGTCGATGTTATTAACAAAAAAGCATTCTGGATGAGAAACGCGGCTCCCATGCTCGATAAAACGACTATTTCATCAGGGAGTGTCACTCAAACAATACCTGAGGAAGCCATTGCTACGAATCGTATATATATGTATGCCACAGACCCTAACTGGGATGGGATCAGCCATAGTCGAAATCCGGGTCTTACAGCTCCGCTTACGAATGAGTTTACTTATAAATCCGGAACCGTAGCCCTTTCCTTGATTCCTTCGACATCTGATAATCCTACTGAAGTGTATGTCACAGAAAATACAATGGCTGCGTCGGAGCAATGGGAGGATGTGACTACCTGTGTGCTGATATCCGCAGTTATTACTCCTAAAACAACGTTTTTTGGAACGGCTTTGACACCGGGTGCCCAGTACTTTTTATACCGTAATATGGCTTTCACTTTTACTGATATACAACAGATTCATGCGGCTTACAATGATCCGGAAACGGTTATTTCCAGTGCAGGTAAAACATGGAAAGTGCTAACTGAAGAGGTTGCAAATGGCAGTATTCTCTTTTTACCCGATATTTTAGAGGGTATGAAGGGGGCCGGAGACTTTAATGGATATACAGCTGTTCCCGGCACCTCCAAAGATGTTATAAAATCGAATGGAACGGTAAGCTTCTTTGCTGAAAACGCTCCTAATTATTACTATGTGCCTATCCGTCATTTCAGGGATGAACTTCAAGGTGAACCTATGGCATATGGGCGATATGGCGTTGTCCGTAATAGTTGGTATAATTTGTCATTGACCAGTATCAAGAATTATGGTACAGCAGAAATACCGAAAGACAGGCCTGACCCGGATGATAGAGATAAATTCTGGCTGTCTGTTGAATTTACTATCCTTCCCTGGGTGGAGCGGGGACAGGGTATAGAACTCTGAGAAAATATGGATAATATAATTTTTGAAATTATAGGTGCAGAGTCCCGGTTTACTTAAAATTATGCCGGGCCGCACCAAACGATTAATTGAGTAAAAGAAGAATGAAGCAGTATTTATATCGTATTTTTTTGATGCTGGGGGCTACCTTTTGGCTTGTCTCTTGCACGGGTACGGAAACCTTGATTGATGGTCCCGGGGGTATACCTGAAGAAAGTATTCCCAATGGAACCGGAAATCTCTTTTCGTTAGCAATGAGGATACCTTTGCCCAATGATTATATGAATACAAAAGCCTACGAAGGGGGGGAGAGGGGAAGTATTTCGGAAATCCTGATAGATGAGGTAAGAATGGTTTTTTATAATGGTGGAGTTGTTAAATATAGTCTGGATTTGGATATACAGGTGCAACCGGACAACAATGATTTTATAGTTACCGGCAATGACCTCCATAATTGGGCCACTGATGGGAGCCGAATTTTTATTCAGACAACTGCCCGTACATTTGAGCGAGGTAATTATGATATGCTTATCATAATTAACCCCAATGATTCGATCAAAGAAAAAACGGAAAAAGGGGAACCTGTCAGTGCTCTTGATGCAGCATTCGATACTTCTGATATGTACCGTTTCCGAACGGTGAGTACGGCAGAGGGAACATATGAAGAACCGGCTTATTTCCTGATGCTGAATTCCCAGAAACTAATCGAATTAATACCGGGAAATTTCTATGCCACTAAAGAGAAAGCAGAGAATAGTCCGGCCTTTGTCAATCTGGAACGTGTTGCGGCTAAAGTGACCTGCGATTATATAGGTGTCCCGGATACCAGATCTACTGCTGTAGCTCCCTACGGACGATTTGTGATGCTGCTGGATTATAATAACCAATTTGATGCTCCCTGGGGAGATGATGGATACGATATACCGGAAGATTGTATCGATTGTCCGGTACATGGTTGTACCGGTAAATTTAACCGGAAAACGAAACGGTGTAGTGCGCATCCTTATCTTCATACGTATGATGGCCTGGGGCTCGTTTCTGACCGGGTACGTTATATGGTAGCAACCGACCTGACCTGGGAGATCGATATAGTCAATAAAAAAAGTTATTGGCTCAGACATCTTACCTATAAAGCTGGAGGCACTGTAATGGAAGAACAGGGAGATATCGACCGGGAATATTTTTATGCCGAGGACCCTAATTACTCTGGTTTTTCAGGGACAGGCGGGACCAACCTGGGGAATAATTTCAACTATATATCCGGTAGCGACAAATTGACTCCGGGCATTACCGGTAGCACGGCTAAAAAGTTGTATCCGCAACTCTCCGGATACAAATATTATAATTACTGGTCATGGGATAAAGGTAGCACCCAACCGGTGTATATACCTGAAAATACCATGACTCAAAGCGAACAAAAGAGAGATGTCGTGACCCGGGTTATCTTTAAAGCGATTCTTAAAAGAGAACAGTTCGGAGAGAACGATACGGAGGTGAATCCGACACTTCCGTTAAAACCGATCGGTGACTTTTTCGTTTTTAAAGGCGGAAATAAGGATATTGAAAATTATAAATATAATAACTATAACAAAGATAATACCACCTTTTTTATTCTTCGTCCGGAGGATGTGGCGATCTATGCCTCTGCCTCTACGACGGAACATATTCATATCTATCTTAGGGACGGTATTCTCGAAGCTATCAGGCAGTTTAAAGAGGATCATCCCGGCTTTGATTTTTCCAATTGGAAAAACGAGGAACCGGCTGAATCAGCTAATCTTTCATTCTATAAAAACGGTGAAATGTATTATGAAGTGCCGATCGAACATTTTTCTGTTTCCGAAGCGGGAGGTATCGGAAAATACGGACGTTTCGGTGTGGTCAGGAATAACTGGTACAAGCTGAATATAGAAAAAATGATCTCTATCGGATCACCGGTTCTGCCGATACCCCGATCCGAATTAATAGAGACTGCTACCCGGTCTGTTACACCGGAGACAAAAAGTAACTCGAATATTCTGATCAGGAATCAGTCAATCATATTCTAAATAAGCATAAGGGTTATGAAAAATATTTCAAGAAAGACAATCTGTTTTAAACGGATACAACTCTTCATATTCCTGGGACTATTATTGATAGGCGGACAGGTAAAAGCGCAGCAGGCAACAAAAGTAAAGGTCGTCAGGGAAGATTTTGAAAGAGCCGTATTCAGCAGCAATTACATATTACCCGATCCGGGTTTTTGGAATTTCTATGATTTTAGCTATGCTACTGAAGCAAATATGGCCGGTAATGCCGGAGAGTGCATTATTACTAAAAATTCAACCTGGGTCGGTCATAATTATGACCATCCCGATCATACGACAGGAACCGGATATTATCTTTTAGCCGTGAAGGAAGCTGGTATTATTCCCAAAAAGATATATGCCACTACTGTCCCTTATGTAAGGAAAGGAGAGCTTGTAACGTTCGGTGTTTATTACAAAGATGTGGATGGCGGATATAATTTTAAGATACAGGCTACGGGGGCGGGCCTGGACAATCAGACAAGAACGTCGGATCTATTTTATGATTCGAGCGGTCAATGGAAATTTTGGTCGTATGCGGTTGCTGCTACACAGGATGGAGCTATTACTTTTAGTATTGTCGATCAATATGGATATGGCGATGGCGGTAGTATGCATAAGTTTGGAGTAGACGATATTACGGTAACCATGAAGGCCATACAAATGACCTCTCCCGTATCATTGAACGCTTATACAAAAATCAATACACAGGTTGCTACTCCTTTCCAGGCGAAATATGCGAATCCTTTAGGTAGCGGAAATTATACCTATGTCTGGCAAAAACACAATGGAAGTTCGTGGATTGCGGCTACTGGTACGGGGGCGACAGGATCGGGAAATGCATCATCTTTTACAGCCGGGTTCACTCCGACGGCGGAAAGTACGGAAGGGAATGTCTATTACAGGCTAAAGGTTACTGCCGGTAGTGAAACTTTGTATTCGGATGTGATCACGGTAAAGTACACAGCTACTGAGTATCTGTTAAGGGAAGATTTCGGCGGAAGTTGGCCCTCTACCGATCAGACCGCCCTTTCCGGAGCTTCGGACGACTGGTGGATGACGACCGGTACACAACCGGCCATGACAACGGATTTTACTTACGGACAACCTGATAACACCGAAGGCAACAGAGACAAAGCCGAACAGGCTTACGGTACAAGGCCGATTGAGTTGGAGGTAGACGGAGCAGCCTTATATGCGATCACAAAACTGGCCGGATGGCAGTTACCTCTTCCGGGATTCTCTGGTGAAAAATGGAAATGGGGATATGCAGACGGAGGTGGCAAAGGTGTTTTTGACGACCATAGTTTCCCAGGTGACAATTCGAGAGGCTATTTTATGTATGCCGTGAATAAAACAGGAGCAGAGAAGACCCTTTATGAAGCTGTTATTCCGGTAACGACAGATATGTTGGGACAATCTTTTTCCCTTAAAGCATGGCAGGTGGCCCTTTGGGGAAAGGTAACGGGTAATCAGTTTAAGCTGGAGGTGAAGAGTGCTGGAGGTACTGTAATGAATTCTGTAGAATTTGAGGTAAGCGACGACTGGGAAGAAAGAGAAGTACGGTTTTACATTCCTCGTAATTATTCAGGAAGTACCGTTAAAATACGTATCTCGTCCGTAGGCGATAATCTCTGGCTTGGCCTCGATGACATATCCCTTACGGACTATGAATCATATGTAACCATCACCTCTCCTGCATCAGGGAGTACAGTCGGTTCCAATGTGAACTTTGCTGTGGATTACAAATATGTCAGTCCTTCTATAAAATACAGATGGCAAAAAAGTGCTGACGGCAGTAGCGGATGGACAGATATTACGGCCTTGGATGGCTCTGCTACAGGGCTTAGCGGAATGTTCGCTACATATGTATCTCCTGTGGAAGATGGTTATTATTACAGAGTATCGATAATCGATGGAAGTAATGCCAGTAACGATTTTACAGGGGCTTTGACCTCTGCGCCTGTACAAGTGTTCCGGGATGCCGATTATCTGATCCGGGAAGATTTCGGAGGCTGTGGTTCCACACAGAATTTTGTTTATAAAGCAGACAATTTGTATGTTATTCCCGGATATGATTATGTAAATGTAGATGCGGGAACTGTAAGACCCAACCCGGGAAGCGGCTACTATATAATTACCAATCAGGTGTATCCGAATTACTGGTCGAATGGAGGTTCTGAAAGCACGACAGACTGGTATACGGATGTAACGGATCATTCCGATTGTAAAGACGGTTACTTTTTGTTGGTGCATGCGAGGAAAGCATTAGACGGTGAAATCATGAAATTTTATACGACTACGCTTTCTGATCTGTGTGCCGGCTCGAAGCTGTCGTTTAAAGCCTGGATTGCCAATTTGGAGAAAAACCCTAACACCAGGCAGAATTTCAAATTTCTTGTAAGTTTCAACAACGGAAGTACACAGGAAATAACGACCGGGGAGATTAACGGAGGAAGTAGTGCCCCCTGGATACAATATGGAATCGACTTTTTTGTACCGCAAGGTGCAACATCTGCCACACTTTCCATACTTGCGGAAGGAGAATGGGACTGGGGTAAGGCTTTTGCCCTGGATGATATTGAAATAAAGGCATTAGGTCCGGTACAAATATTGACGCCTGCAGGCGCGGAAATCCCTGTATTATCCGGCCGGAAAGAAACACTTACGGGGTCATATGCGTGCGGTAATTTGACCGGTACGCTGACCTACCAATGGCAGGTACGCTCTGAAAACGGTGCATGGGTCAATTGTACTGGAACCGGGTCTACCGGAACTCATGCAAATGCTAACTTTACAACCGATTATACGACAGTACCTATTGAAGAACCTGTTTATTATCGCTTTATGATAACGGGAAATAATGGATCCGCCCATTCCGATCCGGTTAAATTTATTCCGAAAGACATCTCTATGTCAAAAATTTATTTTGTTTGTCCTGATAATATGACGGATGGACAGGCTTCTTTTTACAGAGGAAGTAATGGTGAATATTCTCCTGGAATGGTGAGCAGGGGGGAACCCGGTTATTTACCTTCGCTTATTCATATGGAAGTACCCGAAATACCTGGGATTACGTATAAATGGTACACCAGTGAATTCGGAGGTGCGGAAGATCTGTTACCCGATCAGGACGAGTATGATTATACTCAGAAATTTCCTTCAGAGCAGGCTGTTAAGGATCCTATTATAGTCTCCGACGGAAAGACACATACCATGTCTGTCCAGAACGAAAGAAATACGGAAGGACAGTTTAAAGAAAGGACATATTGGGTAGAGATATGCGACGCCCAAGGAATACCTGTTCCCGATATGAAGAGAGTCGCATACTCTTTACAGCCGGGTTATCTGTGTGGCAGTGTGGATGCTGTTGTATCTCCGGCAAAAGCTCGCCGTATACACCGGGAAAGTTTTGGAGGAACAGATCCCGGTGATCCGAAAGTAAAGCAAGAACCTATTGATCACATTAAAATAGATTATGAACAGCATAAGATAGACGACCAGGATTTGCCGGAAGGCGGTTATATAATCACGAAGGAAAGTCCTGGAGGTAGTAGCGGGGGATGGATGAAGATGGCAGACCATATTTATGAAGACCAGCCTAATGAGACTCATGGCTATCTGGTAGCTGTGAACGCGACGGAAAATCCCGGACGTTTCTATACCCATCAGCTAACTAACCTGGGGGCATGCCGGAATATAGAGTTAGTTATTACCGGTTGGTTTACCAGCTTTGTAAATTGGAACGGACTGGAGAAGGTGAATCTTAAATTTATATTGACGAATACGGATACCGGAGAGGTATTAGCCGAATATCTTTCCGGTAATATGCTCGATGCGGAAGGAAATAGATGGAGACAATACGGATTCAGATTCTTTGTTCCGGAGGGAGTAACAGGTATAACTTTGGAAGTAGTCAATAATAACTTTGGTACCGGAGGTGGAAATGATGCGTTGATGGATGATATCGAAATCTATCTGGTCATTCCTCCCGTCACTCTCGTACCGTCTGTAAGCGGTTATGTTTGTGCGAGAGAAGAAGGTGTGGCCATCCTGCAAGGAACTTATACCGATGACGGTACCCTGGGAAATTACCTCGATTATCGATGGGAGTTCAGTTCTACCGGTAAAGACGGTCCGTGGCAACCCGTCGGTTCCATCGGTAATGTGACTTCCGGAGTGATCACGACAGAGAAATCGAGCCTCGTGATCGATCGTTTTACGGCTGCCAATAATGGATATTATCGTTTAGTGGTAGGTCAGTCGGGAGCCTTCAACGATACTCCGAACTATGCCTGTTTGGCCGTGTCGGAACCTCGCGAGTTGATTTTTGCAGCTTCCGTGGATATTCTTCCCGCACCTTCACTAGCCGGCAACAGAACAGCATTCTGTTATTCCGATGTGGATGAAGATGGGTATATAACTATTACCAATCAGGATACGCAAGTGAGTGAAAGTAGTCCTTATGTAAGTTATACCTGGATGGTAGGCGGGACAGTTCTCGCCGATACCACAGCAAAAACAATGAGATTGAAGCTGGAAGACTATGCTCCGGGATTCTATACCGTTTCGTTGACAGCTAACAACTCCGTTGGATGTACTGAAGCGTCCACGCATGAGTTTGTTTTATTCCCCAAGGTAACCACCTGGACCGGCGAAGGAGAGGCCAATAACTGGAACGATTTCCGTAACTGGGATAATGGGGTACCCGGTTCCTGTACCAATGTGATTATTCCCAACGGATCGATCGATGTGAATCAAACGACCCTGTTAGATCATTATCCTTTGTTGATAGAACCGACGGTGGATTCGTTGAACTTGGTAAATGATTATACCAATAGCCAGTTATATCTGAATCTTCAGAAAGAAAAGCAAAATGATACCGGTTTTTCTCTCCGTCCCGCTTGCGATACCATTATATTCAAGATGGGAGGCGGCGTGGCTCGTACGAATTATTTGAACTACCGGTTTGCCGAAGTCGATCTCGATGTGAAACCCGGTCGTTGGTATACTGTCTCGGCTCCTTTGCGTGCCATATATTCCGGTGATTATTTTGTCGAAGGAAGTGTAAAACGGCAGAATCCGGCAGTCTATATGATGAAATACAACACGACCAACCCACAGACACAAGATACTCCGGCAAAGGTGACTGGTGATTTCTCGAATCCTTTCAATACACTGACCGAAGAATTGTATCCGGGGCTGGGATACGCTATCGGGGTTTACGATGGAGAAGATCTTGAGCAGCAATTGCAGTCTTTCCGTTTTCCAAAAGACAGTGCAACTTATTCTATGTGGAATTACCATGGTGTCTATCTGGGGGAAACAAAGGAAATGGATCGAACAGGTCTGGGGCGGTTTACTTATGAGCAACGTATAGCTATGGATGGCAACCTGCCTTCGAACAGGAAAATCGAAGGATTTGATGTGGAAGTGAAAGACGATAAAAGTACTTACACGACAGCTCTGTTGGGGAATCCTTTTATGTCACATCTGGATTTTGGGGAATTTAAAAGAATGAATCCGTCTATAACAGGCGGTTACTATATATGGACGGATAATGAAACGTTTGAAGCCTATAATCCGGGAGTCTTTTCAGATGATCCGAATCTGATTGCACCTATGCAATCTTTTATTGTAGAAAAAACGGGAGAGATATCCAGTCTTCAATTCAACTTTTCGATGTCGATGACAACGTCTGATATCACTCTGCGATCGCGATCCACCCGTAGCCCGGAAGAAGCAACATTGCGGATGGATGTGTTGCGCGACCAGGTTGCCCAAAGTCATATCCGCCTGAAATATGTGCCGTTTGAGAAAAATCGGTACCAGGTGCGTAAGGATATGTGGACCCTCTTCTCGAAAGACAACATGACTCCCGCCGTTTTATATACGTTGCTGGATGGAAAGGCTGCTTCCATCCATACGTTGGGCGATTTGTCGGAACCCATTGAGTTGGGTATCCGTACCGATGTCAAAGGTAAGCTGATGCTTCGCCTGTCCGGAATGGAAACGTTTGATACTTTCCAGGATATTTATCTGCAGGATACCTTCACGGGTACATTGCAAAATATGAGGGAGAATCCCGAGTATACATTCGATAACCAGACCGGCTCTGTAGAAGGAAGGTTATTTCTGCGAATAGGAGAAATAAAAGAGGATGACATTCCGGATTCGGGTATACGTATTGCTGTCGGTAAAGGCAGAGTCATGGCGAGCAGTTCTGTCGACGATCCGATTGAATCAGTGAAGATACATGCTTTGAACGGTAGGTTGATATATAACAAACGAGCTATCCGGCAAAGTTCGGTTTCACTCAGCGTTTTGATACCTGAACAAGTCGCTCTGATTACCGTAATCACCCGCAACCGGCAGAAAACTGAAAAGGTGATTATTCGTTAAAAACTGAATATTAAGATATGAAGCCATTCTGACATTTCTTTATAAACAGGAAAGTCAGAATGGTTTTTTATGTAAAATAATTGGTTAAAGTTATATTTGAAACTTTAGTAACTATTATATTTGTACCATAAAACATAAAGATATGATAGTCAGAATACTTTGCTTGTTGGCATTTGCGTTGATTTTTAGTTCATGTCACGGTCAGCAAACGGTAAAAACAGAAAAAGAGGATACAACGTCGAAAACATTTGAAATGGTTCCCGTTCCCAGTATGATTACCGATCCGGGTGAACGTGCTAAATATCTGGTCCAGCATTACTGGGATAAATTCGATTTTACTGATACGGCGTATATCCATCTGCCGGATATTACGGAACAAGCCCTTACCAACTATATCGACCTGATGAAATATGTGGCACCGGAAATTGCGACTTCTTCTATCAAAGCCATGATGCACAAGGCTACGGCCGATAGTACCTTTTTTGCTTATATGGCCGGTCTGTATGAAAAGTATCTTTACGATCCTAATTCTCCGATGCGCGATGAATCTTTGTATATTCCTGTGCTTGAATCCGTGCTGGCTGCACCGGTTTTCGACGAAGTAAACAAGATCCGTCCCGCCCATTTACTGGAACTTGCATTGAAGAATAAGGTAGGCGAGCCGGCAACAGACTTTACTTATACCCTGGCCAACGGGAAAACAGGTACATTATATAATGTAAAAACCGATTATCTTTTATTATTTTTCTACAATCCGGATTGCCATGCCTGTAAAGAAATAACAGAACAGCTGTCGGCGAATCCGTTGATCGGTCGAATGATGTCTGATAATAAACTGAAAATACTTGCCGTTTATCCCGATGAGGACCTGGAAGCCTGGCGTAAACATATTCCGGATGTCCCGGTAGCCTGGATCAATTCATATGATAATACTGTCAGCCTGAAAAATGATGAGATATATGATCTGAAAGCGATACCAACCCTCTACCTGTTGGATAAAACGAAAAGAGTTATATTAAAAGATATCACATTTAACCAGTTGATGGAATTTTTGCAAATGCAAACAAACTAAGTATATATAAAAATTGAGTATGAGAACAACGTTATTATCAGTAATTTTGCTGGCAGGTGTCAGCCTGACTGCTTCTGCACAGTTTAAAATCGGAGGGAA